>NZ_CEEDAI010000005.1:0-117661 GCF_979252805.1 Pedobacter sp. AC402 | reverse complement strand
TGTTTATGTTAGCCTACTTCGTTCAGTTGTCGAACCGATATTAACCAGGTCTACCTCGCTAACACCACTGGTTTTCGCATTTATCGTGAAACGCTTTCGCGTTTTTCGCATTCACCGCTTCATCTACCTTAGCACTCAGTTTGCTCGCCCGCACCAATTCTGTTCCATTTAAACCAGTTTTATCGGCTATCTTTAAAAGCTCATTTGGCGTTTCCCTGCTGTATTTCCCTTTGCCACCACAAATATAGATGCCCAATTCTTTAGATAACGGATTGATTGATTTTTTTAAAGCACCCATTACCGATGTGGTAATGCCAGATGAATGCCAATCCATACCCATAACAGCTCCGAGGCTTTGAAACCAAAACGGACTGCTTAAACGGCGGATAACTTCTGCCTTGCCAGACTCTAACAATATCGCTTCAGTAATGGCCAGGCCGAGTGTAGCCATGCGTTGAGACCAGCCATGGTGGTACATGGCCATAGTGTAAGGGTAAATCTGCACTTCCTGATCTTTTCAATACTAACAAATTTAGTAAAATATTTTTTATTTATTTAGAATTTTAATCAGCTAATTCTCTATTACAGAAAATGTTTTAGTTGTGTCAACAGAATATTATAAAATGATTGCTAATCTTTGAAAAGATTTTTACCCTACAAGTTCTTTTCGTTTACTGCCGTGATTATCTTTTGGAACCACAGTTACAATGAAATAAAAGAAAACGATTAACAATATTTTTTGTTACTTTGAAACACAACATAATATTAAAGCGAGTTCCCCAAAATATGCATGCGAAAACTCTTACAACGTTTACTGAGTGCCTGGATCATCCGCATGTCGAATAGATTTGGTTCAAGACCAGATCGCAAACGTATTCATGAAGCCCTAAGCAAATTATACAAAACCATTAATCAGGACCCTGGTAAACGAGGACTTATTTTTGAAATCACCAGTGAAGATAAATTTATCATTTTGTCCGACCAACACGAAGGTACCGTGATTATGCTAGACAACTTTCATTATCAGAAAAAAATTACTTAAAAGCACTCCAATATTACAACGAAAAGGATTTCCATTATATAAACCTTGGTGATAGTGAAGAGCTTTGGGAAAATCTAATGGAATCGGTAATCAAACACAATAAAGATACTTTTTTGAAGCAGAAAAATTATTTATTAATAAAAACCGTTTCACAAAAATATTCGGCAATCACGATTTATATTGGGACAATGATCCACTGGCAGGATTTAACCTGAACAGAATTTATGGAAAAAAAATCCGCATTTATGAAGGCGCAATCCTCCGGGCGCAAATTGGAGAAAACATACTGGATATTTTCCTCACACACGGTCATCAGGGTGATTTGCAAAGCGATGGCAATTGGTTTAGTAAATGGTTTGTAAGTACCATTTGGGCACCATTGCAAGCCTACTTACAAATTAATCCAAATACACCTGCTTACGATAATCAGCTTAAAACGGTGCACAATACCATGATGTATAGCTGGATTGCTGAACAGGAGAACATGGCATTGATTACCGGACATACCCACCAGCCAGTATTTGCATCTTTAACGCACCTGGAGCGGATTTATGTAAAATTAGATCGGGCTCAAAAAGAGAAAAAACGTTAAAAGATCTCGAGTTTTTTGGAAGAAGAACTTCATAAACGCATTAAAGAAGGCGATAAAGCACCACATTTTAGGGAAATACCAGCCCAGCTACTTTAACAGCGGCTGTTGTTGTTTTAACGATGGAGATATTACCGGAAAATGAGATCGAATCTGGTATGATCAGGCTGATAAAGTGGTCGTACCATGAAAAGGACATCCCAAAAAGAATATTACTTGAAGAAATGAAACTCAGTGATTTATCTGATTTAAAGTTATTTAATGGGTAATGTAACATAAAAAGTAGTGCCTAAGTCTTTTCCACTACTTTCTGCCCACAGTTTTCCTTTATGTATATCAATTATCGCATTTACGGCAATCAATCCGTAAGCCGTAATTATTTTCATTATTGGTCAGCTTTAGCACTCAATGGCGCAAATTTTAAGAAAATTTTATCAAGATCTTCTTCCGTTAAACCCACACCACTATCTTTTATCGCAATGGTTATTTCATTTTCATGGATTTGATAAGAAATAACAATTTCAGTCCCCTGAGGCGAAAATTTAATTGCATTATCGATAATATGCTCGAAAACAACTTTTACTTTATCAGCATCTGCAAAAGCTTCCAAAAAGAATTTTCAATACCGATCAATACTTTCTGGTTTTTATGGTTGAGTTTTAAACTCAGATCATCAACTGCCTGTTCGATAATTGCTTTTAAATCTACCTTTGCTTTTTGCGGTTTAAAAGAATGACTTTCTTTACGTGCATTGCTTTAAAATTCCATTTAAATTATCAATCATCCGCTTCGATTGCATATTGATTTTACCTGCAACCACCGCTGCGCAGCTCATCAATACCAGGTATTCTTCCCAGCAGTTCCGATTGTAATGAAATTGTAGTCATAGGGTTTTTAAGATCATGAACCAATACATGCAGGCGGTCATCATAAGCCCTGAACGTTTTTTTCTGATTGCGATTCTGGATTCAAGCTTCTCCATTACCATATCGGCCAAAGTACCTAACATCTCCAACTGTTTCTCATCAGCATTTTGGGCCGAATCGGATGCCACATATATTAACCCGATAGCATAGCCATCTGCGGTTACAATTGGCGATGAATCGCAAAAAGCGGACGTCATGGTTTGCAGGTAAACCGTATTGTGATTTCACAAACATCTGTTCTTCCTGCCATAAAGCCTATTCCTGGAATGCGCCACATCAAATATTTGAGCAGCAAGCTGTGTTATCCGATCAAAAGCACTTTCAGCTGGGGTATTGAGAATTTCGTAGGATGCTAATTTGGCAAAAAGCATATCTTTATCTGTATGCTTAATCGGTTCGGCTTTTTTAATCTGCATTTACTATATATTTATTCGGTGGCAATGAAACACTAAAGGTAAAGATTATGATTAATAAGTAAATAATATAAACAATTCAACCGTAAATTCCGTTAAATAATATTCTGTAGGCGATTGAGGATAAGCGTTAAAATTATCACCCAAATAACTTAAATAATGAGATTATATATAGAACGTAAACCTGTTAAGGTAAACCCAGATACGAAAAGAGTTATTGCCCGTTTTTTTTTTAACGGGGAGGAGCGCGCATTAGAAGTAATAAAAAAGGTTTTAGAGTTTTCTGATGACAAAGTATTTTCACTGATATCACCCATCTTACAAGAATATTCTAAACGGCATAGAAATATTACCAAAATACTAACCCGCCACTGCAAAAAATTAAAAAAACAGTTTATTGCCCTTGGAACCGAATTTGAAGACCTCGACGAATATACACGTTTACTTATCGGTGCCTATTTTACTCACGAATATTCAATAGAATCAGCAGCATTTTTTAATCCAAGTATCGTTGATGATCCAGACCAGACTGACCTTGTTGAGGGAGAAAAACGTGTAATTATTAGCTTTAGGGCGGTAGGCGAGGGCCATATTTCATCAATCGTTTTCAGGCGGGCACTTATTGATAAAAACAACAACATCCAGGTTTTACCTGTAGGCAATTATGTAGATGAGGCAGAGGTAGTTAAGAATGCCATTTACGTAAAGAAACTATTTTTAAAAAAAGCTGCCTACGCACAGATTGATACCTCAGTACTGGAAGAAATTGAGTCGAAACTGGATGACAAATTTGAATATACAAGTTTGAGTAATATCATTAAAGATTCCAAAGTACTGAATAAAGAAAATCCCGCACGTTTAATTGAATATGATAAAGTGCTTTGGTTATCTGATACTTACCATACGATCACTTTTTCTAAAGATACTGATATTTCTGACCGCGTAATTTTCCCGATTTCAGAATTTGAACGTAAAGGGATTGAGGATGCCCGCTTCGTGAAATTCATAAAAGATGATGGCAAAATATTGTATTATGCCACATATACTGCATTTGATGGTTCATTAATTATACCGAAACTGGTACAAACCGAAGATTTTTACGAATTTAAAGTTATTCCACTTTATGGCGATGGCGCTCAGAATAAGAACCTGGCTTTGTTTCCGCGGAAAATTAATGGCAAATACGTTATGATGAGCAGAATTGATGGCTGGAACAATTACCTCATGTTCTCTGACAAAGTGAACGTTTGGGAAAATCCCATCTTACTTAAACAACCACGATATGATTGGGAACTCGTGCAGATTGGCAATTGCGGATCACCAATAGAAACCGATAAAGGCTGGCTAGTAATTACACATGGTGTGGGGCCTATGCGCAAATATTGTATTGGCGTGAGTTTATTAGATCTCGACGACCCAAGCAAAGAGATCGGTCACTTAAAAGAGCCACTAATTATGCCAAATAACGAAGAACGCGAAGGTTATGTACCAAACGTGGTTTACTCCTGCGGATCAATCATCAGCAATGGCGAATTGATTATTCCTTACGGCCTATCTGATTATAGTTCTTCATTCGCAACTGTTAATTTGGAATTGCTGTTAGATAGGTTATTGGATAATAAATAATCATTCGTGTTTTAACGAATAGTATAAAATCTCCGCGTTGAACGTATCGAATCGTCCTGCTGAATTTATTTCAGCATCTAATGCAATTAAGTTTAGTCCCTGAAATAAATTCAGGATAACGCGGAGTATAAAATCTCCGCGTTGAACTTATCGAGTCGTCTTGCTGAATTTATTTCAGCATCTAATGCAATTAAAGTTAACGCACTGATATAAATTAAGGGTGACGTGTGTTATATATAGTAAGTCGTCCTGCTGAATTTATTTCAGCATCTAATGCAATTAAGTTTAGTCACCGAAATAAATTCAGGGTGACGAATAGCATAAAATCTTACCTCACTCAATAACAACGCAAAAAAAGGCTGGTTCATTTCTGAACCAGCCTTAATATTTCCAAGACAAATTAATTCTTAACTACATTTATCCGCTTCCACTAAGGGGGAAGATAAAGTTTCATATTCAGCTTCTGCAGCCTTTAAAATAGCAAGGTGGGAGATAAAATACGCCAACGTACTTTCTGCACCTTGGTTTCTATTTACACTGTTAAATTGTAACCCATCGGCACAACCATGGGTTTCAAAGTCGTACAAAGGAATATGCAGACTATTTTTACCAAGGAACCATTCATAACTGATATGCATTAAATTCAGATACTGATTATCCTTCGTAATTTCGAAAACTTTGGCATACAATAATACCATGGCCATCGTTTCTATTGCCTGCTGATCGTAAATAGGATTTTTCTCGTGTTTTTTCATCCAACCTGCATTGCCAACAGGATTTAAGTAACCATTTTCAAAAGAAAAACTATTTAAAAATGCAATGCTCTCCATGGCTATTTTATAAGAGGTAGCATTACCGGTAACTTCATAATGATGAAGCAAAGCAAGTGGTAATATTGCATTATCGTAAGTTAAAATATCCTCGAACCAATGCCAATCGCCGTCTTTGTTTTCCTGGTATGAGGTTACCAACGAGTTGGCTAACATATTAATTTCTTTAACAATCACCTCATCACCCGGATGAACTCGCATAAGAAATAGGAAAGACCAATAATTGTATTTGCCCTTCCACGGAGATACTTTAATTCTTTAAAGTGTGGAATTGAATGCGAAAACAATTCGCGGCCAAATTCGCGGTATGAATTGTTTGGTGCTGCACTTATTAAATAACCAAGCGACCAAATCGTTCTCCCGAATGAATCTTCAGAACCTACTTCATCAAGATAATTACGGTTAAAACTTAAAAAATTCCTGAAGTTACCATCCTCAGTCTGCATGTACTGAATAAAACTAAGGTAAACAGGCATAAATTTTAAGGCTTTAGGATTTTTATCCCTTTCAGTAGCCATTAAGGCCATGATCAATGCTCTGGCATTATCATCTATACAATAACCCTCTTTAAGATTTGGAATCCCAAAACGAGCATGTTGTATAATTCCGGTATCATCTGTTAATAACGAAATGTGATTTAAATTTAAAGCAGGCATACTTTCCACGTCAATAATTGGTGGAGTAACCCTTTCTGGTTTTTTACCTGTAATTACGGCATCTTTCAATACCTTTAAATAAACACTACCTATGGCTGGCCAACGTAACTTTAAGCCATATTCATAAGCATTTTGTCTAAGTTTTTGATACTTATCATTATCGTTTAAAAGCTCATTTACAATTGTTGCCAACTGATCATCATTTTTAAAATCGAATAATTTACCTCTGTTTTCGGCTAAAAGTTCTTGTGCATGCCAATATGGGGTTGAAACTACTGCTGCGCCTGCACCAATTGCATAAGATAAGGTACCACTGGTAATTTGTGCCTCATTTAAATATGGTGTTATATATAACGAACAAGCAGTTAAATACTGATGAAGTTCGCCTTCAGAAACAAATTTATTTACAAAAGCAATGTTGTTTTCTACACCTAGCTCTTTTGCTAGTGCTTTTAAACTGTCGCGATATTCTTCTCCATTGTGTTTTACAACCCCTGGGTGTGTATTCCCTAAAATCACGTATAAAACATCGGGATGCTGCGCCACAATTTTAGGCAAGGCATTAATTACAGTTTCGAGGCCTTTATTGCGACTAATTAAACCGAAAGTAAAAAGTACTTTGCGGTTTTTAAAAAGTTCGCTACGGGAAATTTCATTGTTCAAAACTGGTTCCAAATCTGGCACACCATGTTCTATCAATTGAATAGATGCTTTTGGAATCTGATAGATGCTGGTTAAAAATAACACAGCTTTTTTACTCATCACTACAATTTTGGCAGATTTTACAGCAATTTCTTTAATAATGGTTTGCTGCATAAAATTCGGCTCCTTTAAAACCGTGTGCAAAATGGTGATAAATGGTTTCTTTAATCTATTGATTAATGAAAGTAAAAATACGCCACTATTGCCTCCATAAATACCAAATTCATGTTCAATAATTACACTGTCTACATCGCTGTTGTTAATAAAATCTGCCGCCTCGATATAATCTTGCTGGTTTTGCTGGCTGATCACAAATTTTACCTCATCGGGGTATTGATGCTCATTGATATCATCCGATTCATTTAAAGCAACAACAAAGCTATTTTTCGGATTATAATCTGGATTTAAACTTAAAGCATTAACCAAATTTTGATTAAAGGTAGCTAAACCGCATTCGCGTGGGGGATAGGTCGAAATATAAGCTATTTTCATAAGTATTTCAATAGAGTTGATACTTGAACAACATTATATCAGCTAAATAGTTTGTGATTTCATTAATTTGCAGTTAATAAAACCAAAACATTCTGATTTGGGTGCTTGTTAGTAAGTAAAAATTAAGCTATGAGATCAATATGGAAAGGTTCGATTGGATTTGGTTTGGTAAACATTCCGATTAAGTTATTTTCTGGTATCCAAAACAGTAATCTCGATCTGGACATGCTTGACGAACGCGATCAGGCCAAAATTAAATTTTTAAGGGTAAATGAAAATACCCATAAAGAGGTGCCCTATACAAAAATAGTTAAAGGCTACTTTTTAAATGATAGGTATGTAGTTTTGGATAAGCACGACTTTGAAGAAGCAGCACCTGAGAAAACAAAGATCATTGAACTCGAAAATTTTGTAGACATAAAAGATATCAATCCTATCTATTACGAAACTTCTTATTATACCGAGCCTGAAAAACAGGGCAAAAAAGCTTATGGATTATTATTAAAAGCTTTAGAAAAATCGGGTAAAGCCGGGGTAGCAAGGTTTGTATTAAGGAATACAGAAAATCTTTGTGTAATCCATCCTATGGAACATGTTCTGGTAATTACTAAAATCAGATTTGAACAAGAAATCAGAAGCTTGTCCGAAATTAATAAGGTAGATGATATTACGATCACCAAAAAAGAAATGGATGTAGGTTTGGCACTTATTAAACAATACAGTTCAAAATTCGATTTAAGTGCTTTTAAAGATGATTATAGTTCCGAACTGTTAAAAATAATTAAAGCAAAAGCCAAAGGAAAACGAGCCACCGTTAAAAAGATGAAACCTCAAAAAACAACCAGCGATGATTTATACGATCAATTGATGCAAAGTTTAAGCTCGAAAAAAGGAGCTTAATCAGTTTGGAGTTGAGTGTTTTGAGTCAGAGATAAAACGCTTTGAGCTAAACGTTATACAGGAAAGGCATTGAAGTGTTTACCACTTCAATGCCTTTTTTCTATTTAAATGCAGCTTTCAACTGATCTGCAGCAAAGGCCTGCGCAGCTTTCGCTTCAGGAACAAGGATAGCCATTCCAAAAAACTCGTGAGTAACACCTTCGTAATTTTTACTGTCTACCTTTACGCCGGCAGCTTTTAATTTATCAGCGAGCATTACACCATCATCGTGTAGAGGATCAATTTCTGCAGTGATAATTGTAGTTGGGGGTAAACCTTTTAAATCAGCATTAACCAATGAAATTTTAGGATTCTGTGCCTCAATCATGGTATTTAAATACTTTTCAGTAAACCAACCCATCATCGCTTTATTTAATGGTTTCGCCTTTTCGTACATTTTATACGAGGCTGTATTCATATCGGCTTGAGCAATTGGATAAACCAAAACCTCATGTACCGGAATCATAATGTGCTTATCTCTAGCCATAATCGATACGTTAGCAGCTAAATTCCCACCGGCACTTTCGCCCACCACCGCTATTTTAGCAGGATCAGCTTTTAAGCTTACAGCATTTTTTACAGCCCATTCATAAGCAGCAAATGCATCATTATGCGCTGTCGGAAATTTATTTTCCGGAGCCAAACGATAGGCTACAGATATCACAATTGCACCAACCTGCTCGGCTAACGCTTGTGCAGAAGCATTATAAACATCTAAATTAGCAATAACAAAACCGCCACCATGATAATAAACAATTAATGGATAGGGGCCGCTTCCTTCTTTTGGTGTATAAATCCTTAAATGTATTTTGCCTCCACTCACATCAATATCTTTCCCGGTTGTATCCACCTTTGGTGTAGGCACCTTAATATTATTTTGTTTTACTAAATCCATCACCGCATCAGTTGGTGTATGGTTTTTACGGGCATCCGTCGCACTTAGAGTTTCTATAGGTTTATCACCATAAGTGCTCAACTTTTCGATTACCGTTTGCATTTCTGGCTTGATGGTTTTACCCCAATCTGGTGCGGGTCCACCAGGTTTTAATCCTGCTACAGCAGCAGAATCAGTTATTGTAGAATCCGTTGTGGTAGTGGTTTTAGTTCCACCAGAACAAGCAGCGAGCGAAACTGCCACACCACAAATGAGCGCACCAAGTTTTAATGAGTTGGTTTTCATAAGGTTATTTTTTTTGTTTTTTAAATGATATGCTTCTATAACAGTATCAGTGAGATACAGTTTTTGCATCTCTACAACTTTTTAGAATTTAATGAAACAGCAAACATCTTTATGATTTAGTATGTTCTAACATAAACAACTAAGTATGTTAACAGAAATAAACAGGGCTGCCAGACCATATTTTTGGCGTAAGGGCTACAGGTGAAGTAACCAGCGACGATATTAAAGATGTATTGTTAACAGGCCTGAAACGGACAGCACAACGTTTTAAAGAAATCCGATATCTACTCGTATTGGAAACCGATGTTAAAAATTTTACCGCGGGTGCCTGGGTTCAGGATGCTAAAGCGGGTTTACAAAATTTTACCAAATGGAAAAAAATTGCAGTTGTAAGTGCAGAAAAAGGAGTGGAGTGGTTTACTGATGTTTTTACAATCGCCACACCGGGTAAATCAAAAGGATTTAAACCCGAAGAAATAGAAGAAGCCAAAGCATGGCTCAATACCGAAGACTAAAACAAAAATTGATTATGAAAAGTTCTAAAACACCACAGGAAAGTAGCAAGGCTACCGCTCCAAAAAATACAAAAGCAAAAGGTGCTGATGATAAAGTAACATCGGCAAAAGACGCAAAAAAAGTAAGTGTAACTAAAGATGCTCCCGTTAAACATAAAAAACCATAAAAGTTAAAAATTTGCCGTTTTATGAAAGCCGATGCCAGTAATATTAATCATTTCTATAATAAAGCATACGATTGGATAATTGATAAAGGACCAGCTGTAATTTTAGGTATAGCGATACTTATTTTAGGGCTTTGGTTAATTAAATTATTAGGAAAGTGGATGCAGAATGGAATGCACCGCAAAGATGTAAACCCATCTTTAAGGCCTTTTCTTACAAGTTTAATGCTTATTACCTTACGCATTTTACTGGTACTCATTGTAATGCAAATAATTGGCATACAGCTTACCTTTTTAACCGTATTAATAGGCGGTATTGGCGTTGCAGCCGGTTTAGCACTATCGGGCACTTTACAAAATTTTGCCAGCGGAGTACTGATATTACTTTTAAAACCTTTTGTGGTTGGTGATAATATTATTGCACAAGGCCAGGAAGGTACCGTAAAATCCATCCAGATATTTTATACCATTGTTCAAACTTTCGATAACAGAACGGTTGTGATTCCCAATGGTAAGCTATCTAACGAGGTGATCATAAACATCAGCAGGGAAGGAAGTAGAAGATTGGATATTGAAATGAAATTTAGTTATGGTATAGACTACGACCAAATTGTAACTATTTTTAATAAAACTGTTGATGAGTTTAAAGATTGCCTTAAAACTCCTGAAAGAAGAGTAGGAGTATCCGCTTTAGAAGACAGCGGATTTAAAGTAAACCTCAATGTTTGGGTAAACTCGCATGGTTTTACCGATACTAAACTGTCGTTTTTAGAAGTACTAATGAAAAACTTAAAGCTTGGAGGAATAAAATTACCAGGAATGCCCGATTAAATAATTAATTTTTGAGGAGTGCGTAAATTTTATCCATTAACTCATCAATATTAAACGGCTTAGACATAAAGTCGTTAGCTTCAACACCATCTAATGAATAATTAGATGCATTATATCGTGCCGAGATCATTAGAACGGGTATATGTTGGGTTGCAGCAGTATCTTTAAGCTCTTTCAATAATGTTCTTCCATCGGTATCCGGCAGCATAATGTCCATAATTATAACGTCTGGTTTAAACTCGTGAACATGTTTTATAAATTCTGCACCTTTGTTTAGTCCGGCAACATTAAAAGCTTCACTTTCTAAAATAAGGGTTATAACATCTAGGATTGCATGATTATCTTCGATAACCAAAATGTTTTTCTTTGCCAAGTTTGGGATAATTGTTAAATTTCTAACAAATATAGAATAAAAAGTAAATTCATAAACCGAATTTGTCAAATTAGAGGCATTCTAAAATGGGCGCAATATTTGTTTATCGTTAAAATCTAATACTTTTGCAATATCAAAATTTAATATGATCAAATTTTCTGTAGATTTAACCAACTGTGATAAAGAACCCATCCACATTCCTGGTAAGATTCAATCACATGGTTTTCTTATCGCTGTTGATAAAACCGACCTCTCAATTACCTATCTCAGTGAAAATACAGGAGATTTTTCTGAAAGAACAGGCAAAAGATCTTTTAAATAAAACCCTCGCAGATTTAAGCAGCTTAATTAAACAGCAGGATGTGGCGTTTAATATTGAAGATCTGCTACAACTTGGCATTATCCGGAAAAGCTTTGATGCCATCAGTCCGTATCCCATCGAGATAAATGGCAAACCTTTTTATCTGATTATCTCCGCGGCTGTAAATGATTGGTTACTGGAATTCGAACCCGTTACCCTTCAATATGATATCCAAAGTATGATAGGCCGTTCGGCATCATCCATGCTGCAGGGCAAAACCATTTCTGCTTTATTAAGCGGCGCCGCATTGGAAGTTAAAAAGCTGATCAACTACGATAGGATCATGATCTATAAATTTTTAGATGATGGACATGGCGAAGTGGTAGCAGAAGAAAAAGAAGATCGTTTAGAACCATTTTTCGGACTCCATTACCCCGCATCCGATATTCCTAAACAAGCCAGGGAACTTTATAAACTAAACTTAACCAGGTTAATTGCTGATGTTAATGCTGAAGACTCGGCCATTATTACCTTTAAAGAAAATGAACCACTCGATTTAACAAATAGCGGCTTACGTGCAGTTTCGCCCATCCATATACAATACCTTAAAAATATGGGCGTGCATTCCAGCTTTAGTATTTCACTAATATCACATGGCGAATTATGGGGGTTGATTGCCTGCCACAACTATAGTCCAAAATTTATAGATTATAAAGCCCGGGAAGGTTCAAAATTAATCGGACAGATACTTTCTTCTGCCTTAGAATACCGCGAAGAAGAAGAAGATGCCAAAGTGATCGAACAGTTTAAGGATACTGCAAATATACTAACGGATCATTTAACACGGGATAAATACCTCCTGGAAGCCATAACAACGCATAAAACCAGCATTTTAGATGTAACAAAGGCTGAAGGTGTAGCTGTTATTTTTGAAAACGAACTTAAAACCCTTGGAAATGTTCCAACGGTAGATGAAATATGGGAACTGACCGAATGGCTTAAAATTAATAGCGACGAATCCATCTATTATACGCACCGTTTGCCAGAAATCCACTCCCAGGCAAAAAAATACAAATCAACGGCTTCCGGAATACTTTCCTGTATCTTAAATAAAGAACTTGGCGAAATGATTATTTGGTTTAAACCCGAAATGATCAGCAATGTAAACTGGGCAGGAAACCCCGAAAAGCCGGCTACACCATCAGAAAACGGATTATTAAACTTATCACCAAGAAAATCTTTCGAAACCTGGTCTGAAGTGGTAAATAATACTTCCGATAAATGGATGCCCGAAGAAATTGCATCTGTTTTAAGAATTAGGGAGATCATTATTACCGATATCAATAAAAAAGCAAACGAAATTAGGTTGCTTAACGAAAAACTACACGCAGCATACGAGGAATTGGATACCTTTAGTTATACCATCTCTCACGACTTAAGAACGCCTTTAACATCTATTAAAACCTATGCAGAATTGATGCTGAAAAATAAAAGCATTGATGAAAACGGTAAAAAAATGTTATCGCGCATTTTAACCGGGGCAGATAAAATGAATTTTTTAATCAAAGAAATTCTTAACCTGGCCAGAGTGGGCCGCTCAGAACTTAATTTTGAAATTGTTAATATGCCATCCTTGTTAGAGGAAATAAAAAACGAAGTGTGGACGGCTTTTAAAGCAGACAATTCTGAGTTTATTTTAGGGCAATTACCTAACTTAAAAGGTGATAAGACAATGATTGCTCAATTATTTACAAACCTCATTGGTAACGCCGTAAAGTACTCTGCAAAGGTTGATAAACCACAGATTGAGGTTTCTGGTTATATTGATGAAGGTGAGATTATTTATGCCGTTAAAGATAATGGTATAGGAATTGATAACCGATATTACGACAGAGTCTTTGAACTTTTTAAACGTATGGACAATGTTAAAGAAATTGAGGGAACAGGAGTAGGGCTTGCTATAGTAAAAAGGATTGTAGAAAAACACAACGGAAGAGTTTGGTTCGAAAGTACGTTAAACATCGGTTCTACCTTTTATGTAGCTTTTAAAAATAGATAAAAATGAAAACGCCGGATATATTTTATGTTGAAGATGATGTGGACTATGCATTTTTTATGCAAAGTGCCGTGCAGGAAGTAAAAGATACGCTTAACCTAACTATTGTTGAAGATGGGGCAGAAGCATTACAAAAACTTCAAAGTTTTGCCGATACTAAAACAAAACCGAAATTGATAATGCTCGACCTTAACCTGCCGGGTTTATCAGGCTTAGATCTGTTAAAATTCATTAAGGATATTCCTTACCTTAAAACAATTCCGGTTATCTTATTTTCCACTTCCGATAATCCGGATGATGTTAAAGCCTCGATAGAATTTGGTGCCAATGCTTATTTAACCAAGCCTACCGGATATGAAAACCTCGTAAAATGTGTACATTCAGTCCACGATTTCTGGTTTAATCAACATTTAAGGTTAAACTAGATTTATAAAAAATATAGAAAGATTCGGGTATCATTATCCGGATCTTTTCTTTTTAAACTTATTATAATACTATTGAAAGATATGATTGCCAATTTATTGAGAACAGAAACCGCCGAAAACCACAAAGCTTTAGAATCGTTAATGTTTGTGAATGAGATTATGAACAATTCATTAACAGTTGATCAATATAAAAAACTCCTGACCATCAATTACATCATCCACCAAAAATTAGAAAATATGCTCGCCAATATGCTCGATGCGGAAATTGCAGCAGAGCTGGAAATGAACGGCAGGTTAAAATTATCTGCATTGGAAAGCGACCTCAATTATTGGGAAATCGATAGTTTAACATTACCTGGTTTAAATTTCGAACTATTTGTACCTCAAAAGAATACGGCAGAAGTGCTGGGTGCATTATATGTGCTGGAAGGGGCAACACTGGGCGGAAACGTGATTAAGAAGCATATATTGGCCAACCCAAATTTTAATGACCATGAAAGTGGTTTAAATTATTACGGGGTTTATGGTGAAGCACTTAGCGCAAAATGGAAAAAATTTGTTTCAGTAATAAACGAACGTGTTCCAGAAGCAGATTACGAACGTTGCGTTAATAGTGCAAACCAAACCTTCGCTAACCTGATCAACTTATCCAAACAGCTCAACTAAGTTGTTGTAATTTATCGTTATAATTCAAAAAAATACGTCTATAATACTTCCAGGGCATTTTTTTGATTGTGTAAATGTGCAAAACTTCTTTCAAATAAATATTTGCTTTCTGTTGTTAATTCAAGGTAAATATGTATTATTGAAAAAAATAAATTTTTTAAACCTTAAAAACATCAATTAGCGATGGAAAAATTCTCAAAAGTTAAAGCTGCTGTTGCTGCTATTGAAGCAGATGTAGAAAAATTTTATAATGCTGGCAATGCAGCTGCTGGTACTCGTGTGCGTAAAGCAATGCAAGATCTTAAAGTTTTAGCACAAGAAATCCGTGCAGAAGTAACTGACAAGAAAAACTCTGGAAAATAATATTTCGCGAGTAAGAAACAAAAAGGGTTCTGGTATGCCAGGGCCCTTTTTGCGTTTAGGGCAAAATTGACTTATGAAGTCGATAGAGCCGTACCATTTATATTTCCAAAATCTCAAGAAGCCACCAATCGTCTTCCTGAACTTGTTTCAGGATCTTAATTAGCTAACGCTAAACAGAATATAAACTTTTGCGCTCTAATGCATTGGTATCTATCTTGAGCCATACTTACTGTGGTTAAAAAGCAACATGAATATCAAACCTCTAAAGTCTATAGCTTGGCCCAAAAAAGATAAAGCTCCCCATCGCGGAGAGCTTTTATCCAACTAACAAAACATATTTTTAAATTCAGTGAGCGGTAATCTTATTTATCCCTTTTTAATCAATTTATATTCGATAACCGGCTTACCGCGTGTACCACCATCGCTAGAAATGTAGCTTACAAATTTCAATTTGTAAACATTACCTGAAGCATCTTTAATTAAGTAGAAAAAATCTGGGCTAACGCCTCCTCCAACACCTTGCTGATTTGGAGAAGTTCTCCATGTTGAACCGATTGTGTTCTTGTCAGCAGAGAAAGTAGCGCTTGCAATATCAGCCTCTGTGAAACCGGCGTAAGTTTTCGTTGTTGTTTTGGTATTTACCACAGCTGCGGTAACACCAGCAAGTTTGTTAATGAATATTAAATCAGAAAAATTATATGGAACAAGATCGCTGCCAAATAATGTCTGATAAACAGAATATGTCCATACCAAATCCCAGTTTGCTTTTTCAGGCTCTACATTTACAACAGTGCCATTTGTAAGTGATACAAATTTGAAGTTAAAGTTTCCGTCTTTCGGAATATCAACTGTTGTAAAATTGGTGGTTTCTTCGATTTTACCATATTGTAAAGTATAACCTCCTGAAGCATTTCTGGTAACTTTAAGTTTTATCCATGATTTTGCCGGAGTAGCACCACCTGTACCACGGTTTAAAATGATTACCTTATTATCTGCAGCTGTAGCTGAAACAGCAGGAATTACCGTGTTAGAAAGATTACCGTCAATGGCATCAAAAAAAGCAAAGTGTGCAGGTATTGGATTTGCCTGACTAACGGCAAGGGTTAAACCTAATGTATCTGCTTCGCCCACTGTGGCAAGGCTCGCACTTGCAGTAGTAATTACTTTTGCACCTGCACTAGTAGTATTGTTCAAAATAACCCTGAAATCGGCCCCGCTGTAAAAGCCTAAATCCCACGATGCTCTCGCTGCTGAAGTTTGTTTATCGGCACTAAAATCAACATAAACACTATTACCAGCAGCACTTCCTGCTTCAGCACCAATTAATCCGTTAAGTGTTAAAGTACTTCCATCAGATGGCGGTACAACTATAATAGGTTCATCCGAATATTTTTTACAAGCTGTAAATGTTATTGCTAAAAAAGCAATAGCGGTCATTGAGTTAAATTTGTTCATGTTTATTGTGATTATGTTATTATAAATTAATTATATCCAGGTTATAACTTAAGCCCAAAACGTAAGTGCGGCCATAGCTATAAGGTACAGTTGCACCACCAGTACTGTGTGCCCCGCCACTTGCTGTTGAGCTGTTGGCTAATTGTGTTATATTAAATAGATTTTTAACACCAGCATTAATGGTTAAAGATTTAAATAGATTTTTGTTCAGCATTAAATCAGCTGTATGGAAACCGCTGATCTTTACCAGTTTAACTGTGCTGGTACTGTTTTCGGTAATAAGCTGGTAACTAGGCAGTGCGCCTGTGTATTTGTAAAACAAACTGATACTTCCGCGTAGTTTGGCAAGTGTATAAGTAATATTCGAATTTATTTCTGTAGCCCAGGCAAATTGAGGAGTTTCTATAGTATTGTTTCCGCTTAAATCGTTATACCTGCCAATGTAAGATAGCCCTAAACTAGCCTGTAGATTCTTTTTATAAGTGATAACATTATCAAGAGTACCACCAGTGGTTTTGTATTTAGAAATATTAATTAACGTGGTAATTGAATTATCTGTTGGAGACAGGCCAAAATCAATCCTGTTTTTTACCAGGTTGTAGAAACCGGTTAAAGAAGAACGGAACTCAATATCGCGGTCGTGATTAACCACCCACACAAGCGAGCCATTAAAACTATTCGATTCTTCTGCTTTTAAATTTGGATTACCTAAAATATTATGACTGGCATCTACAAAATCATAATATAATTCTCTTAGCGCAGGTGAACGAAAACCTTTTGCATATGCTAAACGAAAATCAAGATCTTTAGTCAGGATGATTTTAGCGTTAAGTGATGGGATAATAGGAGGGGCATCATAAACTGAATTTTTGATCAATCTTATTCCTGGTCTGATATTTATCGCTTCAGCCAATTTAATTTCAGCAGTAAAAAATGCCGCATAATCATTAATTACAGGCGAACCCTTAATTCTCTGCCCACTTGCTGCATCTCTACTATATTCGATGCCTGGTTGAAATGAAACTGATTGACTTAAATTATAAATTGCAGTTGCCCTGAAATTAGTCGCATTAAATTTTGCAACATCCTGCGCTCCGGCGCCACTTGATAATTCTTCGGTATTATTGGCATAATCATGAATAACTGTTTTAGTTGCACGATCAAGTTTGGTGAAACCCGCAACGGCAGAAAGAAACAGCTTATTGCTAATTTTATATTCTGATTGAAGCTGTTGTGTATAGCGATGTGTGGTATATGTTTGAAGTAAACCTTTGTAATTGTTTGGGTTAAGCCCGTTTCGTACATCAATATCTTCTTTTAGGCCATCTAAACGGTACCAGATATTAAAATTATTATACCGGTAACCAATTTTAGTATTGGCTAATACTTGTTGCTTAGGCTTCCACCGGTTTGTAACAGCATTCACTTCATCTATAGTTGCTGTTTTACTTGCCAGATTCCAGCCGCCAAAATCGTTATGCGTAAAGCCGGCCAACACACTCCAATGGTTATTCTTCCAGTTCGCGCTAAAATTTTGCGTGTGATTTCCTTTCCCTGTTAAAGCTTCATATTCCTCGCCGGCGGTTTCTTCCTGAATCCTTGCAGAAAGGTTTAGTGATTTTTTATCCGGATTTTTGGTGATAATATTAATCACTCCCGCCAGTGCATCTGCTCCATATATTACCGACATCGGTCCTTCCACAATCTCAATCCGCTCAATCGTATTGATGTCAATCTGGTTTAAACTTTCACGCGTATCCGATCGATCGGCCATAGGTATACCATCCAAAAGGATTTTAACATTTCTACCCGTCATCCCCATTAACTGTATATCAGTAGTTCCTAAGGTTAAATCATTACTAAAGCGAAAACCCAATTCAGTATTTAATATCTGCTGCACATTGTTGGCAGCTCTAAGTTTTATCCGCTCAGCAGTGATCGTTCTAATGTTATAAACCGAATTTTTTAATGTTTGCGGTCCGTACTGGCCCGTAACCACAACATCTTTTAAATCATTTGCCTTCGTGCTATCAACTTTAATTTCCTGAGCAACAGTTACAAATCCAAAAAGCGATAAAGCAATTGATAAATGTATTTTCATTTATTTAGACTAATTATAAATAATTGTGCAAATTTGTACATAATCACAAAAAGCAGATAACGCTAAACGGATAATTAATACCGCCAAACGGATTAAATCATTTATGGAATTTAAACTCTCAACATGCTCAAACGGAAATATTCTTTATCAAAAAAGCTACCCTGAAAATTTTGATAGTAATGAAGATATCTGTGAGCAGGAAACAGACCTGCGCACGGAAAATGCAGTGTTAAATTTAAAAGAAAAGTGGTTTAATGGAGTCCACATATAGTATAATGGAGGTCGAAACCAATAGAAGGAAGCTTTTTTTTCGAAACTTCCAATTCGAATATTGGCTTTTTATTCTGCCTAAATGGTATAATCGATTATTATTTTAACCATCAGAAAGATAGATTGTTATCCCTCACCAGGGATCAACAAAATATCAATGAAGGCAAAATTTCTGCAATTAATTTTAGCCTGACTGAAAACAGCAAATATTTATATCTACAATTTACAAAAACATATTTTAGTCAAATAACAGGTTATCAATTCGATAATATTACATCTTTCCATAAACAGCAATCAATTTCTCCAGACATCGCTTTAATACTAAAGGATTTAATGTTCCATAACCACGAGGGAAGGGCAAAGCGCTTATTTATAGAAGCAAAAATATTTCAACTGTTGATCATTTACATGAATCAAAAGCATGAGGAGCCCAAGTTTAGCTTAAAAAAAGACGATGTGAATAAGATTATGTTGGCTAAATACCTGGTAGAACAGGATGTACAAAAGCCGTACTCATTAATGGAGTTATCGCGCAAAGCCGGAATTAATAGATCTATAAACTTAAAAAGGGTTTTAAAGAATTAACCGGACATACCGTTTTTGGTTATTTATATAAAATCAGGATGGAAAAAGCCCATGATCTGCTGGCAAAAGAAAAAAGAACCGTAAACGAAGTGGCCTTTCTTGTAGGCTATAAAAACGCACAGCATTTTATAGTAGCTTTCAAAAAAAAGTATCAAATTTTACCCGGAATTTTAAATAAAAACTAAAAACTTAGCGCAAACGTTTGTTTCTCTGAATCTTTAACCTCATTCACAATTAAATCAGATTCTACAATTGTATTGTAATAAGCCTGATTTTCGGAATTCGGACTATGAATAAGATCCAGCAAAATGTTTGCGGCTTTTTGTCCCTGTAGATAAGGATATTGCTCAACCGATGCCACAGGCGAGTTATCTAAATAACTGATAATGGGCAGGTTTGCATAACTCACCACATCAAAATCGTTGATTACATTAAGCTTTTTAAAATATTTAATTAAAAAGAGCGCAACATAATCGTTAAAAGTAACAATTGCCGTAGGTTTTCTTTTATGGTTTAAAAAATGGTCAGCAGCTTCAACAGTCCCTTGTTCAGTTAAATCGCAATTTACAACCAATGAAGGATCGAACTTTAAGCGATTAAAAGTAATGGCCTGCATATATCCATCCTTACGTTCTTCGCTGGCATACAATGTAGTTGGTCCATTAATCATCCCAATACTTCTATGTCCTTTTTTTAGCAAATAATTAACTGCTTTAATGGTTGCACTTTCCAAACTACAGGCAACATAATGAACGTTCTTAAAAGGAGGGATGCGATCAAAAAATACAACAGGGATATTGAAAGAATTTAACTTTTCAAAGTGATCGAACTTTGAAGTGTCTTTACTGATAGAAACCAATAAACCATCTACCCGCTGATTTTTCATCTTTTCTACGAGTTTAACCTCCTGGTCATAGTTATCATGCGATTGCGCAAAAATAACTGTATAGTTTTTCTTAATTGCTTCATCCTCAATTGCAGAAATGGCAATAGAGAAAAAATGCTCAGAAAGTTCAGGTAAAATTACGCCAATAGTGTAAGTCTTTCCTTTTTGAAATAAGATTGCAGCGTTATTTGGCTCATAGTTTAGAGACTTCGCCAGTTGTTTAATTTTCTCTCTTGTTACCGACCGTCCGATGCTGGGATGATCGTGCAATCCCCTGGAAACACTGGAAGGAGAAATGTTTAAAATTCTGGCTATTTCTTTAATGGTTGTTGGTTTCGATTGCATTGTAATTGCTAAACTACATTAAATTTCTTCAATATGTAATAATACAAAATTAATCAAACGTTTGCGTTGTTTTTTTTGTCGATTCTTTCCTTCATGATGTAAATATCAATACATTCGACAAATAATCAGGCCTTAACGACTGAAAAATTAGATTAGAATTTTTATAAATATAAATTAATTCCAGCACTCGAAATTTGAATTAACATTACGATAAAACATACCCCAATGATTAACAAAATGCCCCTCCGGTTGGAGGGGTATTTAAACAAAAAACGAGAAGTGTTCGTACCACTCCTCGCCAATTTGGGTTATTTTCCTGCATGCAGGTACAATAAGTTATCTAAGCTATATGTTTAACCCGTTTCAAAGGTATAAAATCATTTTTAATTAAAGGATTATTTAAAATAGCTCCATTTGTGATATTATCATGCCTGAATGTGTAAACATTTTTAATTTCTGACTCGAGAAGAAGTAATTCATACGTCATATATACTCGCCACGCTACATTTCTGAAATCATATTGCTACTTTGGTTGCATTAATTTTCAAAATGGCAATTTTATATATCCTACTTTTCATAGTAGTGCTTTTTATCATCATCATAAATTTACCGGTTTTCGGTCGCTTACCTAAAGGTTTACGGCTAAGTAAATCCATCAAATGCCTAATTACCGTGATGGTGCTTTGCAAAACCTTTCAATTACACCTATGCAGCCTGAAGGGGTGAGTTTTTTTACAATTTTAAAAGCATTCCTTTTTCAGAAAAACCCTGGAAAATCGCCAGATCAAGCACTACCATTTATTACACCGGATATTGCCGGAAAAACCAAAAACAACAATCCTGAAATTATCTGGTTCGGACATTCATCTTACCTGATTAAAATAGATGGGTTTAGGATACTGGTTGATCCTATTTTTAGTAAAACGCCATCTCCGTTTTCATTTATTGGCGGCAAAGCTTTTTTGGGTACAGATGTGGTAAATGCAGATCAATTTGAAAATATCGATATCCTTTTAATCACACATGACCATTACGATCATCTTGATTATCTAAGTATCCTTAAAATTGCACCTAAAGCAAAATCAATTGTTACATCACTTGGTGTAGGAGAACATTTAGAAAAATGGGGCATTATAACCGAAAAGATCAACGAATTGGGTTGGAATCAATCCATTACTTTATTTAACAACTTGAATTTTACGGCTGTTCCTGCAAGGCATTTTACAGGCAGGAAGTTTAAAAGAAATCAAACCCTATGGTCTGCATTTGTACTAAAAACTGCCAACTACAAACTATTTTTAGGCGGAGATTCGGGTTATGACACGCATTTTGCCAAAATTGGAGAAGAATTTGGTCCGTTTGATCTCGCTTTATTGGAATGTGGGCAATATCACAAATATTGGCCATACATCCATATGCTTCCTGAACAAACCGTTCAGGCGGCGATCGATTTAAAAGCAAAGGTTTTAATGCCGGTACACTGGGGTAAATTTAGCCTGGCCATGCACCCATGGAATGAGCCAATAAAAAGAATTGTAGAGGCCGCCTCACTGAAACAATTGCCTTTAGTTACCCCCAGATTCAGAGAAACCGTGATTCTAAATGAATATTTACCTACCGAAAACTGGTGGCTCGAACAATAAACCTAAACAATAATGGCTGTACGCTGTTTAATTTCTAAAATCGAATAGAATTATGAAAACTGATCTTGTAGAAATTTTTCAAACCATTAGAGCAAGCATACAACCTTACGCAGCAATGGGTTATACAGTGCATGAAAATTCTGAAACCGAATACGATTTATATAGTGAAAAAAATATCGAGCTGGATGGTAAGAAAATCACAGAACGATTTTTTACTGGCGTTTACATTAACGGGAGCGAGGTGGAAGTAAAAATAAATACGTCAGAATTTACTTCAAAAAATGAACAGCTGGTTGATTTTGGAGGCAATACAGCTGGCTTAAAAATTACTACACTTGATGATAACAAGTTAAAGGAGGTAGAAACGCTAATCGAAATTATCCACACGAACTTTAAAGAAAAACAATGGATTTAATGATTTGATCGTTAAATTTGCGGCAAATAATTTCTCCATAACCTGCTGCTGATTGAATAATTTAAACGCTGAAGATAACTGGCATCATCATTTAAGCATAGCACTAGCCAACAACCAAATTGAGTGCTGCTATTTTTTAAAAGATGGATTTCAACTCTTGCAATTAAACCATCACATTATTATTCATTTGGTAAGTTTGCAAAATCCGTTTTCAGCAGAGAAACTCATTCAGTTACAAGAAATTTACGCCATCAATAATATTAAGCTTGTGCATCTTTGGGAAGATCTCTGGCTCTCCAGGCCTGTTTTAGTGTTGGCACGCATTAAATCCTTACTTGGAAAAAACGTACGCATTCACGGAAGAAAAACAAAAATATTTAAAGTAACAAAGCCCGAAGCAGATGAGTTTTTAAATCAAAACCATTTGCAAGGTTCTGTAAGCAGCCGTTATAAACTTGGCTTATTCGAAAAGGAAGAGTTAGTTGCGGTGGCCACTTTTTCAGCTTTGAGAAAAATGAATCATAGCGAAAATTACCGCTCAGCGAGCTGATCAGATTTGCGGTTAAAGCTGGTTATTCCATAACCGGTGGATTGAGTAAATTAATATCCCATTTTTTAGAAACCTACAAACCGAATGATTTAATGACTTATGCGGACCGTGATTGGTCGGCAGGAGAGGCCTATACCAAATTGGGATTCGAACAAACTGATATTTTAGAACCTATGGTTTATTTATTGGATGAAAATTTGAAACGGCTGATAAAAAAGGATTATCAAACAGCTAGACAAGAGGTGTTTAATACAGGAAGTATAAAATTTATTCTCAGGTTTTAATGGAAAAGGCAAATCTCATCATCATTTTAGGCGCAACGGCATCAGGTAAAACCAAACTTGCTGTACAGGTAGCTGATGCACTGGATGGGGAGATAATAAGTGCCGATAGCCGCCAGGTTTTTAAGCACGCATGGATATTGGAACTGGAAAGATCTTCAGGAATATCAGATTGATCATAAAACAATTCCCCATCATCTTATTGATATTTTGGAACCAGGTGAACGCTATCATGTTAATGCTTTTAAAAATGATTTTTACAAAGCCTTCGAATCAATAACACAGCAAAATAAAATGCCAATTCTTTGTGGAGGTACTGGCATGTACATCCATAGTCTTTTGCAAAATCAAACTTTTACAGCCATTCCGGTAAATGAAGAATTAAGAAATCAATTGAATCTTTTATCCAAAGAAGAACTTATAGATCAATTGCAAAGCAATAACCACAAAAGCCTGGATCATGTTGATTTATCATCAAAAAAAAGGATGATCAGGGCACTGGAAATATCAGATTTCTTAAAATACAATCAACTCGAAATTATAGACCGACCGGTTTTAAAACCCATCGTTTTTGGATTAAAAAATGAAGTGGAAATCACCCGGGGAAAAATTTTGGCGAGATTAGATCAAAGATTCAATTCTGGTTTGATTGAGGAGGTAGAACAACTGCTTAAAGATGGAATTAGCAAAGAAATTCTGACTTTTTACGGGTTAGAATATAAATTTATTGTAAACTACCTCGATGGGGTATATACTTTAGATGAGTTAAAATTAAAACTTGGCATAGCCATTTGCCAATATGCCAAACGGCAAAATACTTTTTTCAGGAAGATGGAAAAGGACAGTGTAAACATTATTTGGCTTGATGCGGCGTCACAAACGAACCACCTACAACACCTCGTAATAGAAAAAGTTTTAGAAAAAACGATTTAGCTATTTTTAGTCATTTTAGCGTTGGTTTATCTCCTAAATTGCTTTATAAAATAGCTTTTGGCACAGCCTTTGTAATTGTTGATGCATAATATATTTAACTCATTAAATCATCCTTAAAAATGAAAACAATTACTAAAATTCTTGCTACTTCAGCAGCTGTAGTGGCACTTTTCTTTTCTACAAATGCTAATGCACAATCTCAAAAATTAGGAATCGGTATTATTGGTGGTATACCTACAAGTGAAGGATACAATGTTGCACTGGGTGCGGATTTACGTTATCAATTTGACATCGATAAACAATTATCTATTCCTGTAACCGCTGGTTATACCCGTTTCCTAGCTAAAGATATTACTGTTGGAAATATTACAGTTGATGGAACAGATTTTGGATACATTCCTGTAAAAGCAGGTGTTAAATATTTCTTTGACACTACTGGATCTGGTTTTTACGGTTTAGCAGAATTGGGTGCTGGTTTTGGTACCAATGAAGGTAGCGGAACATCATTCGTTTACTCTCCTGCAGTAGGTTTTGCTTGAGGCAATGGTCTTGACCTTGGTCTTAAATACGAAGGTTTAGCAAGAGATGGTGCTAGTACAGGTTATGTTGGTTTACGTTTAGCTTACGGATTTAGCTTGTAATCGCTTACTCACTAAATAGTTAAAAGCCTCCTTTTTAAGGGGGCTTTTTTTATTTCATAAGATTCTGAAAAAAATGAAAATTTAAAAATCCGTTTAAGATATTTTATCGTATATAACCGAAACCCTTAATTAATAACTTAAAATATCTTAAAATGAAAACAGTTACTAAACTTTTTGCAACGACATTAAACAGCTCTTGCAATTTTAACCACATCTAATTTAAAAGCACAAACAATGAGTTCTACCCGAAACTATGACGACAGGAAGTGGTATGGCTTTCAAAATTGGTGTAGGTGTAAACTATGGTATATTTCCTGATAAATCTGAAATGGATTACGGTTATGGTGCTGATGTTAAACTTCAGTATGATTTAAGCCCTTATGTAGCTGTTACAGCATCTGGTGGTTATACCCGCTTAAAATGGAAAGGAAGTCCACTTAAATTCGAATTTATTCCATTACTAGGTGGTGCAAGGGTATTCCCGATCGAAAGTAATGTACCTTGCTACTGAATTAGGTTCTGGTTTAGCAATTAAAGACGGTGCTAACATGAACTTTATCTACACAGGTGGTTTAGGTTACGAATGGAAAAACGGTTTAGACCTTGGCGTGAAATATGAAGGTTATGTAAACAATAGCGCTTCAGATCTTTATTTCATGAAAACAGGACAATTTAACTTGAGGTTAGCTTATAATTTTAAATTATAATTAAAAGATCATATAATATTGAAGTCTCGATGAAAATCGGGACTTTTTTGTTTATTTACCATTTTAATTGCTAATTTGAGCCGAAAACCAAATACAATGAAAAGAATATTCGGATTAGCAATACTCACCGTTTTAATGGCCTGCAATCAGGTCGATAAAAAATCCACAGAAAAAGATTCCACTAAAACAGATTCATTAACTGTTAAAAATGAGGTTTCGATAAAAGACAAACAAAAATCTGAAATATTTAGCCAATATGTAACCTTAAAAGATGCATTGGTGAAATCAGATTCTGCCGCTGCCCAAAAATCTGCTTCTCAATTACAAACCAGCTTGGCTGCCTATAAAGGTTGCGAACCTACTGCTGGTGTAGCCAGTAAAATTGCAGCCAGTAATAACCTTGTTTCCCAACGAAAAGATTTTACCGTTTTAAGTGCCGATTTAATTGCTTTGTTAAAAAATGCTGAAATCGAAAAAGGCACAATTTATGTTCAACACTGCCCGATGGCAAATAAAGGTGATGGAGGAGACTGGTTATCAACAGAAAAGGAAATCAGAAATCCTTATTATGGAAATGAAATGCTGGAGTGTGGTAGGGTTGCAGAAGAGATCAAGTCAAAATAGATAGCATAAGCCGTTAAATTAAGCATGATTGTTACGTCATTTTGACCAATTATTCATATTAATTTAACAGATTTGTTATGCATGTATATTAATTTTATATAATTTAGAAGCTATAAACACAATACAATAATATGTCAGATATTGCAGAGATTAAAGTTGATGGTAAAACAATAGAATTGCCAGTAATTACAGGAACAGAAGATGAAAAAGCCATTGATATTTCAAAATTAAGAGATCTTACGGGCTTTGTAACTTTAGATACTGGTTTTAAAAATACTGGTTCTCACAAAAAGTAAAATCACTTTTTTAGATGGTGAAAAAGGCATTTTAAAATATAGAGGTTATTCTATCGAAGAACTTGCCGCAAAATCAAGTTTCTTAGAAGTAATTTACCTGATCATTTATGGTGATCTTCCTGACGCAACAACAATTGGAAGATTTACAGGCTGATATAAGCAAGCATACGTTGATCCATGAGGATATGAAGATAAATTTTTTGATGGTTATCCATCAAGATCTCATCCAATGGGGCAACTTGGCTCGTTAATTTTCTCTATTATCTACTTTTTATCCAGAGTGTTTAAAGCCAAATCAAACTGCTGAAGAACAGGAATTAACCATTATTAAACTTTTGGCTAAATTCCCTACCATTGTATCTTTTGTTTATAAAAAATCATTAGGTCATCCGCTAATTTATCCAAAAAATAAATATGACTATGTAACCAATTTCCTTTGGACTGACATTTGGACAACGTACAGAGGATTATGATGTAAATCCAATTGTTGTTAATGCGATGAACAAATTGCTTATTCTGCATGCAGATCACGAGCAAAACTGTTCAGCCTCTACAGTACGTATTGTAGGTTCTTCTGATTGTAATTTATATGCTTCTATCGCTGCTGGTATTGCTGCACTTTGGGGACCATTACATGGTGGTGCTAACCAGGCTGTTATCGATATGCTTGAGCTAATTAAAGCAGATGGTGGTGATACAGAAAAATGGATTGCAAAGGCAAAAGATAAAAACGATCCTTTCCGTATGATGGGCTTTGGTCATCGTGTTTACAAAAACTTCGATCCAAGAGCAAAAATCATTAAAAAGGCTTGTGACGATATTTTAGAGAATTTAGGTATCGATGATCCGATTTTAGAAATCGCTAAAAAATTAGAGGAAAGCAGCTTTAACTGATCAATATTTTATCGACCGTAAATTATATCCAAACGTAGATTTCATATTCAGGTATTATATACCGTGCTTTAGGTTTCCCTTCAGAAATGTTTACTGTTCTTTTTGCGCTAGGCCGTTTACCAGGATGGATTGCACAATGGAAAGAAATGCATGAAAACAAGGAACCAATTGGTCGTCCCCGTCAGATTTATGTTGGCGAAACGGATAGAGAATTTGTTGAATTGAAAGACAGAAAATAATACTGTAAAACATATAAAAAAACCACTCGAGTATATTTCGAGTGGTTTTTTTTGTGTTATTTTTATCAAGCAATCCTCATGCTGATTTTATTTCAGCATCTTCGCTTCATCGAGCCTTGAATAAATCCAATGGTTACATTTGATGAGTATTACAATTTATGTAGCTACATAATAAATCAGGTTGATCATCACCATTTCTGATAATTTGAAAGCAACCGCATAAAGGATCGATATCCAGAATATTTTAAAAATTGTACTCCATGTTTTACGCTGGTAGAAGACTGTAAGTGCCTTAAACATATACCAGAATAAGAATATAGTAACTGCAATTTCAATAATATTACTCATTAAAGAACTTTCACCAAACACATGTTTCATGATGGGTTGAGTAAAAATAGACACGATAAAGTAAACCATCATACCATGAATGGTAAAAATCAGGTGATCAAGGTAATAGATGCGGTTTTTCCGAAAAATCGAGCATAATAAACCACGCTAATAATGGCATAAGCAAGAAAAATTGTTTTGGCCGGTTGTGTTCCAAAGTTTCCTGAATTACTTCCGATTTTTCGCCAATGGTGATTGCTCTTTTTTTAATTAATTTCTCATACCAGCCATCTTGTTCAGAAAGCGGCAATTTCTTCTGTCTGGATAAATAAGCAGCATAAGTGCTATCATTCCTTTCGATATGGATATCATTGTATTCTTCAATAATATCCGCAAGTGAGTCTGATTTTAACTTCGAATTTTCTGCATGTAATCTGCTCAGTTCTTTTTCCTGATCAGCAAAACCAAGCTTTACAAATTCTTGCTTTTTAATGGCCTCATCTATTGTAGTTGTGGCTTTAGTAGCAATTTCTTTTGAGATTCCACTCAGTTTTAATGCTTTTTTTACGCTATCGTGTAACATTCCGGTCTTTTTTCTTTACAACATCCACGTGGTTTTCATCCGAATCTTTTGTTACATGCTTTGGAGAATAAACCACAAGAAAGTATACAATCGATACGAAAATATACATGCTCACCGGGTTTATGTGCCGGCCTTTACCAGCCAGGTAATCAAGTGTAACCGGCCCAGGTTTAGTTAAAAGAGGAGCCGAGGGTTCGAAAAAATTTATTGTCGAAATGAAAATAATGCGCAATACTATGGCTGATAAAGCCCCAGAAACTCTCTTTGAATTCTAAATTTGGTTGGCCACAATCACTGCAATAATGTTTCTCAACGTGCGAACCGCAGTTTAAGCAATTGTGTTCTTTTCTATACTTACCGGCTGACATGGGATAAATCGATCTTATAAATGGTTAATGGCTTCTACTTCGGCTTGCGTATGTTTGTGTTTAAATATAATTACAAAAACTATTGCAATAACCAGTACATAAATGGTAAAAGTACAACCAGATGTTGTGCCAGTCTTTTACGTCCAAAGCGCGACTTAAATCTCCATTTTGTAAAACACTTATCCCTTTATTATTTAAAAATTTAAGCAGGTGCACATTGTCTGCTTCGCTTTTAACATATTTTGATAATGAACCGATATTGCTGTAATAGGTGGTGAAATATTTATTGATCATCCATCCAGATACCAAGCTACCAAATACAGCACCAAAACCATTGGTCATCATCATAAATAAACCTTGTGCTGATGATCGATTTTTAGGCGTAGTTGATGTTTCTACAAACAAAGAACCTGAAATATTAAAGAAATCGAAAGCCATACCATATACAATACATGAAGTAATGATCATCCATAAATTGGTAGAAGGATCGCCGAATGCAAATAAGCCAAATCGTAATACCCAGGCAAACATCGCGATTGCAATTACCCATTTAATCCCAAATCTTTTTAAAGAAAAATGGAATTGCCAGAATAAACAATGTCTCAGAGATCTGGGAGATGGATAAAATAATTGTAGAATATTTAATTACAAATGATTCTGCAAAAACAGGAAAAAGTTTAAATTCATCTAAAAATACATCCCCATATGCATTGGTTAATTGCAAAGCCGCACCCAAAAACATCGAAAAGATAAAAAACAATGCCATTTTGTAATCAGAAAATAATTTAAAAGATTCTAATCCGAGTTTTTGTGCAAATGTTTTTTTCTCGCTAATTAAGTTAAGTGGCTTACATGCCGGAAGTGTAAATGAATATACACCTAAAAATAAGGCACTTATGCCGGCGATATAAAATTGATTTGCACTTGCTTTATTTCCTGTTAAATTGGTAAGCCACATGGCAGCAATAAAGCCTACTGTACCCCAAACGCGAATAGGAGGAAAGTTCTTAACTACATCAAAATTGCCATTTTTTAAGGTTGTATAGCTAATGGAATTGCTTAATGCTATGGTTGGCATATAGAAACACATGGCTACCAGCATTACCCGAAAGAAAGTATGCGGATTTTCTACCTGAGGCAAATAGAACATGGTAGCAGCATATAGAATATGTAAAATGGCGTATAGTTTTTCTGCGTTAATCCATTTATCGGCAAGAATACCGGTTATGGTTGGCATAAATAACGAAGCAATACCCATTGTAGAAAAGATGATTCCGAAATCTGCACCATCCCATTGTTTGGTTCCAAACCAGTAATTTGCAATCGTAATTAACCAGGCAGCCCACACAAAGAATTGCATGAAACTCATTATAGTTAAGCGAAACTTAACGTTCATAATAATAGTTTAGTTTGATTTATTGAAAGTAAAAGCTGAATATAGAACTATTTTGAATCATAATCCAAAATGAGCCCAAATTATTTTAAACAATTTGGGCTATTTTGAGATTTGGCTTTTTATTTAGTGATTTTTAGAAAAAATCTCATTGTATTTTGTAGAAAATGTCTTTTTTAGACAGTTTAAGAAGTTCCGCGTTTGTTAAGTTCATCTCTTAGGCGTGCAGCTTTCTCATAAGCTTCATCAGCAATGGCTTCCTGTAATTTTTGCTGAAGTTCTTCTAAGGTAAGGTCACCGTAGCCTTGTTGTTTGGTAGAGGTTGGCAAACTATCGGCTTCAGGCTCTTTGGCAATAGAATCCATATTTTCGAGAAAAAGAAAGTCATTTCCTTCAATAACGATTCCGGCGGAAGCCAAAATAAATTCGTAGGTATAAATCATGGCATTAAAGCGAACTGCCAAAGCAATTGCATCAGATGTCCGGGCATCAACTTCATGTGTATTTTTACCATCGCTACAAATCAGTTTGGCATAAAACACACCATCAACGAGGTTGTAGATAATTATTTCCTGAATATTGATATGAAAAGTATCGGCCATAGATTTAAATAAATCATGTGTTAATGGCCTACTTGGAGTCATTTTCTCAATTTCTATAGCAATGGCCTGTGCTTCAAAGGCTCCAATGATGATTGGCAACCGGCGACGTCCATTTACTTCTCCTAAAACAAGGGCATAAGCACCAGATTGAGTCTGGCTGTAAGATAAACCTACAATATCTAATTTTACTTTTTTCATATCTGTTTTTCAAACCTCGCAGGTTTAATTCTGGTTAATAAGTCTCTTTTTCTAACTCATTAAAGGCTATCGCCATTTTAAAACTGCGAGATTTAAAGGCTTATTTTTATCCCTTATGCGCTTTTAATGCTTCAATTAATTTTGGTACAACTTCAAAAGCATCACCAACAATACCATAATCTGCCACTTTAAAGAAAGGTGCTTCCGGATCTTTATTGATCACTACAATAACTTTTGATGAACTTACACCCGCTAAATGCTGGATTGCTCCTGAAATACCAATGGCGATATACAAATTAGGACTGATTGAAATACCTGTTTGTCCTACGTGCTCTGAATGTGGTCTCCAATCAGCATCCGAAACTGGTTTTGAACAAGCGGTAGCTGCACCCAATAAACCTGCTAATTCTTCAATCATTCCCCAGTTTTCAGGTCCTTTAAGCCCTCTGCCTGCTGATACTACTAATTCTGCATCTGGTAATGATACCTTATCAGTTGCTCTTACAATATCTTTAATAACAGTACCCAGATCTGATTGTTTAATATCAGCTGTAAAGTTCTCTATTGTTGCATCAGTTGCATTTTCTTTAACGCCAAAAGCATTTGGGTTTAAGGCAATAACTTTATTTGCAGAGGTTAATTCAGTAATGGCAAATGCTTTACCTGAAAATGCGGTTTTCTTAACTGAAAATTTACCATCATTGCTAGGCAACTCAACTGCACCATCGGCTAAACCAGCTTTAAGTTTTACTGCGATGCGTGGAGCTAGACCTTTACCAGAGAATGAATTAGATAAAACAACGATATCAGCACCTTCTTTTTCAGCTGCTGAAGCAATAACACTTGCATACGCTTGATTTACAAAAGTTTTTAATTGCTCGGTACTTACATTTAAAACCTTTGATGCACCATATTTACCTAGTTCTTTTAATTCTGTTTCTGCAACATTACCAATAGAAATAGCGGTTAAATGAGTTGATTGCTGATCGGCAATGGCTTTGGCATAAGATACTGCTTCGAAAACAGATTTCTTAAATTTGCCCTCAGCTTGTTCTACATATAATAATACTGACATATATTTTATTCCCTAGATTCCCTTATACGGGAATTTATATTAAATTAATTCGATTAACTATCTCTTTTTTAACTGAAAACTCCTGGCTGCCAACTAAATTACTTTGGCTTCGCTGTGTAATAAGCTGATTAACTGTTCGGTTTGATCGGCAGGAATAAGCTTAACAGTTCCACGTGGGGCAGGGGTTTCATACTTGGTTACCTTGGTTACTTCTTCTATAGAAACTGCTTCTACAACGTTTAAAGGTTTTGTTCTGGCACTCATGATTCCGCGCATATTCGGAATTTTTGGCTCCGCTACACCTTCTGCACAACTGGCAACAAATTTGCCAGAAACAGTTAAAACTTCTTTACCGCCTTCAATTTCTCTTTCTATTGTTGCAACATTACCGTCAATTTCTAGTTTCTTAATGATTGAAACAGATGGAATATCTAAGAATTCGCCAACCATAGCCGCAACCTGGTTACCATTATAATCAATAGATTCGCGACCAGTTAAAATCAGGTCAAAATCTTTATCTTTTGCATATTCTGCAATTTGTTTTGCTACAAAATAAGCATCTCTAGGCACAGCATTTACCCTTACCGCATCATCGGCACCAATTGCTAGTGCCTTTCTGATTGTTGGATCGTTAGCCGCTTCGCCAACATTAATTACGGTTACCGTTCCCTTACCACCTTCAGTTAACTCTATTGCACGTGATAAAGCGATTTCATCGTATGGATTAACAATATATTGCACTCCTGACGTATTGAATTCGGTATTATCATTAGTAAAAGTTATTTTTGTCGTCGTGTCTGGCACGTTACTGATACAAACTAATATTTTCATATGTTAATAGTGGTTTTTATTGCTATGAAACGATCTAGAACTGTAATTGTTTAGTTGTTGATCGGTTCATATATGATATCATTATTATATAAGGTCTTTCTGCAAATTTAATTAAAAAAGCAAGGAATTAAAATGTCATCCACCCGTTTAAGTAAGTTATTAGAATTTTTAGAGAGTGATCCTAACGATCCATTTATACTATATGCCTTAGCTACAGAGTATAACGCTCAAAATGATAAGGAAAAAGCCTATTCTTTTTACCTTCAGTTAACTGATAAACATCCAGATTATGTTGGAACTTACTATCATTTTGGCAAATTATTGGAAAAAGACGATCAAAAAGAGAAAGCAATCGAAATTTATCAAAAGGGAATGCAGGTAGCCAGAAATAAAAGAGATATGCATGCATTTTCAGAATTGCAGGGTGCATACAATTCTGCCGCAGGATTGGATTACGAAGATGATTAATTCCATTTGCAGTTATCAATTTTCAGTTTGAACTCATGCAGACCAAACCTATTGCCGCTAAAAAACAGTGGCTGTTTATTAGAAACGTAGTCTTTTTTACCTTTACTTCTTTTGGCGGTGCGCAGGCCCATTTAGCCTTGTTGCTTAAATATTTTGTTCATAACACTAAGTTTATTTCTGAAGAAGAACTTTTGGAACTTAATGCCCTTGCACAAGTACTACCAGGGCCAGCCTCTACCCAAACATTGGTGGGTATAGCCTGGAAAGTAGGGAAACTGAAACTCGCCATTATAACTTTCCTCATCTGGATTCTACCTACTGCAGCTGTTATGACTTTTGCGGCCATAAGTTATGCACTGCTCGATCAGAAGCAAAAGTTTAATGATATTTTAGAATATATCCAGCCAATTGCATTGGGCATTGTGGCTTATGGTGCCTGGAAACTAGGCAAAAAGGTTTTATCATCCCAGGTTTCTATATTTTTAGCCATAGCTTCAGTTATTGCCACTTTGGTGTTGAGAAATGCTTATGTATTTCCATTATCTATATTAATCGGGGGTATGATTTCATCTGCCATAGAAACACCAAAAGAAGAAACGGAATTAAGGGTTAAACTTTTTTCAAACATCAACCCTAAAAAACTAATTTACTTTATTGGTGCCTTGTTGTTATTTGCTTTGGTGGGTGCAATTATTAACCGTACTTCTCCTTTCAGCTTACCTATCCGTTTGCTCGAAAATTTTTACCGTAACGGAATACTTGTTTTTGGAGGCGGACAAGTACTTGTACCACTGATGTTTACAGAGTTTGTAGAAATGAAACACTATTTGCCTTCATCAGGCTTTTTATCTGGTTTCGCACTGCAACAAGCTTTGCCTGGACCTACGTTTTCATTTACCAGCTATTTAGGGGCGTTGAGCATGAAGAATTTCGGTTATGGGATGTGGGGACAGATTTTAGGTGGATTAATTGGCGTAATCGGCATTAATTTACCAGGATTGATCCTCGTTTTGTTTATTGTTCCTTTTTGGGACGATCTTAAAAAGATTTCAAGAATCCGTCATAGTCTTTCGGGAATAAATGCAGTTAGTGTTGGTTTTATAATTGCTGCATTTGTATTGTTGTTAATCCCCATGGGCTTTAACTGGGTATTTTTAGGCATTATGCTGGCAACATTTTTATTGCTTAATTTCACTAAGGTAAGTCCGCCAATTATTGTACTTGCGGGAATTTTGATTGGGTATTTGTTTTAGTATTGATTCTTATATAAAACAAAAATTAATAATATTAATCATCAGGAAAGCAGATAAGATTAATATTGTCAGCTATTAATGCTTTTCCGATGAAGATATCGTCATTTCGACCATAGTGGAGAAATCTTTAAATGTGATTTTAATAGTTTGCTTCAAAGATCTCTCTATTCCGTTGCACTTCAGTCGAGATGACGATCCTTAAATTGTAGAATATATCGTTGTAGGTTCTGGAAGGGCAAAAAAGCTTGGAAATCAAGCGCTTTAAGATTCCCGCCTACGCGGGAATGACGACCCTGCTAATGGATTCAATCTATGGTAGCATAGTCGAAGACCTCTCCATAAATCGTCATTTCGACCGTAGTGGAGAAATCTTTAAATGTGATTTTAATAGTTTGCTTCAAAGATCTCTCCATTCCGTTGCACTTCAGTCGAGATGACGATCCTTAAATTAAAGACAGACCTTCTTGGCAAAATGTTAGGTTGCGCGATATCGTCATTCCCAACTCGATTGGGAATCGTAATGCAAGCGCTTTAAGATTCCCGCCTACGCGTGAATGACGACTGTGCTAATGAATTCTATCTATGGTAATTCGATTTTAATAGTTTGCTTCAAAGATCTCTCCATTCCGTTGCACTCCAGTCGAGATGACGATCCTTAAATTAAAGACAGACCTTTTTGACAAAATGTTAGGCTGCGTGATAACGTCATTCCCAACTCGATTGGGAATCGTAATGCAAGCGTTTTAAGATTCCCGCCTACGCGGGAATGACGACCGTGCTAATGGATTATAACTATGGTAGCGTAGTCGAAGACCTCTCCATAAATCGTTATTTCGACCGTAGTGGAGAAATCTTTAAATTCGATTTTAATTGTTTGCTTCAAAGATCTTTCCATTCCGTTGCACTTCAGTCGAGATGACGACCCTTAAATTGTAGAATATCGTTGTAGCTTATTGAAGGGCAAAAAAGCTAAAAACTTGTTAATTACTACTAAAAAGGAGGATCATCATCGCTGTAATCGTCCATTTTTGAAGGACGGATAATTACGTTACTTTGTTTTTCAAAATCTTGAGATGGATACATACCTGCTGATGGATCTGCAGCAAATGAATTCGGCGGTGCATTAAAATCATCCTCCAAATCGACGAATTTCACAAATTTACCAACGAATTTAAGTGGTACAATTCCGGTTTCACCATTACGGTGTTTTGCAATAATAACTTCACCAATACCAGCCTGCGATCTTCCTTGTTCATCTTCTGTAATACCATAGTATTCGGGGCGGTAAAGGAACAATACCATATCCGCATCCTGCTCAATGGATCCCGATTCACGTAAATCGGATAACATTGGTCGTTTCCCTTGTAAACCTGGCCTGCTCTCTACCGCACGACTTAACTGCGATAGGGCCAATACAGGAACATCAAGTTCTTTCGCAACAGATTTTAATGCCCTCGAAATACTACCAATTTCCTGCTCGCGGTTACCGCCACCTTTTCCTTCGCCTTTACCATGCATCAACTGCAAGTAATCGACAATTACAAGTTGTATATCGTATTGAGACTTTAATCTACGGCATTTTGCCCTGAATTCGAATATATTTAGTGCAGGCGTATCATCAATTAATAGGGGAGCTTCAGTTAAACGGCCTATCTTACTGTGTAATTGCTGCCATTCCCATTCCTGTAAATTTCCTTTTCTGATTTTTTCCTGCTCAATTTCTGCTTCACCGGAAATTAGACGATTCACCAATTGTACAGATGACATCTCCAGTGAGAATACTACGGTTGGTTTAGCAAAATCTACGGTTGCATTTCTTGCACATGTTAGTACGAATGCTGTTTTTCCCATCGCCGGACGAGCTGCAATAATTACCAAATCTTGCTTTTGCCATCCACCGGTAATCCGATCCAATCCAGTAAAACCTGTTGGTACACCTGTTAAACCATCTGTTTTGGTACGAAGTTCTTCGAGGGTAGCTAAAGATTGCTTAATGATATCGTCCATCTTTTGTGTATCTCTACGCAAGTTATTCTGGGCAATTTCGAAAAGACCTTTTTCTGCCTGATCCAATAAATCAAAAATATCAGTTGTGTCTTCGTAGGCGTTTGTGATAATTTCGGTTGAGATCCGAATTAACTCACGCTGAATATATTTCTGAGAAATAATCCGGGCGTGAAACTCAATATTGGCTGCAGAGGCAACGCGGTTTGTTAAATTAGTAATGTAATAAGCACCACCAACAATTTCCAGCGATCCTAAGGTACGAAGCTCGGCTGTTACGGTCAAAATATCAACCGGTCTCGATTTCTGAAATAAAATATGGATCGCTTCAAAAATTTTTTGGTGGGCGATATTATAAAAAACTTCTGGTTTTAAAACGTCGATTACGGCCGAAAGGGCATCTTTTTCGAGCATTAATGCGCCTAAAACAGCTTCCTCTAGGTCTAAAGCCTGAGGTGGGATTTTACCCTGTGAACTAATCGTATTGCTTAATCTGCTTTTTCTAGCAGTCATACTGTTCTTTCCGCCTTGTTCATTATCGCTACTCATGCTACAAAAGTAATTAAATTTTGACGTGGTTGTTTGAATTAGTTACTAGCTGTTTGTTAACAAATTGAAGCATAATCAGATTAAATTTTATAGGATTTTAAAAAATCAAAAAATTTTTAAACAATTAAATGTTAATAAGGATCAATATAGATTAGGGCTAAAACATTTATTTGAATACTTTTGCCTAACAATTTCAAAACATGGATAATTTTAGAAGACCGCAACGCACAAAAGAGAATAATGAGTTTGTATTTGGCATTAGAGCCGTAATAGAAGCCGTTAAAGCAGGAAGAGATATTGAAACGATTTATCAGCAACGCGGTCTGGGTGGTGAATTATTTTTAGAACTAAAAGCACTTTTAAAAGATACTTTAATCCCTTTAAATTCAGTTCCGATTGAGAAGCTGAACCGCATGTCACAAAAAAACCACCAAGGTGTAATTGCGGTAATTTCACCTATAACATATCAAAATATTGAAGATATTGTTCCTGCTGTTTTTGAAAAAGGAGAGGTACCCCTAATTTTGGTTTTAGATAGCGTAACAGATGTCCGTAATATGGGCGCAATTGCGCGTACCGCGGCCTGTGTTGGCGTTCATGCCATTGTTGTACCCTTAAAAAATGCTGCGCAAATTAATGCTGATGCCATAAAAACCTCGGCTGGTGCTTTATTCAGTATTCCAATCTGCAGACATGCCAATTTGCATAAAACCTGTTTGTTTTTACAAGAGAGTGGTTTACAGATTGTTGCCTGCACCGAAAAAACAAGCGACTTTATTTATGCTCCGGATTATACCATGCCAACCGCAATTGTGATGGGATCGGAAGATGAAGGGATATCAAACGATCTTTTAAGGGTGGCAGATCACTTGGCCAAAATACCAATGGCAGGTAAAATTGAGTCGTTAAATGTTTCGGTTGCTGCCGGTGTAATTTTATACGAAGCAGTTAGACAAAGAACTGTTTAATGAAAATAATACAGTTTTTTTGATAAAAAAAGGAAGATTCATCTTCCTGAAAAATTCATCCTACCTGAAATTTCATCCGACCAGAAAACTTGGTTTCCTGAAATTTCATCCCCCTAAAAAACTCGTCTTCCTGAACTTGTTTCAGGATCTTTTTAAAAAAAATAAATAATTTGAGGATCTAAAAAATGGTCTAAAACAAAATGGATGATTAAACCTTGTTTAATCATCCATTTTACTCCCTAAATTACTTGCATTATATAAATTTATTTCCAAATCTGGATTTAACTTCTGCAACAAATTCTTTAACCTTTTGCTCTTCATCGCGTGGACAAATCATTAGCATATTGTTATTTTCAACTACAATATAATCATGAAGCCCCTGGAGAATAACCAGTTTATCTTTTGGTACGTTTACCATGCAATTTGATGAATCGAACATAATTACCTGCTCTGATGGAATAACCGCATTACCAACATAATCTTTTTCGGCCATTTCATAAATAGATGCCCAGGTACCTAAATCAGACCAGCCAAAATCGGAAGGTAAAACGTAAACATTTTCAGCTTTTTCCATAATTCCAAAATCGATGGAAATATTTGTGCATTGGAAATAAGCATTATTGATGAATTCTTTTTCACCGGCATTATTTAATTCAGACCTACCAACATTAAATATTTCATACATATCAGGCAGGTGTTTTTCAAAAGCATTTAAAATTGATTTTGCCGACCAAATAAATATACCGGCATTCCATAAGAAATCGCCACTCTGTAAAAATGATTTTGCCAGTTCGAGGTTTGGTTTTTCTGTAAAAGTTTTAACCTTATGCAGGTCGGTATCCGTATTGAGTACGTAATCGGTATGTTGTATGTAACCATAGCCAGTATCAGGACGATTTGGTTTAATCCCCAGCGTGATTAAACAATCGTTTTTAGATGCAGCCTCTAAAGATTGTTGAATAGATTCTACGAAACCGTCAATATTGGCAATGGTATGATCAGATGGTGCAACCACAATAGTTGCATTTGGATTCAACTCCGCAATTTTTAAACTACCGTAAGCCACACAAGGTGCTGTATTCCTCATTAAAGGTTCAGCCAAAATTTGATTATCTGTTAACTGGGGTAATTGCTCCTTAATTAGATCTGAATATATCTCGTTGGTAACAATAAATATGTTTTCAGGAGGGCAGATGTTCAAAAATCTTTCGTAGGTACTTTGAATCAGCGTTTTTCCAACACCAAAAAAGTCAATAAATTGTTTTGGGTATTCTGTTCTGCTTACTGGCCAAAAGCGGCTACCTACGCCGCCAGCCATAATTAATGCATAATAATTTTTGTTCATTTTTATTTTAAAAATTACACTATGCCTTCATTAAGGAGATCGTGTAAATGGATAATGCCAAAGTAAGTATTTTGTTCTAGAACTAACAACTGTGTAATGTTATTTTGTTTAATAATGTCTAATGCTTCAACTGCCAGGGCATCAAATTGTATGCTTTTTGGTGTTCTCCCCATTATATCTTCGGCTTTTAAATCAGAAATGGAATTATTGTTTTCCAACATCCTTCTAATATCGCCGTCTGTAATTATGCCCAATACTTTATTTTCGTTATCAACAACAACCACAGCACCCAAACGGTTTTTACTAATTTCTATCAATACATCTTTTACCGGAGCAGAGGGGCTTATGGATGGTTTTTCGTTAGAAAGTGCTAAATCTCTTGCTTTTAAATAAAGTTTTTTACCCAATGATCCACCTGGATGAAATTTGGCAAAATCAGATTCGTTAAATTCCCTGCACTCAAGTAAGCAGATCGCCAATGCATCGCCCATGGCCAATTGTGCAGTAGTACTTGTAGTGGGGGCTAAATTATGCGGACAAGCTTCTTTTTCAAAAGATGTATTTAAAATTAAGTCAGCCTGTTCTGCTAAAAAGGAATTTAATTCGCCAACCATTCCGATTAAAAGATTATTGGCCGTTTTTAATAGGGGAACCAACACTTTAATTTCGGGCGTGTTTCCACTTTTAGATAGACAAATAACAATGTCATCCGTCTGGATCATTCCTAAATCACCATGAATGGCATCTGCAGCATGCATAAAAATTGCCGGTGTACCTGTAGAATTAAAGGTGGCCACAATTTTTTGTGCAATTATGGCACTTTTTCCAATGCCCGTAACAATTACCCGTCCTTTGCCATGTAAAATGCTCGATACGACTTTTTCAAAATCGTGATTAATATTCTTCGCAACATTTAATATTGCCGCTGCCTCAAGCTCTAAGGTGCTTACAGCCGATTGGATAATTGATTTTTTACTTTTCAAAGAGAAAATAATTGTCTGTTAATACTTGAAATTCTTGTAAAATTATGTTATTTTGGATACAAAAATAGCATCGCATATTTTATTACACAAAATGGACGTGAAAAAGTCGTTATTTGATAACCTACAAAATTTCTTCGGGTTTGATAATTTCAAGGGTGATCAGGAGTCGATCATTACAAATATTTTAGAAGGCAATAACACTTTTGTTATTATGCCAACAGGCGGAGGGAAGTCTATTTGCTATCAGTTGCCCGCTTTAATGAGCGAGGGAACGGCAATTGTAATTTCTCCGTTAATTGCATTGATGAAAAACCAGGTAGACCAATTAAGGGCTTTTGGTGGAAATGACAGTATTGCTCATTTTCTAAATTCATCTCTAAATAAATCTGAAATTACCCAAGTAAAATCTGATCTGTTAAGCGGACAGACTAAATTATTGTATGTTGCGCCCGAATCTTGGCGAAGCAAGACAATATTGAATTTTTAAATCTGATTAAAATCTCTTTCGTTGCTGTTGATGAAGCACATTGTATCTCTGAATGGGGACATGATTTTAGACCGGAATACCGTAAGATTAAACAAGTTATTGCTGGTTTAGGCAACAATATTCCAATTATTGCTTTAACCGCAACTGCCACACCAAAAGTGCAGCAGGACATCATGAAAAATCTTGGAATGACGGAAGCGACTTTGTTTAAATCCTCATTTAACAGGCCAAACCTTTTTTATGAAATCCGCCCGAAAAGAGATATTACTAAAGAAATCATTAAATATATTAAGTCTAATCCGGGCAAATCGGGTATTATTTATTGCTTGAGCCGTAAAAAGGTAGAGGAAGTTGCAGAAGCACTAAATCTTAACGGAATTAGTGCATTGCCCTATCACGCCGGTTTAGATCCAAAAGTGAGGGCTGAAACCCAAGACAGGTTCTTAATGGAGGATGCGGAGGTTATTGTAGCTACTATAGCTTTTGGTATGGGCATTGATAAACCAGATGTGCGTTTTGTTATTCACCATGATGTACCGAAGAGCATGGAAGGTTATTACCAGGAAACAGGTAGGGCAGGCCGTGATGGAGGCGAAGGTGTTTGTATTGCTTTTTACGCCCAAAAGGATGTAGATAAGCTGGCAAAGTTTATGAAAGATAAACCAGTTTCTGAACGCGAAATTGGCACACAGATATTAAAAGAAGTAATCGATTACGCCGAATCCGGCGTTTGCCGACGTAAGCAAATCCTTCATTATTTCGGGGAAAATTTTAACGAAACGGGCTGTAATTGCATGTGCGATAATTGCAAAAAGCCTAAAAAACAATTTGATGCAGAAAGTCAGTTATCAACTGTTTTAAAATTTATCGAAAAATCAGGCGAAAAGTTTGATGATGCTCACTTGCTTAACGTTTTCTTGGGTTTAGAAACCGCTCAAACCATTGCCTACGAACATAGTAAAATTCCTGAATTTGGAATTGGAAAAGAAGAAGGCGAACTGATGTGGAAATCAATTATCCGCCAGGCTGTTTTAAATAATTACCTGTATAAAGATATTGATAATTACGGCTTATTAAAGTTAACAAAGCAAGGCAGAGATTTTATCGTTAATCCTTACAGCCTTAAATTCATTTTAAATGAACCGATTGAAAGCGGCACTGATGATGATGATGACGATGTAAAACAAGGTACAGGTGCATTAGATACGCATTTGCTCTCGTTACTTAAAGATCTGCGCAAAAAAATCGCCAAACAGAAAAGTGTACCCCCATTTGTAGTATTTCAAGATCCATCTTTAGAGGAAATGTGTACGCATTACCCGATTACGATGGAAGAACTTCGTCAGATTTCTGGTGTAGGTTCGGGAAAAGCGATGAAATTCGGCAATCCCTTTCTTGAATTAATCAAAAAATATGTTGAAGATAATGATATCGAACGCCCTATAGACCTGATTATTAAAACCCAGGCGAATAAATCGCAGATGAAAGTTTCAATTATCCAAAATATAGACAGACAAATTGGTTTGGAAGATATTGCAGATTCAAAAGGCATTACTTACGAAGAAATTCTGAAAGAAGTAGAGTCAATCGTAAATTCTGGCACAAAGCTTAATCTTAACTATTTTATCGATGAAGTAATTGATGACGATCGTCAGGATGAAGTTTTTGACTATTTCAGGGCTGCAGAAAGTGATTCTATTGATGAAGCACTTAATGAACTGGGTGAAACCGACTATACCCGTGAAGAAATTCAACTGATGCGGATAAAATTCATGTCAGAACTAGGAAATTAAAAATTAGATGAGAGACATGAGAAAAACTCAAATCTCTCCTCTCAAAAATCAACTATGTTAAACTACTTAGATAAATTAAAAAATACAGATTCAGGAAATTTCTTTTTAATGGCAGGTCCATGCGCGATTGAAGGCGAAGACATTGCGTTGAAAATTGCTGAAAAAATTATTACCATAACCGATAAACTTCAAATTCCATATATTTTTAAAGGCTCGTACCGTAAAGCAAACAGAAGTAAAGGAAGTTCTTTTACTGGCATTGGCGATGAAAAGGCTTTACGTATCCTGGAGCGGATAGGCAGAGAATTTGGCGTACCAACGGTAACTGATATTCACGAAAGTGGCGAGGCTGCAATGGCTGCTGCTTACGTAGATGTATTGCAGATTCCTGCATTTTTATGTCGCCAAACAGATTTATTAATTGCTGCCGCAGAAACCGGAAAAGTGGTGAATGTTAAAAAAGGGCAATTTCTATCGGCAGGTTCAATGAAATTTGCTGTAGAGAAAGTAAAAGAAGCCGGAAACAATAAAGTTATTTTAACAGATCGCGGCAATACTTTTGGTTACCAGGATTTAATCGTTGATTACCGCGGTTTACCAGAAATGCAAAGTTTTGGCGTTCCGGTAGTAATGGATTGTACCCATTCTTTACAGCAACCCAATCAAAGCAGCGGCGTTACAGGTGGCAAACCTGAATTGATATCCACCATTGCCAAAGCTGCGATTGCAGTAGGAGCGGATGGCTTATTTATCGAAACACACCCTGACCCTGCAAATGCAAAATCAGATGGGGCTAACATGTTGCATTTAGATTTACTGGAAGAAACATTAACCAAGCTGATCAGAATCAGACAAGCAATACTTTAATTTTGAATAACTCTAAGGTGTTTCTCACAGCCGAATGGCGCAAACTTGCTTTGGCACAGTACGCTGTACCGCAAGAAATACTTTCAAAATACCTGCCTCCGAATACAGTTCTCGACGATTGGCAGGGCAAATATTATGTCAGCTTAGTAGGGTTTATGTTTCTTGATGTTAAACTGCGTGGTTTTAATATCCCTTTTCATACCAATTTTGAAGAGGTGAATCTGAGGTTTTATGTAAAGTTTAAAGAGGGGAATATCTGGAAGCGTGGAGTGGTATTTATAAAAGAAATTGTACCTAAACCTGCAATTACTTTTGTTGCCAATACACTTTATAAAGAAAATTACCAAACATTCCCCATGAAACATCTCTGGGTTGAACAAGAGCACCAGTTGGAGGTAAATTATTATTGGAAAAATAAAAATTGGCATAACTTTTCAGTCACGGCAGATCCGGAAGCAAAGGAAATTTTAATAGACAGTGAGGAAGAATTTATTACCGAACATTATTGGGGTTACACAAAAATAGGTTTAAACCTCACCTCTGAATATGGCGTTGAGCACCCACGCTGGGAAGCTTACCCGGTGATAGATTATACCATCAATGTTGATTTTGGCGTTAATTACGGAGCTGATTTTACTTTCCTCAACAATGCAAAACCAGATTCTGTAATGCTCGCAGAAGGTTCGGAAATAAGGGTGTTAAAAGGGAAGAAGTTTTAAGATTGTAAACTTTTTTTTCTTACTTCTAAAAATTATAAGGGCATTTAGGAGCAAAATTAAATTCTATGGTAATCTCCACGCCAATTTTTAATGGCTTTTTTTATTTCGTCGGAAGATAAATTTTCTGAAACAGCTCTATCTGTCAAAGCTAAAAACTCTTCATCACTTGCAAAACGTAAAGCTAAAATCTGACTCAATTTGATACTGATGGGAAATGGTTTTTGAGCAAGGATAAAATAACGAAGACTTTCTTCAGCACGTATTGCCCTATCTTGTGCTTTTAATGCGAATGTTCTCGCCATAATTGCTACAATGGTTATTAATAAAAATGCAAAGAAAATTAAACCCAAAAATGGATTTTGAGTGGTTTTACACAAATAAAGTGTAAAAATTAAGGCTAAAAAAGCCAACGGTATTGTGAAGAAATGAAATAATGGATAAAACCTTTTATGATTTTTATAATCTTGAGACATTGTTATTTTAATTAATCTTTAATATGAGTTTTCTAGTAAGGTCTTGATGTCAATCCAATCAATCCGACATGAAACCTTCAATTCTAATTTTAAATATGTTTGTTATATTTTAGTAATCACAAATGATGTTCTACGGTTATTTTTTCTTCCAAGTTCAGTTTTATTGTCAGCAATTGGTTTACTGGCTCCAAAACCTTTAAACGTTAGCCTTTTTCCATCAATACTATTTTTAATCAGGTATTCGTAAACTGCATTTGCACGATTAAATGATAACTTTTCATTCAGCATATCGTCTCCAACGTTATCAGTATGGCCTTGAATTTCGATTTGAACGTTTTCATTTTGATGTAGAAATTCAATTAACAAATCCAACTCGCGTATAGAAGCTGGTAAAAGGTTAAATTTATTGGTATCGAAAAAGATGTTTCTTAAGGTAACATTACCACCCTGCTTAATTTTTTCGATGTAAACCTCTACCTGATAGGGTTTATTGATATCGCCGGCCTTAAGTTCAAAATTTTCAGAATAGAACATGTAACCTTCGGCATTAACATTAAACAAATAATTACTTCCAACAGGCATTACAGCGAGAAATTGACCTGTTTCGGGATCAGTATAATCGTCGAAAACTGTTTTATTGGTTTTTAAGTCAACCACCTGAACATTACTTTCAATCGTTTTTTTACTATCCTTATCCCTAACAATTCCTTTCACGTATGAAACTTTCATAGGCTTTGCCGCTTCAGGAATGCCAAAACTGTAAATATCCTGCATGCCAAATCCACCTTTTAAATTGGAAGAAAAAAGACCATAATTTCCATCAGCACTGACCACTAAACCGCTTTCATCTTCAAAAGAATTTATCGGATAACCCATATTGATAGGTTTTTGCCATTTGCCATCAATTTCCTGCCTGCTATAATAAATGTCTTTATTTTCCGAAACCTGGCCAACCGTCAGACGAGAAATACAAGGTTCTGCCATCAGCATGCATAAATGGTGTATTTTCATCGAAGGCGGTATTGATATCCGGTCCTAAATTAATTGCCGGTCCCCATTTGGCATCATCTGTAATGGTGCTTTTCCAAATATCATAACCTCCGGATCCGCCGGGCCTGTTGCTGATAAAATATAAAGTTCTTCCATCTGGACTGATTGCAGGTTGCGACTCCCAAAATTCGGAATTAACGGGTTTACCAACATTGTAAGGTTCGCCCCAGTCTTTTCCTTCACGATGTGAAACATAAATATCACATCGCCCTAAACCATCTGGGCGGTTACAACCTGTAAAAAACAAATATTTTCCGTCAGGTGAGATAGTTTGTGCGCCTTCGTTGTAACGTGTTGTATTTATTTTAGTAGATAAAGGAGTAGCAGTTTCCCATTTATTATTTTTGAGCTGAGCGGTCCAAAAATCTTCATTTCCATTTACCTGACGGGTAAAAACCATTGTTTCTCCATCAGCAGTTAATGCAGGGAAATATTCTGCATCAGCCGTATTCACACCTTCACCTAAATTTACAGGACTGTATTTTACAGGTTTTGCAATCGCCGGAAGTGCAAAATCACAATCTAAAAGATATTTTTTTGACTTTTTCGCCCTTTCTGAAGAAGCATCCAACGATAAAAATTCTCCAAAATGTTGCTTTGCTTTTGTATAATCCTGCGTGGCAAATTCCATTTCAGCAAGGCCATAAATTACTGCAGGAGTAACAGATTTATTGATCAGAATTGCTTTTTCATAAGCAGCTTTAGCATCAGGATATTTCTTTTGTGCTTTTTGAACATTAGCAAGTGCAATGTAAGAGCCCTGAAACAATGGATCGGCATCAACCGCACTTTTTAAAGCCATTTCTGCCGCTGCATAGTCGAGTTTTTCAATCAGCGGACCTGCTTTTTCGAAAAAAGATTGTGCTTTTTTATTGGATGAGCTTTGCCCAAAGCAATAAAAGCTCATTATGCTAAAGATGAGGAAGAGACGAAATTTCATTACATTAACATTTGGTTATAAAGCTAATGTATTATTTTTAAGGAATATTTAAAAATTTATGCGTTTGTAAAGAAATTTCCCATTTAGGATTAGCCATTACGTATTCAATAATTAAAGGCGTGATTTCTTTTGATTTAGACCACTCTGGCTGAAGATAGAGTTTACAGGTAGGGGAAACCATCGCTGCATATTCTTCTGCCCATTTAAAATCACTATTATTAAAAACGATCACCTTTAATTCGTGTGCAAAAGGCGTAATATCTGGTCTGGGTGCTTTAAATTTCTTTGGAGATAAGCAGATCCAGTCCCAATTGCCCGATAGCGGATAGGCTCCAGAAGTTTCAATAAACGTTAAAATACCTCTTTCTTTTAATTTACTTGTCAAATAATCCAGGTTATAGATTAAAGGTTCACCACCAGTAATTACAACAGCTTTGCCTGGAAATTTATCTGCATTTTCCACAATAACATCTGATGGGGTAAGCGGATGCATCTCAGCATCCCAGCTTTCTTTAACATCGCACCAGTGGCAACCCACATCGCAGCCCCCTAAACGGATAAAATACGCTGCTTTACCAGTATTAAATCCTTCGCCTTGTATCGTGTAAAACTCTTCCATTAAAGGAAGTAATGTGCCGTCTTCTGGTATGTCTTGTTTCATTTTTGAGGATGCAAATATCTTAAAAAAATATGGTGAAGCAGTTTCTCTTTTGAAATTTAATGTAAAGATGAAATACGAGTGATATTTATTTGCTGTATTTTAGCAACATGAAGTGGTTTAAGGCACTAAATAATAATCAGATTCCCCATCCGGAGACTATCAAAACCATTGAAGTTGCCGGGAAGCAGATCTGTCTGATTAATAATGAAAACAAGATTATTGCAACACAATCGCATTGTCCTCATGCAGGCGGTCATTTTAGTGGTGCTTGGTGCAAAAATGGAAACTTGGTTTGCCCGATCCATCGGTACGAGTACAGTTTAAGCACAGGAAGAGGTGCAGAAGGGCAAGGAGATTATATTAATATCTACCCGACAGAATTGCGCGAAGATGGATTATATATCGGTTTTGAAGAAAGCTGGTGGAGTAAACTGTGGGGATAAATATAAAAAACTATTGCACATTTAATTAAATGCTGAAGAACTAATTGAGTAAGAATCTTTTAAAAAAATCCTGACAATTTAAAACTTCTATTTCTGAAAAATAAAAATCTTTTATGTCTTCAGTTACAATACACATACTGCCAACTGTTTTAGCGGCATAATATTCTAAACCATCCTCAAAATCATGTATTGATTTATTTTTCAAGGTATTTGAAACCCCTTCAGAAGCGTTGGGAGCAATTTTAATATATCGGCAGAGTAAATCTATTTTCTGTTTTGCAAGTTGTGCATTGTGCTTCTTTTCTGCGAAATAAAATGCAATAGCCAAACAAAGCGGAGAGGTATATACTTCAAATTTTGGGTGAGATGCTAAACTTAAAATTCTGGAGGAGTAGGTGTAAAGTGGATATTCCTTATTTAAAACTGAAACTAAAACATTAGCATCTAAAAAGATCTTCATATGTTATTTCTTGGATGCAAAAAATTCATCTTTCGAATCCCGACGAGTTTTTTTTGGTGATTTTTTATACTCAACTTCACCTTCAGCAACCATACTTACCCAATCTGCAATAGGATAATCCTCTAAAGATTTGTATTCTTTGGCGGTTACCTGCGTTAATAAATGCTCTATTAAACGCGATAAACTAATGTTGTTATCGGCAGCATATTTTTTTGCCTTTGCTACAACATCCTGATCAAAGCTTAAAGTTAATTTGGTATCCATATTATAATGTTCTTATTCAAATTTAAACATTATACGTGATAAGAAAAAATTTTGTACGTAAAAAAAGTGGTTCAATAAATTAAACCACTTTAATGTTTTATAGATTATGGCTTTGACCTTAAGCCTTAATGATTCTAACTTAAGAATAGATCTCTTTCCTTGCAGATGCCAGTGTATTTTTTAGTAAACCCACAATGGTCATCAAACCAACTCCTCCAGGAACAGGCGTAATGTAAGAAGCCTTAGGTGCAACGTTTTCGAAATCTACATCACCATATAACTTAAATCCAGATTTAGTTTCGGTAGAAGTTTCACGGTTAATGCCTACATCAATGATAATTGCCCCGGTTTTAACCATATCAGCAGTAACAAAATTCTTTTTACCAATAGCTGCAATCACAATATCAGCCTGAAGAATTTGCTCTTTCAAATCCTTTGTACGCGAGTGGGTGAGTGTTACGGTGCAATTGCCGGGGTTAGCATTACGAGCCATTAAAATACTCATTGGGCTACCAACAATATTACTTCTTCCCACTACAACACAATGTTTTCCGCTTGTATCAATACCATATTCTTGCAACATCAGTAAAATGCCATAGGGCGTTGCCGGAATAAAGCATGGAAGATTGCGCATCATCCTACCTAGATTTACAGGGTGGAAACCATCCACATCTTTTCGGTGATCGATCGTTTCGGTTACTTTCTCCGGATCAATATGTTTTGGCAAAGGCAATTGAACAATTAAGCCATCCACATCATCATCCTGATTAATTTCTTCAATTTTTGCCAGCAATTCTGCTTCAGTTACCGAATTATCATAGCGGTGCAATGAAGATTTAAAACCGACTTTTTCGCAGTTTTTCATTTTACTCGCTACGTAAGTTTCACTACCGCCGTCATTACCCACTAAAATGGCAACTAGGTGTGGTTTGCGGCCACTTTTATTCAAAAATTCTGCAGCTTCTTCTGCAATCTGAACTTTAACTTTTTCTGATACGTATTTACCGTCTAATAATACCCCTAAATCCCCTGAAGGGGACTTTGAATTTGCATCGCTCATATAACTTGCTTCGTTATAATTTTATAATTTAAGATTTAACTTAATAAAACTCACCAATAATTCCCCCTTCAGGGGCCTAGGGGGGTTAATCTAATTTTAAAACCGCCATAAATGCACTTTGTGGAATTTCTACATTTCCAACCTGGCGCATACGTTTTTTACCTTTTTTCTGCTTTTCCAGTAATTTACGTTTACGTGAAATATCACCTCCATAACATTTGGCGGTTACGTCTTTACGTAAGGCACTTAATGTTTCGCGCGCAATAACTTTCGCACCGATAGAGGCTTGTATTTTAATCTCGAACTGTTGACGAGGGATTAATTCTCTTAATTTTTCACAAATTTTCTTTCCGAAATCGTAAGCATTGCTTCTGTGGATTAATGATGAAAGTGCATCAACCGGTTCATCATTTATTAACATGTCTAAACGAACCAAATCTGATTTACGGTAACCAATCTGATGATAATCGAATGATGCGTAGCCTTTTGAAATTGTTTTTAATTTATCATAAAAATCGAATACAATTTCGCCCATTGGCATTTCAAAAACCAATTCAACACGGTCAGATGTTAAATAGGATTGATTTACAATTGTTCCTCTTTTCTGAATACAAAGTGACATTACAGGGCCAACAAAATCGGCTTTTGTAATAATGTTGGCTTTGATAAATGGTTCTTCAACAGAATCTAATTTACTTGGATCAGGTAAATCAGATGGATTATTTACAAAAATTTCATCACCTTTAGTGGTGTGCGCAATGTAAGATACGTTGGGAACGGTAGTAATTACCGTCATGTCGAATTCGCGCTCCAAACGTTCCTGTATAATCTCCATGTGCAACATGCCCAGGAATCCGCAACGGAAACCAAAACCTAGTGCTGCAGAGCTTTCAGGTTCGAAAACGATAGACGCATCATTGAGTTGCAACTTGTGCATTGCCTCGCGAAGTTCTTCAAATTCATCAGTATCAACAGGATAAATACCTGCAAAAACCATTGGTTTTACCTCTTCAAATCCTTGTATTGCATCCAGCGATGGTCTTGCTGTAGTTGTAATTGTATCACCAACTTTTACTTCTCTGGCTTCTTTAATCCCGGAAATAATGTAACCCACATCTCCGGTTTTAACCACATTACGTGGTGCCATATCCAGTTTCAAAATACCTACTTCATCAGCTAAATATTCTTTCCCTGTATTGATGAATTTTACTTTATCACCTTTTTTAATCTCGCCATTAACAACCTTATAGTAAGCAATAATTCCCCTGAAAGAGTTAAAAACAGAGTCGAAAATCAAAGCTTGCAAAGGTGCTTCCGGATTGCCAACAGGTGCAGGAACGCGGTCTACAATGGCCTGGATAATATCAGGAATGCCCAATCCGGTTTTACCAGATGCTGGAATAATATCTTCCCGCTTACATCCGATCAAATCAATAATCTGGTCTTTTACTTCTTCAGGCATTGCCCCCGGTAAATCCATTTTATTTAAAATCGGAATAATTTCAAGGTCGTGCTCTAAAGCTAAATATAAGTTGGAAATCGTTTGTGCCTGAATACCTTGCGAAGCATCTACAATTAAGAGTGCACCTTCACAAGCTGCAATCGAACGGGAAACTTCGTAAGAAAAATCTACATGTCCGGGTGTATCAATAAGGTTAAAATTGTATTCAATATCACCAACTTTATAGTTCATTTGTATGGCATGACTTTTAATCGTTATGCCTCTCTCACGCTCTAAATCCATGTTATCGAGCAATTGCGCCTGCGCTTCGCGCTTGGAAATTGTCTCGGTGTATTCTAATAACCTATCAGCCAAAGTACTTTTACCATGGTCGATATGTGCAATAATGCAAAAATTACGTATATGCTTCATCTTTGCGCAAAGATGAAGCATATACGTAATTTTTAATCTAGAAAATATTGCTGCAAAACACTTTGATTTGAAAAGCAAATACAGTGACTTTTCCGTTACGGCAGAGCTGGTTTGTAAAATATATTTTGACTGAGTACCATCCATTGCGTGTGCATTAAGATTGCTTCGTGCCTCGCAATGGCGAAATTTTATGAGGTTTTTTTTATTTGTCCATAAAAAAATTAAACCATTGTTTTCTTCCATTTACCTTTTTTAAACAGGATAAAAGCTGCTATTGCAATACCTGCCTCTGCGGTTGGAATGGCAATAAAAACACCTGTTGGGCCCATATCTAAAAATTTAGCTAAAAAATAGGCCAATGGAATTTGGAAAAGCCAGAATGCAAAAATATTAATTTTGGTGGGCGTCCAGGTATCACCAGCACCATTAAATGCGCTACTAAATACCATTGCGGCTCCGTAAATTACAAAACCAATGCTTAAAATTTTTAACGCTCTACTCGCTATGGCAATTACATTTTCATCGGAAGTGAAAAACGCAGCAAAAAGATGTCCGCAGGTAAGAAAAAGTACACTTACAACTGCCATAAATATCAAAATATACTTTAAGGTTTGGAAAACCGATTTTTCAGCACGGTCTACATGGCCTGCACCTAAATTCTGACCTACCAATGTTGCAGCTGCGTTACTTAATCCCCAGGCGGGCAACATAAAAAACATCATTAGGCGCAATGCAGTTTGGTAACCTGCAGAACCTTCGTCACCGCCTGTAGTAGCAACCAGCTCCGCTAAAAATACCCAGCTACAACTCGCAATCACAAACTGGAAAATAGCTGGGGCCGCAATCTTTATAATGGCTTTAATTTGTGTAAAATCAGGTACAAAATGACTGATGCGTATTTTTAATGCATTTTTTCCACTGAACAGACTATAAACCTGGTAGATAACACCCAAACCTCGTCCGATTGTGGTGGCAATTGCAGCACCTGTTAAACCAAAAGCCGGGATAGGTCCGAAACCGTTAATAAAAATAGGGCAGAGGATGATGTTTGCAATGTTGGCAATCCATAAACTCCGCATCGCAATTGCTGCGTTGCCTGCACCACGAAAAATCCCGTTGATTAGGAATAAAAGTACAATAATAATACTTCCACCCATCATTATCCGAACGAAAGTAGTACCATGATTTGCCGTTTCAGTTGAAGCACCCATTAGCAGTAAAATATCCTTTGCGTAAATTAATCCTAAAATGCTGATTAAAATATTTACAAAAACTGCAATCAATATGGTCTGCATGCCAGCCTTTGATGCTGCTTCTGGATTTTTTTCACCTATTCTCCGGGCAACTACCGCAGTTGCAGCCATACTTAAACCAATGGCAAGAGAGTAAATAATGGTCAAAACCGATTCGGTTAAACCAACGGTTTGTATTGCATAACTGCTATTTTCTAAATGGCCAACAAAATATAAATCAACTAATGCAAAAACCGATTCCATAGCCATTTCCAACATCATCGGGATAGCCAATAAAATAATTGCACGTTTAATACTGATTGAAGTTAAATCAACCTCATGACCTTTTAAAGATTGCAGGAGAATATCGAAAAAAGACGAAAGTTTGCCCTGTGTCTTTGTAGACTGTGACATATAATATATAATAAAGTATAATGTATAAAACCAATGTTACGCATTAAGCGCACATACCTAAAATTGAAATGGAAGGAAATCCTCGGTTGTTTAGAACCTAAAACGGATTGCAGATACTATCATGGCTCTGGTCTTTTTGATTCAACAAAGATAGCTAAAATTTTGAATTGTCAAGTTTTGATGACCAATTTTCGAGGAAGTGATTAAACTTTGCGATTTCTTTTTGCCACAGAAACACAGAATCCTCAGAATTATAATCTGCTTAATGAGTATTAAATACTGTAGGCTTTAATCATTTCTTCTGAAACCTTTGTTCCACGGCCTGTATTCAAATCAATTAAAACATAATCAAAAATACCATCAGATGCCACTTTGCCTGTTTTTTGGTTAATAATTTCGAATTGAACAGCGCAACCTTTATCATTCATTGTTAAAATTCCGGTCCTGATCAGCATTAAATCATTCATCAATAACGGGCGTTTAAAATTAATATCGACATGACTTACTACCCAGCCCAAGCCTTGTTTAGTAAAATATTCCCAAGGCATGCCATAAAACTTTTCCATTTGTTCGTAACGTGCAGCCAGTACATAATCCAGGTATTTGCTATTATGTACATGGTTAAACATATCGATATCATCCGGGCGGACACGTAATTCGCTTTCGAAAATGCTATATTGATTCTTTTCCAAGTCTAAATGTTTTGTGCAAAAGTAAGCTTTTGATGGCTTTATATAAAGATGTATTGATGTAAAGATATATCATCTATTTTTCGTATTTTCGATATGAAATGGGAAAGCTCACTTTATGTGATATTACACTTCCGCGCGAAACAATCATTGAAGAGCGTGATAGTATTTATTTGAGCGGTATCCCTGAGCAACGCTTTTTCAGTGTTCTGCAACTTAACTACATCTCCGTTGTCATGAATGGTGGCAAGCCTGTAAAATCTCCACAAGGAAAAGGTATTATAATCCGCAAACCAAACATATAATTTTTATATGTCGTTCGATAAAGGACATCCGGAAATGCTCTTGTTATTGGAAACATTTCAGCAGTTTGATGTCGTTAATTTTATCATTCATTAAACACTTGCTTATAATTAAAAATTGCCTTATCTTTGCGCCACAATTAATTAATTTTTATTGCTTTAATATTATTCAAGAATGTATTTAAGTCCAGAGAAAAAAGCTGTAATCTTCAAAGAGCACGGCGAAGTAGAAACCAACACGGGTTCTGCAGAAGGTCAAGTAGCGTTATTTACATACCGTATTGCGCACTTAACAGAACACTTAAAGAAAAATCGTAAAGATTTCTCTACTCAGTTGTCACTTCAAAAGTTGGTAGGTAAACGCCGAGGTATTTTGGCATACTTATACAAAAAAGATATTGAGCGCTATCGTGCTATCATCAAAGCTTTATCGCTTCGTGATATCATCAAACAAAAATAAGCGCAAGTTTATCATTAAAAGCCATTCTTCAGGGAATGGCTTTTTAATTCCCTGTTAATTTTTTTAACGGGTTTTATTATAGATAGGCTTTTTTAATACTATCTTCGTTTGCAAAAACAAAACATATATAAACAACGGTGTGTAGAAAGAGGAAAACACACCATAATTCTAATTAAATGAATGTAATAAAAAAATCGTTCGATTTGGGCGATGGCAGAATTGTAGAAATTGAAACTGGTAAATTGGCTAAACAGGCTGATGGTTCGGTTGTAGTAAAAATGGGTGATACGATGTTGCTTGCAACTGTAGTTTCAACTGTTGGTGCTAAACCAGGTACTGATTTTTTACCATTATCGGTTGATTATCAGGAAAAATACGCGGCTACTGGCCGTATTCCAGGTGGCTTTTTACGTCGTGAAGCTAGATTATCTGATTACGAAGTATTAATTTCACGTTTGGTAGATAGAGCTTTACGTCCAATGTTTCCAAGTGATTATCACTCTGATACACAGGTGATGATTTCTTTAATCTCTGCTGATAAAGATATTATGCCAGATTGTTTGGCAGGTTTAGCAGCTTCAGCTGCATTATCAGTATCTGATATTCCTTTCAACGGTCCAATTTCTGAAGTACGTGTTGCAAAAATTGATGGCAAATTGGTAATCAATCCATTAGCTAGCCAATTAGAGCGTGCAACTTTAGAGTTCATGGTTGCCGGATCAGCAAATGATATAGGCATGGTTGAAGGTGAGTGTGATGAAATTCAGGAAGATGAAATGGTTGAGGCTTTAAAATTTGCACACGATGCAATTAAAGTTCAATGTGCTATTCAGGTTGAATTAACTGAAGCTACAGGCAAAACTGTTAAACGTGAATATAACCACGAAGACCACGATGCTGATCTGAAAGCTAAAGTTTATGCTGATACTTATGATAAAGTTTATGCTGTAGCTAAAGCTGGTGGCAATAAAGATGTTCGTAAAGAAGGTTTTACTGCAATTATTAACGAATTCTTCGAGGCAATGCCAGAAGATACTGCAGATTTAACCAAAGCAATGGCTAAACATTATTACCACGATGTTCAATACGATGCCATCAGAAACTTATTGTTAGACGAAGGTATCCGTTTAGATGGCCGTAAAACAACAGAAATCCGTCCAATCTGGAGTGAAGTTGGTTATTTACCTGCTGCTCACGGTTCGGCTGTATTTACACGTGGCGAAACACAATCATTAACATCAGTTACTTTAGGTAGCAAAGATGATGAGCAAATGATTGATGGTGCTTTCTTCAATGGTTACAATAAATTCTTATTGCACTATAATTTCCCTGGTTTTTCAACTGGTGAGGTTAGACCAAACAGAGGCGCTGGCCGTCGCGAAATTGGCCACGGTGCTTTAGCGCAACGTTCACTTAAGAAAGTATTGCCTCAGGGCGAAGCAAATCCATATACAATCCGTATCGTTTCTGATATTTTGGAATCAAACGGTTCATCATCAATGGCAACAGTTTGTGCTGGTACATTGGCACTTATGGATGCAGGTATTAAAATCAAATCTCCAGTTTCTGGGATTGCAATGGGTTTAATTACTGATGAGAAAACTGGTAAATATGCAATTCTATCTGATATTTTAGGTGATGAAGATCACTTGGGTGATATGGACTTTAAAGTAACTGGTACTGAACACGGTATTGTTGCTTGTCAAATGGACTTAAAAATCAATGGTTTATCTTACGAAGTTTTAACAAAAGCTTTGTTACAAGCCAAAGAAGGTCGTTTACACATCTTAAACGAGATGAAGAAAACGATCAGTTCACCTAATGAGGATTACAAACCGCATGCTCCACGTATTGTTTCTTTAACTATTGATAAAGAATTTATTGGTGCAATTATCGGCCCTGGAGGTAAAATTATTCAGGAAATGCAACGCGAAACCGGTGCTTCAATCTCTATTGAAGAAGTTGAGGGCAAAGGTATTGTAGAAGTATTTGCTGATAATAAAGCAGCTATTGATGCAGCAGTTACCCGTATCCGTAACATCGTAGCTAAGCCAGAAATTGGCGAAGTTTACCAAGGTAAGGTAAAATCAATTATGCCATTTGGTGCATTTGTTGAAGTTATGCCAGGTAAAGATGGTTTATTACACATCTCTGAAATTTCATGGGAACGTTTAGAAACTATGGATGGCGTGTTAAAAGAAGGTGATAAAATCGAGGTTAAATTACTAGACATCGATAAACAAGGTAAAATGAAACTTTCGCGCAAAGTTTTATTGCCAAGACCAGAAAAACCAGCTGCTCCGCAAGCATAAAACAGACCGGATTCGGAAGTCCGAAGTCGGGAGATATAGCAAACCCTTTCAGTTTTACTGGAAGGGTTTTTTATTTTATAAATGGAATTAATTTGCGTACTTCAGCTGAATTTATTTCAGCATCTTTGTTTCTAATTTAAAAATTTTCACAGTTCTTTTGTAACTTGCAACATACTGTTATGCTGATTTGATAGCTATCGGATTTATTTCAGCATCTTACTCACTCATAAGTCCCTGAAATGAATTCAGGGTGACGGTCGTTTTAAAATGTTACTTTAATACTAAGAGATCATTAAATGAAATACATCATTGCCCCATCCATACTTTCTGCCGATTTCGGCAATTTACAACGCGATATTGAAATGATTAATCATAGTGATGCCGATTGGTTTCATGTTGATGTGATGGATGGTGTTTTTGTTCCCAATATATCCTTCGGTTTCCCTATAATGGCTGCCGTAAAAAAACATGCTATTAAACCGCTGGATGTTCATTTAATGATTGTTGAGCCAGATAAATACGTAGAGGAATTTGCCAAAGCAGGGGCGGATAGGATTACCGTGCATTACGAGGCCTGTACTCACCTGCACAGAACTATCCAGTTAATCAAAGCAGCTGGATGCAAAGCGGGTGTAGCATTAAATCCGCATACTCCGGTAACTTTACTGCAGGATGTTATTGAAGATTTAGACCTGGTACTGATTATGTCAGTTAATCCGGGTTTTGGTGGCCAGGCATTCATCCACAATACTTACAAAAAAATAAAGGATTTAAAAGCATTGATTCAAGGCGTAAACGAAAACTTAATTATCGAGGTTGATGGTGGTGTTGGTTTACAAAATATCGCTACATTAGTATCCGCAGGTGCTAACGCTTTTGTAGCTGGAAATGCAATTTTCGCGACAGATAATCCCACGGAAACCATTTCTAAAATGAAAAGCTTAACTACCACAAGCGTAAACGCATAAATTTTAAACACAGATATTAGCGCTAAAGTATGCTTTTAGCCATTTATTTTGATTCAAAATTAATCTTTTACTATATTTTGAGTAAAATAATTGTGTTTATCTTTGTGCATCTGTGGCTAATTAACCAAATCTCTACGCGTAATCCATGGTCAAATTTCGGCTAATCCTGTTCCTATTAATTGCCGGTTGCAGTTTTGCTGTTGCTCAGCCATTAGTTAGGGTTTCGGGGATAGTTTATAGTGATGAAAAATTACCCTTAGCACAAGTTACGGTAATTGTTTTAGGGCAGGCACAATCAACTGTAACAGATGAATTAGGGGTTTATACGGTTTACTCCAAATCGAAAAATTTTAGCATAAAGTATTCCCTCTTAGGCTATCAGCCGCAGACATTAAAATTCAGTGAACGTTCGGGGGCAAGAATCATCAAACAAGTAAATTTGACAGCCAATATCAACGAATTAGAACAAGTAAATATTACAAATAAACAAAATCAGTTAAGCAATACTACTACGATTAACATTGCTGATGTTGCTGCAATGCCCTTGGTTTCTGGCAATTTTGAAACCATGCTCAAAACGCTCCCAGGGGTATCTACAAATAATGAATTAAGTGCTCAATATAGTGTTAGAGACGGTAATTTCGACGAAAACTTAATTTACATCAATGATGTAGAAATCAATCGGCCGGTTTTGATCCGCAATGGCCAGCAGGAGGGATTAAGTTTCATCAATTCAGATCTGGTGAGTAAAGCTAAATTTTCTGCCGGAGGTTTTGAGGCAAAATATGGCGATAAACTTTCTTCTATTTTAGATATTAAATACGACAAACCGGATAGCAATCAAACTATTTTCAGCACAAGCCTCTTAAATACTTCATTAAGTACAAAAAAAATATTTAAAAATAGTTTTCTATTGGCTGGGTTACGCTATAAAAACAATTCCAGCGTATTAATCAAACAAGACGAGAAAGGCAGTTATAGTCCAAATTTTGCCGATGCACAACTACTTTACCAATATGATTTTTCTTCAAAATTCAATATCAGTTTCCTGGGTAGTTTTAATCTCGGCCAATTCAAGCTGGTGCCCACCAACAGGGAAACGCAGTTCGGAACTTTAAGTACTACACTAAGGTTAAATGTTGATTATACTGGCCAGGAGATTGATGATTACCAAACGCTGGGAAGTGCGGTTACAGCTACCTATTCGCCCAAACCAAACCTCGTAATTAAGTTTATTAACAGCTATTTCAATACTATTGAGAGAGAGCGTTTCGATATTAACGGCACTTATATTTTTGACGAAATAGATAATACTTTTCCGGGAGAAAATTTTGGCGTAATCAATAAAAACAGAGGTCTTGGCAGCTATTATAACTATGGAAGAAATAGCCTTGATACGAAGATTTTTGCTTCAGAAATTAAGGTAGATCAGAATTTCGACAACCATGTTTTTTCCTGGGGTTTAAAATTTGACAATTCCAAATACAATGATCAGTTGAATGAATATAACTATACGGATTCTGCCGGTTTTATTCTTCCAAACAATTCAAAAAATATCACGTTGCAAAATGTAATTAATGTCCAAAATAATTTAGACATTAAAAACTTTAGTGCTTATATACAAGATAGTTATTCCCTTTCAAATTCTGCTGATTTACAGCTTGGTGCTCGTGCTAGTTACAGTTCATTAAGTAAGCAGTTATTAATCAGTCCGAGGATGCTAATTGCCTACAGGCCGAACTCCAACAACAAAATATTGAGATTTTCAGCTGGCGTTTACAAACAACCACCATCATACCGCACCATTCGAGATTTTTTTGGAATTTTGAATACCGATCAGAAAGCGCAAAGTTCTTACAACACGTCTTTGGGTTACGAGTATGCTTTTGATGCTTTTGGTACGCGGTTAAAATTCACATCTGAGGCTTATTTCAAATATTCTGATCGTTTAATTCCTTATAAAATCGATAATTTAAGAATCAAATATCTGGCTAACGAAGTTTCCAGAGGTTATGCTTATGGTGCAGATTTCAGTATAGGAGGGGAGTTTGTTAAGGATCTGGTATCTTATTTCAGAATGTCGGTAATGCATGCCAATGAGGATATTATCGGCGATAGCTATGTTCAGAATGGTACAACAATTTATCCGGGTTATTTAAAAAGACCAACTGATCAGCGTTTAAATTTTTCCATATTTTTTCAGGATAGGTTGTTAAACAGTCCAACCTATAAAGTACACCTCAATGCACTTTATGGTTCAAGATTACCAATTGGGCCATCGCAAACCCCAAGATATTTGGACAAATTTTTTATTCCGTCTTATAAACGTGTGGATATTGGTTTTTCTAAAGATTTTCTAGATGATGCTGCATTGCATAAACCTAAATTTTTAGATAAAAATTTCAGCTCTGTTATTCTGTTTATTGAAGTTTTTAATATGCTTAATATCGACAATACGGTTTCTTATCTATGGCTAAAAGATGTAGATAACGTACAATATGCAATTCCCAATTATTTAACAGGCAGGCAGTTTAACTTAAAACTGATCGTGAAGTTAAAGAACAAGCCGTAATTTGTAATTTTTTATTTTTTAAGATCTTTTATTGCGAACCATCCAGGCAAAAAAATCTATGAGTTTGGATGTGTAAATCGATAAAGCCGGGGCTATAACCTTTCAAAAATCAAAAGAAATGCAAGTTTTCTAGTTAAACGTTTTAATTGCAAAAACTGCAATAAATCCTATGAATTCCGGGCTTTTTTTAACAAAATTTAATTTTTTATGATACGATTTTATAGGCATAACTGCTTTAAAAATTTTACATTTACGGCCATAAAACATTATATAATAAGATGAAGCATAATTTTGGCGCAGGCCCTTGTATTTTACCTCAAGAAGTGTTTAAACAAGCAGCTCAGGCTGTTTTAGATTTTAACGATGGATTATCAATTTTAGAAATTTCGCACAGAACAACCGAATTTGAGGCAGTTGTTGCTGAAGCTGAGAAGTTGGTAAAGGAATTATTAAATGTGCCGTCGGGTTATTCCGTTTTATTTTTACAAGGTGGTGCAAGTTTACAGTTTGCAATGGTTCCGATGAATTTATTGGGCGATGGACAAACAGCAAGTTATTTAGATTCTGGTGTTTGGGCAACCAAAGCATTAAAAGAGGCTAAATTTGTTGGCAATGTAAATGTTGTAGCTTCTTCAAAAGATGCAAACTACACATTCATTCCAAAAGATTTCGAAATTCCGGCTGATAGTGCTTATTTCCACTATACCTCGAATAACACCATTTATGGAACTGAACTTTTTGAAGTACCAAAAACGGATGTACCTGTTGTTTGCGATATGTCATCTGATATCATGAGCCGCGTAATTGATGTTTCCCAATTTGATTTAATCTATGCAGGAGCACAAAAAAATGTAGGTCCGGCGGGTTTAACTATCGTTATTGTTAAAAATGATGCTCTAGGTAAAATTGACCGTAAAATTCCTTCAATGTTGAACTATCAATCTCATATTGATAATGATTCAATGTACAATACACCTCCTGTTTTTTCAATTTATGTGGCTTTGTTAAATCTTCGCTGGTTAAAATCGAAAGGTGGTGTTGCTGAAATTGAAAAAGAAAATAAACAAAAAGCAGAAGCACTTTACAGAGAAATTGATCGCAATCCATTATTTAAAGGAACTTGCGCAGTTGAAAACCGTTCCAGAATGAATATTTGTTTCGTAATGGAAAATGCTGAATTAGAAAAACCATTCTTAAAATATGCTGAAGAGCAAGGTATAGTGGGTATTAAAGGACACAGAAGTGTTGGCGGTTTCCGAGCATCTATGTATAATGCTTTACCGATTACCAGTGTACATGCATTAATTGATGCCATGCAACTATTTGAAGAACAACAAGCAAAAGCAAATTAATTTAAATTTTAACCACAGATAATTACTGCGATTTTTTAGTCGAAGTAATCAACTAACGCTGTGCAATCATAGATAAAATGATTAAAATATTAGCAAACGATGGGATTGATCCGATCGGAAAAGAATTATTAGAAAAAGCCGGTTTTCAGGTTGATACTGAAACCGTTCCTCAAGATAAATTAGCAGAAGCTTTAAAAAACTACGATGCAATTACTGTTCGTAGTGCAACAAAAGTTAGGAAAGAGTTAATTGATGCCGTTCCAAATATCAAATTAATTGGAAGAGGTGGAGTTGGTATGGATAATATTGATGTGGAATATGCACGCAGTCAAGGTGTTAATGTGGTAAATACTCCAGCTGCATCATCATTATCAGTTGCTGAATTGGTATTTTCACACTTGTTTACAGGTATCAGATTCTTACAGGATGCCAACCGTAAAATGCCTGTAGAAGGTTCAACACAATTTAACAACCTCAAAAAAGCCTATGCCAAAGGAACTGAGCTAAGTGGTAAAACCATTGGTATTATCGGCTTTGGTCGTATCGGTCGCGCTACTGCAAAAGTGGCTTTAGGCTTAGGCATGAATGTTTTGGCTTACGATTTATATCCTTCAGAATCTGAAATTACATTAGAGTTTCAAGGCGGAAAATCAGTAAGTATTCCAATTAAAACTGTTTCGTTAGACGAGGTAATTGCAGGTAGTGATTTCTTTAGTTTGCACACCCCATTTGCGGATAAACCAATTTTAGGTGCAGAAGAATTTGCTAAAATGAAAAACGGAGTTGGTATTGTAAACTGTTCTCGTGGAGGAACAATTGATGAGCCTGCTTTAATTGAAGCTTTAAATTCTGGCAAAGTTTCTTTTGCTGGTTTAGATGTTTTCGATAACGAACCAACTCCATTGGCAGAAATTTTAACACATCCTAAAATCTCATTGACACCACATATTGGTGCATCAACCAACGAAGCACAAGAACGTATTGGTACTGAATTGGCTACATTGATTATTGAGCATTTTAAGAAATAATAATATTTTAACCCCTCACAGGTTTTAAAACGGCACAGCCCTTAATAAGGCCGTTGTAAAACATAAATACCTACGAATTAAACCTGTGAGGGTTTTCTAAATTAGTCTAACGCGTTTGTTGTAACCCAATACCGATAGCCTAAAATCGCTTTCTGAAAAGTAGTAAGCTTATTCGGGTCTTTTTTATACAAGCTTGGCAGAACAGCCTTGTTTATCTTTGCCAAGATTTTAAACAGTCCTTTTTTCATACCTCTGTAGTTTTCTATTGAAAAAATAAAACCCACTTGCCATTATTAAAATCAAGAAGACAATAATATAGGTTGATAGACCTCCTTTATTTTTTTTTTCTAAATCTTCTTTAAGCTGTGCATTCTGATCCTGCAACTTTTTAATGGTTTGCATATAACGTTCAATCCGTTCTTGCGAATGATCTGCTACCGCTACTTTCTGTTGATTTTGCAAATCCTTATAATCCATCAAGGTCTTCAGTTCCTTAAAAATATTATTATCGGTTAACACTACCTGACGAAGGATCTCATTTGAATTTTTGATATCCCTTTTTGTTTGCCAGCCAAATATGCCTGTACGTTGATTTAAACTTTCATCATATTGTCCAAATCTTGTACTCCTTTCCGTTAATAAAGAATTTACTTTTGCGCGTTGAGCTGCATAAGCAACTGTATCTTGCTGTGCAAAAGCCTGAAAACTAAAAAAGATAACCGAGAGCAGATAAAAATATTTCTTCATGTGGATATAAACGCGAAAAGGGTAGAAGTTGTTTTATTGGTTAATTGGCTTAGGAAAATCATCGTCTTAGACGGTAGCGATAGCAGAACGACTATATCTATTTAGAAAGCTTTCTCGACTTTGTTGGCCAAGATCGCTATTGCATCCAATCAAAATGACGGCAATTGGAGAAATTTCCTTTTTTTAATTTTTTCTTTGGTTTTTTACCTTTGGGCTTTCAGCTTGTTAAGGATGAAACTCAACCCGTACAATATCACCTAAATGTAAACCCAATAATCCACTGGCTTTTCCTTTGTTAATGGCAATTTCCAAATGGTTACTTATACCAAAAAGGCAAAGTTTTTCACCTTCCTGCACTTCGTTGTAATGCCAGCTCAACTGGGTAATGGTTTCACTCTTTCTAAAGTACAAAGTAAAATCCCTGTTTTTTTGAATTTTAGTAAAAAGATCTTTCGTAATGTTGGTAATTACGTTGCAAAAAGTATCTATATAAACCACACTACCACGGATCACATCGCGCTCAATAACAGGGTGTAAAAGCATCTTCTGCTCAATCTCTGCTACAGGTAAACCTATATCTTTCAGCTTTCCGCCTTTGGCAAGATGTGTGGCTGCTTTAACGAAAATATCAACCAACGGAAAGTGTAAATATTTCAGATCCTGCATAATATTCAGCTCTACTACATCTTCTGGAATATCATCAAAAAGCAGTGAAAAAATACCATTATCGGCACCTACAAAATAATGATCCCGGTGCTTTACGGCAATATATTTAGTGTTTTCGCTGTAAACAGAATCGATACCGATTAAATGTACCGTATTTTTTGGAAAGTAGGGATATGCGTTTTTTAATACGAATGCCGCGTATGAAATATTGAAAGATGGAACCTCATGGGTAATATCAACTAAATTAACATTAGGCATAAGACTCAACAGACTACCTTTAAGGGCACTCTGGTAAAAATCTTTCGAACCTAAATCTGTTGTTAAAGTAATTATCCCCATTAAAAATTCATTATTATTGCTTATTCTTGTGTACAGGCCTAAGCGTCTGCAAATATTCAAATTTTAATTAATATACCCCGATAACTTTTTAAAATACTACAGTTTGAACGAATTAAAATTAACCCTGGATACCGTAAATCCCGCTCACTTTTGGGGCCCGAATAACGAGAATTACGAAATGATTAAAGGTGCTTTCGCGAAGTTGAAACTGGTAGCGAGAGGAAGTGATGTTAAGGTTCTCGGTGATGAACAGGAACTTAAGGCTTTCGAGGATAAGTTTAACCAGCTTATTGCACACCTCGAAAAATATAGCTCACTTACCAATAATGATGTAGAATCTATACTTGGTGCAAAAGCAGCCGGTGTTGTAAAAAAAGATGTAGAACAACCTACCGGAGGCGGTGGAGAAGTTATTGTTTTTGGTACAAATGGTCTTTTAGTTAAGGCAAGAACAGCAAATCAGCGTAAAATGGTGAGCAGTATTGCCAAAAATGATATCTTATTTGCCATTGGTCCTGCCGGAACAGGAAAAACATATACCGCAGTAGCTTTAGCCGTGAGGGCTTTAAAAAACAAGGAAATTAAACGCATCATTTTAACCCGTCCGGCTGTTGAAGCAGGAGAGAACCTAGGTTTTTTACCAGGTGATTTAAAGGAAAAAATTGATCCCTATTTACGCCCGCTTTACGATGCATTGGATGATATGATCCCTGCTGAGAAATTGAAATTCTACATCGAAAACCGTACAATTGAAATTGCACCGCTTGCATTTATGCGTGGCCGTACTTTAGACAATTGCTTCGTGATTTTGGATGAAGCTCAAAACGCAACAGACATGCAGCTAAAAATGTTTTTAACACGTATGGGCCCAACCGCTAAGTTTATTGTAACCGGAGATGTTACCCAGATTGATTTGCCTAAGAAACAAATGTCGGGTTTATTTAACGGCTTAAGAATTTTGGAGGATATTAAAGGAATTGACATTATCTACCTAAGTGGGGAAGATGTGGTAAGGCATAAGTTGGTAAAAGATATTTTGAAAGCTTACGGAGATATTCAGTAAGTTAAAGGTTAGCAGCCTGCAAAGTCCGAGGTCCGAAGTTTAAGTTTTATTATAGGACAACTTCGGACTTTTGCTTTTTACACCTTTTATCATCTGACTCCATTCTTCGGACTTTCGTACTTTTTTCCTATTTTTATCCCCTCATGAAAGCACTAAAAGAAACCCATTTTAATTTCCCAAATCAAAGTAATTTTTACAAAGGTAAAGTTCGGGATGTATATACAATAGCCGATCAATTTATGGTTATGGTAGTATCAGATCGCATTTCTGCTTTTGATGTTGTATTGCCCGAAGCCATTCCATTTAAAGGACAGGTATTAAACCAAATTGCAGCTAAATTTTTAGCAGCCACTCAAGATATCGTTCCCAATTGGGTTTTAGCTGTTCCAGATCCGATGGTTACCATTGGCCGTATTTGCGAACCATTTAAGGTAGAAATGGTTATCAGAGGTTATTTAGCCGGACATGCATGGAGAGAATACAGTGCTGGAAAACGTTCGGTTTGCGGCGTTGCCTTACCAGATGGCTTAAAAGAAAACGACAAATTGCCTCAGCCGATTATTACCCCAACAACAAAGGCTTCAGTAGGGCATGATGAAGATATATCAAAAGAAGATATTTTGGCAAAGGGTATAGTTTCTATTACCGATTACGAGAAATTAGAAGATTATACCTATGCATTGTATCAACGTGGAACTGAGATTGCTGCAAAAAGTGGATTGATATTGGTAGACACAAAATATGAGTTTGGAGTTGCTGATGGTGTAATTTACCTGATAGATGAGATTCATACCCCGGATTCATCGCGGTATTTTTATGAAGAAGGATACCAGGATCGCCAAAACAGTAATGAGCCTCAGAAACAACTTTCGAAAGAATTTGTAAGAAAATGGCTGATAGAAAATGGTTTTCAGGGAAAAGATGGTCAGGTTGTGCCAGAAATGACACCAGAAATTGTTAATTCAATTTCAGAAAGGTACATTGAACTTTACGAACAAATTGTTGGAGAACCATTTATAAAAGCTGATGCTGATGCCATTTCAAGTCGTATTGAAGCGAATGTTTTAAAGGCTTTAGAAACACTTTAAATTCGAAAGAAATTTATACATTAGTAAAATAAAGATCAGAGAGATGAAATTTTCAGTAGATAAACACGATAAATATGTAACCTTAAAGTTAGAAGAAACTAAGTTTACAAACGATAATGCACCCGGCTTAAAATCCGAATTCTATTTACTTAATGCAGAAGGATTTCAGAATATTATCGTTGATTTAAGTCATGTTACCGAGTGTAATGATGCGCAGGATTTAAGCTGTTTATTGGTTGGTGATCGACTATGTAAATCAGCCGGAGGTTTATTTATTGTAACCGGAATTAACGACGAGCTTGCTTCAATTATAGAATTATCAAACATATTCCAGTCTGTAACGTTTGTTAATACATTAGAGGAAGCAACAGATTTCATTTTTATGGATGAGTTGGAGAAAGAGTTCAGAGGCACTAAATAACTATAATTTACATAACATTCTAGCCTCGTAGTTTATAAAAATCTACGAGGCTTTTTATATCTTACCATGATGAAATTTGAAGTTACAATTTTAGGAAGCAGTTCTGCTACACCTGTATTCAACAGGAATCCATCGGCACAGCTGTTAAATTGTAATGAAAAATATTACCTGATTGATTGTGGGGAAGGCACACAGCAACAATTAACCAAATACAACCTAAAGGCCACTCGGATTGACTATATTTTTATCAGTCATTTACATGGCGACCATTATTTTGGATTAATCGGGTTATTATCAAGCCTGCATTTAAACGGCCGGACCAAGCCCATGCAGATATTTGGACCTAAACCGTTGTTGGAAATTCTTGAAGTTCAATTTAAATATTCAGATACCATATTGAGGTATCCAATCGAGTTTTTTCCAATTGAAGCAGATCAACCGGTACAAATTTTCGAGAATAGTGATTTAACAGTTAAAACAATAGTTTTAAATCATCGTATCCCTACCACGGGCTTCATTTTTCAGCAAAAAAAACGTCAACGTAAGCTAATTAAAGAAAAAACAAACGATGTACCCGTTGCTTATTACACGGCCTTAAAAAAAGGAGTGGATGTAGAACTGCCAAATGGAGAGATCCTGCGAAGTGTAGATTATACCACCGATGCTGATCCACCGAGATGTTATGCGTATTGTTCTGATACTTTGTTTGACGAAAGTTATTTTTCTTCTATAAAAAACTGCGATACGTTATATCATGAAGCAACGTTTTTACACGAGCTTTTAGATCGAGCTAATGAAACACACCATACTACTTCATTGCAGGCAGGAGAGGTGGCTAAAATCAACGGGGTAAAGAAATTACTCATCGGACATTTTTCTTCGCGTTACAAAACCTTACAAATGCTTTTGGAAGAAGCACAATCTGTTTTTGAAAATACGGAGTTGGCGGTTGAAGGCAGGACTTTCCAGTTATAATTTTTTACCACTAAGTTTACAGAGGAATGCACAGAGGATGGAAGGCAATTCCTCAAACTAATTTTTTGCGTGACCTAACACAATCGTTATTCTCGCGCATGCGGGAATCTTAATGCTTTTGATTTTTATAAAATAAATTGGCGGTTAGAATAATACTTTTCTCCAATAATTATCCTTCTACCTTGCTCAAAATGACACTTGAGAATGAAACATTTCTAAGTATTGCCGTCATCTCGACTGAAGCGCAGCGAAACGGAGAGATCTATTAAACACATTTCTCGACTACGTTTCATTCAGTATCTTCAACAAATTTATCTAACAAAGTCGTCATTCTCGCGCATGCGGGAATCTTAATGCTTTTGATTTTTATAAAATAAATTGTCGTTCAGAATAATACTTTTCTCCAATAATTATCTTTCGACTCCGCTACCATTAACAGGCTTGAGTAAAGCGGTCGTCAGTGCCAGGTATGAAGCAATCTTTCATGCTAGTGAGCCTTGCCATAAAGATTGCTTCGTCGGTTGAAAAAGCCTTCTCGCAATGACGATTTAACTTATATTTGCTTAAGCGAAGCGGGAGATTTATTTAAACACATTTCTCGACTACGTTTCATTCAGTATCATAAACAAATTTACTTAGCAAAATCGTCATTCTCGCGCATGCGGGAATCCTAATGCTTTTGATTTTTATAAAATAAATTGGCGTTTAGAATAATACTTTTCTCCAATAATTATCCTTCAATTACGCTCAAAATGGCACTTGAGAATTCCACATTTCTAAGTACTGCCGTCCTTCTCGACTGAAGCGCATCGAAATTAAAAGCGCATAAAAAAAGCCTTACAATTTAAAAATGTAAGGCTTTTTCATAAATTAAAAATTTACTATTTATCTTTTTTATTTCCACCACCAAATACAGAGAAGTGAACGTAACGTTTAGGATTAGCTTTTAAATCAATCATCAACTCATCAAGATTTTTTGAAGCGTTGTTTAAATTCTGATACATTTTATCATCATTTAACAATAAACCTAAACTTCCTTTTCCATCTTTAATACCCGAAATTACACTTTGCAAATCAGCAATTGCATTGTTTGCGTTATCCAAAGTTTGTTTAAAGTTGGCGGCTGCAAATTTATCGGTAACCGTATTAATATTAGTTAAAATATCGCTTATTTTCTGATTGTTATTGTTTAAGTTGGCAGTTATCCCTTCAACATTTCTAAAAATAGCTTCTATACGTTTACTTTCTGAACCAACCAAACCATCAACTTTTTTCGAAGTGGTTTCTAATGAAGCCAATGTACCGGCGATACTGTTAAAACTTTTATCTACATTTTTCTGGAAATTAGGATTAAGAATGGAATTCACACTGCTTAAAATAGAGTCCATTTTACCAATAATTAATTCAGCTTTCTTTTGAACTGGCTGAACCTGTTCCATTAATCCTTTTTCAACGTTGGCATTTAAGGTATAACCATCTTCAGCCATTTTTTTTGAATCGCCTAACGACATTACAATGGCTTTGCTTCCTAAAAGATCAGTACCTTCTAAACGAGCAATACTATTTTCCGGAATTTCGTATTTACTGTTTACACTTAAAGTTGCAATTACCGTACCGTCCTGTTGTAATTCCAGTTTTGCAACACGGCCAATCTGGTAACCGTTAATAAGTATAGGTTTTGATACTGTTAAACCATCAACACGGGTATATTTTGCATATAATGTTGTTTCGCTTGAAAAAATGGAGTTCCCTTTTAAAAAATTATATCCAATAATCAATAAAGCAATGGCAAATGCAGCTAAAATACCTACTTTGGTTTCGTTCTTAATCTTCATGAGTGTTTTATTTTATGGCTGCAGATTTTAAAGCATTTTTAAAACCTGCTAGAGCGTAATTCTTTTTCAATGTTAAACTTTATAAATACACAAAGCTTACATCAATTGTTTGGTATCTGTTTTATATTTTCTGTAAAGGTAAAATAACTATCATTTATAATGCCACTTATTTAACCTCAATATTTTTTTTATACGTTTTTATTGCTTCAAAAATAGAATTCGCAATCTCACTTTGTCCTTTTTGCGAATTAATATACTTTTCTTCGTCAGTATTTGATATAAAACCAACTTCTGTTAATACAGCAGGCATACCACATCTTTGCAATACCAAAACCCCCTGTTCTTTAACTCCACGACTAAATCTATCGTCTCTGTTAACATAGCTGTTCTGAATTAATTTCGCGAATTTAATGCTTTTATCCCGAAAGGTATTTTTTAGCAATGATAAAAGAATGAAACTACTGGGGTTATTGGGGTCGTAACCATCGTATTTGCTTTTGTAATTCTTTTCTAATTTAATATCGGCATTCTCCCTGATGGCTGCATCCTGCCTCTTTTAACCGATGGGAGCCAGCAACCAGAGTTTCTACACCTTTAATGTGTTTATTTCCGGGCGGCATAGAATTGCAGTGTACAGATATAAAAAGATCTGCATTGGCATCATTGGCTATTTCTGCCCGCCTGTATAAATCAACATCAATATCAGTTTTACGCGTAAAAATTACTTTAATATCCGGCAATTCTTCTTTGATAATTTCACCAAGTTTTAATGCAACTTTTAATGATATATCTTTTTCTTTTGAAAAGCTGCCGGAAGCACCTGGTTTTCTACCACCGTGACCTGGATCAATTACTATGGTTTTAATTTTGTATCCCTGGGCAAACGATTGATTGACAATGGTTAATGAAAATAAAATCAGTATAATCAGAAGTTTAATCTTCATTTATAAAATATTAAAATGAGGTTTCGGCAATGCGCCTGTAATTTTTAATTGCCTTAATGATGCCGTTCACAATTTCTTTTTGCCCATCTTCCGAATTCATATAATCTTCGTCTTCAGGATTACTTACAAAACCAATTTCAGTTAATACTGCCGGCATGGCTGCACGCGCCAATACCGCAAGGCTTTTTTCCTGTACGCCACGATTAGTCCGCCCGGCATTTACATATTCTTGTTGCAACATAGAAGCAAACTTTAAACTCCTATCTCTATTGGTTTGTTTCATTAACGACAACATAATATCGCTTTTAGGCGTATTTGCGATAAAACCTTCATAATTTTTCTGATAATTATCCTCCAAAAACATCGAAGCATTTTCCCTTTTAATTACCTCATCCTGTTCACCCAAGCGGCCTGTTCCTGATACAAAGGTTTCAGTTCCTCTTGTTGATGTACTTTTTGAAGTAACCGTTCTATAAACAGGAACTTTCCGTCCGCGAACTTTTTTATAATAATCAACCACTCTCGAAACACGAACCGGCATATCATTTAAGTGGATAGAGATAAATAAATCCGCTTTGGCGTTATTTGCAATATTTATACGTTCATATAAAGGAATAAAAACATCAGTTTGCCTGGTGAAAATCACTTTTATGTCTTTTAAGCTGTCTTGAAGTGCGCGGCCCAAATTTAAAGCAGTTTTTAAGGCTACATCTTTTTCTTTGGAATACACGCCATGTGTTGCACCATCTTTACCACCGTGACCAGCATCGATCACAATTGTTTTGATTTTATATTCTTGCGCAAACACCTGATTATCAACTGAATTTGACAATACTAAATAAATAATAAATGTTAAAATGGATTTAAGATACATCAATGGTATATTTTTCACTAATTTTGAACGTTTTTGATTAAACATTTGTGCAAAAATAACATTCAAATACGAATTTGAAACTTCTTAAGAGCTCTATTTTACTAATTTCTGTCATTTTATTAACACTTGTTGTTGGTAAAGCTAACGCATTTTCTCATTTTTCATTGCAACAAATCATTCAGCAAGACACAACCAAAAAGGATACTACTAAAAAGACAGGTAAAAATAATAGTAGCATTGATCAGAAAGTTGAGTACAAAGCGGACGACTCCGTTAAAATGAGTGCCGATAAAAGCATTGTTTATTTATATGGCAATGCCAGAGTTACCTATGGTGATTTTGAGCTAGATGCAAGTTATATTAAGTATGATAAAAAGCAAAATACCATATTTGCAAGAGGAATAAAAGATCCTAAAACAGGAAGATACACTGGCAGGCCGATTTTTAAATCAGGAACAGATGGTACCGCAATTGCAGATTCGATTTTTTACAATTCTGAAACAACACGTGCGAAAGTTTATGGCGTTTTTTCTGAACAAGAGGGAGGATTCTTTTCCGGTGGACAAAGTAAAAAGCAAATAGATGATGAACTGCACATCAAAAATGTAATGTACAGCACCTGTAATCTTCCTCACCCGCACTTTGGATTAATGATATCGAAAGGAGTGGTTACCGAAAAGCAGATTATTACAGGTCCGGTTTACATGATTATTGAGGATGTACCTACAATTTTCGGGCTTCCATTTGCATTTTTTCCAAAGCCGAATAAAAGAACATCAGGTGTAATTTTACCAACTCCCGGTGAGGATGCCACCAGGGGATTTTTTCTTCAGAATGGTGGTTATTATCTCGGTTTGAACGATTATTGGGACGCCAAATTGATGGGATCTATTTATACCAATGGCTCGTATGAAACGAGTGTATTAAGTAACTACACCAAACGATACAAATATAATGGTAACATCAATTTAGCTTATTCTAGCTTTAAAGATGGTTTGGAAGGTACCCAGGCATTCGCTAACCCTACAAAAAACTTTAGTATCAACTGGAGCCATAGCCAAAATGCCAATGCCAACCCCGGAACTACCTTTAGTGCAAGCGTTAGATTGGTATCAACCGCAAGCAAAGGCTACTACAAAAATACAGCTGCTGGTACTACTTATGATATTAATACCATTGCAACCAACTCAACAAGTAGTAGTATAAGTTATGCCAAATCCTATTCCAATGGGATGAACTTCTCTTTGGCGGCATCTAGTGACCAAACTTTAAGTACCAGGGCAATATCGCTCAGGTTGCCAGAAATGACTTTTAACGTGCCTACATTTAATCCGTTTAAAGCAAAAGATGCCGTGGGGGATCAAAAGTGGTATCAAAAAATTACCGTTGGTTATAGCTTACAAGGAACAAATCGGATTGATACTTTTGATAGTTTGTTGTTCCAAAATGATGGTTTAAAGCGCTTAAGAAGTGGTTTTTCTCATAGTATACCTGTAAATATGTCATTTACCGCCTTAAAGTACCTAAATTTCAGTGTAGGTGGTACTTACAACGAGGTTTGGAATTTCCAGAGTGTGAATAGAAGATACACTGAATATGCTGATAATACTTTTAGCTTTAGAGAAGATACCTTAAGCGGTTTCAAAAGGGCTGGTAGTTATAGCTTATCAACCAGTTTATCAACCAAAATATACGGGAGAAGAGATTTTAATCCACAGGGGAAAATTCAGGCATTGAGGCACGTTATGACACCCAATGTTTCATTCTCTTACTCACCAGATTTTACCAAAGCGGGGTCAGGGCCTTACAGACCGGCAATAAACCAAAATGGAGATCCGATTTTAACCAATGGATTACCGCTTAAATATTCCATTTTTGACGGTATGGCTCAACCGGGCTCTTTTGGTGGGCCAAATGCTTCGATTGGCTTTGGATTAGACAATACCGTCGAATTAAAAGTGAGGAATAAAAACGACACCACAGGAACGGGTTCAAAGAAAATCCCTATTATTCAAGGTTTGAGCTTTAGCGGATCTTATAATTTCCTGGCAACATCTTATAAACTATCAACCATTGGCTTTAGCGGACGATCACAGTTTACCGACAAACTGGGTATAAACTATAATGGAACATTAGATCCTTATTCTCTTGCTGCCGATACGATACCAGGTTCTACAAGAAGGATCAGGCAGGACCGTTATTTTTGGCAAAGTGGTAAATTTTTACCCCGCCTGGCCAATTTTGGATTCTCATTTGATTATAGTTTAAATCCAGAAGCTTTAAAACGTAAGAACGAAGCCAATGATAAACTGGGCGAAGCAGCCAATAAAAAAGGTTTAACCGATATTCAATCCGAACAACTGGCAGCAATCAGCCGCGATCCAAATGCATTTGTCGATTTTAATATTCCGTGGAATTTCTCATTTTCTTATAGTTTTCAATATACGAACGATGGAAATACCACAACAACTTCAAATACTTTAAACTTTAATGGCGATGTTAATTTAACCCCAAAATGGAAGGTTACTTTTAACTCAGGTTATGATTTTAAAAATAACGGTTTAACACCAATGAATCTGGCAATTTATCGCGATTTGCACTGTTGGGATATGAGTGTAAACTGGGTGCCGTACGGTGCTTACAAAAGTTACTCTGTAACCATTAAAGTTAAAGCATCGATATTACAGGATTTGAAATTGAGTAAAAGACAAGGTTTTTACAGCACATACCAATAAATTATGCTAGCCGAAATTATTACCATTGGCGATGAGATTCTCATTGGCCAGATCGTTGATACCAACTCAGCCTGGATGGCCAAACAGTTAAATCTAATTGGTGTTTCAGTTAAACAAATTACTTCTGTTTCGGATGATGAACAACACATTATCCAAGCGCTTAGTGAGGCAGAAAAACGTGCAGATATTATTTTAATTACAGGTGGCTTAGGACCAACAAAAGACGACATCACTAAAAAAACCTTGGCGAAATATTTCAACATGGGTTTCCGAAATGATGCAGGTGCACTCGAGATGGTCCGCCAGATTTTCGAAAAATACAAACGCCCGTTGTTGGATATCAATATTCAGCAAGCAGATGTTCCTGATGGTTGCGAAGTAATTGTAAATAAAAATGGAACTGCTCCTTGCATGTGGTTCGAGCAAAATGATAAGATTTTTGTTTCGATGCCTGGTGTTCCTTACGAGATGATGTACCTGATGGACGACGAAATTTTACCGAGAATTACCGGCAGATTTAAGTTACCATCAATCGTTCATAAAACCATTCTTACGGCCAACATTGGAGAATCATTTCTGGCAAAGGAAATTGAAGAGATTGAAGATAGTTTGCCACCACACATCAAATTAGCCTATTTACCAAAGCTAGGTCAGGTAAGATTGCGTTTATCAGCTAAGGGCGACAATGAAGCCGCTTTAAAGGCAGAAGTGGAGGCTTACGCACAACAGATTATTTCAAAAGTTAATAATTTTGTGGTAATTGATGAAGATATTCCGCTGGAAAAAGCAATACTGAATATCATGAAAGCCAGAGGCTTAACTTTATCTACAGGCGAAAGTTGTACAGGAGGCTACATTGCCCATCTTATTACTCAGCATCCTGGTTGTTCTTCGGTATATTGGGGCGGGGCTGTAGCCTATGCTTACGAATTAAAGGAATCAATCCTCGGCGTAAAAGAAAATACCTTATCTACCTTTGGTGCTGTAAGTGAACAAACCGTGACTGAAATGGCCGAAGGTGCAATAAAACACTTTAAAACAGATTACGCAATTGCAGTAAGCGGAATAGCTGGTCCTGATGGTGGAACGGAAGATAAACCAGTGGGCACAGTGTGGATAGCCATATCTTCTAAAGATAAAACAGTGGCTAAGGTGTTTAATTTCAGCAACAAACGCATTCAAAACATCGAACGGTCTGCAGCCTCGGCATTAACCATGTTGTTAAATCTACTTAAAGAAACAGTTTAGAAAGAATAAAAACTGTATTTTTGTGGCGTTACCAAGATAAAATACTGTAATTTAATATGGCTCAATACGAACTATTGTTACCAAAAATGGGTGAAAGTGTTGCGGAAGCAACAGTGATTAAATGGGTAAAACAACCTGGTGATTCTATTGAGTTAGATGATACCATTTTAGAAATCGCCACCGATAAGGTAGATTCTGAAGTGCCTTCTCCTGTTGCTGGTAAATTGGTAAAACAGTTATTCGCAGCCGATGAGGTTGCCCAGGTTGGCGATGTAATAGCAATTATAGAAACTGAAGGTGGAGATACCTCAACAGATGAAACTCCGGTTGCAGAAAAACCAGTAGCAGAAGAAAAAACTGAAACAATTCCTGGAATTGAACAACTTCCAATAGCAAACCAACCTGCAGCAACAACTGATTTCAGTACCTCTGAACGCTTTTATTCTCCATTGGTTAAAAGTATAGCCGCACAGGAAAATATTTCAATTGCTGAGCTGGATGCAATTAAAGGTTCTGGTGCGGATGGGCGTTTAAATAAAGATGATCTGTTGGATTATATTGCCAGGAAAAATGGCGACGTGGTAAAAACGGCCACAGTTGTAATAACGCCACCCGTTCCGCCGGTTAACGAAGTTGCAGCACATAAAACAGAAGCAACCAACCAGGCTCCAATTGCAAATAAACCATCTACAACAAGCGTTAATGGCGCTGACGAAATTATAGAGATGGATAGAATGCGTAAACTTATTGCCGATCATATGGTAATGAGTAAAACAACTTCTCCCCATGTAACTTCGTTTGTAGAGGCCGATGTTACCAATATGGTATTGTGGCGCAATAAGGTTAAAAACAGCTTTGAAAAACGCGAAAACGAAAAGATAACTTTTACCCCAATATTTGTGGAAGCAGTTGCCAAAGCAATAAAGGATTTTCCGATGATTAATGTTTCTGTAAACGGAACCCAGATTATCAAAAAAGGAAATATCAATATCGGTATGGCCGCGGCTTTACCTAGCGGAAATTTAATCGTTCCTGTAATAAGAAATGCCGATCAGTTAAATCTGGTTGGTTTAACAAAAGCGGTTAACGATTTGGCAGGCAGAGCTAGAAACTCCAAGTTAAAACCAGATGAAACGCAAGGTGGTACTTTTACTTTAACCAACGTGGGTAGCTTTGGAAATGTAATGGGTACACCTATTATTAATCAACCCCAGGTGGCTATTTTAGCTGTTGGTGCCATTAAAAAGAAACCAGCTGTTTTAGAAACCGAACATGGCGATGTGATTGCGATCAGGCATATGATGTTTTTGTCTTTATCGTACGATCATAGGGTAGTGGATGGTTCATTAGGTGGGATGTTTGTGCGTAGAGTTGCAGATTATTTAGAAGGTTGGGACCTGAACAGGGAAATCTAGTCTGTTTGCAATTAAAGTTTTAAGTTGGATTAATGCCAACAATTAAACAATTTACCAGTTTAATAATTAAGAATGTTAGCTTCAAATTTAAAATCGATAGTTTCAGATAATGTATTGCATGCCAAATGGTTAAATACATTGTCTTATATGGAAAATGCAGGTGCAAAGAAGATTTCAGCTTCAGAGCACAAAGAGAATGTAAATCTGATTATTCTTAAACATGCTGCTGAAGAGCATCGCCATGCTTATTATTTAAAAAAGCAGATTTCGAAAATTGATGAGGCACTTTGTAAAACTTATACCAATGCCGAATTATTATCTCCAAACCATACAAAATATTATCTGCATGCTTTAGATATTGCAGTTTGCCGTTATTTAAAAGCTGAATTTAATCTATTTGGTTACGAATTAAAATTCGCAGCCTATCTATTTGTTACTTATGCCATTGAAGTTCGTGCTGATGAATTGTATCCAATTTATCAGGTTGCATTGGATGAAGCAAAAAGCAAGGTAAATGTAAAGTCGATTATCCTTGAAGAAGAGGGCCATTTGGAAGAAATGATGAACCAATTGGTAAGTTTTTCTGACGATTGGGAAAATCATGCGGCCGAGGTGATAAAAATCGAAAAAGCATTGTTTGAGGAATGGGTTACCTCCTTAGCTGCTGAATTGCCTGTGAGTGCTTAATCTCTAATATTCGTTATTGAGAGAAGGTTTTCTCAGCAGACTAATTTTAGTTAAACCAATCTTATTCTTTGTTGTTTCTATATAAACACAAATATCATGGCTAAATTTTCAGAATTAATTAACGGCGATAAACCTGTTCTGGTTGATTTTTTTGCTGAATGGTGTGGTCCCTGTAAAATGATGAAACCAATTTTGGAACAATTAAAATCGCAGGTGGGTGATGCAGTTTCTATTATTAAAGTAGATATCGATAAGAATCAGCCAGCTGCATCTTCTTTTAATGTTCAGAGCGTTCCCACTTTAATTCTGTTCAAAAAAGGTAAGCAGGTGTGGAGGCAAAGCGGTGTTTTGCAAGCTGCACAGTTAAAACAGGTAATTGATAACCATTCCTAAACTTCTAAAACACTTTTGGGCGTTACCGCAAAAATACGTTCACTAGTTTTTGGATAGATGTTATAAAGCCCGGTAAATAAGCTAAACGCAGGCAAAACAGCATATTCTGTACCGAAATAAAAACATGGAAATTTTAACCGTTGTTTTGCTTTTCCAACAATAGTAACTCCGGGGTGTATGTGTCCGCTAATTGGGTATAATTCTTCTTCAGTACAATTAGGTGCATCGTGGATAAAACAAAACGGGCCTAAACAAAAACTTGGTTCGTGTATTTCGATATTCATTGCAGCATAATTTGCATCCGAAAGTCGATCATGATTGCCTTTTACCAATAAAAAATTAAGCTCCTGGTATTGCTTTCTCCAGTCAGAAAATTCATCAATATCCGTATTAAGTCCATGATGAAACATATCGCCATTGATTAACAATGTTTTAGGCTTGTAATGTTTAATCAACAAACTTAAACGTTGTAGATCAGTTTGGGCAATGGTAGCCGGTACTTGTAACCCGGCCTGACGGAAATGAGCCGATTTCCCTAAATGAAGGTCACTTATGGCTAAAAGTTGATGTTTTGGTAAAAACAAAGCCCTTTCTTTATCTAAAATCAATTCTTCACCCTGGCTTGTAATGGTCATTTATTGTAATTATTGTTTTTTTTAGCTTTTTGAAATATTTATTCGAAAGCTTCAAATCTCTATTTAAATTTTTCAGATTCGGCTTTCATTCTAGCTATCCGTTGTTCCAATTCTTCCGAACTCATGTTTTCACGTAAGCTATCTACTTTAATTGGAAAGGATAATGGTGTAAAACTTTTTGGGTTGGTAATCACAATCGCACCATCCTGTATCCGGTTTAACGCTGCTGCCAACCTTGGCTCTTCCAGCTGCTGATAAAATACCTCATCGTAAGCCTGACGCAAAAGTAAATTTTGTTTGTCATAATCGCTAAAAACATTGAAAAACAAACCTGCCGATGACTGGAGATGTTTATTTGCGACATATTTACCAGGATAACCCTGAAACACAAGTCCGGAAATACAAGCAATATCCCTGAATTTACGTCGGGCCATCTCAGTAGAATTTATACTTAAAGTAATGTCTTCAGTTAAATTTTTTGGTGAAAAAACTTCGTATGCAATTGATTCATCCATAGGGATTTCTGTTTCGCTGAGCAGTTCAAAACCATAGTCGTTCATAGCGATTGAAAAACTGATTGGTAAAAGCTTACTTAAACGATAGGCTACCAATGCTGCTAAAACCTCGTGTACCAACCGGCCTTCAAAAGGATAAGCAAATAGGTGAAAACCTTCTTTGTTATTAATCAGCTCAATTAACAACTCATCGTTTCTGGGTACATGCGAGCGTTCCTCCTGTAGAAGAAACAAAGGATAAATAACATCCAGCTCTTCATCCTGGTGCGTTTTATCCAGTGCTTCATTGTATTTTTTGCGCAAAACCGACCCCAGGTTAGAGGATAAGGGCAAACGGCCACCATTCCAGCTGGGCGAAACTGCATTTTTTTGCTTGCTCACCCTCACCACAACTGTCATATCTTTAACCTGGATAAATTCTAAAACCCTACCGGCCAAACGGAAATTATCCCCGGCTTTTAAACGGGTAACAAAATATTCTTCCACCATGCCAATGTAACCGCCAGAAATGAATTTAACTTTCAGCATTGCATCACTTACAATTGTGCCAATATGCAACCTGTGCCGCATAGCCAGCTGCCTGCTTTTGACTTTCCAAAGCCCATCTTCGTCTTTTACTACCTTTTTAAATTCCGTATAGGCACTTAAACTATCACCACCCGAGGTAATAAATTGCATTACCCAGGTCCATTCTTCTGGTAAGATAAGTTTGAAAGCGTGTGTATTTTTAATTTCTTCAAATATAATTTTATCATCAAATCCATCACCTATGGCCAATGTAACCAGATATTGAACCAGGGTATCAAAAACCATAATAAAGGGCTCACGACTCTCTATATTGTTAGTTTTAGCCGCTTCTTTGATCGCAGCAGCTTCTACCAATTCCAAAGCATGAGTAGGAAGAAAATATATTTTCGAAGTTTCATGCGGGGAGTGACCAGAGCGGCCAGCCCTTTGCAAAAAACGGGCAACCCCTTTTGGAGAACCCACCTGAACAACAGTATCAACAGGCTTAAAATCTACACCTAAATCTAACGATGAGGTTGCAATAACCGCTTTAAGCTGCCCGGTATGTAGCGCATCCTCAATCCAGTTTCGAAGCTCAAAATCAATAGATCCATGGTGTATGGCAATCCGTCCGGCCAGTTCGGGTTCGATATTCAGCAAATGTTGATACCACATTTCTGATTGTCCACGGGTATTGATAAAAATTAGGGTGGTTTTACTTTTCTCAATGATAGGCAGGAGTTTAAAAGCGAGTTTTAAACCTAAATGGCCTGCCCATGGCAATGTTTCGATATCATCAGGTAAAATTGATTTAATTACAATTTTCTTTTCTAAATCGGCCTTTACAATGATTCGTTTAGCCTCTAAATTGGGTTCTAATACATCCAGAGCCTCATCAATGTTACCAATTGTGGCCGAAATGCCCCAAATTCTTAAAAACTGATTTTTTTCTAGTTTTTGTAAACCTTTTATCCGAGATACCGCAAGTTCTACCAGTACGCCGCGTTTACTCCCTAAAAGTTCATGCCATTCATCAGCTACAATACATTTAAGGTTTCTGAACAAAGTTGATGAACCTTTTTGTGCGAGTAATAAATGCATGCTTTCCGGGGTAATCAACAAAATTTCCGGCATCGACTTTTTCTGCTGTAATTTTTCTGCCTGAGAAGTATCGCCATTACGTACACCAACATGCCAATCCAGTTCCAACTCCAATAAGGTTTCGCGCATGGCCCTTGCAATGTCTTTTGCTAAGAAGTTGGAGAGGGGTAATCCAAATTAACTGTAAACGGTCTTTCGCTTTTTTATTATTCGCTTCTGATGCGTTTAAAGCTTCAATAACCACTGCCAAAAATAAAGAAAAGGTTTTACCGAAACCTGTAGGTGCATTAACCAAACCACTGTAACCATTAAGATAATATTGCCAGGCATCTTCCTGAAACTGAAATGGCTTACGTTTTTTAGTCTTTAGCCAGGTTTTTATCTTTTTATAACCTTTGGTTTTGGTTTGGTCCATGATTAAATACTGTTTCTTATAGTTATATTCCTTGGTCTGGGTAATCACAGACCGAAAAATTCTCGAATTATAAATAATAGTCTGTGCAGATACAAAGTATGGCTTATTTTTTTTGAAAAGCAATAATAGTAGTCCTTCGGTTACAGCAGCCCCGCCATACGCTTTACCTTTTTTGTGATTTTTCTTTTAACATCAATTATATTCCAGCAAAAAAGGGTATCGCTACTATCGGGTTTAAAATCGTGAGGCAAGCTGTTCAATCTAAACCACCCCCTCAGTCTGTGTCATCAAAACCTCGCAGGTTTAAAAATACCTATTTCCTCGGTCTGTGTCCCCAAAGACCGAAATTTTCAACTTTCGACTAATAGGTCAGTTTAGACACAGGCCATGAAAAAACGAATTATAAAGTAGATTGCAGCAACTGCCTCAAATCTTCCAAAGTATTAATTTCATCGGCTTTTTTATCTTTTCTCCACCGCAATATACGTGGAAAGCGCAAAGCCAAACCTGCTTTATGCCTTTTACTTTCAGCAATTCCTTCAAATGCAATTTCAAAAACCAGTTCGGGTTTTACTGTACGTACAGGTCCAAATTTTTCAATTGCATTTCTGGTTACGAACGAATTTACTTCTTTAATTTCTTTATCTGTTAAACCTGAGTAAGCTTTAGCAATCGTCACGAGGTTTTCTCCATCACGAACAGCAAAAGTATAATCTGTAAAGAAATTCGCCCTTCTACCACTTCCTTTTTGTGCGTATATCATTACGGCATCAACCGTATATGGATTAATCTTCCACTTCCACCAATCGCCACGTTTTCTGCCACTATGATAATGGGAAGTTAGCTTTTTAAGCATAATCCCTTCACTGTTGATTGATCTCGAAGTTTGCCTTAATTCGGCAAGTTCTTCCCACGAACTGCATTTAATTACAGGAGATATTATTACGGGGCTTTCAGCTAAGCCACCAATTAACTTTTCAAGTATTTTCCGTCTTTCACTCAAAGGTTCCTCTCTGGCATCTTTGGCTTCATATTCTAAAATATCATAAACAAAAAATCCAATAGGTGCATCTTCCAGTTGTTTTTTACTAATTGTTTTACGGTTTAAACGTTGTTGTAAAGTGCTGAATGATAAAACCTGTTTATCTTGTACAGCCAATATTTCCCCATCTAAAACCACTCCATCCGGCAAAACATCAATCATAAAATGCAGTTCAGGAAACTGTTCGGTAACCAGTTCTTCGCCACGGCTCCAAATAAAAAGTTCGCCGTTTCTTTTTACAATTTGCCCCCGGATGCCGTCCCATTTCCATTCGGCTTGCCATTCTGAAACATCCCCCAGCTTTTCCGGTTCTTGCTCTAAAGCATAAGCCAGGCAAAAGGGGTAAGGCCAGGAGTTATCGGTATTTACATGAATGCCGTTTATCAATTCATTGAAGGTAATTTCGTAGGGATTCCATTTTCCCATAATGCTGTGCATAATCTGCGCGCTATCTAAACTGCTTTGCTTGGCTAATGCATTTACCAGCATTTTATTGGAAACGCCAATTCTGAAATTACCGGAGATTAATTTATTAAAGATGAAACGTTCCTGGGTTTCGAGTTTGTTCCAGGCATTTAAAATAAAATCTTTTTTTGTTTCGTCGTCTTTACCTTCCAGATTGTGCAGGTCTTCTATCCATTTATGCAGCTGAAAATCTGAGGTGTTTTCGGCTGGTGGCAACAATAATGCAATGGTTTCACTTAAATCGCCAACATTCGAATAACTTTCGGCGAATAGCCATTCCGGAGTTTCGGTTATATCTATCGCCCAATACTTAAGTAATGCCGATTTAATTGGCCTTTTGGGTTTTTTACCAGTAAATAAGGCAATTACCCATACTTTATCTTTATCATCGGCATAATTGAAATAATCAACCAATGCTGCGATTTTATCGTTGGTTTTATTGCTCAGTTCGAGCTGTTGGATTAGTTTTGCAAAACGTTTCATAGTTATTTACTTTCGTTTTGATCGGCTAAATCCACTTTATTTTCTTCATCGTCTTCCTGCCCAAATTTGGTTAATACTTCAGCAGCTTCTATGCCCTCATCATTTAAAAACCGACTAAATGCAGCTGTAAAACCATGGGTAACATATACTTTTTCGGCTCCGGTTGCAGTAATGGCTTCCATTAGGCCAGGCCAGTCTGCATGGTCGCTTAGCGCAAAACCTGCATCGGCACTTTGCCAACGGCGGTGTGCATCTACCTGCATCCAGCTAGAACAGATTCCGGTAACCGGATGTGATAAATTTTTAATCCATCGGCTATCGCGCATGGCAGGTGGTACAATTACAATGCCTTTCTGCAATTCATCTTTTGTGGTTTCTGGTGTAATCCTAATGGTTTGAGGAAGATTAACACCGGCAGCAATAATTACTTCATTTAAATTCGCAATACTATTGTGTACATAAATTGGTATATCGCCAGCCAGGTTTTTAATTAAACGTTGCGCTTTGCCCAAGCTATAAGCAATTAATACGCTTGTTTTCTGCTGAGTAATGTTATCATTTACCCAACTTTTTATACCATTAAATACCATTTCCTGCTTTTGCCATTTGTAAACAGGAAGGCCAAAAGTACTTTCGGATACAAAAGAATGGCACTTAACTGGTTCAAAGGGCGTAGTAATGCCATCATCTTCAATTTTATAATCACCAGAGATCACACAAATTTCTCCTTTATATTCCAAACGCACCTGTGCTGATCCAATGATATGTCCGGCAGGAAAAAATGAAATATTAACGCCGTTTCTAATTATATTTTCACCGTATTCTAAAGTTTCTACGTTTAAATCTTCACTTATCCTGCGTTTAATAATTGGTTTGGTTAAAGTGTGGCAGAGGTAATATTTATTACCAAAGCGAACATGATCGCTATGTCCGTGGGTAGTTACAGCATAATCTACAGGCCACCAAGGGTCTACATAAAAATCACCTTGTTTACAATAAATGCCTCTTTTAGTAAATTCGATTAATGCCATAGGTACTAAACAATAAATTTGTTGATTAGTTTTAAATCAATATCGGCTAAATACCCGATAATTTAAAATATCGGCTAATTACCCGATAAAACGGAATATCGGCTAATTAGCCGATATCAACTTTGAAATATGAATAATTAGCACGATATTGTATCATGATTTGTATTATAACAGGCGATATAATAGGCTCAAGAAAGATTAAAGATAGCTGGTTATTGAGTTTAAAAAATGCTTTAAAAGTAGTTTCGGGGCAGCATGGCAAGTGGGAAATCTTTCGTGGCGATAGTTTCCAGGTTGAGGTTCCCCCAGAAGATGCAGTTAAAACTGTTGCTTATTTAAAAGCATGTATCAGGACAAATAAACCTGCGGATGTAAGAATGGGGATAGGTATAGGCGGCATCAAAAATAAAAGGAAAAAGCTTTCAGAATCCAGTGGAGAGGCTTTTATTAACTCGGGAGCGGCATTCGACAGTTTGAAACAGGCGAAAACTAACTTAGCCATTAAAACAGATTTTCCTGATTTTGATGAAGAGATTAATATAATGATTAAACTGTCGTTAATTGCAATGGATAACTGGGGAGTGGTAGCTGCAGAAATGGTAAAACTTGCCCTGGAAAATGAAAATCTGTTACAAAGTGAATTAGCAGCTATTTCTGGAAGAACACAATCATCAGTAAGTGAAGCACTTAAACGCGCACGTTATATCGAAATTATGGATATGGATAGGCTTTACCGTAAAAAATTGAAACAAATGATTTTAAAATAATGGATATATATTTGATTAAACTGATTATTGCCCATTTAATTGGAGATTTCTTTTTGCAGCCCAGCACTTGGGTAAAAGATAAGGAAAGCAAGAAATTGAAATCAACAAAATTATACCTGCATGTGGCCATCCATGTAATTTTGATATTTCTTATTTTCTTGAGTTTTGGCGTATGGAAAGTTGCTTTATTGATCGGAGTTATCCATTTGCTTATCGATGCGCTAAAATCAATTTTTCAGACGAAAAAAAATGCACGAATACTGTTTTTTATTGACCAGGTTTTACATTTTACCTCCATAGTAGCGGTATGGCATATTTTTTACAAAGGAAGTTTAGATATCAGTTTTTTAAATGAAACCCGCACATGGGCTTTAATTTCGGGTGCAATGTTTTTAACCATGCCCACCTCAATCATCATGAAAGTGATTATCGATAAATGGATTCCGGATAATCAGCCAGATAGCCCAAAATCGTTACAGAATGCAGGTAAGTACATTGGAATATTAGAACGGGTACTTATTTTTCTTTTTATCCTTACCAACCATTTTGAGGCTGTAGGTTTTTTACTTGCAGCTAAATCAATTTTTAGATTTGGAGATCTGAAAGAAGCACACGACCTCAAATTAACAGAATACGTATTGATTGGAACTTTGTTAAGCTTTGGAATTGCAATTGTAACTGCCATGCTTATTCAAATGTTTATTGCATAAAAAAAGCAGCCCGAAAGCTGCTTTTCAAAATTTTTATCTTGCTCCCGGAGGACAGTTTTCCTTTAAAAACTTGGTATAAGTTAAGGATAAATGCTCGCTTGTTCCTTCTCCTTCAGAGATACTGTGGGTACGGTTTGGGTAACTCATCAATTGAAAAACTTTTCTGTTTTTAATCAATTCATTAATTAACATTTCGGCATTTTGATAGTGCACATTATCATCGCCAGTACCATGGATGTACAATAAATTACCCTTTAAGTTTTTAGCATAAGTAACAGGAGAGCCTTTTACATAAGCTTCTTTACTTGGAAAAGGTGTACCCATATAACGTTCCTGGTAAATATTATCGTAAGTTAACTGGTTGCCAACTGCTGCAATTGCAATACCTGTTTTGTAAATTTCAGGATATTGAAACATCAGGTTTAAAGTTGAAGAACCTCCACCGCTCCAGCCCCAAACAGCTACACGGTCTTTATCCATAAAAGCATTGGTAGCCAATAATTTTTTAGCGGCCATGGCCTGATCGCGGATATTGATTACGCCAATATTTTTATAAATGCTTTTACGCCAGGTACTGCCTTTCGGAACCGGTGCACCTCTGTTATCCATCGAGATATAGATATAACCATCTTTTGCCATATCACCTGCATACAGGAAATTTCTTCCTGCACCATAGGTATCAGATGCTGTTGCCGAAGCAGGTTCACCATAAACATAAAATACAACCGGATATTTCTTGTCAGGATTAAAATTATCAGGTTTTTTCATCCAACCGTCCATTTCAATGCCATCTTCAGTAGTTACTTTAAAAAACTCAACCTTATTTTTAGCTGCTTCTTGTTTGGCCAATTGAGTAGTAATGCTTCCGTCCATAGTAAATGGATTACCAGTTGTAAAGTTCATCCATTCTGTAATCGGTTTAACAATAGAACTATTATAAGTGTGGCGGGCAAAAGCGGCATTTGGAGAAATATCGTAACTGTGTGTACCTGGTAAAATAGAAGGGGTAACCTGCTCTAATTTTCCTTTTCCATCTAACTTGGTTTTAAAAAGATATTTCTGGGTTGCATTTGTTGGAGAGGCAAGAAAATAAACCATGTTATTTTTAACATCAATCAGTTTTACATCAGTTACATCGTAGTTTCCTTTTGTAACTAATGTTTCTTTTTTTCCGTCAATACTTATTCTGTAAAGGTGGTTCCAGCCGTCTTTATCAGATACAATTGTAAATTCTTTATTGTCGTTTAACCATTTCCATTCATCTTGCGGATCGATCCAAGCTTTGGCCTTTTCAGTATAAATTGCTTTTGCGGTGCCGCTAGCTGCATTACAGATAAAAACTGTGCTTTCATTCTGCTCTCGGTTAAGCTGTTGTAAAATAATTTCATTACTATTTGGTACCCATTGCATACGCGGGATGTAATGCTGAATATTATCCCCAGGAACAGCCAGCCAGTTTGTTTTGGCGGTTGCTACATCAACTACACCAACCTTACAAGCAGATGGGTTTTCGCCAACTTTTGGATACTCAACAGGAATCGTGTATGGATAAATAGAATCAGTATTATTGATCATTAAAAAGTTTTTGATTTTTGTTGCATCAATTTGCCAATAAGCAATCGATTTTCCGTCAGGGCTCCATCTAAAACCATCACGGCAATCAAATTCTTCTTCATAAACCCAATCGAAAGTACCGTTAATCATACGGTCGGTACCATCTGTAGTTAAGGCTTTAGAGCCTGACCCATCAATATTTTCTACATACAAATTGTGTTTGCTAACGTAAGCCACTTTACTTCCATCCGGAGATAATTTTGCGAACATTAATGAAGAGGCCGGCTTATCTTTTCCAATCTGGGTAATTTTATTGGCTGTTAAATCTGCCAACCAATAATCACCGCGGGTATCGTAACGCCAAACTTTTTTGCTATTGGTATAAATCAAAGCTTTGGTGCCATCATCTGAGAGCTGAAAACTTCTTACCGCAATTGCATTATCCTTGCCTGCGGGTGTTAATAATGCTCTTGATATAATAGTTTTCCGATCGCTTTTAGGAAGTGTTACCGAAACAATTTCTCCACTTGCAATCTGATAGTAAGCGTTACCGTCTTTAGCCCAGTTGATACTTTGAGCCTTTGCATCAGTTAATGCACAAAAAACCATGCAAATAACTGATAATCTGAATAATAAATTTTTAATCATATATAAGTTTTGGACATAAAAAAAGCTTTTCAACTTTCGGGCTAATTTAAATAAAAAGCCTGCAGTTAAAAAGCTAATAATTAGCAGTAATTGGTTAATTATTCACCGCCACCCTGCATTTTTGCTAGATCTTCCATTGTTACCACTTCGTAACCTGTTGGTACTTCTTTAGAAATTACACCAACTTTACCTTCGACAACAGATTTTAATGTTGTAGTGGTTTCTACACCTCTTTGAACCAAAGTATATTTTACTGGAAAAGCAGCTAAACCAGGGAAATAGTTTTGAGAACCTACATTTGGTAATTCGACATCTTTTGTAGCCCAAAGTTCAAGTGCAGTACCTTTTTCATCTTTAAAAGTATATTTTTCTGCGCTAAAACCACCAATAGTCTGTTTTTCGCCAGTAGCTTTAAAATCAGAATATTTCGGGATAGCACCCATTGCTTTTTCAATATCAGCTTTAGTTTGTTTAACGGCAAATTGCTTTTGAGCAACTGGCACATCAATTAAAAGTAAGCCAGTTTTTTCATTGTTATCAGAAACGATCCCAATTAAAGCCGGACCTTGTTCCATTTCAATTTTGGTTAAACCATTGTTAAATTTCATTTTCAGTTCAGCAGGTGGTTCTTGTCCGCCCATTGCTGATTTTTGTTCTTCTGTTAATTTGTAAGTCAGGCCGTAGGTAATTGTACCTTCAGTCATTTTCTTTTGCGCATGGGCGATGATTGCACTACTTACCAGGATTAAAGCAACAACGCTTGTTTTGATTGATTTGAACATTTTTTATTTCTGTTTAGTTATTTACCAGTTAATTTTCTCTTTATTTAAAAAGGCAGAGATCCCTTTCTTAAAATCGTCACTTTCCCTAACACGGGCATTAATTTGCACTGCAGTTTCAAGGCATTTTTCCAAAAGCGGATTGGCCGTTTGCGTAATGAGCTGTTTAGTAATCATTAACGAATTACTAGAGCTTCCGTTACACAAACTTAGTGCAAATTCTCTTACTTTTTGATGAATTTCGGAGGAATTTGTTACAAAATTGATCAAATTATATTTTAATGCCTGTTCGGCAGAAAAGGTTTTTCCGGTAAGCAATATTTCTTTAGCCACAGATTCGCTGACTTTCTGTTTTAAAAAGCAAGATACAATAGCCGGAACAAAACCAATTTTAACTTCGGTATAGCCAAAATTACTTTCAGTAGTTGCAAAAACAATATCGCATATTGTGGCTAAACCGCAACCGCCGGCAATAGCATGCCCTTCTACCTGAGCAATAACAACTTTAGGCAAATAATAAATGGTTGTAAAAAGTTTTTTTAAGTGATTGGAATCAGCAACATTTTCTTCGAAGGTATTGTGTTGCAACTGTTGCAGGTAAGCTAAATCTGCGCCGGCACTAAACGAATCTCCATTGGCATTTAATACAACAACTTTAACAAGATCATCTTCTGATGCAATGATTAAGGCTTCGGTTAGTGCAGCAATGAGCTGAGGATTTAGGGCGTTTCTTTTTTCAGGTCTATTTATGGTTATTGTCGCAATTCTATCTGCAACATGATATAAAACCAGATTTTCCATGTTATTGAGTTAATTGCACCAAATATGCTTTATTTTTCTTTAAAACATAGGCAGCCAAATGATTATTTTTCACAACTTTTTTAAAAATTTCAATCTTATAATCTTTGTTAGTGGCATCAATTAAAACATTTTTATACTTTATATTAGCACTTAACGCAGCAAGCTTGAATTTTGTATTTCCACTGATCCACAGGCAAGAAAAATCTCCATTCCCCTCTATTTTTTTATAATTTAATGCATCATTTATTATTAATATTCTATAATCAGCAAATACAATTTGATTATTTTTTAATATAAAATTGCCCTGAATGGTATCTCTCTTTAAATCAATTAACGAAATCTTATCAACCTGTAGCTGCGACAATGCTGGTTTAACAAAATAATCATAGTTTTTGTCCGTCTCATTTAAATCTGTAACCAAAACACAATTTCTTTCGTTAATAAATGCAGCTGCATAATTTTTTCTAAGTGAAAAAAAAATGATCTTTTGCTGATGATAAGTCTTCAAATCATCGTTTATAATTAAGGTTTGATAGCAGACAAAAAAGAATAGTGATGAAAATATAAACTGTTTGTTGAATTTTGCCAGACCATAAATAAATAAACCTAAAGCTAAACTCAGCAATATAAATTCAGGGAGATCAATCCATATAGATGAAAAGGTTGCGTAGGGGAGTTCAGCGATCCACCTGAGTACTGAGTTTGTAAAATTAATTATCCATTCGAAAATTGGCGCTAAAAAGCTAAGCCATGGTATCAGTATCGCAATTCCCAAATACATCATTAATACGAGGGGAATGGTTATAAAAAGATTTCCAAAAAGAAAATAAACAGGAAATTGATGAAAATAGTAAATGCTTAATGGAAATGTAACCAGTTGTGCAGATAATGACATGGCTGTAAAATTCCACAATTTATCTACCCATTTATTTTTAACGTAAATCAGGTTGTATATCTTAGGTTGCAAATAAATCAATCCAAAAACCGCGAGATAAGAAAGCTGAAATCCTACATCCCAAATTAAAAATGGATTGTAAATCAGTTGGCAAAAAGCGGAGAAAGCCAAAATATTATAACTGTTTGTATTTTTAGATAAAACTTTTGCTGTAATTAAAATGCTGATCATAATTGCAGATCGAACAACAGAAGGAGATAAGCCCGTTAACAAAGCATATCCCCAGATTATTGTACAGATTAATATTAATTTCAGAATTTTTAAAGGGCGTTTTCTGTTCATGAAAAGAAATAGAAAATCTAAAACAACGTAAATAATTGCAACATGGGCACCTGATACAGAAAGTGCATGGATTGTTCCTGTTTTGCTATAAGCAGAAAGGGTTTCTTTATTTAAATCTGCACGATACCCCAATATTAACGTAGATGCAACTGCAAATGCTTCATCGCTTTTAATTAATTTTCGATATTTCCTAACTTGTTGTTCTCTTAACTTCAACGCAAATGCTATAAGCACATTACCTTTGTTTTCACCTGTTTTTATTAAATGGCTATCATCTATAAATGCCTGATGGTAAATGTTTTGATTGGCTAACCAGGCTTTAAAGTTAAATTCTGCCGGATTATAAGGTGGCTCAACTTCAGCATAATGGGTCGAAACCATAATTTCATCACCGTAATTTATTTTGAGGGGAGTTACACTGTCTAATCTTACTGCAAAAAGCAAATGGCCTGACAGTTTAATGTGTTGCTCATTTTGGTATCCTGATATTACTTCTGCCTTAAATCTTAAAATATGATTGCTTTTCTGGGGCTCATCTTTAACCCAAACCCTTAAATTAGTATATTTTTTATTTGCAAAGTAATTATCCTTTAGCGTTTCATTATTATGCAAGCAGAGTAATCCTCCAAGGTTGAAAAAAAACACAAAAAATAAAATACCAATTGTTCCTTTATACTGATATGCTTTAAACTTTTTGTAGGTAGAATTTATGATTATAATGCTTGCAAAGCATAATGCTGTGATAATCTGCAAAAACTGCAAACAACTTTTTGTCGCAAAAAAGTAGCATACACCAATTCCAATTACAAACGGCAATAGAATTCTTACAAAAACATATTCAGCCTTAAACATGCTAAAACTGGTACCGCAACTGCATTTTTAATTCTGATTTTTTATTGCCCTTAATTTCATCAAGGTAGGTGCCAACGGTTTCTACATCTTTGTAAATAAACAAGCCGTAACGAAGCCAGATATTTAATTTTTTGGCCACATTATATTTTAGGTTTAAATAAGTTCTGTATCCTTTTCCACTGTACATTCCGAAACTAAAACTATATAAAACATCATCCTCATAGGCGTAAATTCGGCTATTGTAGCTCGCTGTGTTGAAATATGCCAGCCGTATATTCCCAGTGAGTTTAGAAAACATGGGAGAATAATCAACATCCTGATAAATCAGGTATCCAAATTCGCCTTTAGTATTCCCTTTTTTAAATTGTGAAAGCTCAGCACGGTTCTGGAAACTCCAGCTTTTGTTCAGTTGCCAGTTTATTTCGGCCCGGTATCCAGTCCTAATTACGTTATCCAGAAAATTTACAGGCACATCTAAATCGGTATTTTGTTGTTTTCGCTCAGTTTTAAATCTAATCAGAGCCTTAAAACCTTTAGAGGGCATATATACAGCCTGTCCGAGTATTTCATAACCTTTTGAAGGTTCATCAACACGGTATTTTAACCACGGAAACCGAAAATAATCGCCGTAAAATGAAAACGCGAAGTGTTTATTAGGGTTAAAATTTAAACCGGCATACAAGCCCTTTTCATTTATCGCTTCGCTGGATTCGGATACGGCTTGATTAAAGAAGCTGTGATAATCTTTAGCATAATTACGGTAAGTTAAAGCAGCAGAAAAGGACCTTGACAAACTGATGAGCACACCGTTAACGTAAGCAAAACCCCCACCTAAACCTTTCGCACCTTCACCGTAGAGGTACAGATTTTTATAGGTGTAGTTGTAAAACAAACCCAAATTTGTTAATGATTTACCGGTAAAACTATATCGATCATAGGCGGCTGTTTGCGTAATGAAACTATTTCCATAATTACTTCGATATGCAATTGCACCGATTGCAAATTCGTTTTGAGCATATTGTACTACTGCGCCATAAATTCTTTGCGAAAGCACATTCTTATTTTTAATTTCAGACGGCGTTCGGTGCAACCCGGTTTGATTAATTGTTGACTGAACCAAATCACCCTGACCACCTATCTTCTTTTGACTGGCATCGAGATTTCTAAAAGAAAGGAAAGGGGTAATGTCGATATTTTTAAACAGGTTTATAGTTGCGGATGCTCCCCTAAAAAATGAATATTCATTTGTAGAGTTATAAGGCCTTAAGCCCAAATCTTTTTTAGCCACACTCGTCACATCAGGGCCCTTTCCAAAAGAAAAGCCAGACCATAATGTTAATCCCTGTCCAAATTGCAAAGTATAATCGCCCAGGATAAGTTTTTTTAGCTTACCTAATTTGAACAAAGCCAAATTTCCTGAGTAAAAATCAAAAGGTTTGCCTCCAAATTTCTCTCCAGCATCTTTATCCAAGGTGATTGCTGCTGATAAAATTGTGCTATAATTATACCTGTAACGGGCCTGAAACTTCTCGGGTGAACCCAAATATCGGTTGCCGGGTAAATCGGTAAAGCCTTTTTGTTTTTGGAGGTTTTGAGCAAAGCGCATCATGAAATCATGTTCACTATCTCTAAAAACGTTTTTTAAGGTGATTTGCTCATATTCACTGGTATTTGTTAAGGTTACGAAAGGCAATAAACTTTGAACAGTTTTGGCATCAAAGCCATCTATACTTTGTAATTCCAATACATCAACAAATTGTCCGTTTGCTTTAACATAAGAGAAAAAATTACTGATTTGCAGTGGTGATAGAAAAATAAATGTTTTTAACTCTTCGGGAGATGTGCGGTTTAAATTAATGGGATGTTTACGATACTTCGTCATCACATCAATCAGCTCACTCATGTCGTAATCTTCAGGAAGATTTTCGGCCATACTCTCCAATATATCGCGGATATCATTTTCCTGTCCATTATTTTGTGCATAAGTTAAATTAGAGCCAGCAATTAGAAAAGCAACAACCATTAGTTTAGGCCGTAATTTTAACCACAATGTTTTTAAGAAGAATTTATAGGAATAACCTGGTTTTGATAACCGGGAAATTTCACTAATCCATCGCATTAAACGATAAATCAGGTTATTTGGAGTAGTTGATAACAGGAAAAAAAAGACAAGCAACAATAAATACCATATTTTCATAAGCAGTAATTAAACTATTAAAGAAAATGGGGGAGATTATTGTATTACTTGTGCAAGTATACAGAAAATAATTACTAAACTACAATATAAGTATTTTTAAATATTATTTATTGTAGTATAAAGCAGCGGTTGATTTAAAGCTCTTCGGCTAGATTTACCAGGAAACCTTTCAGTTTTTCTAACGAGTCAATAATTTTTTGATTTTCGCGTACGCCTGTCTTATTATTTTTAAGGTAATCTTTGGCACCTTTTAAAGTAAAGCCTTTTTCATCTACCAAATTGAAGATAATTTTTAAATTCTCGATATCTTCAGGAGTGAATAGACGGTTGCCTTTTTTGTTTTTTTTAGGCTGAAGAATATCGAATTCTTTTTCGTAAAAACGGATTTGGGATGCGTTTACATTAAACATTTCAGTCACTTCGCCCATGGTATAATACATCTTATTAATGTCTCTTTCTTTATACGGCATATTTTGTGCTTGATTATGAGTGTCTTATATCGATTAATTAAAGTATTCAAATGTAGCTCGATTTTTCCTTATTAACGCAATAAAATTTTAATTTTGTTCCCTCCAATAATATTGAAATGACAGCAAAAGAGATTAGACAGGCATTCCTTAGTTTTTTTGAATCGAAACAACATCATGTTGTTCCTTCCGCACCGATTGTGGTTAAAAACGACCCAACATTAATGTTTACCAACGCAGGGATGAACCAGTTTAAAGATTTGTTTCTTGGAGAAGCTGCTATAAAATATGCCCGGGTGGTTGATACTCAACGTTGTTTACGGGTTTCGGGTAAACATAATGACTTGGAAGAAGTAGGTATTGATACTTATCACCATACCATGTTCGAAATGCTGGGCAATTGGAGTTTTGGCAATTATTTCAAAAAAGAAGCCATTGCCTGGAGCTGGGAATTATTAACTGAAGTTTATAAAATTCCAAAAGACAAGTTATATGTTACCTATTTTGAAGGTGATGAAAAAGAGGGATTGGAAAAAGATCAGGAAGCATATGATCTTTGGAAACAGTATGTTGACGAAAGCCACATTTTACCAGGAAATAAAAAAGATAATTTCTGGGAAATGGGCGATACAGGGCCATGCGGACCATGTTCTGAAATCCATGTAGATTGCCGTACTGATGAGGAAAAGGCTACCGTTAATGGTGCTACACTTGTAAATGCCGATCATCCTCAGGTTATCGAAATCTGGAACAATGTATTTATGCAGTTTAACCGTTTAAAGGATGGCTCGCTGCAAAGTTTGCCTGCTAAACATGTAGATACAGGAATGGGATTTGAACGTTTGGTACGTGTTTTACAAGAGAAAACATCAAACTACGATACAGATGTTTTTCAACCGATGATTCAGTTTATTGCAGAAAAATCTGGAATTCAATATGGTGCCGACGAGAAAACAGATATTGCAATGCGTGTAATGGCCGATCACATTCGTGCCATATCATTCGTTATTGCCGATGGTCAGTTACCTTCAAATAACAAAGCTGGTTACGTTATCCGCAGGATTTTGCGTCGCGCTGTTCGTTATGCTTATACCTTCTTAAACTTCAAGGAGCCTTTTTTAAATCAGTTGGTACCTTTATTGGCTGAACAATTTAAAGGCGTTTTTGATGAATTGAATTCGCAACAGGATTTTGTACAGAAAGTAGTTTTAGAAGAAGAGGTTTCATTTTTAAGAACTTTAAGGTCTGGAATTAGTCGTTTCAACAGCTATTTATCTTATAAAAACGACAATACATTGATGATTGATGGTGAAGATAATGATAGCTTAATTCATATCTCATTATTAGAAAGAGACAAGGATGATAGAAAAAATAAGCGTATTTCTGGACAATTTGCATTTGAGTTAAATGATACATTTGGTTTTCCAATTGATTTAACAGAATTGATGGCTCGTGAAAAAGGTTGGACAGTTGATATGAAAGGATTTAACGAAGCACTTCAACAACAAAAAAATCGTTCTCGTGCAGCAACTGCAATTGATACTGGTGATTGGATTGTTGTGAATACCGAAGATCAGAGTGAATTTGTGGGTTACGATGATTTGGAAGTCGAAACGGAGATTTTAAAATACCGTAAAGTAAAAGCCAAAGGAAAAGAGCAATATCAGATTGTTTTACGCCAAACACCTTTTTATGCAGAAAGCGGTGGCCAGGTTGGAGATAAAGGCCGTTTGGAAGACCACAGCCGCCAGTTTTGGGTTGACATTACCGATACAAAAAAGGAAAATGGCCTAACTGTACATTTTGCAGATATACTACCTGATAATTTGGAAGGTAAATTTTGGGCTGTTGTAGACGAAGATAAACGTGTGTTAACAGAAGATAACCATTCTGCAACACATTTACTCCATGCTGCTTTAAAGCAGGTTTTGGGTCAACATGTAAACCAGAAAGGCTCATTGGTTAATGCAGATTACCTACGTTTCGATTTTTCTCACTTTGCGAAAGTAACCGACGAAGAGTTGGCGCAGATTGAAGTAATTGTAAACCAAAAAATCCGCCAGAATATCAAATTAAAAGAACAACGCAATGTTCCTTATCAGGATGCAATTGAAAGTGGCGTAACCGCTTTATTTGGCGAAAAATATGGCGATTTTGTAAGGATGATTACATTTGACGATCATTTTTCAAAAGAACTTTGTGGTGGTACTCACGTAAAAGCTACCGGACAAATCGGATCTTTTAAAATTATTTCTGAAAGTGCAGTTGCTGCCGGTGTTCGCCGTATCGAAGCCATTACTGCCGATAAAGCGGAGCAATATTTCTTGGATCAAAGAAAAGAACTTGGACATTTAAAAGCTTTATTAAACGGAAGCAAAGATTTATCAGCATCTGTTCAGGCTATATTGGACGAAAATGCAAAACTGAAAAAAGAAATAGAAAAATCTACTTTAGAGCGTGTTAATACTTTAAAACACGAAATTGTACACCATGTTAGAGGTATACACGGTATTAATTTGATAGCGAAACACATCGATTTACAAAGTGCTGACGCCGTTAAAAACTTAGCCTTCTCTCTTAAAGAGATGATCGATAATCTTTTCTTGGTTTTTACCACAGAAATTGATGGCAAACCAGGAATAACGGTAATGCTTTCTGATCATCTGGTTAAAAAAGGACTAAATGCATCAAACATTGTTCGCGAACTTGGCAAAGAAATTCAGGGAGGTGGAGGCGGTCAGCCGTTTTATGCTACAGCCGGAGGTAAAAACCCAGCAGGTTTACCGATAGTTTTGGAAAAAGCGGAGCGTTTTATTCCTCACCACTAACCTAATAAACCTTAAAGTGTTAGAATAAGTTCAGCACAATGATACAGCAATAAAAAAGAGGCCCTAAAGCCTCTTTTTTATTTTAATGTCTACCATGTTTTTCACGGTGTCCTCTAGAGAATAAACTGGAATTTACTCTTCTGTCATGATACCTGTTATCTACGCGGTATGATCTATAATTATTTCTTGGCGAACTGTATCTGACTCTGTTACCACCACCACCGTACGATGAACGGTAATAATTGTTATGATGAGAATAAGTTACCCGATGAGAATTGTAATTGCGATAAGGATTATTTCCATATACCACTACCTTTCTACCTCTATGCAGATCATATCCTCTATATCTGGCTGGCAAATACCTCGATCTTGTCCATCTGTTTCCATTTAAATAAACAAATTGCCTTTGTGAAACGTAATAATAAGATTGAACTTCTGGGAGATAGTAATAATTAACATCTTGATAACCCGCCGGAACCCAGGCAGGTTGAGCACCAATATTTACATTAATACTTACCTGAGCGTTAGATTGATTAGATGTTAAAGCCACGATACCTACAATCGCGGAGATGAGAAATAACTTTTTCATAATAATCTATTTAATTTGTGTGTACTTCAGTAATTCAAACGCTGTGCCAAAATTTCTATTGTAACAGAGATATAAAAAAAGGAGCTCCTTAACGAAACTCCTTTACCTTTTAACCTATAAACAGTAGCCTAATGTTTGTCTTTACCTTTTCCATGGCCATGTCCCTTATTTTCTTTCCCGTAGATTTTTTTTGCTTGTCCGGGAGGCATACCATGAGGGTGGCCTTTAACAACGTAATATCTACTGTCATCACTATCTCTAATAATTAACTGACCTTTATTGCCTTTGTACTTCGCATATTTTACCTTATCATTTTTAAAATTCAGGTAAGGCTTTGGCGAATTAACAACAACTTTGTATCCATTATATAAATCATAATTACCATATCTGCCCGGTAAAGAATTTGAAAAAATCCAATCATTTCCATTTAAGTAAACAAATTGTTTGCGCGGAACACTGTAGTAACTTTCTACATCCGGAAGGTAATAATAATCTACATGATCATACCCGGTAGGGCCCCATAATGGTTGTGAGCCAATGTTAACATTTACATTTAACTGTGCTTTTACTTGAGTACTTAGCAATGAAACCATCATTACTACAGCAATTAAAAATAATCTTTTCATAAAATTTAATTTGTGTGTTTTTGTTTAGTACTAAACACGTGCCAAAAAATATTAAATAAAAAGGGAGCTTCTCCCGAAACTCCCTTTTTCACAATTAGATATTATTTTTAATGACGATCATTACCTCTATTATCATTGCGGCTTCCCTCTGAGCGACCATTGCCATTATTGTTTCGTTGCGGACGGTTGTTGTTTTGTGCTGGCCTTGTAACATTTCTTTCTACAATTCGGGTAGAACGGTTATTATTTCTAACTACAACAACATTATTATTTGGACGTTGATTGTAGTTTGGATGGCCTTTAACCACATAGTACTTAGCATCGCGACTATCTCTTATAATAGTTTGACGGCCACTATAGTTTTTATATTTGCTATACCGCGTTGCATAAACATTGTTTCTTAAATATGGTTTTGGCTCATTAATTACCACTTTATAGGCACGATACAGATCAAAGTTTCCATATTGAGGTGGTAAGTTGTTGGCTGAAATCCAGCGGCCACCATTAGCATAAATATACTGGCCGGATGGTACATAGTAATATGCACTTATATCAGGAAAATAATAGTAGTCTACATGGTCATATCCTGTAGGTCCCCAAACTGGTTGAGAACCGATATTGATATTTAAGCTAACTTGTGCTTTTGCATTGTTTATGCTGAATAATGAAACCATCAAAACTGCAGCAAATAAAACTAACTTTTTCATAACATTTAAATTAAAGGTTTCTTTGTGTGTATTTGCTGAGATAGACAAAACAGTTATCACCAAGTTTAATTGTAGCATATTAATTTAACATTCTTTAACGGTTGCCTAACCCATTGAGTAAAATGCAGAACAATTTTAACAAACTTATTTACAGATGTTTATTAAAAATTTATACTACAGATGCTCTTAATTTGCTCCTTTCAACAATCAATCACTAAAAATTTATGATTATTTTGAATTACTCAAGAAATTAAATAATTGCCATGACAAGAATTTTTAAAAATTTCTCCTTCGGCCTTTTTTAACGAAAGACTAAATAATAACTATATTTGACGCATTAATATTTACCACACATTAAAAACTGTGGTGATTAAACTCATAACATCACGAAGCTTTAAATGCCTTTACAAGAAACAAGCCCCCAAAATACTTTCGAACTCGTTTTCAGGACTGGAAATTCACGTTCAGTTAAATACAAATACAAAAATATTTTCAGCTGATAGTGCATCTTTCGGGGCTTTGCCTAATCAAAATATATCTACTGTTTCGCTGGCACTGCCAGGTGCATTGCCTAAATTGAACAAAGAAGTAGTGGCAAAAGCTATCCGTATCGGCTTGGCTTTAAACTGTACAATTAACCAGGTTAATCATTTCGACCGAAAAAATTATTTCTATGCTGATCTGCCTAAAGGATATCAGATTACGCAAGATAATCAACCTATCTGTGTAAATGGTTTTCTGGAACTTCAATTGGCAGATGGTTCTACAAAAAAAATAGGGATCAACCGCATTCACATGGAAGAAGATGCAGGAAAAAGTATCCACGATCAGGATGAAAATTACTCTCTAGTTGATTTAAACCGTGCCGGGGTTCCGTTAATTGAGATTGTTACAGAGCCTGATATCCGCAGTTCGGAAGAAGCTTCTGTTTTGCTGAGTGAAATCAGAAAACTGGTAAGACACTTAAACGTAAGTGATGGCAACATGGAAGAGGGAAGTTTGCGTTGCGATGCCAATATTTCTATCCGTGCCAAGGGTACTACAACATTTGGTACAAGATGTGAAGTAAAAAACCTAAACTCGATGCGTAACGTACGTAGAGCCATGGATTTTGAATTTGGCCGTCAGGTAGAAGTGATTAGCAATGGAGGCCGGATTATTCAGAGCACATTAAATTTTGATGCTGATAAAGGCACCACTTCACCTATGCGGACAAAAGAGGAAGCTAACGATTACCGTTATTTCTCAGATCCGGATTTACAACCGATTCATATTTCTGATACCTGGTTAGCAGAAATTAAATCGTTGATGCCTGCATTACCAAATGAAATTTCTATACAAATGATCTCAGAATTTGGAATAAGTAAGGCAGATGCAGCACTTTTTGCTGAAGATTTAGAACTTTTAAATTATTTTAATAATGCACAACCTCTTGTTAACCATAAAAAAAGCCTGATCAATTGGCTAATTGGCCCGATAAGAGCTGTGCTAAATGAAAAAGGAATCACAATAACAGATTTTAAGGTAAGTCCGCCGCAATTAGCGGATGCCATTAATTTGGTTGATGATAAAAAAATAACACAACAAATTGCCATTCAACAGTTATTACCTGCTATTGAATTGCATGAAAATACAAAAGTGGCAGACTTGGCGCAGTCATTAAATCTCCTTATTACCGAAAATGGAGATGAATTAAGCACTTTTATTGATGAAGTGTTAAATAAATACCCGCAACAGGTAGAAGCGTACAAGAAAGGTAAAAAGGGCGTTTTAGGTTTGTTTGTTGGTGAGGTAATGAAACTCGCCAAGGGTAAAGCAGACGCCAAAAAATTAAATGAATTAATACTTGAAAAATTGAAATAATGAGACTAAAACAATTGAGCATTATCATGCTGATCGCTATTGCTTTTACTGCATGTAAACCTAAAGATAGCTTTACCATTGATGGAACTTTTCAGAATCCCGGAACGGAAAAGAAAGTTTTTTTATACGGCATGCAGAACAGTAATATGGTTGCAATTGATTCGACCAATTTATCAGAAAAAGGAGAATTCAAATTTATCCGTAAAACACCATCTGTCGATTTCTTCAGGGTATCAGTTGGTAACCACGAATTTATGCTGATTGCAAAAAATGGCGATGACATTAAATTGGAAGCTGATTTGGCTGATAAAACTATGGCATATAAAATTTCGGGCGCAAATGAAGTAGATAAATTATCAGAGTTAAATGCCATTAGAAACAATTTTGCAAAACAAGTAGAAAAACTGCAGGCTGATTTTGAAGCCAAAGTATCAAAACAGCCGGAGAACAGGGCTGCTGTGCTTGAATCGATGAAGCCACAGTATGAATCGTATATTAACCAGTTGAATACAGAGATTATTAAATTTGCTAAAGATAACAAAGGAACGCTTGCTAGTTTCTATGCAATGAACACTTTAAGTCCGCAGGAATATGAAGCTGAATTGGTAAAATTTGCTGATGAAGTTAAAGAAGAAATTAAAGGAAATGCTACAGTAGACGCTTTTGTTAAGCAAATGGCCTTATTAAAGGCTGTACAGGTAGGCCAGGTTGCGCCTGCATTTACAATCAATACGGCAGACAATAAACCCGTAAATTTATCTGATTATAAAGGTAAATACGTATTAATTGATTTTTGGGCATCATGGTGTCAGCCTTGCCGCCAGGAGAATCCTAATGTGGTTAAAGTTTACAATAAATACAAACAAAAAAACTTCGACATTATCGGTATTTCTTTAGATACAGATAAAGCAGCCTGGTTAGGTGCAATAAAAGCCGACGGACTAACCTGGACACATGTTTCGGAATTGAAAGATTTTAATGGCGAAACGGTTAAAAAATACCAGGTGCAAGCCATACCAACTTCTTATCTTGTTGATCCTGCCGGAAAAATCGTTGCTAAAAACCTGCGTGGCGATGAACTGGAAGCATTTTTAGTTAAAACGTTACGTTAAAACAAATTCCATGTTAAACTAATTTAAGTAATTAACAATTTCTTAACTTAGGCTTAACTATATATTGCATCATAGACACTACTTTCGTAACAAATATTTAACTATGAACAACGCAGGTCAGAAAATATTAATTGTTGATGATGAACCAGATATTCTGGAGCTTATTGAATATAACCTTAAAAAAGAGGGTTATCAGGTTTTCACAGCAACCAATGGCCAGGAAGGAATTACAGTTGCGAAAAAGGTACATCCGGATTTAATTATACTGGATATTATGATGCCTAAAATGGATGGGATAGAGGCTTGCCGCTTAATGCGTGCAATACCCGAGTTCAAAAATACATTTATGGTTTTCCTAACCGCCAGAAGTGAGGAATACTCTGAAATTGCAGGATTTAACGTTGGTGCTGATGACTACATTGCAAAGCCGATAAAACCACGTGCACTAGTTAGCCGAATAAATGCAATTTTGAGGAGAAACACCGGAACGGAAGAAATATCTGAAAACAAATTAGAAATTGGCGATTTAGTGATCGACCGTGAAGCTTATTTGGTTTTTCAAGGTGGAAATAAAGTGGTTTTGGCTAAAAAAGAATTTGAGCTTTTATACTTACTGGCTTCGAAACCAGGGAAAGTTTACACCCGTGAATCCATTCTTAAAAACATCTGGGAAGACTCGGTAGTAGTAACCAACAGAACTATTGATGTACATATCCGTAAATTAAGAGAAAAATTAGGTGAAACTTATGTATCAACCGTAAAAGGAGTAGGTTATAAGTTTGAGCTATCTTAAATAATTTTTCATTACCAATAAACACAGATTAACACAGATCTTTTCTGATGATTAATCTGTGTTTTTTTATGCTGTCGTTAATTAGATTCTGAAACAAGTTTAGGAGTATGATACCTGTAACAAATTTGTCCAGCTGAATTCATTTTACTGACTTTCTCAAGCAAGGCCCTGAAATAAATTCAGGGTGACGACCAGCTTAAAAAAATAAAATCGTATTTTTGCGCTTCATTAATTACAGCACAGTTTGAAGTTTCCAAATTTTAAAGACCTTATTCTTTTCGAAGACAACGATTTCATAGTTATCAATAAACCTCCTTTTTTAGCCTCACTTGATGAGCGTGGCGGATCTGGAGAAACCAATGTATTACGCCTTGCTAAACAATATAGCGATGATGCACAGGTTTGTCACCGTTTAGATAAAGAAACATCAGGGGCTTTAATTATTGCAAAAAACCCAGAAGGATACCGCCACGCTTCCATGCAGTTTGAAAGGAGAAAGGTAAATAAAACCTATCATGCTGTTGTTGATGGACATGTAATTTTTGATCAGCTTACGGTTGATTTACCAATCTTAAACGATGGAAATAAAAATGTAACCATCGATCGGGCTGAAGGCAAGAGGGCCGAAACCATTTTTGATTCGTTAAAGTACTACAAACATTATACTTTGGTAGAGTGTAAACCAATAACTGGCCGGATGCACCAAATCCGCATCCATCTGGCCACACAAAGGGCTGCTATTGTGGGTGATGACATGTATAAAGGGAAACCTGTTTTTCTTTCTTCAATTAAGAGGGGTTATAAATTAGCCAAAGGCGAAGAGGAGCAACCCATCATGAAACGTTTTGCCTTACATGCCAGACACCTGATTTTTAAGGGATTAAATGATCAGGATATTGTTATTGATGCACCATACCCAAAAGATTTTGCTACACTAATAAAGTTGTTAGATAAATTTGATGCATAAAACAAGCCTTTAAATTGGCTCTTTTCGTTGTTTTTGTTACTTTTGGCTTATTCGCTATCTATTAAAAAACAATAGAATGTACATTAGATTTGTAAATTACCTTGATCAGATTAACCTATACCGAAAATCTAAAATATCAAACCGTAATTTCTTAATTATCTTAGCTGTAATTGTTGGGATTTTAGCTGGCCTCGCAGCCGCCGCATTAAAAAGTTTAACCCATCATATCGAAGAATTTCTTCAATCAGATTGGCACTGGAAATATAAATACTACCTGTATTTTATTTTTCCGATGATCGGTATTTTCTTAACCGTACTTTACATTAAATATTTTATTCGCAAATCAAAGTTCGAAACGGGTTTAACACCTTTGCTTTATGCAATTTCAAAAAAATCGAGCAAGGTGGAAGCACACAATATTTATTCGCAGATTATTACCGCAGCCATAACAGTAGGCTTTGGTGGCTCAACAGGCTTGGAAGCTCCAATTGTTACCAGCGGGTCGGCAATTGGTTCTAATTTAGCTCGTTTATTGGGTTTATCTTACCGGGAAATTACCATGTTGGTGGCCTGTGGTGCTGCTGCAGGTATAGCAGGGGCTTTTAATAGTCCTGTTGCGGGAATTGTTTTTGCTATTGAAATTCTATTGCCCGAATTTACCATCCCTGCATTTATTCCTTTATTGCTTTCGGCAGCCACCGCGGCTGTTGTGGCAAGGTTATTTTATACGCAACAACTTTTCTTTTTGGTTACAGAAGGATGGAAGGTAAATGCATTATTTTATTATGTAATACTCGCTTGTTTTATTGGCTTATTCTCTATCTATTTTACAAAAGCCAATTATGCTGTTAAAGGGTTGTTTTATAAAATTAAACATCCTTACACTAAAGTTGTGGTGGGCGGTTTAATGCTTGGGGCATTGGTATTCCTATTTCCAACACTATATGGCGAGGGTTACATTACCATTAAAGGTTTATTAAAGGGTGATTATCAAACGGTTATAAACAACAGTATCTTTGCTGATTACAATAACATCCCAGCATTGGTTGTATTATTTACTGTGGTAACTATTTTTATGAAATCGATAGCCACCCTGGTAACTTTAGGGGCAGGAGGTAATGGTGGTACGTTTGCACCAAGTTTAATTATGGGCGGCTTAATCGGATTTATTTTCGCTTACATTGTTAATTTATCGGGCCTGGCACAATTAAATGTCTCTAACTTTATCGTTGCTGGTATGGCGGCTGCATTAGGCTCAATTATGCATGCGCCTTTAACGGGTATTTTTCTTATTGCAGAAATTACGGGGGGCTATATATTGATGGTTCCATTAATGATTACCACAGCCATTTCTTATGCGATTAACCGCAGCTCGCAAAAACATTCTATTTATACTAAAGCATTGGCAGATAAGGGCGAGCTCTTATCACACGAGGATAAAGACACTACGGTTTTGAACCAAATGAAATTAAGGTATCTGATTGAGAAAAGCTATCCTCAGTTACAGATGAACGATTTGATTTCGATTAAGATGAATGAAATTCTGCAGTCGCATAAAAACATCTGTGCAGTAACTGATGAGTTGGGCGACTTTAAAGGTGTAATTTATATCGAAGAGTTATTTAACGAGATGATTAACCATCCTGATAAAGCGCATTTAATGGCTTCGCAATTGGTTCAGCCGGCACCAAATACCATTAATGAAAATGATGACCTGAAAATGGTTCTTGAAAAAATGGAACAGGATAATGTTTGGATTTTGCCAGTGTTAAATGTGCAAAACCAATATTTAGGTTTTGTATCTAAAACAGCAATTTTTAACAAATACCGTGCATTGCTGATGAGACAGAATGATTACATGGGCTAATTGTGATCCATAAATAAAGGAGAAATGTCATTAATAAAAGAAGTCAAGTTTTAAAAACTTGACTTCTTTACTGTAGTTCTATTCCAATCTTTTTAAGCTCAATTTTTCAATTTGCTATATAGATGAATTATTTAAATATTCGTTTCATCTAATATTAATAAAAGAAGTCAAGTTTTAAAAACTTGACTTCTTTGCTGTAGTTCAATTCCAATCTTATTTAGCCAACTTTTCGATTTTGCTATATAGATGAATTATTTAAATATTCGTTTCATCTAATCTTTAAAAAAAGAAGTCAAGTTTTTAAAACTTGACTTCTTTGCTGTAGTTCAATTCCAATCTTAATTAGCCAACTTTTCGATTTTGCTATATAGATGAATTATTTGAATATTGATTTCATCTAATCATTATAAAAAAGAAGTCAAGTTTTAAAAACTTGACTTCTTTGCTGTAGTTCAATTCCAATCTTATTATATTCTTACTCAGCTCTTTTTAAGCCAAATTTTTCAATTTTGCTGTATAGATGACTTCTTTGAATATCAATTTCATCAGCAGTTTTTGATACGTTCCAGTTATTTTTTTCCAATTTAAATTTTATAAACTCACGTTCAGCGTGATCTTTATAATCCTGGAAGTTATTAAATGAATCGAAAGAAGAAGCAAGGGCTGAACCGCCCGCACCTGCAATTTGTGCACTGCTTGCCGCGCCAATATTTGTTCCTCCGCCTGGGTTGGCAAATGCCCGAACATCGTTTTCTGTAATTACTTTATCACTCAAAATAATTAAACGCTCAATCATATTGTGCAACTCACGTACATTACCTGTCCATGGTAAAGCCTGCAAAGCTGCCATACCACCTTCGTTTATCTTTTTAACAGGCATACCGTAATCACTGCAAATGCTTTCTAAAAAGTTTTGTGCAATAACAGGAATATCATCGGTGCGTTCTGTTAAATGTGGCACATGGATATTAATTACATTCAACCTGTGGTACAAATCCATACGGAAATTACCATCTTCGATTTCTTTTAACAGATCTTTATTGGTTGCCGCTAAAACACGTACGTTAACTTCTATTTCCTTTTCGCCACCAACACGCGAAATTTTGTGTTCCTGCAAAGCACGCAAAACCTTTGCCTGTGCAGATAGGCTCATGTCACCAATCTCATCTAAAAATAATGTACCACCATTGGCCAGTTCAAATTTACCGATACGCTGCTTTACAGCAGAGGTAAACGAACCTTTTTCGTGGCCAAACAATTCACTTTCAATTAATTCTGAAGGAATAGCAGCACAATTTACTTCAATTAGAGGACTATCAGCACGGTTGGATTTTTCATGTAGCCAACGCGCAACCAGTTCTTTACCACTACCATTTGCCCCGGTAATTAATACCCTGGCTTCGGTTGGTGCAACACGTTCTATGGTTTCTTTAATTTTAGAAATACTATCCGATTCACCTAATATTTCGCGGGTTTTACTCGCTTTGCGTTTTAATACTTTGGTTTCGGTAACTAAGTTTCCACGGTCTAAACCATTACGAACAGTAATCAATAAACGGTTTAAATCTGGTGGTTTGGATATAAAATCAAAAGCTCCCTTTTTACTGGCCTCAATGGCAGTTTCTACTGTACCATGACCAGATATCATAATAAAAGGGAGATCGGGTTTAATGATCTGTGCCTGCTCGAGCACTTCCATACCGTCCATTTTATTCATCTTGATATCGCAAAGTACCAGATCGAAATTCCCTTTTTTAATCATTTCGAGTCCATCGATACCGTTATCAGTATCTTCAACATCGTAATTTTCGTACTCCAGAATTTCGCGTAAGGTACTCCTTATCGCACGCTCATCGTCAATTATTAATAATTTAGCCATTAGAGATTTATTCTATATTTCAGATGCGAATATATTATTTTTTAATTAATGTATAGTTTTTTATACAATTATAGGCTATAAACCCTAAAACACCTTAAAGGTTTTAATAAGTGTAATCCATTTTGAATTTAGTTAAATCAGGCTTAAACTTTTTGTTTCTTTTTAATTCAAGTTCATAAATTGTTCGCCCTAAATTCTTCATAAACGGAAAGCACACGGTATCATACTCGTACTTATTATCGTTATAAATACCGTCTTCGTTACTTTGAACCACGGCTGTAAGGAAATATTCAATTCCGTTTTTAAAATCGACGAAGTAAGCATTATCTATAATAAAACCGTAACTGTCGCCATATTTATTAAAAATTCTAATATCAGCATCAGGTTTAACCTGCGCTCTTCCGTAATACAGCATTTTAGCATAAGTTGGCCAAAATTCTTTCGGATCATATTTTGGAAAATCGCTTTCTGTGGGATATTTACTCATATAAGTATAAATGAGTTTATAATCTTCTGCGGTAAGTTTAAATCTGTCTTTAGCTGGAAACGCTTCTGAAAAAATCAATTTCTGCATTAATTTTTGCTGATCGTTAATGGCAAAAGCATTTTTGCCTGCTAAACTGAAAGGTTTATTAACCAGTTTATCTGTACTGTCCAGGTAACCCGTACCCATAACCAAATTATTTAGTTTAAGTTCATATTCTTTAGGGTCGTATTGCGCAGGCTGATTGTATACCAATTGCTGCCCGTTATAAAACTTAATTGGGTTGGTATGCTTAGCCGATTCTCCTGCATCGCCAATGGCCAAACGGTTAAGAATACGGCTATCGTTAAATCCATTTGCTTTGAGTTTTTCGTTAATTTCGGCACGGCCAATAAATTCGAATAACCGGTTAAAGGCATCATTATCACTGGTAAGCAAAATCTTTTTAATATAATGCGCTATTGAGGGAAGTTTGTTTTTCGCACTCGTATCTGCTAAAACCTTTGTTTGAGTTTTATAGGCGCTATCCGTAATCATTGTACTGTTAAGCGTTAGGCCTGTACTTTTCAATCGGTTCACTTTTTCTAAAGCGAAAATTACAGCGGCGAGTTTAACGGTACTGGCGGGATAAAAGTAATGGTGCGGATTCAAATTGTAGCTAAAGGTTTTGAACGTAGCATTATTCTTTGCATCGCGGTTAATCTGGGTATATAATACCTGGATCTGGTTATGATCTGGATGTTGAAGAATGGCAGAAAATAGTTCTGGTTTGCTTTCCATTAACTTTTTCAGAAAAACGGTATCGGTTTTTTGTGCCATAGTGTTTAAGCTGAATAACGAAAATATTAGGGTTAAAATCCTGCTCATGTTTGTAAATTTTGATTCCTAATTTAGGTTTTTCTATTAATAGCATCATTTTCCATCATGCATTTTACATTATAACCCGTTCTAATTTGATGATACCATGGATACTGTATTTCTTACCCTATTATTAATATTCAGCGTAATTAAGCAACAAAATTTCTGCTATCCGCTCTTTTTACTACATTTGCTCTGCTTTTGGTTTCCGGCTTTACAACCGGAATTAAAAGGGAATACAGTGTAAATCTGTAACTGTCCCGCAGCTGTAAGCTCCTTAACGGATTTCCAATCAATTTGCCACTGTTCTGATACCTCAGGATGGGAAGGCAGGAAAGCCGGGAGTAAGTCAGAAGACCTGCCTTAGCATTATATTTCATAGCTTTCGGGGATTGAAGCTAAGGAGTGAGGTACTTACGGTTTTCGTATTTTCATTTCTTTTCCATCTGTTGGCTGTGGGTTAAACTCACAATCAAAATGACACAAAAACATTCTGCCTACGCGGGCACAATGCTGTTTTTTCTATGTTCTTCCATTTTATGGATAGGATTTTTATGGCCTTTAAATACCTGGGCACAAACCGACAGTACAAAAAAAGCAACCCAGCTGAAAGAGGTTCAGATCAGGGAGTACCGATTAACGGAGCAAAGCAAATCGCCAACACCGCTTCAGATCTTATCATCCGAAGATCTGAAAAGAATTAACAGTTTATCCGTTGCTGATGCTATCCGTTACTTTTCGGGTGTACAATTAAAAGATTATGGTGGAATAGGCGGTTTGAAAACGGTAAATGTACGAAGCCTGGGCACTAACCATACCGCAGTTTTTTTAGATGGCATTCAGATTGGCAACGCCCAAAACGGACAGGTAGATTTGGGAAAATTCTCACTCAGTAATCTCGAAGAAATTGCCTTATATAGCGGACAAAAGCCAGAATTGCTTATTCCGGCCAAGGGGTATGCTTCTGCAAGTAGCATTTATTTAAAAACCAAAGCACCTGATTTTGATGAAAACCAGCGCAAACAGGTTGAGCTAACTTTAAAAAGCGGTTCGTTTGGATTGATTAATCCTTCTTTAATTTACCGCTATAAGGTTAGCGAGAATTTAAGTGCAAGTATAAATACTGAATATATCCATGCTGATGGGAAATATAAATTTAGGTACACCAACGGAGTTTTTGATACCACTGCGGTAAGAAATAATGGCGATGTAGAACGTTTTCGGTTACAGGCCGCATTGTTTGGCAAATTTAAAAACGGAAAATGGCATGCGCAAGCGTATTCCTTTTTATCGGATAGGGGATTACCCGGTGCAATTGTATCCAATAGGTTTGATTTTACGCAAAGAATATGGGACCGCGATTTCTTTATCCAGGGGAGTATGGAGAAAAAACTATCCGATGGATTCAGTATTCTTATAAATGGAAAATATGGTTACGTTTATCAGCGTTATTTAGACCCGGATTATGTAACCACCACTGGCTTTTTAGATAACCGATTTAAAGAGCAGGAAGCTTACTTATCTTTTTCGGGGAAATATAAAATCAATTCGGTTTGGGAAGCAGCTTATGCAGCTGATTATAGCTATCAAACTTTAGATGCCAATATTTACCGTTTTTCTTATCCAAACAGGAATACCTTTTTAAATGTGTTAAGCTCATCACTAACGTTAAAAAAGCTCACTATCCAGGCAAATTTATTGAGCACCACTGTAATTGATCAGGTAAAATTATATTCTTCGGCGGGTAATAAGCAAGTTTTCAGTCCAACAGTTATGCTATCGTGGAAGTTTTTAAATAATCAGGACATCAGAATAAGGGCATTTTATAAAGACATTTTCCGGATGCCTACTTTTAACGACTTGTATTATACTTTCATTGGCAATACGCTTTTAAATCCTGAATACACTAAACAATATGATGTTGGCATTACGTATTTTAAAAATTTTAATGATAAGCGGATAAAATTTATCGATTTCCAAACTGATGTTTATTACAACCGGATAAAAGATAAAATTGTGGCACAGCCGGGTGCAAACCTGTACCGCTGGATAATGTACAATATAGGTTTGGTAGACATCCATGGTTTGGAAATTAATGCCAAAACCGCATTTGAGCCTTGTACTGCTTTACTGGTTAATATAGGGCTGAATTACACTTATCAAAAGGCGGTTGATGTGACTTCAAAACAGGAGGAAACTTATCGAGATCAGATTCCTTACATCCCAAAAAACAGTGGTTCATTTTTAGCCCGGATAGATTACCATAACTGGCACGCCAACTACGGTTTTATCTATACCGGCTTCCGTTACAATCAAAAAGCGAACAACATTTATAATTATATGGAACCCTGGTACACCCATGATGCGGCCATTGGTTATGAATTTAAGCTGAAAAACGGAAGTATAAATATCAGCGGAGAAGTAAATAACCTACTAAACCAATATTACGACCTTATTCCAAATTTCCCTATGCCGGGTAGAAATTACAGGCTAACGTTAAATTATAAACTATGAAGCATTTAAAATTTACGATAAACATATTGTTTTTGGTGGTTTTGGCATCCTGTAGAAAAGACCCCAAGCCTTTGCCTTCAGAAATTAGCAGGTTAGAACCAGATCCAACTTCGGCTGTGAAAGGATTTTACCTGGTTAACGAAGGTAATATGAACATGAATAAGGCTTCGTTGGATTATATGGACCTGGTTAATGGCATTTATACCCGTAACCTATACAATCAAGTCAACCCAGAGGTTACCAAAGGTTTGGGCGATGTAGGGAATGATATTGGCCGTTATGGTAGCAAGCTTTACGTAGTGATTAACGTATCAAATAAGGTTGAAGTGTTGAATGTAAAAACAGGAAAGAAAATCGGACAGATCAACATCACCAATTGCCGCTATATCACTTTCAATAAAGGGAAAGCTTATATAAGTGCTTATTTAGGCAAAGTTGGCGATCCGAAGGCACCTAATGGAATTGTGGCAGAGATAGACACTTCGGCACTTAGCATAAACCGTACAGTTGAGGTTGGCCGACAGCCAGAAGAAATGGCCATTATCGGCAGTAAATTGTATGTAGCAAATTCAGGTGGTTATAGTCCGCCAGATTATGAGGATACCCTGTCAGTGATTGATCTACCCAGTTTTAAAGAAATCAAGCGCATCGAGGTTGCTATAAATCTGCATCGTGTTAAAGCTGATCGTTATGGTGATTTGTATGTGACTTCACGTGGAGATTATTATAGCATCCCATCAAAGCTTTTTGTAATTGATACCCAAACCGACCAAATTAAAAAAGGTATTCAATATTGCCGCTGGTAACCTGGTTATTGATGATGACTTCGCTTATATCTACAGCACAGAGTGGAACTACATAGCGGGTAAAAACAAAATTAGCTTCAACATGATCAACGTAAAGGACGAAACAATAATGGATCGCAAATTTATTACGGATGGTACTGAAAAAGACATTAAAATCCCTTACGGAATTGCGGTTAACCCTACCAGTAAAGATGTATATGTAACAGACGCTAAAGATTATGTTACCCCCGGAAAATTACACTGTTACAGCTCAGAAGGTCGCTTAAAATGGTCGGTTACTACTGGCGATATCCCGGCCCACATTGCATTTATAAATTAAATATATACCATGAAGAATTTTTTAAAAACCTAATTAACTGAATATGAATACAAAATTTACAATAATCTTAACACTTTTATCAGCTGTGCTATTTTCATGTAAAAAGGAAAGCGCGGTAGAAAAAGATAACCAAGGCGATAAACCTGTTGCTAATCAATCTCCTTATTTAAGTAAAATATACGAATTTAAACAAGCTCCAGGGCAGTTTACAAATGATTTGGTTAAAACCGACATCTTAATTGGTAGTGCTGGCAATGGTCTTATTTCACTTGGCGGTTATGGGGGTTTTATTGTATTTGGTTTTGATCATAGTGTAACCAATTCAGCTGGAGCCGATCTGGGCATTTACGGTAATCCTTTAATTGGAGTGGATATGGAATTTTCTGAACCTGGCATTGTGTCTGTAATGCAGGACGTAAACAAAAATGGAATTCCGGATGATGTTTGGTATGAACTCGCGGGAAGTGAATACAATGCCTCAACCACCCTCAAAAATTATAAAATTACCTATTACAAACCTGCGAAAGCAACAGATGATATCCGTTGGGCAGATAATCAGGGGAAGGAAGGACTTATATTGAAAAACCAGTTCCATACGCAAGATTATTTCTCTTCATGGGCTACTACAAACGAAATTTCTTTCACCGGAACTTTACTTAAAAACACATTAAACCCCGGAGATATCATAACCAATAAACCTTTTGCTTTTGGCTATTCAGATAACGGATCGAGCGAGTATATTACTTTGCAGGAATCATTAGGAAGGGGATATAACACCTTTGATATTGATTGGGCGGTAGATAATACAGGTAAAAAAGTAAGCCTTAGCTCAGTCGATTTTGTAAAGGTATACACTGCACAAAATAATAATGGGAATCCTTTTAGCCCTGATAATGACAATGAGCGGTCGCGCTATTTGGGCGAAATCTCAACAGAATTTGGTGGGGCAGTTGATCTTAAACTTTTAAAAAAATAAATAACACAATATATTATAATGAAACAATTAAACTTTAAACAGCTTCTGATAGGGGCATTAATTTTAACCACAGGTTTACACGCTTGTAAAAAGGACACCGTAGAAAACATACAAACAGATCCGGTTGCAGGTAAATACGACAATGGCTTTTTTGTAATTGGGGAAGGATCTTACGGACAAAACGCTGGCACAGTAAGCTTTTATCGTTACGGTGATGATACCCTTAACATTCGGGCATACGAGAAAGAAAACCCGGGTAAGCTGTTATCAAATGCAGCCAAAACGAGTACATTGCAGTTTGCATCAGTAATAAACGGAAGCATTTATTTAATGTGCAAGGTGAATGGTCCAATTGTAAAAATAAATGAATTTACTTTAAAAGAAGAGGCCAGGTATGTACAGGAAGCCAGTAACTGGAGAAGCATTATAAAGGTTGATGGAAACAGGGGATTGGTAAGTGCCAATGATGGTGTTTACCAGATCGATTTAAATACATTGGCCGTACAAAATAAACTGACTTCTGTTGGTGCTGTAAATACCGGGGACATGTGGAAAAAAGGCGATTATGTGTATCTTTTACAGAGCAATGGTGCAAAAATTGTATCCGCTAATAATTATTCACTGGTAAAAAGTTTCTCTAATATTAACCGTGGGTTTGCACAAACACCAAATGGCAAAGTTTGGGCTTCTACAGGTAGCAGGTTAATCGCTATAGATAATAACCTTGATACTACAGGAGTGGCTTTACCAGTGTCAATAGGAACCTTTGGGCTGGATGCACCGACAAGAATTACCGCTTCAACAAAAGAAAATGCGGTTTTCTACCATTCAGGAAAGGCCATTTATAAATACGTTGATGGTGATAAAACATCGTTATCGCAACCGTTTATCAATATTACCGAGGATCCATTTATGGTTTACGGAGCGATCCGTTACGATAGAAATAAAGATTATGTCGTAATTAATGGAATCCAAAATTATGGCGCAGCCGCTACCGTAAACTATTTATTAATTTACAATGCCTCTACAGGTGCGTTGGTAAAAAGAATTAAATACGGTGGTGATGGCGTTACTACCGATTTTACAAAGATATTTTTTAATGATTTGGCAATTTTCCACTAAAAAATTATAATGCCTCAATCTTAAAGGTCTGCAAAATCTTCATTGCAGGCCTTTTTTTATAATGCTGGATTTTAATACCGCAAGCCCTTCTATATAAACCCTATAGTAGCTGCAGCCTCCGATTTTTTTCATCGGAGCTACAGCATCCTAAGAGATTAAAATACCAACAAAGCTAGTCCATGTTTTTTACGCTTTGCTCTATACTTTTTTTACTACATTTGCGCTGCTTTTGGTTTCCGGCATTACACCCGGAATTAAAAGGGAATACAGTGTAAATCTGTAACTGTCCCGCAGCTGTAAGCTCTATAACGTTTTTCAATCTATAAGTCACTGTTTCGGTATCCGTTACGGGAAGACAGAAAACCGGGAGTAAGTCAGAAGACCTGCCTTTAGCGTTTAATTTCATAGCTTTCGGGGATTGAAGCTAGGATTGAGGTACTTAACGTTTTTCGTATTTTCATTTCCTTTTCTAATCTGTTGGCTGTGGGCAAAACCACAATCAAATGAACAAACAAACAATGCTAACTGTAGCCGGTTTAGGCTTTGCACAGTTAATGATTAGCCAGGTGGCTAATGCGCAAACTCAAGACAGTTTGCAACTTAAAGATGTTGTAATTTCTGCAACTAAAAACGATCAGAAACAATCTCAAACAGGTAAAGTTGTTACCATTATCAGTCGCGAGATATTAGAGCGCAGCAATGGTAAATCATTGCCGGAACTAATTAGCGAACAAGCCGGAATTATTGTTGCGGGTGCAAGCAGCAATCCAGGTTTAAACAAATCAGTATTTTTCAGGGGTGCAGGAAGTGTCTTATGCTGTAGTGTTAATTGATGGTATTGTACAGAACGATCCATCAGGCAACGGAGGCGCTTTCGATTTGAAGGTTGATTTCCATCGATCAGATTGACCATATCGAAATTTTAAGAGGTGGCCAATCTACCATTTATGGTTCTGATGCTGTTGCAGGTGTAATCAATATCATTACAAAAAAAAAGCTGGTCCGAAGGGAAATACCATTTACGGTGTAGCCAGTGCTGGCAGTTACGAAACTTATAAAGGAACAATTGGTTTAAACGGTGGTGTTGAAGGTTTTACTTATAACATCAACTATACCCACGCAAAAACAGATGGAATTTCTGAAGCGGCAACACCTGCAACAAGTAATGCTGCATTTGATAAAGATGGTTTTAAAACCGATGCCTTAAATGCAAATTTTGGAATTAAATTAGATAACCATTTTTCCGTAAATCCTTTTGTACGTTATTATTATGGCGATTATAAGTTTGATGGTGGTGCATTTACCGATGCAAACAACTATTCTATCCTTAAAAACTTTGCCGCAGGTACAAATGCCAGGTACGAATTTGCTACAGGTAAAGTAACATTAAATTATAGTTTTGAAAGTACAAGAAACGATGCACATTAGTCAGTTTTCGAGCCTTAATGAAGGAAGGGTATCATTGTTGGATTTATTTTACAACCAAAAAATAAACAATAAACTCGATTTATTAGTAGGGATTGATAACCGCGTGATGAAATTATCATCAGCAGCAAACAAGCCCGAAACTAATATTTTTGCCGCATACGGATCATTATTTTTACATGATTTAAGTGTTTTTAATCTTGAAATTGGCGGACGTTACAATAAACACAAACAATATGGCGAAAACTATACCTACTCAATTACCCCAAGCATTAATATTATTAAAGAGATAAAATTATTCGGAACAGTTTCAACTGCATTTAAAGTACCTACACTAAATATGCTTTTTGGTCAGTTTGGAGCCCAACCTTGATTTAAAGCCGGAGAAATCACAAAATTACGAGGCAGGAGTTAACTTTCTTAGTTTTGCTGATGATCAGTTTAGCTTACGCCTGGCAGGTTACAAACGCGATTTAACTGGATTGCGATTCTTTATGCTTTTCCAAATGGATACATCAATCAGGTGAGTCAGAAAACCAAAGGTTTTCGAAGTAGAACCAGCAGCTAAATTTAGTGTATTTACAATTAACGGTTATTACGCATATGTAGAAGGTAATGAGTTTAACTTTGTAGATAATGCTGTTGCCAACTATCTTTTCCGCAGACCAAAGCATACTTTTGGTATTACTGCAGGTGCACAGGCCACCAGCAACTTATTTGTGAGTGCCAACTTCCGTTACTTTGGTAAACGTAAAGATGGAAATTTTGTAACCTATACCGTTGATGATTTAGCGGGTTACAAGCTATTTAATGCTTACGCAGAATATGCATTGAAGCGGCGCACGAAAAACGCGAAAGCGTTTCACGATAAAATGCGAAAACCAGTGGTGTTAGCGAGGTAGACCTGGTGTAAACACCCGGTTGCAACAAGAAGATATGTCAAGATCAAGGTATAATTAACATAAACATA
>NZ_CEEDAI010000004.1:0-168185 GCF_979252805.1 Pedobacter sp. AC402 | reverse complement strand
AATAAACGTACCTAGCACAATACAGAGTGCAGACCAGATTCCTTCTCATCTTTATTGATTTGAGTATAACTTAAAAATCAATTAAAGCCCCGGCTCCGGCATTAAATCGCTGATTGAGCATGGATTCGATTAAACAAGGCACGGCAATGTAGCCAATCATCACCTTTTTATCTTCACTTAAAGGCAAAGTTTGAATGGCTTTAAAGTAGTAAAAAGCAGTTAAAAAGATTCCAGAATAATAACCCGATCCAGTTGTGCATTAAGGCAAATGGGGCTATAAGCACACTAAAAATAGGGCCATAATGGTTCGCATCATCGTGCAGCTCCGGGTAAAAGCCATAAAACGATCTTTCATGAATCAGGTTTCTGAAAAGTATTCTCAAAAATAAGGTAATTGTTATACCGATGAGTTGCCCATGAATCAATTACAAATATGAGTGTAATCAGTACCCAGATGAATAATACAAAGCGATTATCTTGATAAAATTTTCGACGCGAAAAGTCATCAGCTGGTTTGGATAGAAAATAATTTACCATTGTAAAAATTATATTACATTACAATAATAAATATGCTTTTTCACAAATCCTAATGTTTTGTAAGAAATACGTTACACTTTTTCAGAAATACTTGTAGTGTTAAAAAACGACAGTTCTAAATCGATTTTAGAGGCAGTTTTGCCTTTGCATTATGAGATAAATATTAACCTTATTTAACTAACATTTATGCGAAAGATCTCTTGATATAATTTATTTGAATATCGGCTGACAAAACACCAAAACCAAATTGAAAGGAGTATCCGTTTCTATCATAATACTAACCAAAATATCATAGAAATGGAATATCAAATTAATTCGATGAATGCCCGTAAAGAATTTATTGAGATTGCTGATGAACAGGATCGCAACTATTGGGCTGCCAGATTAGGCGTAACGGGAGATAAGCTTAAATCGGTTGTTAAAGCAATTCAAAGCATGGAATTTTCTATACTGAAAAATTATTTAAGCATGGAAAAAGTTAAATCAGGAAGCACCTATCAAAGATTTGTTAACCAATAATAATTTATATGAGTTTAAAGATAAAATGAAAGTCAAAACAGCGTTAATCTCAAAAGCCAAACAATTACTGATTGTACTCATTTGATCGACTTACCCCCTATTTCTAATACATTTAACCGTAAAGAGAAAGGTGCTGATGTAAAGCAACCCCAAAGCAGCGATTAGAGTTTTAACTGCTTTTACACATAAAAATGGATTATCCAATTTGCTTTAACAGGGAGTTATTTTATAAAATCCTGATATAAAGCATTAATGGCTTCCCTGCTAAAATCGGGAAGCCCATCAGTATATGTTGCATTTATACCGTTGGTGATGATAATGAAACCGAACTTTTCTTTCGGATTGAAAAACATTGTGCTATATAAACCATACGCAGATCCTGTATGACCTTTTAATTTCACACCGGGAATCAAGTTATCTGCAGTTCTGATTGCAAAGCCATAACCTTCTTCGGGCGTAAGTGCTGTCTGCATTTTTTTTGCACTTTTTTTACTTATAATTTTAACGCCATTGGCTGTACCATAGTTCATATGCATGATCATGTATTTGGCAAGATCGGTGGCCGAAATCTTCATTCCTCCGGTTGGCGAAAAAACCGGAGTTGTGTAACCCATAACATAGTTTGCAATTTCTGTTCGTCTTGGTGCATAAGCTGTTGGCGATGGTGTGTACGTTTTAGTGTCTGCGTGGTATTCATACAGGTTAACAAACCGGGTACTGTCTAAAGAGTCAACACAATAGCCTGCATATAGTCCGAGGGGTTTTAATACATGATTTTTTACATAATTATCAAAACGCTCTCCCGATTTTTTTTCGATAATTGTACCTATAAGATTAAAATTAAGATTGCAATAATCGAATTTGGAGCCTGGCTGGTAATCATTATAACATTTGGCCCAGTTTGGATTTTTATCGGGATTAATCAGGTCGAGATTTAAATAACCCTGCGAATCGTTTAAACTCGAGGTATGAGACAAGGCCATTTTCAATGTAATCTTCTGATCAGGAAACTTTGGATTGCGGATTTTAAAACCGACAAGATCGCCAAAATCATCATCCAGGTTAATTTTACCTGCTTCTACCAGTTGCATAATGGAAGTTGCCGAAAATGATTTAGAGATCGATGCAATTCTGAATATATCCTGATCACTCAAAAGGTGTTATATTTTCTAAATCCTTAAGACCGAATGAATGGGTATAAATTATCTTGCCTGCTTTAACTATAGCAACTGAAGCACCAACAGCACTATATTTTTCCATAACGGCCTTAAAATCGGCTTCACTTTTTTGATTTTGGGCGTGTGCAGGAGCAAATTTTCCGGCGATTAAAAATGCAACGAGCGCATATTTCAAATTGAATTTCATAAGCAAGATAGATCTGCCTTAAATATAGGTGGTAAGCAAAAATAAAGTTAACACGTAGTAAAAAATTTACTTTGCATCATTTACTTCGAGCCAATGTCCATCGGGGATCTTTAAAATAAACCTGTTTTCACTCCATCCACCCTTAAAGTGATTCCTTTTTCTTTGCCAGCCCAATCTTCAAAACGGATGTTTTTAGCATCGAGTTTTTTCACAAATTGATCAACTGATGGAACACTAAAGCATAAATGTGCATTTTTATCGTAAAACCTCAGTCCCTTTTGCGCCTTGTATTAAGTGCAATTGTCCGGCAGGCCCCAATGTAAACCAGGTATGGCGGTTATCTTTAAATGGCTCTGGAATTATTTTAAGGTTAAAAACACTTTGGTAAAAGGTGGTTGCTTTATTTAAATCGGTTACGTAAACGGCAATATGATTTAAAACGGCCGGTACATTTTCGGGTTCAGTTTGCGCCATGGCTTTTTGAAAAACAATTGAAAATAAAATAGCAGTAAATAGGAATACTTTTTTCATGTTTAAATATCAACTTATAAAGTGATAATTTTAATAACTTTTTAAATACATTTTTTGCTGTTAATGCTGGCAGAGATGCAATTGATACTGTAAAGGTCGCGATCGATACTGGCAGACACGCAAACGATGCTGATAGAGGCGCAATCAATACTGATACTTCCGCAATTGATACTGGCAGACACGCAATCGATACTGGCAGACACGCAATCGATGCTGATACTTCCGCAATTGATACTGACAGAGGCGCAAACAATGCTAATACTTCCGCAATTGATACTGACAGAGGCGCAAACGATACTGGCAGGCACACAAACAATGCTGATACGGTCGCAATTGATAGTAAAAGGTAGGCATTCAGCGATAAACTGAATTGTGAGGCTGTTTAACCGGGGCAAAATAATTGGATAAAAAAAGTTAATAGCGAAATGCTAAAACCAAAAAAAATGGACACAAATAAACCTCGGTGCTTATCTGTATCCATCTGTGGTTTAATAAACCAAACTATTGTGCTAAACTGTCAAATTCTTCATCTGTTAAATCGATCTCAATAGCTTTTAAATTCTCTTTTAAATGTTCTACTGATTTTGTGCCTGGAATCAATAGAATATTTGATGATCTTTTCAATAACCAGGCAAGTGCAATCTGCGCTGTTGTAGCCTTATGTTTTTCGGCAATGGCTTTAATTTTATCTTCCAGTTTATGCGGACCAGAAGCCAATGGAAACCAGGGAATAAAAGCTAAACCGTGTTCAGCAGTAAAATCAAGCACACTTTCCCATTGTCTGTTGGCCAGATTATATAAATTTTGAACGGAAACGATTGGCAGAATATCCTGTACCTGTTTAATCTGTTCGATGGTTACTTCTGATAAGCCCACATATTTGATTTTTCCTTCTTGTACAGCTTCTACAACCGGGGCAAGTGTTTCGGCTACGTTTACATTAGGATCAATGCGGTGCAGTTGCCATAAATCAATCGATTCTACTTTTAAACGCTGTAAACTACCTTCAATATCCTGTCTTATTTTTTCTGGATTACCGTTAGGAACCCAATTGTTCGGTCCCGGCCGATCGAAACCACCCTTGGTTGCAATAAATAGGTCTTTCTGAAAAGGGGATAAAGCTTCGGCAATTAGCGATTCGTTATATTTTGGTCCGTAGGCTTCTGCTGTATCAATAAAATTAACACCGTTTGCAACAGCTTCCCTCAAAACAGTTATTGCATTTTCACGATTTTCTACTTCGCCAAAAACGCCATTACCGGTTAATTGCATTGCGCCATAACCCAAACGGTTAACTTCTAAGTTTCCAAATTTAAATGTTTTGTTTCCCATTTTATTTTAGATATTTTGATAAATGTGTATACTAAATCAACCTTAAGTGGAGGTCATTGTTTGCAAAATAAATTTTATGATAAATAAATGAATAATGCAAAAATGGCCGGATGAACATACCGTCATCCTCGCGCAGGCAGGGATCTTACAACTCAAGTAATACAAAGCATTAAGATTCCCAATCGGGTTGGGAATGACGATTATTTATCGGGTCGTCATTTCGAGCAAAGCGCAGCGTAGCCGAGAAATCCTTTAAAGTGACTAACAATCAAGTACAAAGATTTCTCCGCTACGGTCGAAATGACGATTCTACGATTAGTTTATCCCATACCGTCATCCACGCGCAGCCGCGAATCTTACAACTCAAGTAATACAAAGTATTAAGATTCCCAATCGGGTTGGGAATGACGATTCGACGAGTACGTTACGCCATGCCGTCATCCTCGCGCAGGCGGGGATCTTACAACTCAAGTAATATATAAGCATTAAGATTCCGAATCGACCCGATAGCTTTCGGGTTGGGAATGACGATTTATTTATCCGGTCGTCATTTCGAGCAAAGCGCAGGGTAGCCGAGAAATCTTTAAAAGAAGCTAAAAATTAAATCCAAAGATTTCTCCACTACGGTCGAAATGACGATTCTACTAGTACGTTACGCCATACCGTCATCCTCGCGCAGGCGGGGATCTTACAACTCAAGTAATATAAAACATTAAGATTCTCAATCAACCCGATAGCTATCGGGTTGGGAATGACAATTTATAAAACAAAAAAGGCTGCCCGAAGTGAGCAGCCTGATTGAAATATAAGGATATTACGAATATGCAATTATAAAGAGCTTAGTTCCATCCGCCACCTAAAGCATGATAGATATCTACAACAGCATTTAATTGTTGTTTTTTGGTTTCGATAAGCTCTAACTTCGATTGTAAAGCATCGCGTTGGGTCATTAGTACTTCAAAATAATCAGCTCTTGCCGATTTGAATAAATCATTAGAAATATCAATCGATTGGGTAAGGGCTAATACTTGTTTAGACTTTAAATCGTAGCTTTTTTGCAGGTTATTAATTTTCGACATTTGGTTTGCAACTTCTATGTAGCCATTCAGAATGCTTTTTTCGTATTCATATACCGCCTGTAACTGTTTTGCATTTGCCGTAGAATATTCTGCTTTTATTGCATTTCTGTTAATCAGTGGTCCGGCTAAATCTCCGGCTAATGAATAAATTAAAGATTCTGGCGTTCTCAACAAATAGGAAGGATTAAAGGCCTGGTAACCAATTGCTGCCGAAATACCCAACGATGGATAGAACTGTGCTTTAGCAACTTTCACATCTAATTTGGCTGCTGCAAGTTCGAATTCTGCCTGCTTAATATCAGGACGGTTGGCCAATAGCTGCGATGGTAATCCTGCCTGCACCGTTGCTGGAACAAGATCTGTAAAGCTCGATTTATCTCTAATAATCGGCTGAGGAAAACGACCTAACAGGAAATTAATTTTATTCTCTGTTTCGGTAATATTCTGGAGAATATCGAACTCTAAACTTTTTGAACTTAATACTTCAGCCTCAAATTTACGCACAGCAAGCTCATTTACCCTACTGGCCTGTTTTTGAATTTTCATCAGTTCCAAAGCGTTCTTCTGTAGCTCAATGTTCTTTTTCACAGTTTCCAACTGGTTATCGGCAGCCAATAACTCATAATAAGAATTTGCTACTTCGGCGATTAAATTGGTAATCACAAAATTTTTGCCTTCAACAGTTGCCAGATAATGGTTTACTGCACCCTTTTTTGCATTGCGCAATTTATGCCAGATGTCGGCTTCCCAATTGGCCTGTAAACCAAAATGATAATCGGGCAATACCTCGGGTACTTCTTTACCAGGCGTAATCTCTGTAGAGGCATCGCCGGCACCAGAGCTGGTGTAACGGCCAACTTTATCCAATCCTGCGCCTACCCCATAAGTTACACTTGGCAAAAGTTCTCCTTTTCTGGCTTTGATTTCATTTTTCGCAATTTCAATATCCTGAAGCGTAATATTCAGCTCCTGGTTATTTTTAAGTGCGGTATCGATCAGGTTGATCAGGTTAGGATCAGTAAAAAACTGACGCCATTTTATGCCTGCTGTGCTTACCGTATCCTGCGAACCGTTAAAGGTAACAGGTACAGCCTTATTTTCGGCGCGTTGGGCCACTTCTGGCAATTTGCATGCTGTATATGTGGCGCATAACAACACCAAGCCAAGGCCTTTATAAATATTTTTCTTAAACATTATCTTCAATTTCTTCAGTTAATGGATGTTCTTCTTCAATTTTGATCAGCTTGTGTTTTGCTGCTATTGATCCGAAAATGTAATACAATCCAGGGATTACAATTACCCCGAAAATGGTTCCAAAAAGCATACCGCCTGCAGCTGCCGATCCGATGGTACGGTTACCGATTTTACCTGGTCCGGAAGCAATCATCAATGGAATTAAACCAGCAATAAAGGCAAAAGAGGTCATTAAAATTGGACGGAAACGCACACTGGCACCTTCCATTGCCGCCTTTAACACCGTTGCACCCTGGGCATGCCGTTGTGCAGCAAACTCCACAATCAGTACCGCGTTCTTCCCGAGCAAACCAATTAACATCACCATGGCTACCTGCGCATAAATGTTGTTTTCTAATCCTAATAATTTCAAAAACAAAAATGCACCGAAAATACCTGCTGGTAAGGAAAGGATAACAGAAAGTGGCAGAATAAAACTTTCGTATTGTGCTGCAAGTACAAGGTACACGAAACCTAAACAGATCAGGAAGATGTAAATTGCTTCATTACCCCTTGATACTTCATCTTTAGAAATACCTGCCCAATCTATACCGAAACCTCTTGGCAACGATTTCTTAGCTACCTCTGTAATGGCACTAATGGCTTCTCCTGAACTGTAACCTGGAGCAGATTGACCACTAATTTCTGAGGCATTGTACATATTGTGCCTGGTGATTTCCGATAAACCATACACTTTACGCATTTTAATAAAGGCCGAAAATGGAACCATCTCATCGCGGTCGTTTTTAACCGAGAGCTTTAAAATATCCTCTGGTAAAGCGCGATATTGAGGCAATGCCTGAACGATTACTTTATACTGGTGATCGTATTTAATAAAACTGGTTTCGTAATTACTACCTACAAAGGTAGACAGGGTGTTCATCGCGTTATCGATACTTACGCCTTTTTGTTGTGCAATATCATTGTCTACATCCAGCATATACTGAGGGAAACTTGCACTATAGAAAGTAAATACAGATGATAACTCTTTGCGTTTATTGAGTTCTTTTACAAAATCATTGGCAACAGTTTCCATTTTTTTGTAATCGCCACTTCCTGCTTTATCTAATAAACGTAGCTCAAAACCTCCTGCGGCACCATATCCGGGAACTGCTGGTGGCTGGAAAAACTCGATTGTAGCACCTGGAATGGATTTCGATTTTTCCTCCAGTTCTTCGATAATTTCTACTGCCGAATGTTTACGTTCGCTCCAATCTTTCAGGTTAATTAAACAGGTACCTGAGTTAGATCCTGTTCCTTCGGTAAGAATTTCATAACCGGCCAAAGATGAAACAGATTTTACACCATCAATGTCTTCACACATTTTCTGCAATTTCTCAGCAATCTGGTCGGTACGCTCCAATGTAGATCCAGGAGGCGTTTGAATAATGGCATACACCATACCCTGATCTTCGTTCGGTATAAAACCTGAAGGTACACTTCCGCTTAAGCCCCAAACACCCAAACAGAAAGCAATCAATATTCCAAAGGTTAAAATTTTACGGCTCACCACTTTGGTCAATACTAATTCGTATTTACCCGAAAGTTTAGCAAAGCCATTGTTAAAACCATCTAATAAACGATCGATAATTGTTTTCTTTTTATTGGAACCATGATTGTTTTTCAACATAATGGCACATAAAGCCGGCGTAAGTGTTAATGCTACAATACCCGAAAGGATAATGGCCGTTGCCATGGTAATGGAAAACTGGCGGTAAAAAATACCCACCGGCCCCGACATAAAAGCTACCGGAATAAACACCGATGCCATAAGAAAGGTAATGGCGATAATGGCCCCACCAATTTCTTTCATCGCTTCTTGTGTAGCCCTTAAAACCGAAAGTTTCCGATCATGTTCCATCTTGGCATGCACCGCTTCAATTACCACAATCGCATCATCTACCACCACGCCAATGGCCAATACCAATGCAAACAGCGTGATTAAGTTAAGTGTAATGCCAAAAAACTGCATAAACACAAAGGTTCCGATAAGCGAAACTGGAACGGCGATAGCTGGAATAAGTGTAGATCGCCAGTCGCCCAGGAATAAAAACACCACTAGGCCCACTAAAATAAAAGCTTCTACCAGCGTATGGATTACTTTTTCTATTGAGGCATCGAGGAACTTAGATACATCGTAACTTACTTCGTAATCTAAACCTTTAGGGAAAGAGCTCGCCTTGATTTCGGCCATTTTAGCCTTTACATCCTTAATTACCTGACTTGCATTACTACCATAAGATTGTTTTAAAACAATTGCAGCAGATGCTTTACCATTTAATGTAGAGTATAAATTGTAAGCTGAAGCACTAAAATCTACATCGGCCACATCTTTTAACCTCAGCATTTCGCCATTGGCATTTGCCCTCAGGATAATGTTTTCATAACCTTCTTTAGTGCTAAAACGACCTGAATATTTTAACACATATTCGAAAGCCTGTGAACGTTTACCAGAACTCTCACCGGTTTTGCCTGGCGAGGCTTCTAAACTTCGCTCATCAAGCGCTTTCATCACCTCATCAACTGAAATTTTATAAGCCTGCATACGGTCGGGTTTTAGCCAAATCCGCATTGCATAATCCCTATCGCCCAAAATATCTGCAAAACCTACACCATCAACCCTCTTTAACTCTGCAAGCAAATTGATATCTGCATAATTATATAAGAAATTCTGGTTCATTTTAGGGTCTTTACTGTACAAGTTAATATACATTAACATGTTCGACTCTTCACGGGTAATTTTTACCCCTTCACGAACCACTAAAGGCGGGAGTTTATTGGTAACTGCTGCTACCCTGTTTTGAACGTTAAGTGAAGCCTGATTAGGATCGGTACCGAGGTTAAATACCACCTGGATAGAGGCTTCACCATCATTACCTGCATCTGATGCAATATATTTCATGCCCGGTACACCGTTAAGTGCACGCTCGAGCGGAATAACAACTGATTTAATCAGTAACTCATTGTTTGCCCCAGGATACTCTGCCGTTATGTTAACCTTAGGCGGAGAAATAGAGGGGAATTGTGTAACCGGGAGGTAGCTAATGGCCAACACACCAAGAAACACAATGATAAGCGATATTACTATAGAAAGGACGGGCCTTTGTATGAATTTACTAAACATAAAATAAGTATGGAGGGTTTAGATTATTCTGTTTTCAATCTCAATTGTTTCATCACTTCCTGAGGCTGCTGGAATTTGAAGGCAATTTTATCATCGTCTTTAACCTTCTGCACACCTTCGAGCAAGATTTTATCTTCCGATGTTATGCCATCTCCTATGATGTACAAATCAGGAAGTTCGCCAGCAACGCTAATTACCTTAGAGTGTACTTTGTTGTTTTTATCAACCACAAACACATAGGTTTTGTCTTGAATATCGTAGGTTGCTTTCTGCGGAATCACCAAAGCATTTTTTAGTGGAACAACCATTTGGATTTTACCGGTTTCGCCGTTTCTTAATAGATTATCCGAATTATTAAATCTGGCCCTGAAAGCAATGTTTCCGGTTTCGTTGTCGAATTCACTTTCAATTACTTCAACTTTACCTTTCGATTTTAACAATTCGTTGTTGGCCAATAATAAACTAACTTCTTGCTGCCCCTTTGCTTTTGCCGCACGCTGATAATTTAAATATTCTGGCTCTGATACGTTGAAATATGCAAAAACCTGACTATTATCGGATAAGCTGGTTAACAATGCGCCTTCATCTACCAAGCTCCCTAACTTTAATGGAATACGATCAATAGTACCATCAAATGGTGCCCTGATTTCGGTATTTGATAAATGGAATTTTGCCAGCGAGGTTTCTGCATTTGCAGATTGCAGTTTTGCTTTGGCCATAGCCAGTTCGTTTTTCGAAACAATGTTTTTATCAGACAGCATCCTGGTGTTTTCCAGTTCAATTTCTGCCGATTTGGTTTCAGCTTGTGCCTTTAACAATTCTGATTGAGCTGCTTTAGGCATAATTTTAAATAAAATCTGACCTGCTTTTACATGCTGGCCTTCATCTACATAAATATTCTGAAGGTACCCTTTTCCTGGGCCCTAACTTCTATGTTCCGGACAGATTTAATCTGCGAAACATATTCCTTGGTAAACGAAGTATCCATTCTTAGCGGCGTGGTTACCGCATAAGTAGCTACTTCTTCTTTCTCTTCTTTTTTCGAGGTACAACCCGTTACGTAAAGCAAAGTACACAAGCCTAAGCATATGACAACTCTTTTCATTTTTTTTTGTTGAATGGTTAAATCTGATTTATTTTTTCTCTAATTAGTTTCGGTTGGCAACCGATTTTTTGATGAAAAAAGTATATTACCGCAACGCGGAATACAATTTGACTTCAATAAATTTTGGTTACGCAATGATTTAATTCGAAAGCGAAATAAATGCATATTTATGAAGTTATAATGAAGTTGATCTTCAGATTTGAATTCTCAATTTTGTGTTTTGAGCCCTGAAGTAGTGCATTTCGGATTTAAACGAAGGATTTAAGTGTGTTTTGTGCTCAGATTACACTTTTATAAGTGAATTAACATGCAAATTGAGGTTTGCCAGCTAAAAAAACCTTGATGCCGACGTTTTAATTTATTTTTCGGAGCCTTATTAAAATCAATTTGTTGACTGTTAACCAACAATTCTTTAGCTTGAGAATTTAAATGATATGGATTCTGGAATAATTCAGTCATCATTCTGAGTAGCATGAATTTCAGGCTAAATAGTGATCAATCATCGTTTAATTTTTGCAGACAGTAAGGTACAGAGCAAAGTTTTTGTAATCAATTATCGCTGTTACATAAAAAGGAGCAGAAACGATTGGTTCTACTCCTTCTATTCACATTGTTCGAAAGGTATTTCTGTACTTAATTCTGTTTTAGTCTCCTCCAACCAATAAATTATGCATTAAAACTTAACAGAATTGAGGTTTTTATCTACTAAAATGCCTTCACTAAGCTTTAATCCGAATTGTAGCTTACGTTTTGCCTTTAATTTTATTGTAAATAAATCTGCTGATCCATTTAAAGCATCCTTATTACCGATGTTTACAAAAGTTGGGTATAAAACCTTGCCACCATTGGTATGCAGGCGATCATTTGTTAGGTTTTCCATTTGTTTAACATTTAGATTTTGTACACCTATAAAATCATAATCCTGCTCAGAATATGGCAATGCAAAACTTAATGCATTTACTGATTTAAGGTTTATGCCTTTTACTTTAACTTCGATAATTTCATCTTTATTGTAAGCCTGTTTTGCAGTACTGATTTCTAATTTACCCGCTACTTTATCAATTTTGGCATTTCTTATACCGACATCAAGCTGAGTTGCCACAACTGAGATATCGTAAGCATCAATCAAATTGTTTTTATTAATGTCGCCATTGCTAATGTAACCTTCAAAATCAGCATCACCCTTTTTTAACCCGGTATAATTGGTATAAGAGTTTAAGTCATTTCGGTCAATTAAACGGTCGTTGTTAATATCTCCCGGAAGATAACTTTCAGTACCTGGAACTTTAAATACATACAGTTCGCGCCCCGATCCAAAACCACCTACACCATCTGCCACAACAATTTTAATGTAACGTGCGGTTGGGTGTGTGCTAAAATTAAATATTTTCACATCTCCATTGTTTGCCCACTCAAATGCACCTGCCTCTATCCAGTTTTCTTTATTGTTGCTATAATAAACTTTTCCTTTCAACAATATTCCATTACCTCTTCCTGAACGCGGAAGGTATTGAAATTTATCGAGCTGATTTACTGATTTCAAGTCGATTATCATATCAAAAGGAACAGCCTTTGCACCCCATTTGGTATGCCAAATGTTGCCTTCATCAAAATCAAAAAGTTTATCAATTTCCGAACCGCCCTGATTTTCTGCTGTAGTTTCGGCAACAATACCCTGAATGGCAAATTGTAAAGGATTTGATTTGGTGCTTGCTTTAAATTCGGTCCAATCTGAGTAACCATCTTTATTTACGGCACGCAATTTAAACGTATACGCTGTTTCTGGCGATAATCCATCAAACAATAGCACTGTATCCCGAATGGTGGTATAATTCATACCATTAAAATCGATTTCATAAAAATCGGCATTGTTTACTGTAGACCAGCTTGGGCTTAACGAGTAGGCTTCCCTGTTTTTCTCGTTTACAGCAGCATTTATTGGAGCAATCAATTTCCCTAAACCAACTCGTTGTTTATCTGTTGGTTCGAACTTAAAGCCATCAATATATAATGTAACAGGGTTAATTGTTATATCGGTAGACTGAAGTTTTAACAATAATTGAGGATTTTTAACAATGGCAACTTTTTCGAACTCGCTTCCTTTTGTAGCAAAACGGTTTAAATTTGGTGCTGCATCATAAAAATATACATTTGTTTGCTTCAAAAATTCATCTTTTGAGCTTACTTCGGCTAATTTGATTTTATTGTTTCCAATTTTTGCAGTCAGCCTTTTTGGTTTTTCGGTCAGGTTTACAACAAATTCGGTTGTTTTTTCCTTAACAAATCCTTCAAAATCACCTTTTGTGGGTTGTATAGTCACTGTAACATTATTCTTTTCACCTAATTCTGATGTGATTAAAGTTGATGCACCTTTACCTAATTTATAGGCTTCTGTTGCACCATCATCATCATATTCTGAAAATTCAGTTTTACCAAAAGGATACAGCTCATAGGTTCTTTTTGCCTTATTAATTTCAGAAACGTTGTTATTTGCATTTGCCATCGGAATTATTGCACCATTTTTAACAAAAACAGGGAGTTTCCATAAATGGGCTGCAAAACTGTTCAAAATACAATTTCCTGTATATTTTTCACCCGTAAAATAATCGATCCAAATTCCCTCTGGCAGGTAAATTCCATTGCGGATATCATTTCCAAGATCATCTGATTTGGTTGCCTGGTAAATCGGCGCAACTAAGAAAGATGGACCATAAAGGTATTGGTACTGGGTAGAAATGCCTTTTGTAAAGGTATTGGGATACGCCAAAAACATAGCCCTGATCATTGGAAGGCCGGTAACAGCTTCTCTGGCAATGCTATAGGTATAGGGAATGAGTTCTGATTTTAATTTTAAATAATTGCGGTTGATGGATGCAACAGGTTCGCCCAGTGCATGAGGATATTTTTCGTTGGCACCCCATCCATCCATGTTTAATTCCATGGGGGTAAAGGTTTTCCATTGAAAATCGCGCGTATTAATGGTTGGATTTTTACCACCAAAAATGCCATCCATATCGGAAGTAATATTTGGCTGACCTGATAAGCCAGAGCCGATATAAGTAGGAATATGAAAACGGATGTATTCCCAAACCCCACCCGTTTGGTCGCCAGACCAAACGCCTGCATAGCGTTGTGTACCGGCCCATCCATCTAATGATATAATGAACGGCCTGCTGCTATTGCCATAATAAGGCATGATCTGCGCAACATCTGCCACACCGTTTAATCCGAATGAATAACCTGCTCCAACCCAGGCTACATCTGTTTTTAAAACCCTAACGCCTGCATCTCTGGCTTCTTTAATGATATCTCGTTGTAATAATGGACTTATTTCTGATTTTGGATGAAGGTCAGATTGTGTCCAAAGTCCAATTTCTACTCCGTTTTTACGTGCGTAATCGCCGAAGCTTTTTAAATTCTGAATGTTACCATCTAATGTTTCTGTTTGGCCATAACCAGCACCGTAACCATCATTTGGCAATACCCAACCCAATGGCATATCATTTTTTTTATAGCGATCAATTACTGCACGGGCGGAGAACTGGTAGTTATTTTTTTCGCCATTAAGCGATTCTTTTATTCCTCCATTATCTTTTTGGCTTTCTTTATACCGTTTGCCGTCCTCAAATAAGGTTCCTTTTTCATCTTCTTTCCAAAAATCGCGGTTATATGCATTTAAATGTCCTTGGTAAAACCCGAATTTGGGAAGTAAAATCGGGTTTCCTGTAAGCTGGTAAAAGTCGTTCAATAAATCTGCAGCGCCATCGCTTACCATAAAAAAGGCATCAAGATAATCCATGTTATGAACTAATTTTACCAATCCTTTTTCTTTTGCGCCAAAGTTGTAATTCCCTTTGCTGAAAGTATGCCACATTACAGCGTATCCATTGGTAGACCAGTAATAAGGTGTTGGGGAAGCAACTCCCCCATCTGTCCAACTGTTTTGATTTTCGATAGCAATCGCTTTACCTTTATGCGAAAAACGTCCGTTTTGTACGCCGCCTCCATAAAAATATTCCTCCGGATTTTCTTTCAAGCTAAGCGTAACCTGTCCTTTTTCAAATTGGATTGGACTCAGTTCTTCTACCGCCACAGTTTGTGTTGCCAGGTTAATAATTTTAATCAGTAAAGTATTTTTATCAATAAGCACAGTAATCTTCGCCGTAGTTATAAACAGCTGATTGTTTTCATCCTTAATAACAAGTTTTGAAACGGGTTTACGTGGTTTTTCGACCAAAATTTTTGCTTCGGGCTTTGCTTCAGGATCGCGGATAAAGCCACCCTCGGGGTCTTGAAATAGGCGAAAAATATTTTCTCCGTAAAAATCTAACGTTAAACGCTGGTTATCTGAAAGCAACAGCTCTACTGTTGTGGTATTGATCTTTTTTGCACCGAGTACTGTTGTATTTTTTTGAGCTTCCTGCTTAGTTTTCTGAGCCGAAACAAACAATGGAGCGGCATTTAGAAAAAATACAAAAATCAAAACAAGTTTAGAGGGATTTATAGTATTCAAGCGTTTGTAAAAGGGATATAGGGTCATTTACAGTTAAAATTTGGTTATGTGTTTTCAGTTGAGCAACTAATTTAGCTGCTGTAGGATAAAGTTAACAAACACCTGAATGGAAATGGTTTATTTGTAATGACAAAAACCGCGCAATCGTTTGCCTATCTAATTTTTTACCAGAAAAGGGTATGTTTTTTGTCTGATCGTAAGAATTGAGCGTTAGCCTACTAAACTATGTTCAAAGATTTCTCCACTACGGTCGAAATGACGATCTATAGTAGATTATTACCGCAAAAAATATGCTTGCGCTCGTTTCTCAAAAGTGCATAAATAGCTCTATGATTATATCGTTGTAAACGATTTGTTATTCAACGCTCGTTGAAACGAGGGTTAGCCTACAAAACCATGTTCAAAGATTTCTCCACCTGCGGTCGAAATGACGATCTATAGTAGATTATTAGCGTAAAAAAATATGCTTGCGCTCGTTTCTCAAAAGTGCATAAATAGCTCTACGATTATATCGTTGTAAACGATTTGTTATTCAACGCTCGTTGAAACGAGCGTTAGCCTACTAAACCATGTTCAAAGATTTCTCCACCTGCGGTCGAAATGACGATCTATCCCCATTAAATGTCCTGCTGTATACTGTATCCAATACATCAGCGAGCGGCATATTGTACCAACCCTATGTAAAAATTTTAACACAGTTTAAGTTAAGGCTATACTCGATTTAAGCTATAAGATGTAGTTAAAATGTGGAAATAACGCTCAAACAATGCAATCAGCTAGGTTTAACTCCTACATATTAGAAAATTTAGAAGAGAAGCAAGCAAATACTTTAAGCCTTTGTATAGTATAAAATTAACCAAAAGGCCTAGCCAGGCAATTTAACGCTATTAAAACGCCGAAGTTTATTCAAGTGGCAAGCATTTTGCATAAGTTTAACAAAACAACTATTAATGAAACTTTCAGTACCCCAGTCCTATAGCTGTGTAGTTATAGATGATAGCCGAATGAGCAAGCCGTTATTAGAGCAGTTTATTTCTAAAATAAATAACCTCGAATTAAAAGCCAGTTTTACAGATTTGGTAGATGCAATGGCCGCTTTTTGGAGCTATGGAAAAGTAGATTTTCTTTTTTTAGATATCCAGATGGATTTATCAGGAATTGATGTGGCCCGGATGTTAAAAAACAGTTTCGAGTTCGTGGTTATTTTAGGGGATGCGACTAATGATGCCATTGATGTTTTTGCTGAAAACTGTAAATTCTTACCCAAGCCGCTTGATTTTAGCAAGTTTGAAGATGCTGTTAATCAGTTGGTGCTATTGGGCAAAAACAACAAGGAGGTTTTTTAATACCTGCTTGTTGAAGCAGCTAATTACCTTGCTGTTTTGATTTTATTAATTAATCGTAACGCTGTGCTGCCATATCAATTTTATATTTTCTTAACCTGTATGCACCATAAAAGCCCGAAAACAATAATATGTATTCGGTAAGCGGACAAGCAATAGGCGACGATGTTGCGGTAACAAAAGTATAGGTATACAAATCATGTTCTGGTCCAAACAGTACAAACTGACACGATCCCACTCTGCTTAGTAACTGAACTCTTGGGCACGCTGGTGCTGAGGTTTGATATTGGCGTCCGCTAACTTGATAGTAACCTAAAAAAGTATCGATGTAAAATGTACCTCCGGTTGTAGTACCGATTAAACATCCCTGCTGTGCCTTTAAACGTTCGAACGATAGGATGAGCAGTAAAAACAAAGAAAAAAAAGCCTTCCACATATCTGACAAATTGATATACAAAATTCAGAAAATGCTTTTTAAAAAAAATCAATGAATGAAACTGAACAAGCTGCCAAAAAACGAATGAAGAGAAATCTTTAACGGTATTTAAGTATAGAGATTGTTAGGCTACTCAACTTTACCGTTAAAGATTTTTACTTATGGTTGTGAAAGAGGAACTTTTCCGCTGATGATAAAGTTTTGGCTATATATCAGAATAATCGGTTGGGTAAACAAATTTCGTATCGTTTTTTGACACATTGTGTTGGTACTCTGGCATTGCAGACAGTTTTTTCCAATAATCATCGGCTGAGAAAGCTTTCCAATGGGCATCTCTATCTGCTTTATTTTCGAAAGTGGTTAAGTACATCAGATTTGGCATGTGGCTGCCAGACAATACTTCGCCATAAAATACTGCATTAAAATTAAGTCGTTTAAACAGTCCTATTTCATCTCCCTTATTAAACATCTGGACTTTATTCTGAAAGTATTTTTCAGTTGGGGCTTCGTAACTTCTTAATTCATATACCCGCTCTTTCATCGGAGATTTTAGCTTTGGCAACATAAAATTAGGTGCGTTTTCAAAAGCTTTTAAAATGATTGATTCTAACCTTTCGTAAGGAACATCGGAATAGGCGGCATCCAGATAAGTTTTACCATCAGTGGCAAACTGCTGATCTTTGGCAAGTTTTTTATCAAGATCTAAAATCCCATTAAATGATTTTAAAGGAATAAATACATAAATCAGCTTTTCTGTAACCGCAGCAGGATCAGTTATAACTGGTTTAAACACCCCTACTTTTGCTATTCCGGCTCGGTGCAAGGCAGGCAAGTAGGCATTTTGTAAATAATTATCTACAGTTTGCTCTTGTGCATCGGTTTTTAAATTGTAAATTTTAATCTGGTAGAAATCTAACTTAGCAGCATTTGCAGCAAATACGTTTGACAATAAAATCAGAAAAAACAGACAGGTAAATTTAGTTTTTCGCAACATGATGATAAATGGGATATATGATTAGAAGCGAAAAATAGAAAAAAAATAAGGTAAAATTTACAATGTATTCCTTATTTCTGCTTTATCACGCTAAAATTACTAAACGTACCATAACCACTATTTTCTCCATAAGTAGCCTGGTAAAGGCCAACCTGAACGGTACCATTATTTATACCATGCCAATTAATGGGGCTACCCGGTAATTCTTTCCAGTTTTTACCATCATTGCTTGCCCGAAGGTAAAACACATTTCCTTTTCTTTGGATCTGTAAATATGGAAAAAAGTTAAAGCCTGATGCATTGTTTTCCTGTTTGCGGCCATTTTGATTTAAATTCGTAGTTATATTACCGATATTCCAACCCAACATTACGCTATTTTGGATTAAGGTATTATCCTTATCTAATTTAACCATTAACCCAACATCATTGGGTCCATTTGCCTTTTTTTCTTTCAGGCCGATCATGTCTTCAATTTTTACTTCAGCAATAAAATTACCCTGAACATTTTTGAACAAAAACGGCCCCATTGGTTTAGCTCCATCCCAAAAGGTTTTGGTAGAGGAAATTTTAATGGTTTCATTTTCTTTTACGGCCTGATCAACCTCACCCATCAGTCCATCCCAAAAGGTTGATGAAATTGTTTTATTTTTAAAATCATAAGCTAATACCGATTCATCTTTATTGATCTCGAACAAATTAATATCGGTACTCACCTGCCCCGAAAGCGTGCTTTCGCTCACGTTACCTAAATGATCTCTGGCCTGCAGGGTATAGCTATATTTGCCATCCTTGGCAACCTCATAATCGATATAGTCGGTTTCATTTAACCAGCTACTTTTACGTTTACTTTGGTTTTCGGTAAACTGGTATTGAATCCGGCTGCCAGGTAATGTAACAGGTGCAGCTGCCATACTGATCATTGTAGGCGAAACGGCCTGAGGCTGCTCACTAAAGCTGGCTTTGCTACGGTGGTTAAAATTTAAGCTCCAATCATCATATTGCTTTTTTACCTCCAGGGGCGCAAATGCGTATTCGTATACATAAAAACCGCCTATTGCAATATCAGTTCCTTCGGCTTTAATGTAGCATTGGTTATTTGGATTTTTAATAAGGTTGATTTTCTTCTGAGCAGATCCGTCTATGTAAAGTTTGAAAGATTTTCCGTCATAAACACCCGTTACATTGCTCCATTTTTCTTGCCCGATGAGTTTTATCATACCGGAGTTTTGGCCTAAGTTTAAATAAATATGGCCTGTTCGATTTGCAAAGGTTTGCAGCACAAATGAGAATGGCTTAGAAAAATTGAGGGGTAATGTGCTGCTTCGATCAAACTGTAGTTGATTATCTTTTTGCAAAGTAACACTCATTAAACCTTCTGTAACCCCTACAACCGACTTTGTGCCATTGCTTATTAAGTTACCAAGTGCATATCCTTCATTTTTCCAACCGGTTATAGGTCCATCTTCTAGCCTTGCAGCATTTAAATAAACGGCAGCATGGCTATTGGTTTCTGCTTTGGCCATGCGCGCTATCTCTCCTGCACCCAAAGGTATATCATACAACTTCAAATTGGCCAGTGCTCCAGAAAAACCAGCACTATTATCTTCATTTACCCCAAGGAAAAAATTACTTAACCGATCGATAAAGAGCATTTTTCTTTCTTCGTGGTCTAACTTTCCATCTACAAACAAACGTTCCATTGTACCATCAAAGGTGAGTGCAATATGGTGCCATTTGCCCGATGGAGGCAGGTTATTGTACTTCATATCTGGCCAGCCCCAATGTGAAGCAGCCCCCCACTTTGGATGTGAGCCATAGCCTATTGCAGCATTTGTAAGATCTACCCCACCTCGGGCTGTCCAGGCTAAAACAGGTTCTTCAGGAGCAATATCAGGGTTGTATACCCACATGGCCACACTAAAACTACTGTTTCCTTTTAATGACGGTGGTGCAACAAAGCTTGATTTCATTCCGGACTTAGATTCAAATAAAACCGCTTTTTTACCCGCCATAATGGCGGTTACCGGATTGCGAAGCAAAGCTGAAAAACTGCCTTTTAACTTTCCCTTATTTTGCCATTGGTAAACAGTTTCTCCAGTTTTAAAGTTATTTGCATCTACATCAACCAATAAACCTTGTGGATGGTAGCGATTTAAATCCTCAGGCTTTTTAACAACAGTAACAGCGGCAGGTTTGTAATCGTCGTTATCGAAAATTTTAATGTTCCACAGTGCTTTATTTAAACCTGGGTATTCGGTTTCTAATATTTTTAATTTGATGTAACGGGCTTTTACCGACTTAAAATCAACCATCGGACTGCCGTGCCGGGTGTTTTTACTTCTATCGGCATAACTCTGCCATGTTTTATGATCAATGGAGTAATCAATCTGATACTGGTAATACCAGGTTGCATATTCAAATTGTGTATGAATACTTTTAACCGATTTTACACTTCCGAGGTCTATTTCCAATGTAGCGGGACCAATATTGTTTTTGGCTTTCCAAAGTGTACCATTGTTATCATCAACTGCATAAGCTACTTTAAAATCATCACTATAAAATGAAGAGCCTTTTACTTTTGCGCCCAATGCCAGGTTTGGATGCGGATTCACATTTTTACTTAAAAAACCAACTCCAGTATGGCCAGGTACAAGTGCTTTAATGTTGCCCGCTTCATCAAATTCCATTTTATCTGCTGCAATTTGCCTGTGGTATCCGCCTCCTGCATGTGGGTTATTATGGCGGTGGTAAACCATGTAAAAATCATCACCTTGCTGCAAAACAGATTCGTGCCCCGGGCCATGCACAGTACCATCTGCACTGGTAGAAAGTATAGGATTATTTTCTCCAAATAGAAACGGCCCCATAGGCCCGGTTTTGCTCATTACATACTGAACGCGGTAAGAACCATCTTCGCAATAGCCAGAAGAATAGGTTAAATAATAAATCCCTTTCCTTTTAAACATAAAGGGTGCTTCAAAAAAATCTTTTGCTACAGTATTGGGTATTTGAGCAAGTTTACTAAACGATTTCATGTCGGGATTTAGCAGCCCTACACCACACCCATGATTGGGATAGATGCCCCATGTGCCCCAATACATATAATATTTGCCATCATCATCTTTAAAAGTCTGCCCATCGAGCGTAATTACGTTAGGCACTAAAAAATTGGGAACAATGGGCTTACCTTTTGGTAATAGCGAAACCCACGGACCAACAGGTGTTTTGGAAGAAGCACCAAAAATTTCTACCGGCTGGCAGTAGTAGAGGTAATACCGGCCATCGTTACCTTGTGTAACATCTGGTGCCCAATAGTGATGGGTTGTGGGCCAGTTCATATCCTGTAATTGCCAGTTCACAAAATCTTTAGATATCCATACCTGCGACGGACCAAAACCGCCGCCATTGCCATCGGTTGTGGCATAAATATAATAGGTATCTCCAAATTTTTTTACCGTAGGATCTGCAAAATAACCCGGTATAATTGGATTGCCATTACTTGGTTGGCGATAATCTTGTGCGAAGAGAAAGCAATTGGCTACAATTTGTATACTGAACAACAAAAAGTATTTTAATGGCTTAAATGGCCAATTACTTACTGCATACATGATTGTTTGACCAAGTTTCTTCATGATTTTATAAACCTTTGCAGTTTTTAGTTCGCAGTTCTCACTATGCGGTTTTCAATTTGCGGTTACAAAGCTTTCAGTTGGCAGTTTATTTTGAAACATTAGGGTTTGGTGGTTCGGCATTTAATAAATGTTTCACAAAGAAATCGCGTTTTCGCCTACGCCCGTATACTCCGCCATCGCTATGGCCCATGCCAGGAATACTCAAGATATCGAAATCCTTATTGGCTTTAATCAATGCATCTGCCAGGCGGTAGGTAGATTCTGGCGGTACGTTTTCATCAGCTTCGCCAACAATCAGGAATAGATCACCCTGCAATTTCGCTGCATTGGTTATGTTTGATTGTTCTCCATAGTGCGGCCCCACGGGGTAACCCATCCATTGTTCGTTCCACCATTGTTTATCTATGCGGTTATCGTGACAACCACAGGCAGAAACGGCGGCTTTATAAAACTCAGGGTGAAACAACAAGGCTCCGGTAGAGTTTTGTCCGCCTGCAGATGTACCATAAACTCCAACACGGGTAATATCTGCATTTGGATATTTTTTTGCCATCGCTTTCATCCATAGTATCCGATCGGGCAATCCGGCATCGGCTAAATTTTTCCAACATACATCATGAAAAGCTTTTGATCGGTTGGCCGTACCCATTCCATCTATTTGCACCACGATAAAGCCGAGTTCGGCCATGCTTTGCATTTCGCTTGCCGGCAAAAAGTTTTTAGGTACAAAGCTATCTTGTGGTCCGGCATAAATATTTTCGATAACGGGATAAGTTTTGTTCATATCCATTTTTGAAGGGAAACACACAACGCCCCAGATATCAGTTACGCCATCCCTTGCTTTGGCTACAAAAACTTCGGGCAGTTTAACCCCTGTTGCCAGGTAAATATCCTTTTGCCCATGTTCTATTTCAATTACTTTTTTGGTAGTGGCAGTTAACCTTAATTCGGTAACCGGAGGCACATTAACCTGCGAATAGGTATCTAAATAATATTTACGGTCAGGAGAAAAACTCAGGCTATGGTTTCCTTTTTCTGGTGTAAGATTTACCAAACCCTTCCCATCAAAACCAATACGGTAATAATGGATAAAATAAGGATCTTCACCTGTGTTGACACCACTTGCTTTAAACCAAACCTGGCGTTTTGCCACATCTATACTATCTATATCCCTTACTACATAATTTCCTTTGGTAATTAACGATTGCTTACCACTAAGGGTATTTACCAGGTAAAGGTGTTGCCAGCCATCCTGCTCACTGGTGTATAACATTTCGTTGGTTTTAGGCAGGTAACGGGTATAAATGCGGCTTTCATAAATAAAAGTTTTTGTTTTCTCGTCGATAATATTTTTGGTTTTCCCTGTTAATACATCTACTTCGATAACCCTGAAACGCTGGTGGCCGCGATCTACTTTTTCGTAACTGTAATACCTGCTGTTGCCATTACGCCAGTGCAACTCTGGTGCGCCAAAAAAATCAATCGGATCTGCATCTACCTTAGTTGATTTTTTGCTTGCTACATTAAATACATAGGGTTGATAAGCCGTAAAGTCATCACCCGGTTGTGCATATTCTCTCGATTTTAATTCGCCACGGGTGGTACCCGGAACAGAACTTAAGATGTAATGTACTTTTTTGATTTCTTTAGGATCGATTTTATAAGCTACAATATTTTTACCATCAGGTGCCCATGCATATTCGCCATAAGGTTTATCGGCATTGCCATCAGTGCTGAGTTGCGTTTCGACTTTTGTAGCCAGATCAACCACAAATAGATTGCCACCACGGATCATTATCTCACTTTTACCATCTGGCGATTTCCTTGCTTCGCGGTTTCTTTGCCAACGCGAGCGCCTTTGCTGTAAAGGTCTTTTCGCATTGTAACGGTAAATACTGGTATCTTTTGTATCGGTTAAGGTGTAATTATTTAAATTCAGCTGATACCATTTATCCTGCATTTTAATCGTGGCCTTGTTAACATCATCGCCAAAATAGAGCTCAGTGAACTGAAGTTTTAATGGATTTTGTTTTTTACCGGTTGTTTTTTCGATGCTTTGCGCCAGTTTATCGTGATCGAATGCCATTTTCCTTTTTCCTGTTGCTGCATCTACATAATTGTACTCCCAGGTGCGGTTTGGCAGGTTCTTTTTATACCAGAAGGCTGTTCCATCTTTTTTCCAAAATGGGATAATATCGTTATTGGTTGGAATGTTGCGCAGTGCCGTATCTAATTTATTTGATTGCTGATAAGCATTGACTACTTCGGCTGCACCCGGTGCATAGGGGCGTAATGTTTGCTGCTGTGCTTTGGCCTGAAGAAAGGCTAAGCTCGAGAGTAAGAAAACAAACGATTTTCTAACGATGGGATGAATCATTATGATGGATTTTTACAGTAAATATAGTGCTACGCTTTTGCAGATTCCTTTTAGATATTGATGGATAACATTAATATTTTAACCGCTGATACCGGCTTTAACTTTCGAATCCTGCCGTGCAATGCTTCCTTTTATCAGGTAATAAACAGGAATACCGATTAAGGTAATAATCAGGCCCGGCCAGGTAAACTTAGGTTTAAAAATAATCAGCAGGGTACAAAAGGCTAAACCCATAACAATATAGATTATTGGCAGCACAGGGTATCCGAATGCTTTGTAGGGCCTTTCGGCATCTGGCCGTTTTTTACGGAGGATAAAAATTCCAAATATGGTAAGCATATAAAACATCACAACCACAAAAGAAATCATATCCAGCAGATCGCCGTATTTACCGCTAATGCACCACAAAGAGGCGAAAACACACTGAATCCACAGGCCAAAACCCGGAACAGCGTTTTTATTTAATGTGCCTACTTTTTTAAAGAACAGGCCATCCTTAGCCATGGAATAATACACCCTTGCACCGGCCATAATTAAGCCATTGTTACAGCCGAAGGTAGAAACCATAATCATCAGCGCAATGATAATGGTGCCTGCTGTGCCAAAAATATGGTTGGCTGCAGAAACCGCAACACGATCTTTATCGGCGTAAGCTATATCGTGCAGCGAAAGTACGCCGGTATACATTACATTGGTTAGGATGTAAAGTAAAGTTACTATAATTGTTCCCAATGCTAAACTTAACCCGATGTTGCGTGCCGGATTTTTAATTTCCCCGGCGATAAAGGTTACATTGTGCCATGAATCGCTACTGAAAATAGAACCTACCATTGCCGCAGCAATGGCTCCGAAAGCTGCCAACGTGGTATAAGAACCAATACTGCCATTAACTGATAAGGGACCTAAAGACCACATGTTTTCCCAGTTGCTTTTCCAGATTCCTTTATCAAGAAAGAAAAGCCCGAACATAATTAAACCGAATAAACTCAGCAATTTGGCAACTGTAAAGGTGGTTTGAATTAATTTACCTCCATTTACCCCCCTGTTGTTGATGTAGGTAAGCAATATAATTACTGCTATTGCTAATAATTGTGCCGGAGAAACGGTAAAAAAACCTAAATCAATTGCAACAAGATCTTCATTTAATGCCGGCACCAGGTAGGCTGTAAATTTGGCAAAAGCTACGCCTACAGCTGCTATTGTTGCTGTTTGAATCACTGTAAAAAAACTCCATCCGTATAAAAAGCTAATGAGCGGATTGTATGCTTCTTTTAAATAAATGTATTGCCCGCCTGCTTTAGGGAACATGGCACTTAATTCGCCATAACTTAGCGCGGCGGTAAGCGTCATAAAACCTGTTATAAGCCAAACTACCAGAAGCCAGCCTGAGCTACCAACGTTACGGGTAATATCTGCACTTACTATAAAAATACCCGATCCGATCATACTGCCGGCTACAAGCATGGTTGCATCCATCAATTTAAGTGAGGGTTTAAACTGGGTGGTTTCCTGGTTTTTCATCTGGTTGGTTTGTTGTTGGTTTGTTTGTATCTGGGTTGGTTTATTTAAGTTGATCGTAAAAATGCCAGGTGGTGGTAAAGTCGCGGGTTAAAGGCTGGTTGGTTAATGTTCGCTCTGATCATTTCTACAGGGATTAAATTTTCTTTGATCACGGCATCATGAAAGGCTTTAAAGCTCATTTTACCACTATCAACCATTTCTTTTTTGAGTGCAAAAAGCTGCAAACCACCTGTAAGGTAGGCTACCTGGTATAAGGGGCTATAATCGCCTTTAAAAGATCTTCGTACCTCTCCTTCGGCATTGGCACGTTCGTGTCCGACACGGTTTACCAAGAAATCTACACATTCTTGCGGGGTCCATTTGCCAAGGTGAAAGTTTAACGAAAACAGAATCCTGGCGCAGCGGTGCATCCTCCAGAACAGCATTCCCATTTTTTCTTCGGGTGTTTTGGCAAAACCTTTATCGTAAAGCAAAAGCTCCCAATATAAAGGCCATCCCTCTACACTAAATGGAGTTTTAAACGATTCACGGTAGCTTTTATAGCGGTTATTGATAAAATATTGATAATGGTGCCCTGGCAATAACTCGTGCTGTACGGTTCCTCTCGAAAAATAAGGATTGTTTCCCCGCATACTCATCAGTTTATCATCTTCTCCCATACCGTTGGTGGGGTAAGAAATACTGATTTCGCGACCTCCGGTAAAAAATGGATTCACCAGCTGGCGTTCGGCCGACATCATTACCATACCCCAGGTTTCTTCTGCCAAAGCAGGAATACTTATGAGGTCGTTGGCTTTTATAAAGGTTAAAGCATCATCCTGCAGTTTCACAATCAGCTCAGCTTGTTTACCTAGCGGAACATAACTGTTTTTGATTTTTTCCTGCGCTTTTTTCCAGTCTTTCCCATAGCCCATTGCGGTTGATGCCTTTAAGAGTTCTTCATCACAATACTTAAACTCCTTTTCGGCAAGCTGAATCAGTTGTTCAGGGGTATAAGGAATCAGTTCGGCATTTAACTGACGCATCAGTTCTTGGCGGCCTATCGGTGTGCCTTTTATTTCAGGTTTATCTGTTTTTACAGCCGGAATGGAATCACGCCCATCAGCAAATAACCTGGCGTAGTTGTTTAAGGCAAGGTCGAGCTTTTCGTATGGTTTGGGTGCCCACCAGGTAAAACCAGGTTCGTAATCCATATAAAACTGATAAAACCCTTTTAAGCGTTGTTTTAAACTGAATGTTACTGCCGCAGCCATTTTAAGTTGATCTGGCTTAAGCTTGCTCACTTTTTTAAAACTTAAACTCAGCGTATCAATTTGCTTTGCTGTTTCACTCATCTGTGCAGCCAGTAATGATCCTTCTTTATAGGTTCCTCTGCGCCTTAGTTTTTCGAGGGCATAAATGGAATCGGCAAAGGTAAAATACTTAGCCAGTGCATTATAATCTGTTTCTTCTTTATTGAGTAACCAAACTGATGATTCGATCTCCTTTTTAAGCAAAATGTAATCTACCTTGCCATAAATACTAAATGTATCAAACTGGGCTGCCTTTAACTTTTGTAAATAGTCGTTATTAATATCCTGGAGTCTTTTCCGTTGTTCCGGGCTTTTAAAGGTTGTCATTGGATAGGCATAAAAGCCACCCGTAGCGTATGGATAATAAAAATCGTTAATGGCATCTACGTCCTTCTGGTAACCCAAAATGAGCGTACCCATTTCGCTGGTTTGTTCGTGAAGGGTTGCATTGGCAGCTGGGCAATTGCAAGGGTGCTTGATAATAGGCTTATGGTTAACAAAAGGGCAAAAAAACGGGACTTGTTTTGCATTTGAGATCGGTTAAATTTTGGCGAATAGTGAGTTGCCTCCATTTGAAAAAACGGCTTGCTATTTTAGTTATAAAATTAAAATTGTGACTTAGGCGCCCACGTAACTTACCCTGCTTACGCTGTTGTAAGTATCGATATATGCCCGTGGTGATTCGCCGATAATGCTTTTAAATACCCGGTTGAAATTGGTGATGCTGTTTGAAAACCTGCTTTGTACGCTACACCAGATATGCAATCGGCTTTTTACTTCCGGAAATCAGACTTTTACAGGCATCGTTAATTCTTACTTCATTTAAAAACGAAACGAAAGTATGCCCAGTATGTTTCTTAAAATATCGGCAAAAGGCTTGTGGAGTCATAAAAGCAGCATTTGCAACATCCTCTAAAGAAATTTGGTTGTTGTAATTTTCGGTAATAAAATTGATGATTTTACTCAAGCGCATCCCTTCATTTTCGGTTACGTTAGATGAGTACATATCTGAGCAAAGCGATTCTACATTCTCGTTTAAATCTTGAAGGCCATTAACCAATTTTAAAAAATTAAACAGTACATCTACACCGGATGCATGGTGCACATTAAAAATTTTAGCGATGATATCTTTGGTAAAACCGTTTGAAATTTTGAAGCCGTGTTTGTTCTTCGCCAAAAAAGCACTGGCCATTTTCATTTCAGGAAGGTTAAAGAGTGCAGCCAGAATACCATTGGGATTGAAGTAAACTGAACAGGCTTTAATGGTTTTGTGGTTATCTGCAGAAAAATACTCGGGGTTACTTTTAAATAAATGAGGAAGCTTTGCACCAATTACGAAAACATCTCCCGATCGGAAGGCGTGCATATCGTTACCGGCGATTAATGTGCCCTCCCCTTTTCTATGTAAGTGATCTGCCATTCATCGTGGCGGTGCAGGTACTGATAAAAATAAGGCAGTTCAATATGTTCCGATATCACACTCTTGTCATCGGGAACAAGCATGGTAAATGGTAATACTTTCATGATTTAGTTTAGTTAGGTTGGTTTGTTGATTACGAATTGAATGTAAGGATATTAACCCTAAAAAACCAATAAAAGAAAGATAAGGTTAAAATCCTGCTACAATTTGATAATATATGACGGATTTTATCCTCAATTTAAAGCAAGAAGGCTACTAAAAACCTAGTTTACAACGTATAGCGATGGTTTCAACACAATTATAACTGATTAAAGGAATGGCAAACACCCAGTTATTCATAAATTGTTTTTTTGGGAATGATACTTTAAGGTAAAAATGTAAGATTTTACTTTGTTTTGCCGCTGCCCACGGCAGGAAGGTTTCAAAGTAACTTTGATTTGCCGCTGCCCACGGCAGGAAGGTTTCAAAGTAACTTTGATTTACCGCTGCCCACGGCAGGGAGGTTTCAAAGTAACTTTGATTAGTCGCTGCCAACAGCAGGAAGGTTTCAAAGTAAATTAACTGATTCTGATAAAAAATCGTCATTGGGCGGCACAGAGGTTACGAAATGAAGAACTGATTGCTGAATATAAAAGATTGCTTCATCCAATGAAAAATTGGCTTCGCAATGACGACCGCCCACAAACCTTAGGAGCATTAAATAAGAGCGATCAGAAGCAATCCTTTTAGCAAGTTTTATAACACTGCCGTCATTCCCGCGCATGCGTGAATCTTAATGCTGATGTAAGGCTTTAAGGCAATTAAACTACATAAGTTTTATTTGTTTACAAAAATAAATCGCAAAAATAGAGAAGTCAAGTTTTAAAAACTTGACTTTTCTGGGGCTGAAAGTATAAAACGCTAAATGTGCTAAATAATATCGGCATTGCTGTAAGAAGTAATTGCTGAATATAAAAGATTGCTTCATCCAATGAAAAATTGGCTTCGCAATGACGACCGCCCTCAAACATTAGGAGCAGTAAAATAGAAGAGCGATCAGAAGCAATCTTTTTAGCAAATCGTTTAACACGGCCGTCATTCCCGCGCATGCGGGAATCTTAATGCGGATGTAAGGCTTTAAGGCAATTGAACTACATAAGTTCTACATGTTTACAAAACTAAATCGCAAAATAGAGAAGTCAAGTTTTTAAAACTTGACTTCTCTGGAACTGAAAGTATAAAACGCTAAGTGTGCTATATAATATCGGCATTGTGAGATAGGAAGTAATTGCCAATTATAAAAGATTGCTTCATCCAATGAAAAATTGGCTTCGCAATGACGGCCGCCCACAAACCATAGGAGCAGTAAAATGGAAGAGCGATCAGAAGCAATCCTTTGAGCAAGTTTTTTAACACGGCCGTCATTCCCGCGCATGCGGGAATCTTAATGCGGATGTAAGGCTTTAAGGCAAATAAACTAGGTAAGTTCTATTTTTTACAAAAATAAATCGCAAAAAAGAGAAGTCAAGTTTTTAAAACTTGACTTCTCTGGAGGCTAAAACTTAAGGTTGCTATCCTTGATAGGACAAAAGATAAGGTAACAAATTTATTTAGGCTGGCTTCAGTAATGGAAACACAATTAAAGAGGTCTTATCAGATCAGTTACCAAACGTATATTAATTTCCAATCAGTAAATTCAATAACCATAATCGAATTATAAATAGCGGTTTAGATGCCTTTGATTACAAAACATTATTTTCACCGATAAAGAAAACAGTGAACGTTTCTTTTTTATGAAGTATAGAATAGTTAGAAATCCTGATCAAAAAATGAACAAAGAGCACCTAATACAAATAATGGATAACATTGGTGAAATGAAAAATTTGTATGGCTTTGCGCATAATATTGGTGGAAGTACAGGAAGTTTGAACGTTTTCTATATAAACAATATCATTCAAGGGTTAGATAACAATACCATTCCACATGAACTTGGACATACATTATCGTTGTTACATGTAGATGATCAAAGTACATTAAGATCTGATTCAAGACAATATTGGACACATGCTAAACAAAATACAAAAGATAGCACAAATATTATGTTTTCTGGTGGAAGCAAGTATAATACGGATTTAACTTCTACTACAGTGGTAGGAGATCAGATTAACCTGCTAATAAATGCATATCGAAATGGAAAGCTAAATTTAAATTAACATGAAGCTAAAACTAATTCCCACAATAATTATGTTGCTGATTTTTGCATTGTTTACTGCTATTTCTTATCAGGACAATGCAGCATCCCGACGGTTTTACTAAAATTGGTTTTCCCTTTAATTTTTATCTCTACTCTGGAGGAAAATTTTCTAACCCTTCTATTAAATCTGATTTTGGTTTTTCAACTAAATATTTCATTGCCGACCTTTTCATTTTAATTCTATTCATCGTTATTGGAAATATAGTCGTTAACAAATGGAGAGAAACAAATAAATCAATAGACATCAATTAGGGTTATTTCTAATTTTTTGGTCTTTGCGTCTCAATATCATTAAGTTAAGCCGATAAAATTTGACTTCTCTGGGGATGAAAGTATAAAACGCTAAGTGTGCTAAATAATATCGGCATTGCGAGATAGGAAGCAATTGCTGAGTATAAAAGATCGCTTCATCCAATGAAAAATTGGCTTCGCAATGACGACTGCGTACAAACCTTAGAAGCAGTAACATAGAAGAGCGATCAGAAGCAATCCTTTTAGCAAGTTTTTTAACACGGCCGTCATTCCCGCGCATGCGGGAATCTTAATGCGGATTTAAGGCAATTAAACTACATAAGTTCTATTTGTTTACAAAACTAAATCGCAAAAAAAAGAGAAGTCAAGTTTTTAAAACTTGACTTCTCTGGGAATGACTACATACAAGCTGAAACAACCAAAGCCCGTTACCGAACTACGGCATATGGCTCCAATTTTAGATCGGTATCCATACCAGCAACAATCTGACTTACCAATAAACCTGTAGCAGGCCCTAAACTCAATCCCATCATACCATGCCCGGTGGCTACAATTAAATTTTCCCGTTTTTCACTTCTGCCAATATAAGGTAATCCATCTGGTGATGACGGACGGAAGCCATACCAGATATCTTTTTCGGCAGGAATTGCAGGTTTTAAGTCAGGGAAATATTTAGGTACAGATTCTACAATACCTTTAACCCTTTGCATATTAATTCTGTTATTAATTTTATCCAATTCCATTGTCCCACCATACCTGATCTGCCCGTTCATTGGCGTAATGGCTACCCTGGCTTCACATAATAATGCAGGGATTGTTAAACGGTTTTGAGGTTCTGCTTCCATAAAGGAATATCCTTTACCTGGCATTAATGAGATATTAAGATCGGCCATTTTAGCTACCGCCGGCGACCACGATCCTGTAGCAATTACATACTGATCGGCCTCCCAGGCCTGGTTACCGGTAAAAACCTTAGTAATGCGGTTGCCCGAAGTTTCAATTTTATCAACCTCTTTTCCACGTTCAATGTTCACACCGTTATCAATTAAATACTTCAACAGGGCATTCATCAACTTGGTGGGGTAAAGGTGTGCATCACAACGGTAATGTACTGCACCCAACACATCTAATTTTAAATCAGGTTGTAAAGCGCTACATTCATCTGCGGTGAGCACAGCCATATCCAAACCGAGTTCAATTGCTTTTTCGGCCAAATGTGCTTCTTCTTCGCCTGCCTTTTCGGTTTTATAAAATGCAAGAATGCCTTTATTGGTGAGTTCGAAGTTAAAATCGGGTTCTTTAGCCAAACCTTCATACAACTTTTTGCTCAACAATGAAAGATCGCGCAAGGGTTCTGCCGATTGACTTACATGCTTTGCCGTGGCGTGTTTCATAAACTTTAATCCCCAGTTAATGAGATTCCCGTTTAACGATGGGCGCACATAAAACGGACTTTTGCTGTTAAACATCCATCTAATACCCTGTTTAATCATACCTGGAGCGGCCAATGGCACAAAATGACTTGGCACAATCATCCCTGCATTACCGAAAGAACAGTTATCGGTAATTTCTCCCTTATCTAAAATGGTTATCTCGTAGCCCTTTTTCTGCAAATAATATGCTGAAGTTAAGCCTACAATTCCGCCGCCTATAATTAATACTTTCGTCATTCTTTTTATTATTACTAAATCACCTGAAATCCATAAGCATAAGGATCATCCTCAGCATCAATTTTAATGGTATTGTATCCATAAATTTTTGCCCAGCCCTCTACACTTGGTATTATTGCTTTTATGCCATTTAAATCTACCACCTCTTCTACCCTGCCTATAAACTTACTACCAATAAAACTTTCGTGGATAAAATCCTCCCCTTGTTTAAGTTTTCCTTTAGCGTACCATTGGGCCAAACGCGCCGAAGTTCCGGTGCCGCATGGCGATCGATCTATGGCTTTATCACCATAAAAAACAGCATTTCTGGCCGTTGATGTAGGATCGATTGTTTTCCCGGTCCACAATACATGGCTACAACCATTTATCGTTGCATCCTGCGGATGTACAAAAGTATATAGTTCGTTAATGAGTTTTCTGATGGTTTGGCTCCAGGTTATAAGTTGTGAAGCGGTATAGTTCTCCAATCCCGGAAAATTCTCCTGAGGATCTACAATGGCGTAAAAGTTACCACCATAGGCCACATCAAAGGTAAGGGTACCCAAATCAGGGCATTCTACCTGAAGGTTTTCTGCGGCGAGGTACGAAGCTACATTTTTGAGTTTAACAGATTTAACTTTTTTTCCTTCCTGTTTGTATTCGATTAACACCAATCCGGCCGGTGCTTCCATTCTTATTACCCCCGGGATTTTAGGTTGGATCAATCCTTCTTCAATGGCAATGGTAATGGTACCGATTGTACCGTGACCGCACATGGGCAGGCAACCACTGGTTTCGATAAACAATACGGCAACATCATTGGCAGGATCATGTGGCGGATAAAGGATACTGCCCGACATCATATCGTGCCCACGTGGTTCGAACATTAAACCTGTTCTGATCCAGTCGAATTCACGTAAAAAGTGCTGGCGTTTTTCGCTCATATTCGCGCCTACAAGCTGAGGACCCCCACCAGCTACCAATCTAACCGGATTTCCACAGGTATGTGCATCTACACAAAAAAAAGTTTTACTCATGAGATTTCGTTAATTTTTGGTTCACCATTCTAAAAATCCCCAAAGGATTTCCATCTTTCAATTCATCAGGCAATAACTCTTGTTCCCAATCCTGGTAAGCCAACGGACGGGCAAAACGGTTTATCGCTGTAGCACCTACCGAAGTAAAACGACTGTCGTTGGTAGCCGGGAATGGTCCGCCATGTTGCATGGCTGCACAAACCTCCACACCTGTAGGTACACCATTTAAAATTATTCTTCCTGTTTTATCGGTGAGTTTATTTACCAAGGTTTGGTATTGCTGAAGCTCTTGCTTATCGGCCATCAGGGTTACGGTAAGCTGTCCTTCCAGTACCTCAATTGCAGCTTCTAATTCTGTAATATCCTGCGCAACTACCAATAATGAATATGGACCGAAAATTTCTTCGCGGAGTTTTGGGTTTTTAATAAAATCGGCTGCACTTACTTGTGCAATTCTGGCTTCCGACTGATTTTTAAGGTCGTTATTTTTAACTGTTGAAGCCGATAAAAGTTCAACCCCACCTTCGCTAACCACCTCGGCAGATAGTTTGCCATAATTTTGTGCAATACCTTCGGTAAGCATTGTAGCAGATGGAACTGTGGAAATACTTTCTTTTAAAACCGTTTTAAAGTTTTCTAAACCCGGCGATTGAACGGCAAGCAATAAACCAGGGTTGGTACAAAACTGGCCTGCGCCTAAGGTAATTGATGCAGCATATTTTTTAGCCAGCTCTGCTGATTGATTTTCGAGGGCCTTTGGAAGAAGAACTACAGGGTTAATACTGCCCATTTCGGCAAAAACCGGGATAGGCTGTTCGCGTTGCTGCGCAAGATTGATCAGTGCCATACCGCCTTTAAACGAACCTGTAAATGTTACGGCTTTGGTTTGCGGATGTTGAACTAAACTTGCTCCGATAGTATAACCATCATCGTACAACATTGAGAAAACGCCTTTTGGCATGCCTGTTTTTTCGGCAGCTTTAATAATGGCACCACCTACCAGCGCACTGGTTCCGTAATGTGCGGGGTGTGCTTTTACCACTACAGAGCAACCAGATGCGAGTGCTGATGCAGTATCGCCACCTGCTACTGAAAAAGCCAATGGGAAATTACTTGCACCGAAAACCACAACAGGCCCGATTGGGATGAGCATGCGCCTGATATCAGGGCGGGGCAAGGGTTGCCTTTCAGGCAATGCGGTATCAATTATGGCATCTACCCACGAACCTTCTGCTACCAGATTGGCGAACAACCTTAACTGACCTGTGGTTCTGCCCAATTCTCCTTGTAAACGCCCTAAAGGTAAACCGCTTTCATCAACTGCACGGTTTACCAGGATATCACCTAAACTGGCAATTTCATCGGCAATGGCATTTAAAAAAGCGGCTTTAAGGTCCTTATTTAAACTTCTATAGCTTTGGAAAGCTGCTGTTGCAGCTGTTAGCGCATCATGAACAAGGCTTTCATTCGCTTTAAAAAATTCACCATTAAGCGTTAACCCCGTTGCGGGATTAACAGCTTTAAGGCTTTTTTCATTAACTTCTACATAAGTACTGGCTACAATATTTTTTCCGTTCATATTTGGTATTTAAACTATTTGCCCCAGCTACCTGCAGGTAATTGTGGACGAACAGCTAATGCATCGTTAATAATTTTCAACACTTTTTCTCTTTCTGCTCCGCTTATTGGTAAACGTGGTGCGCGTACGGCTTCAGTACCTAACCCGGTTGCCACTTCTGCCAGTTTAATGTACTGCACCAGTTTGGCGTGGATATCAAGCTCCAGCACAGGTAAAAACCAACGGTAAATGGTTAAAGCTTCTGCAATGCGGTTTTCTTTAATCAACCTGAAAATGGCTACTGTTTCTCTAGGGAAAGCATCAACCAAACCAGCTACCCAACCATGTGCGCCCATTACAATACTTTCCATTGCCAATGGATCTACCCCGGTAAAGATTTTAAAACGATCACCAAAGCGGTTAATCAATCGGGTTACATTTGAAACGTCACGGGTTGATTCTTTAATGGCCTGGATGTTATCGTATTTGGTTAAAGCCTCAAACATATCCAGCGTTACTTCAATTTTATAATCAACCGGATTGTTGTAAATCATAATCGGCAGGCTGGTACTTTCTGCAATGGCACCAAAAAAGGCCAAAGTTTCATCAGGCGCAGCATTATAACGCATTGGTGGCAATAACATTAAGCCTTGCGCACCAAGCGATTCAGCCTTTTTAGCTACTTCAATTGCTTTTTTGGTGGTAGATTCGGCAATATTCAACAGCACCGGAACCCGGCCGTTTACCACGGTTAAGGTATGCGATAACAAACCAAACTTTTCTTCGTCGGTTAATACACTGGCTTCTCCAAGTGATCCACCTAAAATAATTCCCTCGGCTCCTGCTTCTAATTGTGCTTCGATATTTAAATCAAAAGCCGGAAAATCCAATTCATCGTTTGCCGTAAATTTTGTGGTTACAGCAGGGAAAACCCCAGTCCATTTAATACTCATTCTGATGTTATGTTTTAATATATATGATTTGTAAATTGGAACAAGATGATTTAAACCCAAAGCATTAGTTTTAAATCATAAACTTCACTATATCCAAAGGTACTTGATCGGAGAAAGGTTGTATTGTTGGATTTTAACCGATAATGGTTATAAATATGCCATTTGAATAATACAGAAATGGATGGAAGAAAACCTAATATTTTGTAAAGTAATGAGATACAAAAAAAGGTATCCTATGAGAAAGAAGAGGTTGTATCATTAAAAACAATTCTACATTAGATATGTCATGTTGAGCTTAAATAGTCCTCGTTTGTAACGAGGATTTTTGAGGTACGCATTTGCAATGCGAAAATAATTCCTTCAAGAGCGATAAAATCGCTTCACTCGTACATCCTCGTTACAAACGAGGACGATGTAAATAACACAACTAAGGGATGATCATCTATAAATTCTCCGTGCTTTCTGTCTTTCCGTGGCAAAAACTGATCTCTGTGTAAATCTGTAGTTAAAGCTTAAATAGTCCTCGTTTGTAACGAGGATTTCTGAGGTACGCATTTGCAATGCGAAAATAATTCCTTCAAGAGCGATAAAATCGCTTCACTCGTACATCCTCGTTACAAACGAGGACGATAGAGTTTCTGTGGCAAAAACTGCTCTCTGTGTAAATCTGTGGTTAAAGCTAAAATAGTCCTCGTTTGTAACGAGGATTTCTGAGGTACGCATTTACAATGCGAAAATAATTCCATCAAGAGCGATAAAATCGCTTTACTCGTACATCCTCGTTACAAACGAGGACGATGTAGGCTCGAAATAACGACCCTTAGGGAAATTTTATTTGCCCAACAAACTATTTAAGATAATTATTGGGTATTCTTCACCTGCAAGTAATACATAAATTCTATATCCTGCTTAGTAAACAAAGCAGCCTGCCCTTTGGCCAATGCTACCTGCTGCCAGTTTTGCGAAGGAAAAATTTTAAGTGTTTTAATGCCATCTTTTTTTAAACTTAAAGGCAGGTTGAAACCTTTTACACAATCGCGGTACCGATAAAAAGCTTTACCACCTTTTAAATAATATTCGAATGCAGGCACTTGTACCGTACGAAGGTATTGATCAAAAACTTTCGAAAAATCGAAACCAGCCTTTTTAGAAATGTAATTTTCAATTTGCCTGGTAGTTACGGTTTGATGGTAAAAGGTTTTGTTTAAGCCACGCAATATTGCCCTAAACAGTTCATCGTTGTTTAAACTATGCCTGATGGCGTGTAGCATATTGCCACCTTTTGGGTACATATCGCCACTGCCCTGTGCATTAACCCCATAAGCGGGAATAATGGGTGTATCGTTCCTGATCCCTTTTCTGATGCCAAAATTGTATTCGTTACCAGCTTTATTGCCAAAAATATAATCAACAAATAGGGTTTCGCTGTAATTGGTAAAACCTTCGTGTACCCACATATCGGCCAAATCGTTAGTGGTAATGTTATTGCCAAACCACTCGTGCCCGCTTTCGTGAATGATGATAAAATCCCATTTCAATCCCCATCCATCGCCAGACATGTCTCTGCCCCTATAACCAAACTTGTATCCATTGCCGTAAGAAACTGCCGATTGATGTTCCATTCCGGTATGCGAAGCGTCAATCAGCTGGTAACCATCTTCATAAAATGGATAAGGGCCAAACCAATGTTCCATGCTCTTCATCATCTTATGTACCTGATCGGGCATATAGGTTTTCGCCTTTGCGTAATTGTAATCGAGCACCCAATAATTTACATCCAGTGCACCTTTTTCACCGGCATATTTTTCTTTAAAATTAACGTACTTACCAATGTATGGAATGATGCAATAATTGCTGATCGGGTTTTTAACATTGTATTGATAAGTGGTGGTACCATTACGGTTATCTTTTTTTAAACACCAACCGGCCATTTCCAATAGCAACCAGGCTATCAGGCACCGTCATGGTTAACGAAGCACCCAAATTAGGTTCATCGCTTTGATGATCTTTATTTGGATACCAAACTGAAGCACCTAAACCCTGGCAGGCCACCGTCATCCAAGGGCGCGAAAGTGAATCGGTAGTAAAAATGAAACCACCATCCCAGGGTGCTCTTTTTGCCTGGTGTACCTTGCCATGGTAAAATATGTTGACACTGTTTAAAGCCGATAACTTCTGTGCCGGTACATGTATATACCAAACACTACCAACATGCTCAAACTTTAACTTAGAACCAGCATTATAGCGCACACTATCGATAATCAATGGCTCCTGAAGATCGATTTGCATCCGCGTACGGCCATTGTTATTGCCTACAACTTTGTAAACAATTTTGTTTGAGCCGGTAATGCTTTTATCATTATAATCGGGCTTAACAGCAAGTTCATAACGTTGCACATCCCACCACGTACGCTCGGCGTTTAGGCTTCCCCTTAAGGTATCGGCCAAAGTATAAACCTTTTTAGGAGCCTGTGCGAAAAGCATTGTAGTAAATGCTAAAAAGAGTACGGTTAGGGAGGTTAGTTTTTTCATTTATTTTACTGGTTATAATATTGTTTTATTTCAGGGCCTAATTGTTGGCACAAATAAATTCTGCATAACATTGTGTTCACGTTAAAATGCTTCACCCCTAATCGATTCGATTTCTTCAGTGGTTAACGCCAAATGTTTGCCCAGCATTCTGCTTCCGTTCGCCGTCACCAGGAAGTCGTCTTCAACCCTGATTCCACTAAAATTTCTGAACTGTTCTAATTTATCGTAATTTATAAATTCTGTAAACTGATTGGCGGCTTTCCAACGGTCTATCAACTCTGGAATAATATAAACACCAGGTTCAACTGTTAATACATAACCCGCTTCCAGTGCTTTACCCAACCTTAACGATTTTAATCCAAATTGTGTGGTATTTTTAGTCAGTTCATCCGTATAGCCTACATATTGCTCGCCCAAATCTTCCATATCATGCACGTCCATTCCCATCATGTGGCCAGTTCCACATTGAAAAAACATGGCATGCGCGCCTGCTTGTACAGCATCGTCTACGTTTCCTTTCATTAAACCCACATCCTTTAATCCTTGCGCCAGCATTTTACACGATGCCAAATGCACATCCAAATACCTTACACCGGGTGCCAATAAATTTTTAGCATGGGTATAGGCATTAAGTACAATATCATAAATGTCTTTCTGCTCAGCACTGAATTTTTTCCCTACCGGAAAAGTACGGGTAAGATCGCCGGCATAACCTAAAGCGGTTTCTACGCCAGAATCGTTTAAAACCAACTGCCCTTCCTGCAATTGATTGCCATGATAATGGTTGTGCAGAATTTCGCCACGTACGGTTAAAATAACAGGATAAGCCAGGTTACCTCCAGATGCCAATGCTGCGCCCTGTATTTTTGCGGCAAGTTCGCGCTCGTACATACCGGGTTTTGCCTGTTGCATTACCATTAAATGGATATCGGCAGATATTGCCGCAGCACGATCCAACTCTTCAATTTCTTCTGCTGATTTAACCGACCGCTGCGCTACCACCGCTTTAATAAATTCTGGAGATGCTTTCTCTTTAAGCTGATCAACAGGAATATTAAACCAGTGTGAAAGTTTTATTTTATTCTCTGATCGGTATGGTGGTAAAAACTGAACGGTTCGTTTCTTTTCCTGGTACTGTTTGAGGTAAACATCAAGCTGATTTAACGGAAGTACTTTTGTAAGTCCGGCATCCTGGCTTTTTTCCTCAAGTGTTTTTTGTCGGCCCATCCACACGATATCATCAATACCCATTTCGTTTCCAAACAGGATGGTTTCGTCATTATCCAAATCAATAATAGCCGCCAATAGTGGTTCACTGATTCCGAAATAATATAAAAAGGTACTGTCTTGCCTAAAATGATAAGTATTGTCTTTATAATTCATCGGACTATCTTCATTACCTAAAAACAGTAAAATACCCGATGTTATTGTTGATTTTAGTGCTGCTCTCCTTTGGAGATAAACTTTCTTTTCGAACATATTTTTTATGCGTTAAGCAAATATCCCAAAAGCAATCTTCATTCGATAAAGATCTGGCCAAATGGCTAAAATATGGGTTGTATCTGCGAATTATAAGTTAAATTATGGTACAAAAATCACAATTAATTTTATGTTAGCGAATAATATGGGTAAAATCTGCACAATAGCGGCAAATTATGGCGTTTTTATGCTATTGCCAATTGCATAATTTTATTCCTGTAAAAACATCCCTAAACCATTAATACGATGAACCCAAACATTGGTAAAAGCTTACTTGGCTGTGCACTGTTTTTTGCGCTGAATGTAAATGCCCAAAACTATGTACCACACTTTAACGATAAACGCATAAAGGTTAAAAATACCACACCAATTAAAGCTTATGCTTTCGACCTTTCGGAAGTAAATTTATTGGAAAGCACTTTTAAAACGGCAATGAAAGCCGACGAAGCTTATTTAACCATTATAGATCCTGATAGGTTATTATCGGGTTTCAGAAAAAATGCAGGTTTAACGCCAAAAGCCAAAATTTATGGTGGCTGGGAAGGAGATGGATTAGCAGGGCATTCGCTTGGGCATTACCTTTCGGCTGTTTCCATGCAATATGCATCGAGCAAAAGCCCTGTATTTTTACAAAAAGCAAATTATATTGTTGATGAACTTGCAGAATGCCAAAAGGCCAGAAAAAACGGCTATTTAGGTGCATTTACCAATGAAGACAAAATATGGGGCGAGCTGGCAAAAGGCAATGTTAAAACCGGAGGTTTCGACCTTAACGGGGGTTGGGCACCCTGGTATACCGTTCATAAAATTATGGCAGGTTTACTGGATGCCTATCTTTATACCAACAATAAAAAAGCTTTAACAAGCTGTATTGCCCTGGCCGATTGGACTGGAACAACCATTGGAGGCTTAAATGAAGAACTATTGCAGAAAATGCTGTTCTGCGAATACGGTGGCATGGCCGAAACGCTGGTTAACCTATATGCTATCACCGGGGAAAAGAAATACCTCGATTTATCTTATAAGTTTTACGATAAACGGATCCTTGATCCTTTAGCCAAAGAAACCGATATCCTTCCAGGGAAACATTCCAATACACAAATACCGAAAATTATTGCCAGTGCTAGAAGACATGAAATTACCGGCGACAAAAATGATAAAACAATAGCCGATTTCTTCTGGAAAACGATCGTTTATCACCACTCTTATGTTACAGGTGGAAACAGCAATTATGAGTATTTGAGTGAACCCGATAAACTGAATGATAAGCTTACCGAAAACACTACCGAAACCTGCAATACTTACAACATGCTAAAATTAACCGGACATCTTTTTGCCGAAAACCCTTCGGCCGAGCTGTTCGATTATTATGAAAAGGCACTTTATAATCATATCCTTGCTTCGCAAAACCACGATGATGGCATGACTTGCTATTTCGTGCCTTTGCGCATGGGTGGTAAAAAAGAATACAGCGATAAGTTTAACACTTTTACCTGCTGCGTGGGCACAGGCATGGAGAACCATGTAAAATACAACGAAAGCATTTATTTTAGAGGTGGCGATGGAAGTTTATATGTGAATCTTTTTATTCCTTCAGTTTTAGATTGGAAAGAAAAAGGTTTGAAAATTACTCAGCAAACTGCATTACCACAAGGCGACCAAACTACTTTAACGCTCAGTTTAAACAAAGCATCTAATTTTTCCATCCGGGTAAGGAAGCCTAAATGGTCTACAGAAACTACCATTTCGGTAAATGGACAGCTACAAAAAATCACGCCAGATGAAACCGGTTATTATGTGATTACCCGCACCTGGAAAAACAATGATAAAATTACTTATGTAACCCCAGAAAAATTATATACTGAGGCTATGCCTGATAATGCCGACCGTAGAGCGGTGTTTTATGGTCCGGTGCTTTTGGCGGGTGTTTTAGGCACAACAGAACCCGATCCGGTTAAAGGTGTACCAGTATTTGTAAGCGCAAATAACGACCCTAAAGAATGGCTGAGCGTAGTGAACAAACAGGAATTACAATTTGAAACCAATAAAATTGCTCAGCCACAGGATGTAACCCTTATTCCTTTCTATCAAACCAAAAACCAATACTACAGTGTATATTGGGATGTATTTACCCCTGAAAAATGGACGGTGCAGCAAAAGATATACGACGAGCAGAAGCGCAAAAGGAAAGAGTTGGAAGATAAAACCACCGATGTATTCAGGTTTGGAGAAATGCAGCCTGAACGTGATCATAATTTGACCGCAGCTAAAGAATATATGGGTGAAGATCATGGCAGCAAATGGCGTGTAGCAGGTGAAAACGGTTTTTTACAGTTCGATGTGAAGGTAGATCCAGCTATGCAGAATACCATAATAGCATCATATTGGGGTATGGATAATCGCGGCCGCAATTTTGATGTACTGGTTGATGGTGTTAATGTTGCCACAGAAGATTTGAACAAATACAAGGAAAGCCGTTTTTACGACATCTCTTATAAAATCCCTACGGAATTAACAAAAGGAAAAAGCAAAGTTACCGTAAAGCTGTTTCCTAAGGTGAAAAACAGCGCAGGGCCTATTTATGGGGTTAGGGTAATTAAGGAAAGTTTGTAAATTCTTTTGACAAGGAATCAATTTTTTAATTTTTAGCCACGGAAACACGGAAGTCACAGAAAGGAAATTCGCCTGATTGTGTTAATCTGTGCTTCCGTGGCAAAAACTCATGCGTGCTTTCGATTGAAGCGCAGCACCGATGTTAAATAGGGAAATATATCTATTAATTAAATTTCTCGACTACGTTTCACTTCTCTCGAAATGACGCCACTAGAAGGATATTCACTCCATGAAATTCAACTCCTAATCTTCCATCCTCGTTAAAAAATGATAACGATCTAATTATTTAATGGACAATATTACTTTCAAAATCAATAGCGTATTGTTAAACAAAAAATTAAAGGTTTTTATTTAAAGTAATCATACTCCTACAATCAGGCTTCATTTCGATCACCTAATTACTCACCATTCCATTAAAAATCATAGAATAGTTAATTTAATCAATTGGAATTCAAACTATAATAACAGATCAATTAAATACAAATCATCATTAAAACACTTACCCATCTGATTATCAAAATACATTAACAAAAAAAAGCCTCGTAAAATTTTATTTCACGAGGCTTACTAAGTTTATAAATTGATGCTATTTCTGTAGAATGATATTGGTTACGCGTTCATTTGCTAACGGCAATTCATATGCTCCCCTATTACCGGTTTTATTATTTTTAACTGAATAATTACCCACACCATTAACTTTTGCTGGCTGAGATAATCTTAATATTGCAACTGGCGTGTACTCGTTTGCCTTGCTTAGTTTTAAACCGATTTCTCCATTAGTGGTATTGTAATTAACCTCTTCAATCGTTCCGGCATCAAGCGTAATCCAAAGTCCGGCAGGTGCAACATACACTGACGATTTTGCTGCTGTTGTTAATTTAACACTGATTGTGTTTCCCGCTTTATTTAGGTTTCCCCCAAAAGCCAGCCAACCAAACTCCGGATGCTGCAATATGTACGATGAAGTATTAACCGCATAGCCAAAAAAGCCAGAGCCATAATCGCCGGTTATGCCATCGTTTTTTAAGGTTGATGGATAGGCATGAAAGGCAGTTGGTGCAAAACCTTCTTTGGTAATATTTGAAATCGACCCTAACAAACCTCCGTAACCTGTACGCAATAGATAAAAATCGCTAGGATGTTTTCGGTAATCCATTAAAACTGGAATGGCATTCAATGCTGAACCATAATGATGAATCATCCTTTCAATACGCGAAAGTTTACCACCATAAAGAAAATCCCAGTAGCGGCGTGCGTTGCCATTGTAAGCCCAATGTGGCACCACAGGCATATAAGCGAGTATGGCATCAAGCGTTACATTTGCTTTATCCTGGTAGCCAAAATAATCCGACCATACATAAACTTCTTCTTGACCTGTAGAATCCCAAGGCATCTCACTGCCAAACGGATATTGCAGCGACCGCCAATGGTTGGCACGTTTTTTCATTTCGGTTTCCAGCCTGCCTGCTTCTGCTGTTAATCCTTCATTTTTAAGATCGGTTAAGATGAGGTAAAAAATGGTGCCTTCCATCTGGCCGAACTGCGCATAATAAGGCGCAATGTTCACCATGGCCATCCCGGTTTCCGCCGCATCAATCAGGTGCTGTTTCCAGCTTTGCTCATCAACAAGTCCTTTATAATTCCGTGCTAACCGATACATCAACCAATGTGCTGCGGCAACATGTGGGTAGTTATATGATCTGCCTAAATTATCGGCCTCCTTTTTTGGCCATGCAGACCATGTTTTGAAATTAATGTTTGCCGCATAGGTATCTTTCGGCAATGAATCTGGCGCATAATAAAATAAACTCTTTTTAACTCCATACTTCTGAGGGCCATCCTTTAGCTGAATGCGTCCAAACATCACGGTATCAACAAATTGTTTTAACTTATCAACCTCTTCCTTTTCCGGATGAACCAACTGTTTCATTATTGCGCCCAACCAGGAGCCTGCCCCACCCTCATCGCTCAAGCCTGCAATCCAAGCCCTATTATCTTGTGTAACCTGCTGTTGTTTCTCCTCATCGTAAGTAATGGCAGAAGGGCTTCTTTTAAAAATGGGATCAGGCTGGTTAAACCATTGCTTAGTTGTTAAAAAATGACCATAACTGGCTATTACATCACTTTCTGGCTCAATCACTTTATAATTTATGGTCTGTTCCAATCCATCCTCATAAGTGATTGATAACCTTGCCCTACCCCAGGTGTTACCTGTAACTGCATAACTTTTCCAACCATTTTTAGTTGTGCCCAGCACTTTTACTTTTAATGCATTTTCTGGCTGAACCTGTATTGATTTTATCTTTTTGGGATAACTGATAAACAATTTCGCATCTACATCTCGCGGCAGTACATAACCAGGAACCGAAATGGCCACAGGTCTTTTATTTTCGATCAGTTTACTTTCAGTTTCCTTAGCTGAACCTGAAAGTATAAACTGAAGGGCATAATTACGGGTTTCGCCCGGCTTTAAAACAGATCGATGTTGGGCTGTTCCATTGTTCGGCATTTTTCCATTCGTTTTCTGCATAGGCTTTACTGTACACCATCCATTCGTAAAAACCCTCAAAGGCAATTCCTCTTGGTGTTTTATCGTCATTTAATGGATTGTAAGCTTCGAATGGGGTTTGCCCTACCGGAACCACCAATAAAGACGGTGCATGCCCGCTTAACCTGGTTACCTGAAGGTAACCTGCATCTTTACCAATGTAAGGATCGTAAAACACATTTTTAGCGTGGGTTTGCTCCAGTGTTCTTCCCTCTAAAATGTTATCAAAAATCATTGGAATTCCCAATGCACCAATTTCTACATTTTTGTCGGTTTTATTTTTCAGCTCGAAGCGAAGCACCAGTTTACCGTTCTGCATTTCCCAAATCCGCTTTATCTGCAAAGGGATATCAGTTGGTAATGTTGCTGCAAGATCGGCTGCTGCAAAGCCATTTTTACCTGTTGGAATGTTTTTAACAGAACTCCTTTTTGCCGCTGTACTGTAGCTTTTCCAAACTTCTTCTCCTGTACTGCGGAGTTTTAAATTAATATCTCCTAAATGATATAAGCCATCTGCACTACGCACCTTTAAACTGTCACTCGGAACGAAATCAAAATCTTTGATCATTTTAGGTTGGAGAGCAGCCACGGTTTGTGATGACTTAACCAGTTTCAGCGTAAAAGCTCCTGCATCAAAAGTTGAAAAACCCTTTTCGAGACCTAATGTTGAAGGCTTTTTACTTAATGCAATCCATGGCGATTGAGCAACGCTTAGCTTAACGTTTACTAAAGCCAAAACGCAGCAAAATATTGCCTTTAAAGTAATTAATGATATTTTTTTTGATTTAATAGTCATGTTGAGTGAGCAAAATGGTTTAGGGATATTCAAAAATATAGTTTAAAATATAAAGCGGATAGTCATCTCAAAAATAGCGCAAAATCGGTAAAGGATTGGTGTATTTATAGGAAGTTGTAAAGTGTATGGCGGATTATAACGATTGCATTAATTTACGCCGTGCCGTCATCCTCGCGCAGGCGGGGATCTTAAAACACCAACATTATAAACCATTAAGATTCCCAATCAACCCGATAGCTATCGGGTTGGGAATGACGAAGTATCCCCGCGGTCGTCATTTCGAGCGAAGCACAGCGTAGCCGAGAAATCTTTTAAAGATGCTATTGACAAAGTACAAAGATTTCTCCACTACGGTCGAAATGACGATGGAAACGGGTATTTTACTCCTTGCCGTCATCCTCGCGCAGGCGGGGATCTTACAACACAAGCTTTATAAAGCATTAAAATTTCCAATCAACCCGATAGCTATCGGGTTGGAAATGACGAAATATCCCCCTTGGCCGTCATTTCGAATGAAGCACATCGTAGCCGAGAAATCTTTTAAAGATGCGCTATTGAACAAAGTCCAAAGATTTCTCCACTACGGTCGAAATGACGATTAGACGGGTAGTTTAACCCTCATGCCGTCATCCCCCTCGGTCGTCATTTCGAGCGAAGCACAGCGTAGCCGAGAAATCTTTTAAAGATGCTACAAGCATATCCAAAGATTTCTCCGCTACAATCGAAATGACGATATTTAAATTCAAATTAAATCGGCTCACATTTTACCTTTAGCCACGCGGCCTCCTCTACTGCCAAAAAGGGTTGAAGCTTTTCGAATACCATTTGATTGTATTGATTTAACCAGGTTAATTGATGCGGTTCTAAAAGTGCTTTATTTAAAATTGTGGTATCAATAAAACAGAGTGTCAAGGTTTCGAAGGAGAGAAAGTTACCGAATTCACTAGCACCGTATTGAGTACATAAAACAAGATTCTCAATCCGTACGCCATGTTTGCCCGGCCGATAAATACCAGGCTCTATTGAAGTTACCATACCAGGCTTAAAGGCAACATCTACATTGGCAGGACTAATATTCTGAGGACCTTCATGTACATTAAGAAAAAAGCCTATGCCATGCCCCGTTCCATGACCAAAATTGATGCTATATTCCCACAGTGGTTTCCTGCAAATGGCATCGATCTGATACCCTTTTGTACCTTCCGGAAAAATAAGCTTAGCACCTTCAATAAGTCCTTTAAGCACTAAAGTATAATCATCGGCCTGGCGTTGCGAAGCTTCACCAATGGGCATTACCCTGGTAATATCAGTTGTGCCATACCGGTACTGCCCTCCCGAATCAACAAGAAACAAACCATCGCCAGCTATTTCCTGATCGCTTTCTGCATTTACGCTATAATGTGGAAGCGCGCCATTGGCATTGTAACCCGCAATGGTATTAAAACTTAAATCAACGAATGATTGCTGTTCGGCACGAAACTTTGCCAGTTGTTTTGCCGCAGACCACTCTGTAATACGCTCTTTACCAAGCCCATCCTCAAGCCATTTAAAAAATTTGGTAAGGGCTACTCCATCCTGCAGCATCGCTTTACGGATGTGATTAATTTCAGTATCGTTTTTAATACTTTTTAAATGCGTAGTGGGGTTAATTCCAAAAATAACCTGAACCGTTTTTGGCAAACATAGATAAAGGCCGTAACAGGTACGTTTAGGATCGATAAAAATTGAAGCCACTAAAGGTATCGCCTGCAACGCTTTCTCAATATCATTATAAGGGTACACTGTTACACCCTGGTTATTTAAAACATCAATATCAGTTTGAGATAACTTTTGCTGATCGATAAAGAGTTTCACTTCATCAGGTGTAAGCAAAGCGAAACTCAAAGCAACCGGATTATAAGCTACATCGGTTCCACGAAGATTAAATAACCAGGCAATATCATCAAGAGTAGAAATAAAATGGTGTGTTGTATTATTCGTTTGCAAAACAGCCCTAACTTCAGCAACCTTGGCAGAAATGCTCATGCCAGCGGCTTCCTCTCCAATTAAATAAGCTTTTTCTTGTGGCAGCCCTACCCTATCGGTCCAAATGGTGCTTACGAAATCCAAATCCGTCACTTCAATTGCTTTAGTAAGCAACTGTTGGTCCATTTCCAGTGCCAATGCAAGGGTAATTAATTGGTGGTTAAAGGCTACTTTGGCACCATCTGGCAAAACTTCGAGCAACCAACTTATATATTCGGGTGTGTGAGGCACTTTTAACTTTACCAACTCATAACCTGTACCATTTAGCTCGCTCTCTGCCTGTGTAAAATATCTTGAATCCGTCCAAAGGCCAGCAAAAGTTTGCGTAATAACAAGTGTTCCGGCAGAACCGGTAAAACCACTCGCAAATGGAATGGCTTTATAATGTGCAGGCAGGTATTCGCTAATGTGCGGATCTGCGGCGGTAATTACATAAGCATCAATATTTTGTTGGGCCATTAACTGCCGCAGGGCATTTAATCTTTCTACATAAGTCATGTTCAGCAAGAATTTTTATTGGCCAAATTTAAAATATTACCTCCATACCAAGGCGCAAACGAAAGAATTTACTTTAAAAATGACCTTGGGCAACTGCAAGCCATATAAATAAAAGATGAGCAATAAAAACTATAGCTTTTCTTTCTCCAAAACCGGTATTTCAAATCTTTTTATCAATGGTGTATGGTGTTCTTTTTTCGAAATGGCCATCATTTGTTTTACCACATCAGGATGATCTGCGGCAACATCATTTTGCTCTTTCAAATCGGTTTTAAGATCGTACAAAGTCCATTTATCGTTTCCTTTAAGCATATTTAGCCTAACGCCTTTCCAATTGCCAATGCGTATTGCCTGTTGCCCGCCATACTCAGGAAACTCGAAGTACAGGTAATTGTGCTGGGTCTGTTTGCCTTTATCTAAAATGGTTGGCAGTATGCTTAATCCATCTATTTCTGATGGTGCTTTTATATTTAACAATTCGCAAAAAGTAGGCATCATATCAAGGGTCGACGAAATGAGTTCGCTGGTTGATCCTTCTTTTACCTTACCGGGCCAGGATACAATGAATGGCTCTCTGATACCGCCCTCGCGTACAAAACCTTTGCCCCAGCCATATTCTCCTTTAAAGGGGCCATTGCTGTTAAAAAACACCGGATCGGCACCTGCATTGAAGGCCGTTCCATTATCTGCACAGAACATAATAATGGTATTGTTGTATACCCCTTCATCTTTAAGTTTTTTAATCAACTGCCCAACCTGCTGATCGAGTAAAGTAATCATTGCTGCATAGGTTGCGCGGGGGTAACGACAAGGAAAATAGGAACCACCTAAAAATGGTTTTTCATCACCGAATTTCTGATGATAATAATCGACCAGTTTTTTTGGTGCCTGTAAGGATACGTGGGGCAATGGACTAGCATAATACAAAAAGAATGGTTTTTGCTTATTCTGTCCGATAAAGTTTAGCGCTGCTTTAATTAAAAAATCCGGCGCATAATCGTTCTGCTGGTATTGTTCGTAGTTTTTTTCGTTAAGGGGATCAAGATCTGCGGGGAATTTAACATCGGGATCAACAATTTTATTATCAAGCGGAACCCGTGTTTCGTTTTCCCATAAATGCCCGCCATAGTAGGTATGATCCTGTCGCTGGCAGATAAAACCATAAAAGTAATCAAAACCCTGGCGGTTCGGTGTTCCAGCCGTCATTGGGCTGCCCAACCCCCATTTACCAACCAATGCAGTGTTGTAACCTACAGTTTTTAATACTTTAGCTATGGTAATGGTAGAGTCAGGGATGGGATATTGTCCTTCGAGAAAAGGATTTTCTTCCATGGCTTTAAAATTCCAAACATCGCCACGCGCTCCCCACTCATGGTTGCCGCGGATAAATGCTTTGCCCGAATTTATTCCCGTCATTAAACCAAAACGCGAAGGTGCACAAACCGGATAAGCATAATGCTGTGTAAACCGCTTGCCATGCCTGGCCAGTTCATCCAAATTAGGGGTTTCTATTTTCTGCTGCCCATAGCTACCCAATTCACCATAACCCAAATCATCAGCTAAGATGTAAACAATATTGGGTTTTACCTTTGGTTGCTGCGCCAAAGTATTAAGGGTAAACAGGCAGGAAAAAAGTATTAATGCATTTCTTTTTATCATATTGAAGATGGTAAACGTTATTGAAAATCCAAGATAATGATAAGCAAATTGCCATTTAAAATTTTCTCTGCACAAACGTTTGCATAACAACGGCAAACCTTTATCAATTAAGAAAAATTGTTAGATAGAAAGCGATAGTTGCTATTATCTGCAAATAAGCAGAAGCAAAAGCAAAACTTCGATTTGATAAAGGTTGTTGGCTACAACAATATAATCAGAAGCAATCAAACCGTTTAGCAGAATGACTTTTAATAATTATTTTTCTGAATATACGGCGGCTAACTGATTGGAAAGGTATTTAAAAGCGATTGGATATTCAGCAGCAGGATTACTGCTACTTGCTTCGATAAAAATAAATCCTTTGTAGTTAATTTTCTTTAGGGCACTTAAGTAAGGCCTAAAATCATCACCAGCTACACCAGGAAGAGTGCGTTTTTCTTTTTCAGCAATTTCACAGAAACCAACAACTGCGCCGGCTGCAATTATTTCGTCGGGGGATTCTCCTTCGCGCAACATGTGAAAAATATCAACATTTAACCTGAAGTTGGGTTCATTTACTTGAGTTACAATTTCTGCAGCCGCTTTTAATGAGGTTATAAAGTTTGTTTCGGTAGTTTCTAAGTTTTCGAGTAGAATGGTTACGTTGTTTTTCTTGGCAAGCTGACCAAGTTTTTTGCATAAGGCCACAAAATCTGATTTAGCTTTATCGATATCATAACCCGCAGGAATGCTGCGCGCACCCGAACTTCCTAAAACAATGTACTTTACACCAGCTTCATTGGCCCGTGAGAGTACGGTTTCGGTATAAGCCAACACCTTTGCTTCATCTACATTGGGCCCGGCAATTTTTAAGGTGCCAGGAAAAAACAGGTTGCAGCTTAATACCTTACATTTTGCAGCTTTAATTTTTTTTAGGTTTGCACGAAACTCCTCATCACTTAATGCAGGTGCCAGTATTTTAGGTACTGATTCGCCGATTAATTTAAAACCAGCAGAATAAGCCAAACTATCCTGCGCCAAACCAGCTACAATACCCAATTGCGGGTAGGCAGGCTTATTTGATACGAAACCAGAAAAAGACAGCACAACAGTGCAAGCCAAAAGAAATAAAAACCTGTTTCTCATTATTACCCTTATTTAAATAGCAATTTAAGTATTTAAAGCGAGCAAATTCCCTTGAAGATTGGAAAACGATCGCTGAAAGATTCTTTTAAATGGTTTATAACTAATTTATTACCAAATCGACTTTACCGAATACACCTGCAATTCTTCAACTTCGATATTATTACCAAAAAAATGAAAGCCTTCGGTGTTTTTGGAATCTGGCTTCCGTTCCATCGAATACGAATAGGCTCCGCCATCAATAAATACCTCAATTGAAGTTTTATCGATATAAATATCAGCGGAAATTTCCATACTGGTCATATCCTCCGGTGAATAGAAAACGCCGTTTACCAAATTGTAATTCATATCATAGTCCAGTACTTTTTGCCCGAAAAGATTTAAACCAGCACTTGTGGCATGAGAAAGTTTAAGTTTTGTTTTAATCCGGATCCTGTCGTTACTGTTATATGGTTTTAAATTCTCTGTGGCCGCTGTAGTGTTAAGGTTTTTCCATTCGCCTACATTTTCAAAAAGCTGACCGGCTTCTTTTACCGGCTCGCTAAACAAACGCACACCATTTTTGGTGGCTTTAAGTGTAAGTGTTGTTGGCAGAAGCATCATACCATTAAAAGGCATATCGGGGTGAGTTACCTTGCCCCACCCAATCTGGATTCTGCGTCCATCATGCTCTGGGATATTGGTAAATGTTTGAGCAGCATAAATGGTTCCGGTTACATAATAATGTTTGCCAGTTTCTGGCGTAAACTTCTTACCATCAAAGTTACCTATCATATAGGTATTAGAAGCACCGTAAATTACCCATTTGCTTTTACTTTTATCACCATCAACAGGCAGTTCAAACAAATCAGGGCATTCCCAAAAACCAGTAATATGGCTTTCAAAAGTCCATTCTTTTAAATTTTTACCGTTGTAAATCGAATGGCCATCTCTTTCATTCAATACCAAAACCCAATGTTTACCCGGTTCATACCAGAAAACCCTGGGATCTCTGGTATCATTACTGTTCCATTTGGCTTTCGAATCGATAATTGGATTTTTGCTGTATTTTGTCCAAGTGCGCCCCTTATCTAAGCTATAAGCCATACACTGAACCTGTTTTTCGTTGGTAAATGCAGTATAAGTAGCCACCATGGCAGGGGTTTTGCCTTTGTTAAAACCAGCGGTATTGTTGTAATCAATTACCGTCGACCCTGAAAACATGGTTCCAGTACCATCAGGACTCAATGCGGTTGGAAGCTCTTCCCAATGAATCAGATCTTTACTAACGGCATGGCCCCACGACATATTCTCCCATTCTCTTTCGTAAGGATTATGCTGATAAAAAAGATGGTATTCACCTTCATAAAAAATAAGTCCGTTCGGATCATTTATCCATCCCCTTTTCGAGGTAAAATGAAATTGAGGGCGGTTCTTTTCTTTGTAAAGGTTTTTCTGCCCTTCAATTTCATCATTTTGATATATCTTATTCAACCCTGTGCCATCGCCGTCGTAACTGATTTTGATTGTTTTCCCTTTTAACGCACTTACATCGCAGAAAACCCAATATTCGGCTTCCTCCTTTGCCAGTCTGATTTTAAAAACACGTTCCTGCTTGCCCGCAATTTCAAACTTCATATCTGCCCTGTTCTGTTTTTGTGAGACGGGTAAATTAAGGTATCGTTTGTTTATTTTGATCACCACATCAGCCGCATTTACGAACTGAAAATTAACCAATAGGGCACTAAAGGCCAACAATGTTTTGAATGTTGTTTTCATAATTCCGGTAGGGATAAACCGTTTTACCTTTAAGAAAAAATATTTGTTAGAATGGGGATAAGATAGCTAAAAATTATCGGCTTGACCAAATGCAAGCTACTGCGTCACCCTAATCGTTTGACCTCTGACCCCAATCGTTTGCCCTCTGACCTCAATCGTTTGCCCTCTGACCCTAATCGTTTGACCTCTGACCCCAATCGTTTGCCCTCTGACCCCAATCGTTTGACCTCCGACCTTAATCGTTTGCCCTCTGACCCCAATCGTTTGACCTATGACCCTAATCGTTTGCCCTCTGACCCTAATCGTTTGACCTCTGACCCTAATCGTTTGCCCTCTGACCCCAATCGTTTGACCTCCGACCCTAATCGTTTGCCCTCCGACCCCAATCGTTTGACCTCTGACCCTAATCGTTTGCCCTTTGACCTCAATCGTTTGACCTCCGACCTTAATCGTTTGCCCTCTGACCCCAATCGTTTGCCCTCTGACCCCAATCGTTTGCCCTCTGACCCTAATCGTTTGCCCTCTGACCCTAATCGTTTGACCTAAAAGCTCCGACTCACTACTTAAAAGCTCCGACTCACTACCTAAAAGCTCCGACTCGCTACCTAAAAGCTCCGACTCGCTACCTAAAAGTAACTTATCTGCTATTGTTGGCTATGGTGCTTTAACTACAGTGGTATCTTGCGCCAGCTTAGGAAATGATGGAAGGAGAAAACGTTAAAGCTTTATCGTTACCTTTTCCTTCCATCGTTGCATTGAGGCAGCACACACTTTCCGCCCCCTTCGGCGGAACTTGTGCTGACGACCAAAAGCTTTAACGAATTTATCCGACATCAGTTCCAAGCCTTTCAGTTATGCCTTTGTGTTTGTTGTTTTTATAGGTAGTCATGCTTTCGCTGCGCTCAGGTTTGTTACTTTTGGGCCAAGCCAAAAGTAAAAGCCGTTCGGTGGCTGACCTGTACCGATTTCATATCGGTAACCGAGGCAAGCCCGAGCGAAGGCAAAACATAGCGACCGCATTACGATTCCCGCATACGCGAGAATGACGACGGTGTTAAAAACTTATTAGAAAGATTGCTTCGGCTCAGCTCTCCCCCAGCCTCGCAATGACGAATTTAACGCATTCCCTGCATCATGCTATTTGTACCTCGCTATTTGAACCTCGCTACATGCTCCCTGCTTCCGGCATAGGAAATGATGGAAGGAGAAAACGTTAAATCTTTATCATTACCTTTCCTTCCATCGTTGCATTGAGGCAGCACACACTTTCCGCCCCCTTCGGCGGAACTTGTGCTGACGACCAAAAAGCTTTAACGAATTTATCCGACATCAGTTCCAAGCCTTTCAGTTATGACTTTGTGTTTGTTGTTTTTATAGGTAGTCATGCTTTCGCTGCGCTCAGGTTGGTTACCTTTTTATCAAGAAAAAGGTAAGAGCCATTCGGTGGCTGACCTGTACCGATTTCATATCGGTAACCGAGGCAAGCCCGAGCGGAGCGAAAAACAGCAACCGCATTACGATTCCCGCATGCGCGAGAATGACGACGGTGTTAAAAACTTATTAGAAAGATTGCTTCGGCTCGCTCTTTCCCAGCCTCGCAATGACGAATTTAACGCATTCCCTGCATCATGCTATTTGTACCTCGCCATTTGAACCTCGCTATATGCTCCCTGCTTCCGGCATAGGAAATGATGGAAGGAGAAAACGTTAAAGCTTTATCATTATCTTTCCTTCCATCGCTGCATTGAGGCAGCACACACTTTCCGCCCCCTTCGGCGGAACTTGTGCTGACGACCAAAAAGCTTTAACGAATTTATCCGACATCAGTTCCAAGCCTTGATTTTTGGTTACCTTTTTATCAAGAAAAAAGGTAAGAGCCCCTCGGTGGCGGTGAACCGAGGCAAGCCCAAGCGAAGCAAAAGCATTAAGATTCCCGCATGCGCGGGAATGACGGCCGTGTTAGAAACACTACTTAAAATTTAGTAATTAATTAATCTATTTATTCTTCAATAACTCTACCTTTTCACGCTCACTTGCCAATAACCTTTCGTAAAGTTCTTTGTTAGCTTCTAATGCTTCCATTAATTTATCTAAAGGATTGAAGGTTGGCTGAATATTTATAGCGTTAATAGTAGAATTGTCATTACTAGTAAACGTATTAGAAATGATATTTAAAACTGTTTCATCAGGATAGTTTTTAATGGCATCAGCAGTAACTCCTAAGGCATTTGCAACTTTTTCGAGCGTGGTATCCTCAATTTCTTCGCTCTGCTCTAATTTGCTAATGGCCTGCTGGCTAATGCCCAATGCGGTAGCAAGCGCTTCTTGCTTCATTCCACGTAACTCGCGGATGCGGCTAATTTTACGGCCAATGTGAATGTTTTTTGTTTTTTCAGAGGTTTCCATATCCAAATATATTTAAAAATTCTGGCTGCTAAAACAAATACGCCTAATTGCCTGGTTTCTGCATGTGCGGTAATGACTACCGTGTTAGAAACATTACTAAAAAGATTGCTTCGGCTCGCTCTCTCCCTGCCTCGCAATGACGGATTTAACGCATTCCCTGCATCATGGTATTTGAATTTTGCTATCTCCTCCTTGCTTCCGGCATAGGAAATGATGGAAGGAGAAAACGTTAAAGCTTTATCGTTACCATTCCTTCCATCGTTGCATTGAGGCAGCACACACTTTCCGTCCCCTTCGGCGGAACTTGTGCTGACGACCAAAAAGCTTTAACGAATTTATCCGACATCAGTTCCAAGCCTTTCAGTTATGCCTTTGTGTTTGTTGTTTTTATAGGTAGTCATGCTTTCGCTGCGCTCAGGTTTGTTACTTTTGGGCCAAGCCAAAAGTAAGAGCCCCCTCGGTGGCTGACCTGTACCGATTTCATATCGGTAACCGAGGCAAGCCCGAGCGGAGCGAAAGCATTACGATTCCCGCATGCGCGGGAATGACGACAGTATTAGAAACACGACTAAAAAGATTGCTTCGGCTCGCTCTTTCCCAGCCTCGCAATGACGAATTTATATAGATAGTAAATCCAAAGATCTCTCCACTACGGTCGAGATGACGGATGAATATGTTCCCTCATAGTTTGAAAAGAATCAATTTACGGATGCCTTAATCTGCGCCTCGCTATTTGAACCTCGCTATGCTCCCTGCTTCCGGCATAGGAAATGATGGAAGGAGAAAACGTTAAAGCTTTATCATTATCTTTCCTTCCATCGCTGCATTGAGGCAGCACACACTTTCCGCCCCCTTCGGCGGAACTTGTGCTGACGACCAAAAAGCTTTAACGAATTTATCCGACATCAGTTCCAAGCCTTGATTTTTGGTTACCTTTTTATCAAGAAAAAGGTAAGAGCCCCCTCGGTGGCGGTGAACCGAGGCAAGCCCGAGCCAAGGGCAAAAATTGCAACCGCATTACGATTCCCGCATGCGCGGGAATGACGACCGTGTTAGAAACCTAAAAAGATTACTTCCCCTTACTCTTCCCCAGCCAAATAATTACGAATCTAAAACACGCCTTAATTACACTTACTCGTAAGGTTCAATGTGAATTAAAATATTACCAAGCTCTGGAATCACTTTATGCAAAGTATCTTGTAATCTATGTGCAAGTTCGTGACCGGCTCTAACCGAAAGTTCACCATCAACAAGTGCGTGGAGATCTACATGGTATTTCATGCCCGATTTACGGATAAAACATTTTTCGGTACCTGCAATTCCCTGTACGGTGGCAGCTACTTTTCTAATTTCTGCAATAATATCTTCGTACAGGTTCTCATCCATGATTTCGCCGAGCGCAGGTCTGAAAATATGGTAACAGTTATGTAGAATAAAACCAGCGGCAAACAATGCCGACCAATCATCTGCTGCTTCATAGCCCTTGCCCATAAACAAGGCGATCGAAATACCGATAAAAGCGGCCACTGAAGTAATGGCATCACTCCTGTGGTGCCATGCGTCGGCCTTTAATGATGAGCTGTTGGTTTCTTTACTCCGTTTCATTACCAACCTGAATGAAATCTCTTTCCAGATGATTATTGCGCCCAGAATAAATAAGGTAAATGGCTTTGGCAGACCATGCGGGGTTTTAATGTTCTGAATACTTTCGTAGGCAATAATTGTTGCAGAGGTAATTAAAAAACCGACTACCAAAAATGTAATTAAAGGTTCGGCCCTACCGTGCCCATAGGGATGATTTTCATCCGCAGGGCGATTAGAATATTTAATGCCGAACAGTACCAAACAAGAAGAAAAAATATCGGCAGTAGATTCGATGGCATCAGCAATTAAGGCGTAAGAATTTCCAAAAATACCGGCTGCACCCTTTATTATGGCTAACATGGTATTGCCGATGATGCTAAAATAAGTTGCTTTTACCGCTACCTGTTCATTTGTTGTTGTCGCCATGTCAAATATCCGTACAGTTAAATCCCATCAAATTCGGGGACGTCAAAAGTAAATAAATAAGCCTTTAAAGCATCAGGATGTTTATAAATATATAATGGGTATTAAACTTAAGGAGAAAATTAAGCGTGGAAGAGCAGATTACGACTGAATGGAGAAAGGAACTTTAAGGATAATATTTTGAAGCGACTTAACTTTTTGTTTCGTTAATTCCCTCCTGGCCCGATAAATGCAGTTTCGAATAAAGAGTTTGGTAAATCTCCTGGTATTACCTCTGCTTTTTCTTCAAATACGATTCTTTGGTAAAGCGGTACAATATCTGTAGCCATTAAGCCCAATGCAGTTAGCGCAATGTCGAATGTAACTTCCTCGTTTGCTCTAGGCCATTCAATCAGGCTTTCGACTGAAAAGGAAATTTCCTGATCATTTTCGTCAATAATTGTCCCTATTCCATCAAACTTATTAAAAGTTTGTACGCGGCCTTTTCTTATCATATCAAAGTAGTAAAGAGCATCAACATGCGTAACCCTTAAAAGGTTTTAAATGCTGGCTTGGTTTAACATTTTTTCACATTTATTTAGTTAACGCTTTATTTTAAAAGCTATTACTGTTAAAGATAAATTAATTCTGCTGCTTATTATTGGTAATCTATCACCATTACTTATTCCTCTAAATTCCAAATCCTGATAACAGCCTTTTGCCATTTATATAGATTAAAACAGCCGAAATTCCAGCAAGGATCCATTCATAAATTTCATTTGGATCCAGCAAATTTATGTCGGCAATGAACAAGCGCTTTAACCTTTTGATAACAATCATTTAACATCCCGAACGATTTAAATCAGTTACTAATTCATTTATTTGAACTGAGCAGATAAGTGATCTGCCGAATGAATAATCTAACAGATTTTATGCCGTCGTTCTCCACCATCATACCCTTTTTAGGCAACACCGATTTAAGTACTCCCCTTACTGTTGTTTTTATGCTTTGCCTGCTTGCTGTTGTGGGTTTTGAGTTTGTAAATGGCTTTCACGATACGGCCAATGCAGTGGCAACAGTAATTTACACTAAAGCACTTAAACCAGTTATTGCCATTCCGTGGTCGGGCTTTTGGAACTTTATGGGCGTATTTACCGGGGGAATAGCCGTTGCCATGGGCATTTTAAAACTTGTACCATTGGATGCGCTGATGAACCTGCCTGTTGGCGTTGGCGCAGCGATGGTACTGGCTGTTTTACTCGCCTCAATTGCCTGGAACCTGGGTACATGGTACTTAGGGATTCCGTGCTGCAGAAGCTCACACACCATGATCGGAGCCATGATTGGTGCCGGTTTGGCTTTTACCTGGTATTATGGGGGCAACGGTGTAAACTGGGGCAAGGCTGAAGAAATAGGATTGTCGTTAATATTATCACCAATTATTGGCTTCGGACTAGCAGTTTTATTGATGTATTTTTTAAAACATGTAATTAAATACCATGCCCTTTTCCACATTCCACATGGCGAAAACGATCGACCACCATTGTTGATAAGGGGTTTACTCATCACCACCTGTACCCTGGTAAGCTTTTTTCATGGCAGTAACGACGGACAAAAAGGTGTGGGTTTACTGATGCTGATTTTAATTGCTTTTTTACCCGCTAAATTTGCTGTAAACCACCATATCCCGAATACTAAAGTTTTGTATCAACTGAACCAAACCGAGCAGGTGCTTAAAAAACAGCAATGCTTAACCAGGGCAATAAGTTAAACATCAGCAATTTGATTGCAAAAATAGACAAAGCTAAATTTCACCTTTCCTTAAAGAACGAAACTGATAAGAAAAATACCTATCTTTTCCGTAAGCAGATTGAAGATGTAGTTGCTTCAGTAAAACTGGTGAGCGCAGATAAAACACTTATTATTAATGCAAACGACGATCAGATTCTTGCTGATAATGTTTCTGAATTATCAAAACTGGTAGAATTTGCACCGCTTTGGGTTATACTGATGATATCCATCTCACTTGGCCTGGGTACAATGATTGGCTGGAAACGCATAGCTGTTACCATTGGTGAAAAAATAGGGAATGAACATTTAAATTATGCCCAGGGTGCTGCTTCCGAAATTGTTGCAGCTTCTACCATTGGCTTAAGCACAGCCTTCGGCCTTCCTGTAAGTACCACACATGTACTTTCAAGCGGTATTGCGGGTGCGATGGTGGCCTCGGGAGGAAGAAAAAACCTTAATAACAATACGCTGAAAAACATTGGTTTGGCCTGGATACTCACCTTACCGGCATCAATTATATTATCTATTTTATTATTTATGCTTTTTCACCTGTTTATATAAAACAGTATTACAATCTCTATATATTCTCCCAAAAATGAAGCAGATACTTGTAGCAACAGATTTTTCAAGAAGCGCTGGCAATGCCCTGGCCTATGCGCTGGCAATGGCAAAAACATTGAAAATGGAAGTTATAGCCATTCATGCCATACACCCTACCGAAGGCATAAATAACAGCACCTACAATGCCATTTTTATCGAATCATACTACGCAAATAAAAAAGCAGCATTAAAAGAATGGGCAGAAAACATCAGTGAGAGAGAAAACCTGGGCGATGTTAAACTGGAAACCAAATGCGACGTGGGGTTTTTAAAAACAGTAATTACAAAACATACCGAGAACAACCCTGTAGAACTGCTGGTGATGGGTATAACCGGGGCAACAGGAATTAGCGGAATAGTGGGCAGCAATGCCAGTATGGCGGTTACAAAAATGAGAATCCAGCAACCTTAATTGTGCCTTTGGAAAGTAGTTTTACAAATTTCCCCATCATTACATTGGCCACCGATTATGAAACGGTTTTATCTCCAAAAGATATAACCGCATTAAGTGAGCTGTTAAAAGCATCGGGAACAAAAAGAATGCAGGTGCTTTACGTTGCAGAAAAATCAGACGAAGCGCACATACAAACCGGCGAAAAAAGAATCAGAGAACTGCTTCCCGATACCGAGATAGAATTTAATTACATGATGCACAACAGTGCGCCAAATGGCATTATGGATTTTATTAAAAGCAACCATACCGATATACTTTGTTTGGTTAAACACCACCACAACATCATTTACCGCTTATTTACCAGCAGTACGGTTAACCAGGTAATGAACAAATCAGTGAAAGCTATTTTAGTGCTTCATGAATAGTTTTGTTAATGGTTAATAGTTGATGGTTTTCAGTTGATGGTCAATAGTTGATGGTTGATGGTTAATTGTCCATAGATCATAGCTGCATTTAATACTACAAAAGCCTCTTAATTTACTTAAATCTTTAAGGGTGATGGTTTATGGTCGATGGTTCATAGTCTGCATTTATTACCACAAAAGCCCCTTAATTTACTTAATTCCTTAATGGTAAAAAAGATGGAATCAAAAACCCATAAACAATATTATAACACTCCATTACCTGCCACCAAAATTATTTCATAGCTTTATTACATCAATCATCCCTCAGTTTAATTAATATGAGTAACGCAGATCAATCAGTTTTAAAAGATGGCGATCAATGCACAGTTATCGCAGAACCCATAAAGGAAAATCGGGCAGGATAAGCGATATACACACCAGTAAAACCGGCCACATTACCATTACAGTTCAACAAACCAATGCAATACGGTTTAAAACATTACTGAAAAATGTGTTACCGACAGAAACCGAAAATTAAAAGCAAAAAAAAGGTTCAGCCCTTATCGAACTGAACCCGAAATACCTTAATAACATTATTTTAGCTTTGCTCAATTTCTTTCAAGCTGTTCATTTTCTTATAGGCCAGGAAACCTTTAATATCTTCAAAATGTTCGCGCACACGCTTATTCCCAAACTCAAATACCTTAGCAGCCAATCCATCCAAGAAATCGCGGTCGTGGGATACCAGTATTAAAGTACCATCAAAATCTTTCAGTGCATCTTTAATAATATCCTTCGTTTTCATATCCAAATGGTTGGTAAGGCTCATCCAATATCAGCACGTTTACAGGCTCTAAAAGCAACTTAATCATGGCAAGGCGAGTTTTTCTCTCCGCCAGAAAGTACCTTAACCTTTTTCGTGGTATCATCGCCACTGAACATAAAAGCACCCAAAAGATCTTTTTATTTTGATCGTGCCATCCGTTAACGGAATCTGATCAATGGTTTCGAATACTGTTAAGCTTTCATCAAGCAAGGCCGCCTGGTTTTGTGCAAAATATCCAATTTTGGCATTGTGCCCAACTTTTAAACTTCCTTCAAAATCAATCTCACCCATAATGGCTTTGATCATTGTAGATTTACCTTCGCCATTTTTACCAACAAAAGCCACCTTCTCTCCCCTTTCGATCACCATCGATGCTTTTTCGAAAACAACATGGTCGCCATAGGTTTTGGTTAACTCTTCTACCATTACCGGATATTGACCCGAACGTGGTGAAGGTGGAAACTTTAAGCGCAATGCAGATGTATCCACTTCATCGATTTCGATTACCTCAAGTTTCTCGAGCATTTTTACACGCGATTGTACCTGCAGGGTTTTCGAATAAGTGCCTCTAAACCGATCAATAAATTCTTGATTATCGGCAATAAAACGTTGCTGCTCCTCGTAAGCCTTTAATTGGTGTATGCGGCGATCGGCCCGCAATTGAAGGTAGTGCGTATATTTTGCTTTATAATCGTATATCCTACCCATCGTAACCTCAATGGTCCGGTTGGTAATGTTATCCACAAAAGTACGATCGTGAGAAATAACCATCACTGCTTTTGCCGAGTTAATCAGGAAATCTTCCAGCCACTGAATGCTTTCAATATCCATGTGGTTGGTGGGCTCATCGAGCAAAATAAGATCAGGTTTCTTCAATAAAATTTTTGCCAGTTCAATACGCATACGCCAGCCGCCCGAAAACTCCGAAGTTTGGCGCGTAAAATCTTTACGTTCAAAACCAAGGCCTTTTAATACTTTCTCTACTTCAGCGTCGTAATTGGTTTCCTCTATCGAATAAAATGTCTCGCTCAGCTCCGATACCCTTTCAATGAGTTTCATGTAATCATCACTTTCATAATCCGTACGGATGGTAAGCTGTTCATTCAACTCATCAAGCTCTTTTTGCATTTTATTTACTTCTTCAAAAGCTTTCATCGTTTCCTCAAAAACGGTGAGTTTGTCCTGAGTTAATAAATGCTGAGGCAAGTAGGCAATTACAGCGTCTTTGGGTCCGGTTACACTACCAGTGGTAGGTTTGGCCACATCTGCTATAATTTTTAACATGGTTGATTTACCTGCACCATTTTTTCCCATCAGCGCGATTTTATCATTCTCATTTATAGAAAAAGTTACGTCGCTAAAAAGGGTAGTTCCGCCAAATGAAACGGAGATGTTATTTACATTAATCACAATCTGGGGTATTAAATTAGCGGCAAAGATAAAATAAAGCAAGCAAATTATTACGACTGAATAAAAGCATCTTTAACTCAATGGCATTGGTATATGTTTAATTACGTTTTACGATTTGATTAAGCATTGGTTAAAGGTTAATCAATAAATAGAAACAAATTATTTCGAAAATCCCTGCTATTGGCAGTTACAATCAATTGGACTGTTTTTCCTGATTGGTGCAACAGACCGTTTTGAACAGGGCTTTATTTTTTCTACTTTCATCCGCTGAATTGCAAATGGAAAAATTAAGGAAACATATAGAAGAAATAGTTGCAGTAACTGATGAAGAATTTGCTTACATACGTACTTTTTTTACCACAAAAAGAGTAAAAAAACACCAGTACCTGATACAGGATGGCGACCAGGCCAATTTTGAGTACTTAATCTTAACAGGCATTTTCAGAATGTTTTATTTAGACAGTGATGGAAAGGAGCATATAGTTCAATTTGCTGGTGAAAACTGGTGGATGGCCGATTACCAGGCCTATTTTAAGGAGCGAAAAGCCACACTTCACATCACCTGTATGGAAGATGCCGAAATACTCTGCCTCACCTTACAAGGCAGAGAAACATTAGCGGCCGAAATGCATAAAATGGAACACTTTTTCAGGGCAAAACTTACCAATGGTTATATAGCCCAGCAACGACGGATTATTTCGCTGCTCTCAGGCAATCCGCAGCAACGGTATGAGGAGTTTGCACAGCTTTATCCGCATTTAATCCAACAGATACCCAAAAAATATATCGCCGAATACCTCGGTGTAAGTCGCGAAACTTTAAGCAGGCTTTACTCGGCAAATAAAAACAGCTAACAGGAATGTGATTACGATCACACTTTTTTAGTGACTTGCCTCCTCGTACAGCATTAGGATATTGAAGACATTTGAAATGTAAAAACAACCAACATTTTAAATGATAAAGTCATGAAAAAGAAAATTTTAATCATTGTTTCCAATGCCAATGCCATAGGTCCAAAAAATAGAAGAACAGGAACATTTCTTCCAGAGATAGCACACCCTTACGCTGAATTTGAAAAGGCAGGTTACCAGATCGATTTTGCCAGTTTAACAGGAGAAACCCCCTATCTTGATGCCTTGAATTTGGCTTCTGATCCAGATAACCTTAATTTTTTAACCGGAAAAGGTTGGGAAGATATGCAACAGGCCACACAACTTTCAGCAGTAGATGCAAATATTTACGATGCTATTTTTATTCCTGGTGGTTTAGCCCCTATGGTTGATATGCCAGAAGCTCCACTACTTAAAAAGGTTATTGCCGAAACCTACGAGCGAAATGCCGTTGTAGGTGCGGTGTGCCACGGCCCGGTATCGTTACTTAATGTAAAATTAAGCGATGGTTCATTTTTAGTAAACGGTAAAAATATAACTTCATTTACTACCGAAGAGGAAGATCATTATGCAAAAGCAGATGTTCCTTTCGATTTGCAAACTGCACTTACTGCACAGGGGGCAATTTTCCATACCGCAGCACCATGGGCCGATAATAGTATTGCAGATGGCAACCTGGTAACTGGCCAAAACCCAGCTTCGGCCAAAGCAGTAGGAGAAAAAATTGTAGTGATTTTAAACAATGTAAATGCATAAAAAATGAAAAACGAAGCTATTCATGTATTTGCCACCTGGCAGATCAAAGACGGACAATTGCAAAACGTACTTAACTTACTCACTGAAGTAAGGAAACAAAGTATTGCTGAAGAAGGAAACTTGTTTTATGATGTACACCAAAGCCATACCGATGCAAATACGTTAATTCTGTTTGAAGGTTATGCCGATAAAAACGCTCTGGATGCGCACCGCAGCTCAACGCATTTTCAAACGCTGGTGGTAGAACAGATTTTGCCGTTATTACAAGCCCGTGAGGTGGTGTTAACTACACCACTCAATTTAGATTAAAGCTATTATGTAGGCGTTAGAAAAGAGCGCAAACATATATGAATCCGGGCATCAAATCGTCATTGCTGAGAAGGCTTTTTCAGCCGACGAAGCAATCTTAAAACGAGCGCAAACATATATGAATCCGATCACCAAATCGTCATTGCGAGAAGGCTTTTTCAGCCGACGAAGCAATCTTAAAACGAGCGCCATTGGCATGCGCATTAAGATTGCTTCGTAACTCAAAATGATAAATTTTTTTTGATGATAACGCTCGTTTCTAACGGGCGTTTTAAGAGCTTATCGTTTAAAAGCTTATCACCAAATCGTCATTGCGAGAAGGCTTTTTCAGCCGACGAAGCAATCTTACAACGATCGCTACTGTCGTGCGCAATAACTTAACCTACTAATTTAATTTCTTAAACATTTTTACCATCGCCTGGGTATCAACATCGTTCATATCTACCAGCTTTAAAGATTTAACCATTTTTACCGTTGAGGTTTTATAATGCTGGAAATGCGGCGTTTTAAGGTGCGATTGATACGCATCTTTACCAGCATAAATTTCTACTATTCTTACCTGAGCCGGATTTTCCTTTTGGTACATTGCAAATAGCGCAATTACCCCAGGTTCTATATTCACCGAAACTGCCGATTCTTCTTTAAGTATGGCTTTATATTCTTCCAAATGTTGAGGAAAGATCTCTATTTCCGAAATGCGAACCATCATATCAGCAGCTGTTAGTGGAAGCAATGGTTGCCCTAGAAGGTTATTAAGAGTGTTCGCCTGTACTTTGCTAACATGTTTTTCAATTAACCCCGCAATTTGGTTCAGCTGCGTTTCCGTTACGCCGGTAACGATTCCCATTTTTATATGCGCCTGGAGTTGTGCCTCCACACCGTACATTGCAGCTAATGCCGATATTGTAATAAGTTCCCTTTCTTTGTAGGATAGCACATCACTTTCGAAAACATCAGCAAACAGATGCTCTTTTAAAAAAGCATCAATCCGGGGTGCAAACTCTCCAAAACCAGGAGCAGGTTTAACCTGTACTGCACCTGTTAGTTTTTCGAGTACCTTTCTACCCTGTTCATATTTATCATCAGAACCCGTTTTAGTGATGATTTCTTCACCTTGCTTATCGGTAATGCCTTTTGCTTTCCGTTCCTCAACCACTGCCATCAAGGTATTTATCGCATTTAGGCTCCTGGGGAAACCACAGTAGGCATACAATTGCACCAATTCTTCTTTAATTTTGTTGATACTCAGCCCAGCATAGAGTGCCGTATTTAATGCTGGCTTAAGGGCAGCCAGGTTTCCTGTTGCGGTAAGTGCAGAAATGATAACTAAGCTACTTTGCTCTTGAGTTAGGTTTTTGGTATCCAACTTCGTCTGTGCGTTCATGTTTTTTTCACCTAAAATTAGAATGAAACAAATTGCCCATTTAAAAAACTTTAATTTGTTCATACTAATGTTGTTATTTATTTGCTTCTTTATATTCTTCTTCGCTTACCGGTTTAAGCCAGGTAACGTTTTCTTCACCCTTATAATTGCTGATTGCAATATGGATCATTTTGGCACCTGCAGTTGCGCCATGCCAGTGCTCTACGTTTTCAGGAATATTTACCACATCGCCTTTTCTTATCAGTTGCGCCGGCTTGTTTCTTTCCTGGTAAAACCCTTGTCCCTCAATTACAATCAATACCTGCCCTTTAGGGTGCGTATGCCAGTTTGTTCTTGCTCCAGGCTCAAAAGTTACACTTCCAAGCGCAAAATCATTGTTTTTATCTTTCGCCAATAATGGCTTTAGAAAAGCATTTCCTGTAAAATACCCATTTTCTAATTTATCGCCTTTTGGAAAAATAAGATCTTCTGTTTGTGTTTTCATAGTGTTTTGTTCTTGATTACATGACGTGATTAATATAAAGATACCCATGCAAAGTATAAACGTTAATAATTTTATGTTTGTTCTCATTTTTATGTGCTTTAATCTTTTTGAAGTAATGGGCTAGGAAGATTCATTTAATGATGCAAGCCACAACTTATTTTCTTAACCATATAATTTAATGAAACAAAGTTCGCAGATGTAAGGGGCAAATGCTTTATACAGGATACGGTTTAATTTACCATTTTTACAGATTGGGGATTGAATGGTTGTCAGCGTAAAATTCCTTTGCTAAATTTGTTTAAACAGCAGAATATGGAACAGGTAACACGCATTGAAACGGTTAAACAATATAATGTCTATATAGGGGTAGATACGCTGAATCCACTGGTGAGCGTTATAAATTTTAATGAGATTGCCAGCATTAACCACTTCCGGAATTATATGGGCGTATATGCCATGTTTCTTAAAAATATTAAATGTGGCAACATAACCTATGGATGCCAGCCTTACGATTATGATGATGGTACGCTTGTTTTTGTATCTCCTGGCCAGGTTTATGGAATAGATAGTGAAGGTGTGGCAATGAAACCGTCGGGATATGCTTTGGTTTTTCATCCCGACCCTTATTAAAGGAACTCAATTGGGAAAGAATATCAAATCCTACTCCTTTTTTCTTTATGAGGTAAGCGAAGCACTCCACCTATCCAAAAAAGAAAGGATAACGATTATAGAATGTCTGGAAAAAATTTCAGCCGAAATTAACCAGAATATCGATCAGCACAGTCGCACGTTAATCGTTTCGAATATTGAATTATTATTAAATTACTGCATGCGTTTTTACGATCGACAGTTCATTACCCGCAATCATATCAACAAGGATATACTGATACGGTTTGAGAAAGTATTGGACAACTATTTAAGCTCAAATAAAGGAATTGCATCTGGCATTCCGAGTGTGGCCTATTGTGCCGATCAATTGCACCTTTCGGCCAATTACTTTGGAGACCTGATTAAAAAGGAAACAGGCCATACGGCTACAGATTACATTCAGCGAAAATTGATTGATGAAGGAAAAGAAAAACTCATGGAATTAAGCAAATCGGTTAGTGAAGTTTCTGACGAACTGGGTTTCAAATATCAGCAACATTTTACCAGACTATTTAAGCAGAAAACCGGATTAACACCACTTGAATATAGGAACCGGAACTTTAATTAATATTTATTAGCCGACTTACAAAACTCACTAAAGGGATTGTACGATCAGCAGATAATTAACCATAAGTTATGCTAAAATAAAACCTGAAGAAGACCTACAGCAACTCCTGCCGACAAAGTACTTAAAAAATTGACTATATCGTTTCCCATTATTCCCTTTCTTTCCAACAAAGCGCCCAACACAGAATCGGTTAGGTTACCGATTGTACCAGCAATTACGATAAAGGCAATATTGATATTCCAGCCAAACCCTAAGCCGTAAAGCGTAGCAATAATACAACTGCCAGCAACACCAATTAAGGTACCTTCTAAACTAATTACCCCATCCATTCCGCAGCGGTCTGTTTTAAATGTTTGTTATATTAAAAAAACGTTTTCCATAAAGCATACCCAGTTCGGACGATAATGTATCTGCCGTGGCAGAAGCAAAAGCGGCCGCAATTACCAGTAACATTGTACTACGCAACCCCAGGAAAAAACATGATAATTACTGCAGCCAGTGCTGAAACGCCTGCATTGGCCAATACCTGAGATGATGTACGACCTTTGTCTGTTTCTTCTTCAACCAAAAATGCCTGCTTTTTAATGCGTTGCCAAGATGTGGCAGCTGAACCGGAAATAAAAAAAGCTGTCATCATTGCAACACCAATATAACCAGAAGCTAAATAAATAAGGCAGGCCAATATCCCACCTGTAACCGCAGCCTGAACGGTAAGTTTTTTTGCCAGGATAGCGTAGGCCATTCCAGAGAAAATAATAATTGGCAGAAATATACCACTATTTAAAATAGTACAAAAAATGTAGGCCATGCTTCAAATTTATATCTTTCTTGGCATTAAACACCTTTTAGAAGTTTAGCAGCGCAAAAAAAAAGCCCAGTAATCTTTAAGAAAGAAAATATTTTTATCACAGAATGCCAATAAATCCTATATTTTTATAAAAATTTCGCTCAACAACAAATTAATGATAAAGTACCTCACGTTTAGCTTTTCCATCTCGGTTATTTCATGGATTATAGGAATGGTTGTGCATGCAATCCTGATCAAATCAACATATTATAATCAGAACCTGACTAACCTCAATTTCCTCAAAAATGAGCGGATGAACGGTTACATTGGCATAGGAATATTTAAATGGATCATTATACATTCTTTCTTTAAATATTTTAACCCAAAGCTATCCATGAAGAAAAAAATTCAGCCATCTGAATTACCCAACCTCCGCCATGAAATGACTATTGCAGAAATCAGTCATTTGATCGGTTTTGCATTTGTAACGGCTTTTGCCATAGTAAAAATAGTTAAGGGTCAGTATTTATTTGCTTTAACAATTATGATTGTAAATATATTATTGAACCTTTACCCAACATTGCTGCAACAACAAAATAAAAGGCGGATTGATAAATACAATAGAATACTTGCAATCAGGGCATCAAATCTAGTCGAGTAAATCAGGATTAATTTCTTTATCATCTCATTAGCAATGGAGCAAAGTAATAAAATGAACTACAAAGCTTCAAAGTTAAAATACCTGTAATGTTTCCAGGGGCCATTGAGGTAATGCCAGAGATCGAGGCCATGTACAGTTATTTTAAATGGCTCAAAGTTGGGCTGAAGTAGCTGTAATAGTTCTTTTGCCGCTTCAGGTTTCACCTTATTTTGTACGGTGATGTGCGGCCTAATTGTTTGCCGATCCTGGGCACTTAAGTGCGGATGGAATTGATTCTCTAAATTTCGGTGGAGTTGTGAAAGTTCATTGCTTTCTATAAAATAAGCCACACCATTACCAATACTCTTTAAAGCTGTTACCCAGCATTCGAAAGGCTGCTGAGCTACATCTGCTACTATCTGTAGTGTCTGCATTGTATCAGGGAGCTTATGGAACAACGTAAGATGAACACTTAGCAAATTTCGCTCTGGAGGAAAATAACGTGACCTCATTTCATCAAAAAACACCTTGCTTTTATCGTCAATGCGGGCTGTGAGAATACAGGGTGGCTCGAAAATTTCCATAAACTAGAAATTGGATTTGTGTTTTTTGTGCTTAGCACTTTATTCGATAATTAAATGCGATAATAATCATTATTTGCTTCAGTTGCCTTCTGGAGTCTGGAAAATATCCTTTGGAAGTTTCGCCATTGCTTTTCTTGGTAAATATTTGCTTTTATAAGTGTGTATTTCATGCGCTAAACTGCCTCATTATTCGTTAACTCGCCACCCCCCATACTTCCGAGGTGTGTAAATTTAAATCCGGTTGAAAACTTAAGGCCATAACCCATCGCCCGATCAATACTACTATGCCCCAAAAGCATCAACCCTGCCAGTTCTATATAATTGTGATGAAGAATGAAACCAATAACTGCTATAGCGGCAGCCAAAAGTTGATGATGGAAAAGATTATAAGAAAGCGCTCCTACCCTATTGCCGAACAAATAGCCAAGCATGCTAATGTCGGGAGCTAAAAATAGCAGTACCCACATCCACCAGGCAAAGTGAATGGGTAAAGCGTAGATGAGGGGTAAAATGATTAAAAATGGTACGATGGCTTCTGCCCTGATAAGTTTTTTCATTTTCTTTTAGTTTAAGCCTCAAATTTCAATAATAGTTTAAGCCTGAAACGTTAACAAAAGATAATAAATACGCAGGATTTACTTTTTTGTACCGGCTCGCTTTCGGATGCGACTTAGGCTTACCGGAGTGATACCAAGATAATTGGCAATGAGGTGTTGGGGCATTCTTTCAAGAATCTTTTTCTTATTGCTGTTAAAAAGCCTGTTATACCGCTCTTCAGGTGAAAGCACCAAAAGCTCAACCATCCTTTCTTCAAGTCCGATTACTAAATATTCTGCCAGTTTTCTCCCAAAACGTTCCCATTTTGGCGATAGCTCATACATAAGCACCAGCACTTTATATGGAAAAGATACTAAGCGACAGTTAGACAGGGCCTGTATGGATAATTTTGAAGGAGTTCCTGTTAATGCACTGAAATATGAGCTAACCAGATTGTTTTCGAAATAAAAGTATGTTGTTTTTTCTTCTCCATCATGGAGATAAAAGTGCCTCATACTTCCTTCAAGGATAAAACCAACCTGCTGTTCCTTTTCGCCCTCGGCTAACCAGTAATCTCCCTTTTTCACATTTCTATAACTTAAATGCGGAATCAAGTGTTCCTTATCTTGCTGTGTGAGCGGTACAAAGCTATTTATAAGGTTAAATAAAAGCGAAATATCTTGTTCAGCAGGCATATGGAATAATATTTCGTTAATAATAAGAAATAAATTGTGCTTAACGATCTCCTATCTACACAACTTTAAATGTTTAAGAGCGCAACCAATTTCAAATGAGCATTAACGCCACCAAGTGATATAAAAAGAAAAGAACAGTTTAATTTAAACGCGGTTGCAAAAATGTTTACCTTCAAAAATCATTTACCATTAACCTAATTAACCGATTTCGCCTAAGCCTCCTTTGCTTATGATGCGAAATAATAATCAAAGCCATATATATTACTGCTCAATACAGTTCAAAATAAGAATTAACGCTGTTTTTACAGGGAAAAGGCTAAGTATAGTTTAGCAGGCAATGGAAATGTTAAGGCAGTTTAAAGAAATTAACAATAAAATTTGATCCAATTGGGCATTATAATAAACAACAATTTAAGAAATATCTGTTATTTATTCTTCATCTTGACCTGTTTTTGTTCGAAATCATTTGCACAAAATACTCCGGGTTATAGGTTAAAAGGTATCATCAGGAATACGAACAATGAAGTTTTAGCAGGTGCAACCTTATTTTTAAAAAATGGCACTGATGGTGAGGCAATTAAACAAACCTTTACCGATAAGAATGGGGAATTCTCTTTTGCAGTAAAGGCTGGTACTTATATGATTTCGATCAGTTATTTGGGCACACTGGCTTACCAAAGCGACCGATTAAAAGTATCAGGCAACATGGATCTGGGTAGTATAAAGATTGGAACTACCACCCGTAGTTTAAAAGATGTTGTTATTCAAAGTTCAGGGAGTAAGCCGCTTGTTAAAATAGAAGGCCGGAAAATGATTTACAACATTGAAAACAGCATAACCGCTCAGGGTTTAAACGGCCTGGAAGCATTAAAAAAAACACCAGGAGTAATCGTAAACCAGGATAATACAATTACGCTTAACGGAGCAAGTAGTGCCTTGGTAATGATCAATGGCAGACAAACGTATCTTCAGGCTGAGGAGCTGGCGCAACTGCTCAAATCAATGTCTGCAGCTGAATTAAAAGCTATAGAAGTTATTAAAAACCCTTCGGCTGAGTACGATGCCGCAGGAACGGGTGGCATTGTTAACCTGGTGCTTCAAAAATCAATTGCCGAAGGGTTTAACGGTAGAATTAATAATGGTGTGGCCTACGGTAATACCTTAAAGCAAAGTACCAATTTGAGCATTAATTACAGAAAAGGTAAACTGAGTGCGTTTGGTAGTTACAACCATAATTTTGGCCATTATACAATGGACTACGACTATGACCGTACAACAAATGGAAAAATATATTTAAACTCCAATCATGACGTTGATAAAAAACATAATATTGGATCTACCGTGGGTTTGGATTACGCAATAGATACCAATAAAACAATCGGAGTGTTGTTGAAGGCCAATTCTTCAAGTGGTGGCGGCCTGATTACGCCGACAACAAATATATTTGATCAAACTACAGGGGCACTTTTACAAAAACTTATCAGTGAGAGCAGCTATCCCGAACAATTGGCGAGCCGTTATAATGCAAATTTAAACTACAGGTTTAAAGGCCGTAATCGAACCAGTTTGGACATAGATGCAGATTACGGTGTTTTTGATGCCGCTATAGATAACCTGAGCACTAACGCCTATTATTCACCTGAAGGAATATTTCTGTCTTCCAATAACTTCCTTATTTCCAATAGCCGGAAAATTAAACTCTATGCGGTTAAGGCTGATTACAGCTTTCCAATTGGTAAAGGAAAAATGTTCACAGGTGCTAAATTTTCTGACGTAGACGCTGAAAATGTTTTTAACCAGTACAATGTTAACAGCAACGTAAAAGCTATTGATTTTAACCGCTCCAATACTTTCAGTTACAATGAACGGATAAATGCTGCATACTTAAAATATGAGGCACCTGTGAATGATAAATTAAGTTTCGATATCGGAGTGAGACTGGAACACACCCATTCTAAAGGAGACTTACAGCCAACCGAAGGTAGTGGCCTATCCGAAATTTCTGTAGTCAGAAATTACCTTAACATTTTTCCAACAGCTGCAATAACTTATAAAACCGGAAAAGAAGGCACCTACAATCTAAGTTTTGCCCGTCGCATCGACCGCCCTGCCTACAACAACCTGAACCCATTTGCATACCCTATAGATGAGCTTTCTTATTGGAAAGGAAATCCGTTCCTGAAAGCGCAGTATGCGAATACTTTAGCACTCCAATACAGCTACAAAAAAACAACTATCTCTACAAGTTATACGCATACAAGTGATATAAGCAGCACCATTACGGAAGTTTCGGATCGGAACATTATTGATATGATACCCCGGAATATTGGATTTCAAAACAATTTAAATTTAACCGTAACACAACAGCTCACCCTCGCAAAATGGTGGAATATGAGCCTGACGGGCATGGGTTATCTGCTGGAAAATAAAGTGGGAACTACAGCCTATGGAAATTACAACCGAAGCCGTTTTGCGGGTACAATTAATGTTCAACAAACCTTTAAACTACCTGCCCGCATTACTGCAGAGGCTACAGGCGTAATTAAATCAAAAAGCATAAGCGGATTAAATAGCTATATAAGAGGTAATTCGCAGTTTGACATTGGCCTGCAAAGACGTTTAATGCATGATAAAGCAACTTTGAGCTTAGCAGCTTCTGACATATTCAGGACTAATAAAATTATTACTGATGCCCAGCTTAATAATTTACTACTTCACACCACCTATATGGGCGAAACCCGGCAGATTAGATTAAATTTCTCCTATCGTTTTGGAAATACCAAAATTAAATCAAACGACAGCCGCAGAACTGGATTAGAAAATGAATCGCAAAGGCTTTAGCAACAACCAGTATTATTCCGGTAGAATTTAAGCAGAACGCAATAACTTAACCGTCCACATACTTTATCATAGATATAGCTCTTATTGCACCTTATTATTATCATTACCAGTCGAATCTGTTTTGCTGGTATCTTTCTTTTCTGTTGCTCCATCATTACGGCCAGCTTTTACTGATCCGCTTCCGGGATGAGAATCAGCAGGACTATTCTGCCCTGAAGTGCAGTTGGTTAGCAATACCGTTATTGGAATCAAATACAGTTTAATATAATTTTTCATGACTTGTGCTTTTCTCATATGACAACAGCCATACGACTTTGTTTTCAAAAGAATATAAATCAGGTAGTTAGCACATGCACCAGGTATTCTACACAATTAAGATTGATTAAGTCCATTTCTGATGATCAATACCAAAGAAACATCCAGTGTTTTTTTCAGCATAAACACGTAGATCGCTTTGCAAAACAGGTATTTACGCCGGCAACTTTTCATGCTTTTATAGGGTTTAAATTTTAGTTGCTTACGCAATTAATCAAAAGCAAGCGGATAATTTTATTGTACCATGCCCCAAAATGCCTACTTGTTACCGGTTAAATGATGTAATGCAGCAGTAAAACAAGTTAAAATCACTAAATAATTATAACTAAATTTTAAAATCTATGTTTTATCACGACAACAACCTGCAGTACAAAGTTAGGGTAGATAAACCCAATCCTGCATTTGCGAAATTACTACAGCAAGCTATCGGCGGCATTGAGGGAGAAATCAGGGTTTGCCTGCAATACCTGTTTCAGGCATGGGGAAACCGCGGACCAAATAAATACAGAGACATGCTTTTAGATACCGGTACAGAGGAAATCTCTCACATCGAAATGCTCTGCACCGCTGTAGCATTGAATCTGGATGGTGCTACCAATGAGCTGAAAGATAAAATTGCGGGAGAAAATCCTCTTGTTAGCAACATCCTGGGCGGTATGGATCCAAGGCAGGTATTATCTTCAGGCTTAGCCGCAATGGCTGTAGATAGCAACGGTGTACCTTTCAACGGATCATGGGTGGTAGGAAGCGGAAATATTGCAGCAGATATGTATGCTAATGTGATGGCCGAATCAACAGGAAGAGTTTTAGCAACCAGACTCTATGAGTTGACCGACGATTCAGGAATGAAAGATATGCTGTCTTTTCTGATTACCAGAGACGCTATGCACCAAAATCAATGGCTTGCTGTACTGGAAGATTTAGGTGGTGTAGGTGAAAATTTGCCTATTCCGAATACTTTCCCAAGAGAAAACCATGTTCCTGGTTTTGACTATGCTTTTGTATGAACAAATATTGAAAATCCGGGAGCATCACAAGGCCGATGGGGCAAGCGGGCCATCAATTGATGGAAAAGGTGAGTTTCATGTAATTACGGCACAGCCTGGTGCCCCCATTCCGGATTTGGGTATTCCGGATGTGAAAGGTTATGCACAGCAGCAGCAAATGACTGGTGCTGATAAAGGATTGATTGAGAACATAAAAGATACCCTACTGCCATAATCAATCTATCAACTGTTGGCGCAAAATAAGGCTAAAAACTTAATTTGCGCCATCGGTTGTTTTACTGGTTTGAGTTTTCATATTATCTTCAAATACAAATAATTAAACCAAACATTACAAGGCTATTTTTTCTTAAGTTGATTACCTATTTTTAGCCCTTCAGCAATCACCGCCTTATTGATTTCACTTATCTTTTTAACATCCATTTTTTCAACAGCCCGGTCATAGGTCAACAACCCGTTCACTTCATGCTCCACATCAGTGGTTTGGGTGTAAACTGCAACACTGAGCCCTTTGTACTTCATCAGCTGCTCTACCTGGCTCAGTAAAAGTAGATACCTATCAGTCAGCGCAGAAACAGTCGGTTCATAAGCGTAAGCATTATTTTCTACAGGCCACATATGATCCCTTACAAAAAGGCCCACCCCCCCAAACTCACCAAGAGAAGCTGCTCTTTTCCCATCAGGCATCGAAGCCTCGTAAGGACCTACATAGATATGTGTGTCTACAAAATCTCCGTTACCCGGATCACCGGCCGCCTTTTGATAACCGGGATTGTTGTTAAAGCCAGAATTTCCATTCACCAATCTTGAAGGATCATATTTTTTTACCCAATCTGTAATTTCCCGTACATCAAAAGCACCCCAGTTTTCATTAAATGGAACCCAGGTAATTACTGAAGGTGAATTATAATGATCGTCCATGATGGCCTTTAGCTCACGCCTGAAAGCAGGCCGTACCCTTGCCGTATCTTCGTTCTGGTACCAGATTGCCGGCATATCCTGCCACAATAGCATCCCCAGCTTATCCGCCCAATAATAAAAGCGCTTGGGCTCCGTTTTCATGTGTTTGCGGATGAGATTAAAGCCAGCTTTCTTTGTAAATTCGATATCAGATTTCAGCGCATCCTCGCCCGGTGCCGTCAGAATCCCGTCAGGCCAATACCCCTGATCCAGAAGACCAACCTGCATAATAAATTTCCCGTTCAGCAACGGCCGTACTACTCCTTCTACCTTGCCCAAACTGATTTCGCGCATTCCGAAGTAGCTGCTAACTTCATCAACAATTTTTCCTTTGGAATCCTTAAGCGTAATTTTCAGATCGTATAAAAAAGGATAATCCGGGCTCCAAAGTTTGGGAGAAGTTATGGGAAGATAAAATTCCTTTGCAGCGCTTGCCTCTACTTTTGATACGACCTTATTGCCATCAAGTGCTACAGCGGAGATGAGAGAGGAACCTCCATCTACGGTTATTTTTAACCTGCTATTCTCCAGATCTGGCAATAACCTGATGTTTTTAATAAAATTTGCACCAACCGGCTCGAGCCAAACTCCCTGCCAAATCCCGGAGCTGAAGGTATAATCACCTCTTGGCCCGTTTTTTCCTGAAGGCATCCTGCCGTCATTTAAATCGTGGGCCGCAACAATCACCTCATTTGTTCCTGCTTTCAAAAATGAAGTAACATCAAATGAAAAGGAATCGTAACCACCCGAATGTGAACCAGCCTTTTTTCCGTTTACAAAAACAGTCGCGTCATGATCGACCGCCTCGAAATTGATCCGAACATTTTTCCCCTTCCAATTCTGCGGGATGTCAAAACGTTTCCGGTACCACATATTGATCTCCTGATTCCGTTCAATACCGGAGATAACTGATTCTGGGCAATAAGGAACAAGAATCTGTTCATGTTTTGAGGCAAATGACGCTGGTATTTGCGGATTTAAAGCCCGCGGTTTATCCTTTCCACCAATATAATCCCATTTGCCGTTCAAAGATTTCCATTCTGTGCGTACCAACTGTGGACGTGGATAATCAGGAAATGGATTTGATGCCTTCATTGCTTCCTCTGTCCATTTAGTGGGCAGCTTCCCTGTTTGAGAAAACACAGGTTTACAATAAATCAACTGAATCAGGATTATTAGGCATATAAAAGGTAAACCGGTATTTTTCATCTCCTCTATCTGGTTAGTATTTTAAATTATTAAATACTAATGTAGTAATTTTCAATAAACATAAATCGATTTACGTATTAAATACACAGCAAAAAACAATACAAAAGCTGAAAAAACATGCAATCAAATTAACGTTACTTAATGCAAGTGTGAAACTTAAATAATTTTAATTAAGAATTGATTTGGAACAACACCTGAATTACAAAGCCTTTTTGATGGACGAATAATTTATTATGCAAAATCTTTCTGAAAGGATGTGGGCAAGAAGATTGAAAGGATTTAATAATCAAGCATTTTTCGATTCTCATTAATTCTCAAGGTTGTGGAATCAAACATGATAACGACCGAGCCTTAATAGCGTACAAATTCTGTTTCTGTTTTGGCTTTAAAACTATTTACAATAAAAAAGGTTAGCAAACTATGAACATTTCCATTCTTACCATTGTGCGCAATCGCAAAACTGCTATATTGAATCTGATTGATGGGTTGTGTAATGGAATCAAACTCCCTGGTGAGCTTATAATTGTTCATATGAATGAAGAAATTTATGGTTTAGCGGATTCCCTTTTCCCATTAAAGAATATAAATATTCTTCTGAAGAACCAATACCTTTAGCTTCTGCAAGAAACTTTTCTGCGTCAAAAGCAGTATATGATCAAATGATATTTTTGGATGCAGACTGTATCCCTTCCACTAATTTTGTTCAGGTATATGAAAATTCATTTTCCGAGCAAGATTCGCTACTATCGGGAAGGATAAGAATATCTTTCAAGGTCTGCTATGGACCGGCCTGATTTATTAGATCGAATGCATGAGGTATCTACCATTGATCCTATTCGTGGTAATCTTGATCAATACCCGTACCATTTATTCTGGTCTATAAATTTTGGTTGTTCAAAAAATGTTTACTCCAAAATTGGTGGTTTTGATGAAAATTTCGTTGGTTATGGTGCCGAAGATACTGACTTTGCATTTTCTGCAAAAGCACAGGAATTAACCACCATACTATTAATGCTACAGCTTATCATCAATATCATCCCAGCTACGATCCACCTTTAAATCATTTAAACGATGTAGTAAAAAATGCCAGTCTTTTTAACGTTAAATGGGGAATGTGGCCAATGCAGGGTTGGCTTGATAAATTTTGTGCCATGGGCTTTACTGAATTTGAAAATGGAAAATTGCAAATTTTAAAATATCCCACAGGCGAGCAGATAGAGGATGCGCTAAAGCACACTTGATGTTTTAAAAACAGTGTTGTAGATACTTTTTAAGTATTCAGCGGCAAGTGTGGTGGCTTTATCTGAGATCATTCCTTTCCAAACCGGTTTTACCGTAACCATATTTTCAAAAATTTCCCGCCAGCTCGTAATGTATAAATCCTGGGGGGGTATTATTCTGGCTAATCCAGCTCATGCAGTACACGGGCTTTTACCACTTGCTCATTAAATGGACGATCCTCAGGAATTGTGATAAACCTTTTCCCTAAAGCAGCTACCTCCATAACCGTGTTATGTCCGGCATTGCCAATAACGATGCAGCACTTTTCCATAATACCGTCGGGATGCGATACTTTACCGTGGTAACAAATATTTTCATATGTGTTATTTGGGTTTTTTACCTCACCGAGTACTTGTAAGCACCAATCTGGGCAGCAATTTGCGATATGCTCAATTAACTGAATGCTGATGCTCGTACCACCCTGGCCCACAACTATTGATACTTGCTTTTCCCTTGGGTCAGCGGCATCTTCCCGTACCTTAAAGCGCGATATGCCGCCGGCAAAAAAAGTCTTTTCCATAATCCATTTAATGTCGTTCCCACTCATCGTTTTGGGATATGGTGCAAGTACACCTACAGCATTGCTATAGGCATGGATATGAGGCAAATCTATCCGGTCTCCATGTTGTTTTACAACAATGAACGGAACACTTGAGAGCGTGGCTAGCATAGCAATTTCCACTGAAACATCCACTACCAGAAGCAGCGGAAAAACCGTAGAAAAAAAATGTGTCATGATATTTACCCTTTTTCGCTGCCCCTCAATATTCAATGGAGCATAATGCAACCCTGCAGGAAGATTGTTACCCACATATAAATCATTGCTACTTGGGGTATCCATAGGTAAGTGTATCACTTTATAATGTGATGGAATTATGTGCATATAATTTTCCAGGTCGCTTCCTAACAAAGTTACCATGCAGTTGGATAATGCCTTTGCTATGGCAAGGGTCCGCATGATGTGACCTGAACCATGATGATGGACATAAAAAGCAATATTACATGGCTGGGACATTCTTTTTCTGATCAATTGTATCCATCAAAATACGCTCATATGCATTTACCATATGATCGATGTTAAGAGACCTTTCTGCATGTTCCCTGCATTTTCTTCTATTTAAGCCTACGGCATTTTCAATGCATTTAGCCAATTCAATAGGGTCGGCACTGCTGGTCAGGCTTCCAGTTTCGTTATTGACTAAAAAAGGCAATGCACCTTTTGATATTCCTGCTATGGGCGTTCCACAGGCAAGGCTTTCAGCAACTACTAAACCAAAAGGCTCTTCCCAACAGGGTGTGATAACCGCGCATAGCGCATTTCCAACCAAATCACTCAACTCCTTATGAGAACGGTTTTTTAAAAGTTCTACCCCCTCATCCAGTAAGGGCAACACGTAAGTATTATAATAGTGGTGATCTGCTATACTTCCTGCTATTTTGATTTTGTAACCGGCTATTTTGGCCGCCTGAATAGCAATATGCGTACCTTTATCAGGATGAATCCGTCCAAACCAAATTACATATTTACCTAAAGGCTGCTCAACATATTTCCAAGCCTGCAAATCAACCCCATTAGTAATTACATCACAATAATTTAAGTATGGACGCCAGGCTATTTCATTTGAATATGATACACTTACGTAGCGCATTTTGCCACTCTTCCGCTCATGCGACATTGCCCTTTTTAACTCAAATATTGGCGGAGTGTGCAGAACGGTAACCATGGGCGTATTAATAATAGTACTCATGGTTATGGGAACGTAGTTTAAACTATTATTGAATATAATGTCATGATCTTTACTATCGATATCCTGCATCAGCTCCAGATAGGCATGGTGGGTAGATATGAAATCTTCGCTTAACTCGTGCGAACGAAATCTGCTGAATGTTTCGCGATCGTAATCCATATCGCTAAAAATAACATGAACGTTCAATTCTGGGTCTGACAGCTCACTGGCATATAAAGTGACGGTATGTCCTTTGGCAATCAATCGTTGGGTAATATCATAAGTAAAAGCCTCCAGGCCTCCCATAAAGGGCTTTTTTATCGGATGTTTAAGATGCGCAATTATTCCAATGTTCATAAATATTGTTTATATAACAACTGTGAAAATCTGCCTTAAGTTTTCAATTTGAAAGAAATTTCCATTTTGTTATCAAATTATTGTAAACAAGCATTGCAGAAGGGGGAACTGTGCTGACTATACTGCGAAGGCTGGAATTTTATCAGCAAAAGGGTTTTACCCGTATACCGCGCTGTGCTTTGGAAAGGTGTTTTGGTGAAGGCTTTTTATAAGTATTGCCTACAATGCTGAAATAGCTACAAACAAAAACGGCAGTAGCTTTATGCCACTGCCGTTCCGGTTAATGCTGTTAAAACTACAATAGTTCGCCCATTCCGAATACTGTTAGCCCTTTGGCAAACTGTTCGGCTATGCTTTTGTTGGCAGCTTCAATGTGTTGACCGGTTATGGGATCAACCACTGTGCGTAACGGCCTGGAACCTTTTGAAGTGCCAATAAGTTTTACAATGGCATCAGCAACATCCTGCGGGTTAGGATTCTTAGCGTGCATTTCTCCTCCTAATGCGGCAAACATTTTGTTGGGAATATCAGCAATAGCGCCATATCCCTCAAATACACCCTGATCAGATGCAGGGTTGTTTTTTTGCTGCATTTCGGTAGGGAAAGCACCCGGCTCTACAACAACCACATCAATGCCTAAACGCTTTACCTCGTAATGCAGGCCTTCGCTTATTCCCTCCAGCGCAAATTTGGAGGCTGCATATATAGTGGCGAATGGAAACGATACCCTTCCAAAGCCGCTGGTTACGTTAATAATCAGTCCATCAGCCTGCGTACGCATAGCGGGCAGCACCTGTTTCATCAATCGCCACGGGGCATAAACATTAATATCAAATGTAGTATGCACATCGGCCGTGGTAAAGCTCTCTGCTACACCGCTCATGCTATAACCGGCATTGTTTACCAGCACATCAATGGTTCCTTCTTTCTCGAGAATAAGGTCAACGGCATGCTTCACGCTTTCATCATCAGTCAGGGTAACATCCAAAACCGTTACGTTCTCTAAGGCCGAAAGGGCAGCCGCTTTATCGGCATTACGGCCTTTTGTGTCGCGCATCGTAGCGTACACTTGATGTCCTAAGGCAGCTACGCTGTGTGCGGTAAGCCAGCCAAAACCACTATTTGTTCCTGTTATCAATACAATTTTTTTGCTCATCTTTATATTATTTAATGACTATGCAAATATTGAAAATAGCACTACAAGAACATTTACCAAATGGTAAAAAAAGCAGTTAATGAATACTACGGCGTATTCTGCTTAATGATTGCTGGGTGACGCCCAGGTAAGAGGCCACGTAAGAAAGTGGGATGCGGTTGATGATGTTGGGAAAAGCTTTAATAAAAGTTAGGTAACGGGTAGTGGCATCTTCTGATATTAGTGGACTGCGCCGCTCCATGGCCAGGGTAAGGCATTTTTTGACCATCTTTGCCTTCATCATTTCCCATCCCACAATGGTATTGGATATCTCATCCCAATTCTTTTTTATTAAAAACAAGAACTTTGCAGTCGGTAACGGCCTGCACATATTCAGAAGCTGCGATTTGCGATTCGAACTTTTCGTTGTCAACTACAAAATTGCATTCGTCTACAAAATAATTGGTGATCTCTTCACTCTTGTTGTTATAATAACAAAAGCGGAACACACCTTCAACCACGAACGCCACATAACGGGGAATCTTTCCGGCTTCCGACAGGTATTCGTGCTTTTTTAATTCGAGCATTTCTGCCTTGCTTAGTAAGAATTCGATCTGCTGTTTGTTCAGGTCGCCAAATTGCAGGATAAGATTTATCATCGCTTCCATGATGTAAAGATAGTATATAGCGTAATCAGTTCTAATTAAAAAAAGCGAGCAATAAACTCAGCCTTTACGAAAAGACTATATCCTATGCCTTTATTGGCACCTGTAAATAATGCTGTCTTCATGATTGTTTTTTAATTTATAAACACAAAATTGCACTGAATTTACATGATTACCTTTACCAAATGGTAAAAAGCGTTAACGTATGTTCTTTCTTATCCGACTTAGGGATTGTGGGGTATTTCGGTGAAAGTGACCCCTATGTTTCGGGCCTAACTGGCCACCAATTTGATTACCGGATGATGCACATCTAAGTTCCTTTCCCTCTGAACAAATATACACTTCGGATCCAAATCCATTTTCCTCAGGACTTTTCGGTTTAATTCATCTTACTGCCGGATTTATCCTCAATTCAGACCTTTCTAGTGATCAAAATCCATTCGCAGGTACTGGAACGCGTAAAAAAAACGCCATACCCCCTTCAAAACAGCGAAGTGACCGTAGTCCATCCCGAATAGTAGATATGCTCCCAGGAGCCTTTATTTATGCAGAAATTGAAAAATTATTCCCGAAAGCCAGTTGCGAAAAAAAGCTGATCAAAAGATCAGAACGGCCAGTTTGCTCCGAAACAGGTGGTCACTTTAAAGCGAAATGGGGTGACAGTTTAAATGCGGAACGGCTGGCCATTTTTGCCGAAATGCCCACATATGCCATCGAATGATGTTAGTGCATTATTATGTCGTGAGTTTACAAAAGGAATAAAATCTATACAATATATCTTTTAATAAATTGCTTTTGTTATTTTTGGATATACTCAAAAAAGACATTTCGTTTCAGTCCTCATATGGCAAAGTCAGATTGCTTGCACCATATGGTGCAGTCGAAAGTTATCAAATTTACATAGATAATTTTTTCCAAGGCATGCTGTTTACCCGTAATGGAAAATGGCTGACAAATCTGAACGATCGTAGCAAACTCAGTGAAAATGATATTCAGAAGCTTATTGATATTGTCATTGGTAAAAATAAGAACTAATCTTCCAAAGTATTAATGTTTTGCGAAAGTTGCTCTTTTAGTCCACTCATATTCATCACAGGCAGATTCACAGCTTCTAATCCTGACAACGCACTTACAGCAGATATATAAGATCTTACGTATGGGAAAATGATTGCTGGAGCGTTCACCAGAAAAAAACCGGAAAGTTCTTGTGGATCAATAGATGATTTAAATTTGAATAAACCTATACATAACATATCTATCACAAAGCTTTCATTTTTATCCTTAACTTTTACGTCAAGAATAAGGGAAAATGTTTTTTTGTTCTTATCAACAACACCTGAAGGAGTAATATCAATTTCTCCTTCTGACTGCTTAATAGGTTGACGCTCGATTGAAAAATTTACAACTGTAAATGACTCTAATTTAAATGGTGATTTTTTTATGTTCGACATGGTTATGCTGCTAATGCATATGTATTTTCTGAATTAAATTCTTTGAGTGGCTTTTGTAAGTCAAGTTCATAAGTAGCAAATGGCTTTTGAATGAAAGACATTATATCAGTCAAAGGCTCTTTCGAAATAATGTTGGACTGAATCAATTCCAAATCATCAGTTTGAACTAAGCTTCCTTCAGTAAAAAATACCAGTGAATTATTTGGGTAGGCATTAATAAAATCAAATACGATATCAGCAGAACAATCCATCAAGCCCTTTTTATTATTGAACTGGCTTTTGGGTAGTAGTTGCACATAAAAAGTCTCTGTGTGATTATCGTAGAAAAAATCACTTCTTATTGTTTTAAATGAATCGGCAAGTTTTCTCAACCTGCTTTGAATAAAGTCTTTCTGACTAATCATATGTTGTAAACGTTTTTAAGTAAATCTAAAACAGAGCTCGCTTCCTCTTGCACTTGCCTCGCTTCTTCATCACTAACAATTTTGTATTTGTAATCAGCTTTAACTCGCACTTTGACAAGTTCGCCCATCTTTGTATTAAACAGATTAGCGTCCTCCTTGTTTTGCTGGTAAATGCTTTTAAAAATTTCATTCCTTAACCATACATGAGTACCAACACCATTAATGTTGCTCTTACTTTGATGATCAATCTCATTTACCTGCATATTCCAAAAACTGTACATGACGTGAAAAACGTATTGAACACAACTGTAATATGAGCAATGAACGCTCTCATTATGTAAATTATTATCTAATAGGTAAGTCGCAGCATCCATACTTGCCACTGATTTTTGATTCCAGTTAGACATGGTTAAGTACGGTTTGGGTGAATGGGTTTAACATTGAGAGCAACAAATTTAGCAATTGTTTAATGCAATTATACTGTTTCAAAAGTTATTCATGAAATTTTTTACAAAATATATTTCAAAATGTAAAGTTGTAAAGTAGAATACATCATCAAAATTCGGAATTTATATACCTATATAGATACAAATTCAGTCTAGAAACAAAGATCTTCAGGCTCGTATACGTTTCTCAAACTGATATCAAAAATCCGCATATACTTTTGTGTTTCTTCAATACTACTGTGCCGGCACAAATGCTGTATCTGGTAAACATCGGTTCCTTTCATCATTCCATGTATAACTCTGGTATGCTTCCAGCCATATATGGTATAGTCATCATTCAGCTTTACCTTTGGATTGTCCTTTACTTTTTTGTAAGGCATAGATAGTGAATTTTTCCCGGCCATTTTTTCTGATGGCTCACCACCTGAGCCAAAATATAAAAGTGCTGAAGCTTTTTATCCAGCTTCATGGAAAATGCAATCTTCTCAAATTCTGGGGAAAAATCCCGGTAAGCTTCCATCCCATTCTTTGAAACCTCTTTTCTAAAGCGGATTCTTTTTAAACGGAAATCAATATCTTCAACTTTTAACTTCAATAGTTCCTGCTGACTTCTCACGCATAGGTGATAAGTAAAGGCACACGCATTGTAAATCATCCGTTGCTCATGGTTGATCATGAATTTTTTAATTTTCTCTGCGATATCTCTTTTGTACCAGATGTGCCTGCCAACTGTTGCTTTGACCTTTTGTATTTTTCCTTTTGCCGGGTTCTTTAAAATATATTCATCCATCTCAAACCAATTGAATGCGGTCATGATCAGGTTTATATTGCTGTTATAGGTAGTTGGGTTCCATGAATTATTTTTCTTAGCGTAAAGAAGAGCATCTGCAATGTGCTGCCTGGTTATATCCGAAACGCTAAAATTCAAAGGATCGTAATTAGTCAGGTATTTGGTAAACCATTTTATAACGCCCCGGTGTGTCGAATGCGAATTGGTATTATCGGTACGTTCAATCCTACTCTGCAGGTAATCTGCAAGCGCTGTAGTAATGTTGGTATTTCCCTTTTGGTTTTCGGATATCTGTTTTTCTCTAACTGCGATCTTTTCATCCACGGATACCGTTTCCTTGATCACAACTTCGGTTACGAGTCCGAGCTCTTCTTCAAACGGATTATATTTAAGGGTATTTAATAAGAGCCTGTATTTGGCCACCAGCTGCTGAGCATAGTCTTCGCGCTCCTTTCCTTTGTAGCGGTTTAAGTTTTCGTAAACTTTTATCCGGATCCGTTTTCTTGGATACCGGTCCCAAAGCAAATGCGGCACATCGTGGAACCGCTTGATCCGTAACTCGAACCATAGCCCTTTTTTAGGTGAAAAATGTAACCGAATTTACACCAAAAACAAAAAAGCAGCTCTTTTCAGAACTGCTTTAAAATTTACGGGTGGCTGATGGGGCTCGAACCCACGACCCTCGGCACCACAAACCAATACTCTAACCAACTGAGCTACAGCCACCGTTTTTTGATGTCACAAAAGTACGACTTTTAATATCTCTTGCAAATATTTTTTTCAAAGTTTTTACTACAAATTTTTAATTCCTTAACATTCAATTATTTGAAATTGAAAAATTTTTTCCCTAACAGATAAAATAAGCTATTTTGAAGCTAAAAACATAACTTTACAACGTTTATGATCGAAATTTATACAGACGGAGCAGCTAGCGGAAACCCTGGACCAGGAGGTTGGGGCACTATTTTAAGGGCAGGACAGCACTATAAAGAATTAAGTGGCGGATTTAGGATGACTACAAACAACCGCATGGAACTGCTTGCTGTAATTAAAGGATTGGAAGCATTAAAAAGCCTAAACCAACAGGTAACCGTTTATTCTGATTCGAAATATGTGGTAGATGCCGTAGAAAAAAAATGGGTGTTCGGGTGGGTGATTAAAAATTTTAAAGACAAAAAAAATAAAGATCTTTGGTTAAGATTCCTTGAATTATACAAACTCCACAAAGTAAAGTTTATTTGGATAAAAGGCCACAACGACCACCCTGAGAATGAACGTTGCGACCGTTTAGCGGTTTTTGCCTCGCAAGACAAGCAAAATTTAGCTATTGATAACTTTTTTGAAGTGGAAAGAAGTAAAGCACAACTTTAATCAACTCCACCGATTACATTTAAATCTTCGAGTTTAGCGTTTACATTGGCATCAACTGAAATTGATTTTGCCGTATAAAGCATCATCATCTCCTCTGCTTTTTCGACCATTTTTTTTGAGCCTATAAAAATCGGAACCCTTTGGTGCAATTCAGTAGGAATGATATCCAGTATACGATCAAAACCTGTACTCGCCTTTCCCCCAGCCTGCTCAATAATATAAGCCATCGGGTTACACTCATATAATAACCTTAATTTTCCATTTGGAGAACGCGAAGTGGTTGGGTAAATATAAATCCCGCCTTTTATTAAATTTCTATGGATATCGCCTACCATTGAACCGATATAGCGTGATGTATATGGACGTTTTGTGGCTTCATCTTCTACCTGACAATATTTAATGTACTTTTTAACCCCATCAGGAAAATGAACGTAATTACCCTCGTTTACCGAATACATATACCCTGTTTCAGGTATTTTCATTTGTGGATGTGAAAGGCAAAACTCCCCGATTGATGGATCGAGCGTAAATCCGTTAACACCTTTACCAGTTGTATACACCAACATGGTAGATGAACCATAAATTATATACCCGGCGGCAACCTGTTCTGTACCTTTTTGAAGCACATCTTCCATACTGGCCCTGCCCTCAACCGATTTCCTTCTGTAAATTGAAAATATTGTACCTACCGCAACGTTTACATCTGTGTTGGAAGAGCCATCCAACGGATCGATACACACAATATATTTGGCGTTTTGAGATACAGGCGATTCAATATGGATAATTTCATCTTCCTCCTCGGTAGCCACAATACAGCATTCGCCACCACTGGTTAAGGCAGCAATAAACTGCTCATCTGCATATACATCAAGTTTTTTTTGTTCCTCACCCTGAATATTGGTGGTTCCCATATCGCCAAGAATATCAACTAAACCGGCTTTGTTAATTTCGCGGTTTACAATTTTTGCAGCTATGCCAATATCTCTCAGTAACCTCGAAAGTTCACCTTTTGCATATGGAAAATCTGCTTGTTTTTCTATAATAAATTGTCCTAGTGTTTTAACGCCACAAACCATACTTAGTGTATATTTTACATTATCTACCCGATAACTCTATAACTTCTAAGGTATGAATATTTTCATCAGTTATGCAAAATCTAATCAAGGTTCTCACTTTGTGCCAGCCTTGTTTTCCGGCTGCACCAGGGTTTATATGCAAACATTTTATTTTTTCATCAAACATCACCTTTAAAATATGGGAATGCCCGGTGATGAATAATTTTGGAGGGTTAGTGTATATTTCTGGCTTTACAAAAGAAGAGTATCGGCCAGGGTAACCACCAATATGCGTCATCCAAATATCAACAGATTCACAACTAAATCGATTTTGTTCAGGAAATTCATTTCTAATACAGGCATCATCTATGTTTCCAAACACGCCACGCAATGGTTTAAACGCAGCCAGGGGCGCTGCTACACCAGGGCCAAAATCGCCCGCATGCCAAATCTCATCTACACCATCGAAGTGCTTAAAAACCGCATCATCTAAAAAACCATGTGTATCAGAAATTAATCCTATTTTTTTCATTTTGTAAAGTTAACACCCAGCACCTTTCACACATTTACCTGAGCTAAAAATTATTTATTTGGAGTTATAAAATTCGGAAAGCTAACTTTTATAAATCTAAATTTTACGCAAACTTAAATCAGGCTCCTTTTTTAAATTGTAGGATATTATCATTGATTAAACCTATCTATTTCTAATCCCTCAATTGAATCCAGCTAAGCGATTAGTTGATTATTCAACATTCAGTGCGTTTATTTAATCGTATCTTAATTGCTTAAACGTTCCATTAGGCTGAATAAAAGAAACTGATGAAGCCTTCTCCATCCCCTCTTTCTTTTCAAATTTGAGACTAAATCCCTTTAAATTTTTAAAGTTAAAAGTGTCGTTTCCTATCGATATGGTTTCATACTCCGGTTGCCCGGGTACCGAAACAAATAAAACTTTTCCTTTTAAATATACTTTACTCATGCCTTTTTCTCCATAACTGCCTGTATAACTCATTAAGGCATTAGCATTTAAATCAACTGTTTTGGTTTTGTACGCAAACACAATAGGTTTCATTCCCCTTTCCAGCGGAATATTCACACTTTCAATTTTACCATCCTGTCCGCTGCTAAAATTAAAACGCAAATCACTTTCTGCAGTGTCAATCTTACCGTTCTTATCAATGTCACTAATACTAAAAACATCGTAATGATAGTGCCTTAACAATAGTTTCTCCTTCCCCATCCTAACAAAAAGCGAATCATTTTTGAAAGTTATATCAATTACACCATAGGCAGGATTATCAAACAAACCATCATAATCTTTAAGTGGATGCGAAGGTTTTGTATTTAAAACACGGGCATTTTCTGCCGTTTTCTTTACTGCCTTCTCTCTCTCCTTAGCCTTTGCCTTTTCTTTGTTGGCTCTACCATTCCAATCAATATTTTTCAACCCCAAAACCCTGTCGGCAATACTGCTGTATACAATTTCCGGAACGCTTGAAGTATTTTGATTGGTTAATACCACAATGCCTAATTCATCGGTTGGAAAAAAGGATACACTAGCCGAAAATCCATTAATATTGCCACCATGCTCTACCATGTAATGACCACGATAAGAGTTGATCATCCAACCAAAACCATAAGTAGCCAGGTATATATCTTTATCATCTGAAGGCAAACCTCCACTCCTAACCATTTGAGAACTTGCTGCTTCCCCGATATACGATGAAGGTAAAATTTCTTTACCATTATAAGTACCGCCGCTAATCCAAACCTTTAGCCAATGCGTCATGTCAGTTACACTGCTATTGATACTTCCCGCTGGCCCCATTCCATCAATATTAAAATAATCAGTCTTTTCTATAGCACCTTTATTATTTACAGTATAAGGCAAGGAGGCTTCGCTATCTTTCTCGAATTCGAAAATATTAGTATTGGAATGGCTCATTTCCAAAGGATCAAAAAATTTCTCTTTAATATTCTGTTCCCAGGTTTTTCCGGTCAGCTTTTCAACAATCATACCCTGCGCCAAAAACATAAAGTTGTTATATTGCCATTTTTCACGGATACCAGCAGTTGGCTCCATGTAACGCACCCTTTGGATGATGCTATCACGGTTAGCGGTATTAAATATATACCACGACAAATCGTAACGGGATAAACCTGTGCGGTGGCACATCATATCCCGCACCGTAATCTGGTTGTTCATATTGTCGTTATAAAATTTCAATTGTGGCAAATAAGAAGTTGCAATACCATCATAAGCCAGTTTCCCCTCTTTTTGCAATAAACCAATAAGTGAAGAGGTAAATGCTTTCGTACTCGAGCCTATGGCGAAAAGTGTATTTGGTGTTACCGGTTTTTTATTTTCGAGATCGCGATAACCGAAACCTTTGCTATAAATTACCTGATCCCCTTTTACCACCGCTACCGCAAAACCGGCCACTTTCTGATCTTTTAATATGCGGTTTAATAAAGTATCAATGCCTTTTAAAGGATCAACTTTTTTTTGTTTTTTTGATTGAGCAAGAGCAGACAGTGCCATAAAGCACAGCAAGAATACATTTAGGGTACGTTTCATTTTAATTCAGGTGAGATAATTTGCCCTAAATTACAAATGATTATGAGGATAATATCAGAAAATGATTAAATTGAACTATTTCTTTAGTAAGCGAGAAAAAAATCCTTTAGCAAAAGCTTATATTCAGCTGTATGTGCTTTTAAAGATTGATAAATATAAAAATCCCGTTCATTTAAAATCATTTCTCCTTTTTTTAAACAGATAATTTGTCTAAAAGTGGGTTTATTTTTATCTGAATGAATATTAACTCTTTCCGTTAGCGATAAACCATATTGAGCAGCCATAACAATCACTTCATTAGCCTGCTTTATAGGCAAAATCAACCAAATCATGCCAGTATCATTCAATAAATGAGCAGCTTTTTCAATTAACACGGCAAAAAAGTCTTCATCAGCATGCCTGGCGATTCCTTTTCTAATCTCTTCGTTTTTTAAATCATTTACAAAAAAAGGCGGATTGGAAATGATAAGATCAAATTTCTGTTTGCACTCAAATTGTTCAATGGCTATATGGCTAACCGTTAAACGATTACTGAAGGCTGAAAACTCAAAATTTTTTCCGGCAGTTTCCGCAGCCTGTCCATCAATTTCTACAGCATGTACATTTGCATCAGGAAAACGTTGCGCCAGCATTAAGGCGATTACGCCAGTGCCTGTACCAATATCGAGTATGTTTTTTGGAGCCGGATGGTTAACAGTTGCACCAAGTAATACACCATCGGTATTAATTTTCATGGCGCAACCTGTTTGGTCGACTTCGAACTGTTTGAACTTGAAAATACTCATCTATTTTTCATACAATTCTAAAGGTAATCCATCCGGATCGGCAAAAAAAGTAAAGCGTTTATCCGTAAATTCATCAATTCGAATCGGTTCGGTTACAATTCCTGCGCATTTAAACGTGCAATCTCCTTTTCAATGTCATCAACTTCAAAAGCCAGATGGCGCAAACCCAGCGCTTCTGGTCGTGATGGCCTTGCAGGAGGGTTTTCAAAAGAAAACAACTCGATCTGATATACGCCATTAACGGCAAGATCTAATTTATACGACTTTCTTTCAGCCCGGTAAACCTCTGCCAAAACGGTAAAACCCAATTTATTCACATAAAAATCTTTTGATTTTTCATAATCTGAACAGATAATGGCAATGTGGTGGATGCGAAGCATAAATAATGATTGAATTTTGAATGAGTAAATGAGTGAGTTTGCGTTCAACAAAAATGCGCATTCTCTAGTTGAATTAACCAATAATTATTTCAACATTCTCTCATTCAAAATTCAATCATTCTCTCATCAGCCATTCTCTCATTTAATAATTCTCTAATTCGATCATTATATTTTGACATTCAATCATTCAAATTCTCTCATTCAATCCTGTAATCACACCAGTTTTTTCATATAAAAAAGCTATTTTTGCAACTTCAAAAAAAAAGCATGATTCATTTCTTCCTTAGTCAATCGCAGGCGATTTTTGTTTTACAAACAGACAAAGCGCTTTCTACCACTGATATTACTAAACTTGAATGGTTATTTGGCGGTGCCAAAATCTCCCTAGAAACAGCGCTAACAGGCTTTTTCGTTGGGCCAAGAGCAGCAATGATTACTCCCTGGAGTACCAACGCCGTAGAGATTACCCAAAACATGGACATGCAGGGCATCATCAGGATCGAAGAATTTAAGCAGGTTGATGAAAACTTTGCTGAATACGACCCAATGCTTTCTCAAAAATACGGCAAGCTTGATCAAGAGGTTTATACCATAAACATCAATCCAGAGCCGATTTTAGAAATTACCGATATTGCCGCTTACAACAAACAGGAAGGGCTTTCTTTAAGTGATGAAGAAGTTGAATACCTAAATACCCTGGCGCAAAAATTGGAAAGACCTTTAACCGATTCTGAGGTTTTTGGCTTCTCTCAGGTAAATTCAGAACATTGCCGCCATAAAATTTTCAATGGTAAATTTGTAATCGACGGTGTAGAACAACCTACCTCTTTATTCAAATTAATCCGCAAAACATCAGAAGAAAACCCTAACGATATTGTTTCTGCTTATAAAGATAACGTAGCTTTTATTAAAGGCCCTAAAGTGCAGCAATTTGCACCTAAACGTGCCGATCTACCTGATTATTATACTACAAGTGATTTTGACTCTGTAATTTCATTAAAAGCAGAAACCCATAATTTCCCAACCACAGTAGAGCCTTTTAATGGCGCAGCAACCGGTTCGGGTGGCGAAATAAGAGACCGATTAGCAGGCGGACAAGGTTCGTTGCCTTTAGCAGGAACGGCAGTTTACATGACCGCGCTTTCGCGTTTGGAAGATAACCGCCCATGGGAAAAAGGTGTTGAAGAAAGAGCATGGTTATATCAAACTCCGATGGATATCCTGATCAAAGCATCAAACGGTGCTACAGATTTTGGAAATAAATTCGGCCAACCCCTCATTACTGGTTCGGTTTTGACCTTCGAGCACGAAGAAAACAGCAGGAAACTTGGTTTCGATAAAGTGATCATGCTTGCAGGTGGTATCGGTTACGGTAAAGCCAGCCAGGCACAAAAACTTAAACCAAAAGAAGGCGATAACATCGTTATTCTTGGTGGAGAAAATTACAGAATCGGAATGGGTGGTGCAGCTGTTTCATCTGCAGATACCGGCCAACATGGAAGCGGCATCGAATTAAATGCGATTCAGCGTTCAAACCCTGAAATGCAAAAACGTGCAGCAAATGCGGTGCGTGGCATGGTAGAAAGCGATCACAATTCAATTATCTCTATCCACGATCATGGAGCTTCGGTGGCCACTTAAACTGTTTATCAGAATTGGTGGAAGAAACAGGTGGTTTAATCGACCTGGATAAATTGCCAGTTGGCGATCCTACCCTTTCGGCTAAAGAAATTATCGGTAACGAATCTCAGGAAAGAATGGGATTGGTAATCGGCAACGACCATATCGAAACTTTACAAAAAATTGCCGATCGAGAACGTTCACCTATGTATACCGTAGGTAAGGTAACTGGTGATCATCGTTTTACATTTAAATCTGCAACAACAGGTTTAAAGCCTATGGATTTTGAACTGGCTGCGATGTTTGGCAGTTCACCAAAAATCGTAATGGACGATCAAACCATCGATCGTAAGTACGATGCAATAAAATATAATCAAGCAGAATTAAATACTTACCTTGAGCAAGTTCTTCAATTAGAAGCAGTTGCAGCTAAAGATTGGTTAACCAACAAAGTAGACCGCTGTGTGGGTGGCCGCGTTGCCAAACAACAAACCGCAGGACCATTACAATTGCCTTTGAACAACTGTGGTGTAATGGCGTTAGATTTTCAAGGAAAAGAAGGTATTGCCACTTCAGTTGGCCATGCACCACTTTCTGCCTTAATAGATCCTGCTGCCGGTAGCCGCAATGCCATTGCAGAATCGCTTTCGAATATTGTTTGGGCACCGCTAAAAGATGGCTTAAAAAGTGTTTCACTTTCTGCCAATTGGATGTGGGCCTGCAAAAATGAAGGAGAAGATGCCCGTTTATATGCAGCAGTAAAAGCTTGTTCTGATTTCGCTATCAATTTAGGAATCAACATCCCAACCGGAAAAGATTCATTATCGATGAAACAGAAGTATAAAGATGGTGATGTAATTGCGCCAGGTACCGTAATTATTTCTGCAGGAGCCAATTGTGATGACATTACTAAGGTAGTTGAACCGGTATTGCAAAAAAACGGCGGATCAATTTATTACATCAACTTATCTAACGACAATTATAAATTAGGCGGTTCATCTTTTGCACAGATTTTAAACAAAATTGGTACAGAAACTCCAGATGTTAAAGGTGCTGATCAATTTAAAACAGCATTTAACACCCTACAACAATTAATTAAAGCAGATAAAATTCAGGCTGGACACGACATTGGTAGCGGTGGTTTAATTACAACCCTGTTGGAAATGTGTTTTGCAGATCGTGATTTAGGGGCTTCGATCGATTTATCTTCATTGGCAGAAACTGATAGCATTAAAGTATTATTTGCTGAAAATATTGGTAGTGTTTTCCAGGCTGATGCTTCGGCTGAAGAAACTTTAACACAAGCAGGAGTTGTTTTCCATAAAATTGGTGAAGTAAACTCTGCAGCTAAACTGGAAGTTAAAAATGCAACAGATAATTTCAGTTTTGATATTGATCATTTACGTGATGTTTGGTTCAAAACTTCATACTTGCTTGACAGTAAACAAACGGGCAACGGTTTAGCGAAAGAACGTTACAACAATTATAAAAATCAGGTATTAAAGTACAATTTCCCATCACAATTTGATGGCAAGAAACCTGTTATCGATACAACCAAACCACGCCCGAAAGCGGCAATTATCCGAGAAAAGGGAAGTAATTCGGAACGCGAACTTGCAAATGCCATGTATTTAGCCGGTTTTGATGTGAAAGATGTACACATGACCGATTTAATTACAGGCAGAGAGACTTTGGAAGATATTCAATTTATAGGTGCTGTTGGCGGTTTTTCTAACTCTGATGTATTAGGATCTGCCAAAGGTTGGGCTGGTGCATTTTTATATAATGAAAAAGCAAGAGTAGCTTTAGAGAAATTCTTTGCCCGCCCTGATACCTTATCTGTTGGTGTTTGTAACGGTTGCCAGTTATTTGTAGAGTTGGGCTTAATTAATAAAAACCACGAAGAAAAACCTAAGATGCTGCACAACAAAAGCGGCAAACACGAAAGTATTTTTACTTCATTAACCCTGCAAGAAAACAATTCGGTAATGTTATCTACACTGGCCGGAAGCACTTTAGGTGTTTGGGTATCGCATGGAGAAGGAAGATTCTCATTACCATATGCTGAAGATCAATACAAAATCGTAGCAAAATATGCATATGAAGGTTACCCGGCCAGCCCGAACGGATCTGATTACAACACCGCAATGTTATGCGATGAAACTGGCCGCCATTTGGTAATGATGCCACATATTGAGCGTTCATTGTTCCAATGGCACTGGGCAAATTACCCACAAGGCCGTAAAGATGAAGTGTCGCCATGGATGGAAGCCTTTGTCAATGCACGCAAGTGGATTGAAAACAAAGGATAAATCACTAAAATTTAAATAAAGTAAATGGATGACGGAATTAAAAACCATCATCCATTTTTTTATTTACAAGGATTCACCATTTCGAGCAGTTTGTTTATTAAAATCGTCATGCTTAACTTGATTCAGCATCTATCATTCTAATCAGATCCTAACTACGAAGTGGCCATTAGACCTTTGAAATTATAAAAATTACTAATAAAACAAGTTCGGGGTGGCGAGCCGCGAAAACAAAAAACGGCCTGAGCTTTTGCCCAAACCGTTTCAATTTACCCAACCTCACATTTATCTATAAGAGCATTAATAGAAAAATCATTTTTTAAATTTAAAAGAAATGGCATCCTGAGGATTAATACCAATCTTTAAGTCGCCCTGCTGAACTTGATTCAGTCTATCCTACAGATCATAAAATTGATTTCCCTCAAGCATGAACTTTCTCCTAGCTCTTCCATACCCTCTAAATCCCCTGAATATCACTCCTCACTTCTTTCCTCCACTCAATTCCATATTTAAGGTCCATAAAAGAAGCAACCACTTTGTTATAATCATTGATAGAAATATTAACAGGCATTACGCAGCCATAACTATAATAGGCAATACCATACTTCTTTTCAAACACTTCCTGGCCTTTGGTATATGAAGATACAATGCCCCCACGGATTAAAAATTTAACACATCCGTTTTTCAAATCTGCATGAGCAAGTTTAGTACTGTGTATTTCCGCACTATCAATAGGTTTTACAACTTGCGCACTCAAATTGAGCTTTGTAAAACAAGCAAAGAGCAAAATCAAAAAGGATTTTTTCATGGAGAGGTATTTTAATTAGAAATCTGAAAATTGATGGCCATATTATACCTCACCCGTACTGCTGTACCTTTATTTTTCCCTGGTTTCCATAGCGGTGATTTTTTAATTACTTTAATCGCTTCTTCATCACATCCAAAACCGATTCCTTTAACTACCGTTACATCCGTAATAGAACCATCTTTCTCTACCACAAAGCTCACAAACACTTTACCCTGAACATTTTCCTCTTGCGCTTTGTAAGGATACCTTAAATTACGCTCCATATATTTAGACCAGGCTTTGGCACCACCAGTAAACTCCGGATATTCATCGGCTCCTAAATAAATCTCTTTATCTTCCCCCGCACCAGTACCTTCTTTAGCTGTTCCAGTACCATCGCCACTTCCTTTACCATCAGCAATGGTAGCATTAGGCGCTACAACACCATCCTGTGTTTTAGGACCGATTACTGCCAATTTAATATCATCAACCGTTGGCGGAGGCGGAAGCTCTGTTTTGTTAACCACCACCACTTGTGATGGAACCGCTATAGTTTTAACCTTTACCAGATCCGCTTTAGCAGGCTCAACCTTTTTCTCTGGTTCAGGAGTTTTTGGTTTCATCTGATGGATCACATTTTTCAAATCAACCACCGTTCTGAGGAAGAACATCTACAATAATTTCTTTTGGAAAAAGTTTAGCATAAATTAATGGCGAAAAACACAGCAAGATAAACAGGCTTCCAGATGCGAATAATGCCCTGGTCATGATCGATGAAGATTTAGACCTTAATTGATAAGCACCATAGTTTTTGTTGCGGTTTGCAAATACAAGATCGAGCCACTCGGTTTTGTATACGTTAATTAAAGAGTTGAACATAGCTTTTGTTTTTATAGCATGATGCAGCTAAAACATCAATTCCATAAAAACGTTAAAAAATCTATTTTCTTTACAAAAAATGAAATTTTTCATCTGAAAAACATTTTTTTATTTCATTTTCAATAAAATTATCATAAAAAATACGATTGTTTTACGAAAATTAATAAAATATACTATTTTTGACAAAAAACATAACAAATTAATGAAAAGCTTAAGAACCATCGCATTAAAAGAGGCTCAAAACAGAATTTCACCAGAAGTTAAAGCACCATCAGCAAAAATTTCTGACTTTTTTGGCGCTAATGTATTTGATAAGAGAAAAATGAGAGATTTCTTATCTAAGGACGTGTATGAAAAATTAATATCATCTATCAACCAAGGTGAGTTAATTAATTCTGACGATGCCAACCAAATTGCAACCGCTATGAAAGCGTGGGCAATGAGCGCTGGCGCAACGCACTATACGCACTGGTTCCAGCCATTAACTGGTACAACTGCAGAAAAACACGATTCATTTTTTGAACCAAGTGGCGATGGAGCTATCGAGAAATTCGCTGGTAGTGCACTAGTTCAACAAGAACCAGATGCATCAAGTTTCCCTAACGGTGGTATCCGTAATACTTTCGAAGCGCGTGGTTATACTGCCTGGGATCCTTCTTCTCCAGCTTTTATCATGGAAAGTAAAGCAGGTAAAACACTTTGTATCCCTACTGTATTTGTATCCTATACCGGTGAAGCCTTGGATTATAAAGCACCTTTATTAAAAGCATTAGCTGCGCTTGATAAAGCTGCTGTTGATGTTTGCCAATATTTCGATAAAAGCATTACTAAAGTAAATGCTTCTTTAGGTATCGAACAAGAATATTTCCTGGTTGATGAGTCATTATTTAATGCTCGTCCCGATTTATTATTAACAGGCCGTGCTTTGTTCGGACACATGTCTGCTAAAGGTCAGCAATTAGAAGATCATTATTTCGGTTCTATCCCTGAGCGCGTATTCAGCTACATGGTAGATTTCGAAAACGAAGCCTTAAAATTAGGTATTCCATTAAAAACCCGTCACAATGAGGTTGCACCATCACAATTTGAGTGTGCACCGATTTATGAAGAAATCAACTTGGCTATCGATCACAATCAATTGTTGATGGATTTGATGGAAAAAGTTGCCCGTCGTCACCATTTCCGTGTATTGTTACACGAAAAACCATATGCAGGTATCAATGGATCAGGTAAACACAACAACTGGTCGCTAATTACCGATACTGGTAAAAACTTATTGGCACCAGGGAAAACGCCTAAAAACAACTTAATGTTCCTTGCTTTCTTTGTTAACACAATTAAAGCCGTTAGCGAGCATGCCGATTTATTACGTGCAAGTATTGCATCGGTAAGCAACGATCACCGTTTAGGAGCAAACGAAGCGCCACCTGCAATTATCTCAATCTTCTTAGGTTCTCAATTGAACGATGTATTAGACGAGATTGAGCACTCACGCATCAGCAAAAAAATTAAAGAAGACAACGCACTTTGGTTAGGTATTCCTAAAATCCCTCAGATTTTATTGGATAATACCGACCGTAACCGTACTTCGCCATTCGCATTTACAGGTAATAAATTCGAGCTTAGAGCTGTTGGATCTTCAGCAAACTCTTCTGCCCCAATGACGATCTTAAACGCAATTATGGCTGAGCAATTGGTTAAATTTAAAGTTGAGGTTGATAAATTGATCAAAAAAGGCGACAAAAAAGACATCGCTTTATTAACAGTGATCAAAAAATACATCAAAGAATCTAAAGGTATCCGTTTTGAAGGTAATGGTTACAGCCAGGAGTGGGAAGATGAAGCTGCAACACGCGGTTTATCAAACATCAAAACTACTCCAAAAGCTTTAGATGCATATTTAACTGAAAAATCTGCTGAGTTATTTGCTACAACAGGTATTTACAGTGCACGTGAAATTCATGCCCGCCATGAAATCATGTTGGAAAACTTCTACAAAAAATTACAGATCGAAGCACGTGTTATGGGTGAAGTGGCTAACACTGCAATCATTCCAGCTGCAATTGCTTACCAAAACTCTTTAATCGAAAACGTACAAGGATTAAAAGCAATTGGTGTAGATAGCAAAGTTTCTATCGATATCGTAAAAAAATTATCACAGCATTTAGAAATTGTGAAAACCAATATCGATGCCATGTTAGAAGAACGTAAAGTAACCAACAAAATCGAAGATACCCGCGAAAAAGCGATTGCTTACGATGAGAAAGTTAAATCTTACTTCGACATTATCCGTTACCATGCTGATAAATTAGAGCAAATTGTTGACGATAGCGTTTGGCCTTTACCAAAATTCAGAGAATTATTATTCATGAAATAGATTTTAAGCCGTAAGGTATAAGGTATAGGGCGTAAGGTTTAACTTTACGCCCTTTTTGTTGGTTTATTGGCTCAATTTGTCCGGTCATTTAAAACCTGAAAATTGTAAACTGGTTAATCGTTTAATTGTAATCATTTAGAAAGCAATCTCCCTCCATATCGTCCTCCTGAACTCGTTTCAGGATCTAACCGAAAGGTCTACAACAAACATTCATTCAAAAAGAAAAATCCACCATCCTTAATTCACACTTCGTGCCTTCGTGGTGAAACAACCTTATTAAGCTCAGCTTTGTAATCATTTAGAAAGGAATCTCTCTCCATATCGTCCTCCTGAACTTGTTTCAGGGTCTAACCGAAAGGTCTACAACAAACATTCATTCAAAAAGAAAACCAACCATCCTAAATTCACACTTCATGCCTTCGTGGTAAAACAACCTTAATAAGCTCAGCTTTGTAATCATTTAGAAAGGAATCCTCCTCCATATCGTCCTCCTGAACTTGTTTCAGGATCTAACCGAAAGGTCTACAACAAACATTCATTCAAAAAGAAAACCCACCATCCTAAATTCACACTTCGTGCCTTCGTGGTAAACAAACTCAGCTGTAAAATATCAAAAAACCCTTACCATTTTACCTGAAAAAACGTTAAGTATTTAGCTTTAGTTCTTCCTGTTAAAACCTTATCTTTGCGCCAACATGAGTGATAACAGGTACAATCAACGTGGCGTTTCTGCCTCAAAAGAAGATGTGCACAATGCCATCAAAAACATCGATAAAGGAATTTTCCCTAAAGCATTCTGCAAAATCATCCCCGATATTTTAGGTGCTGATGAAGCATATTGTAATATCATGCATGCTGATGGTGCAGGTACCAAATCATCTTTAGCTTATGTTTACTGGAAAGAAACCGGCGATATTTCGGTATGGAAAGGCATTGCACAAGATGCCATCATTATGAACATCGACGATTTAATCTGTGTGGGTGCTACTGACAATATCTTACTATCCTCAACCATAGGACGGAACAAAAACCTAATCCCTGGTGAAGTAATTGCTGCCGTAATTAACGGAACTGAAGAAATTTTATCCGACTTAAGAGAACAAGGCATCTCCATATATTCTACAGGTGGTGAAACTGCCGATGTGGGCGATTTAGTGCGGACAATAATTGTTGATTCTACAGTAACCTGCAGGTTAAAACGTGAAGACATTATTAGCAACGACAACATTAAGCCTGGAGATGTAATTGTGGCCCTCGCTTCTTATGGTCAGGCAACATACGAAACTGAATACAATGGCGGAATGGGATCGAACGGTTTAACCTCTGCCCGGCATGATGTTTTTGATAAAACAGTAGCCAACAGCTACCCTGAAAGTTTTGACCCCGCAGTACCATTTGATCTTGTATTTTCAGGAAAAAAACAGCTAACAGAGGAAATCGAAATTGAAGGATTTGGCAAATCCACTGTAGGCAAATTGGTACTATCGCCAACCCGTACTTATGCACCGGTAATTAAACAGATTTTAGCCAGTTACCGAAATCAAATTAATGGAATTGTACATTGCAGTGGTGGCGCACAAACCAAGGTATTACATTTCATTAATGATGATATTCATGTTATTAAAGACAACTTATTCCCTATTCCACCACTATTTAAGCTAATACAGGAACAATCTGGTACCGACTGGAAGGAAATGTACAAAGTATTTAATATGGGCCATCGAATGGAACTTTATGTTCCTCAAGAAATTGCAGAAAACATTATAGAAATTTCAAAAAGCTTTAATATTGACGCGAAGATTATCGGTCGGGTAGAAAAAGGTAGCCAAAAACAGGTAACCATAGAAAGTGACCAAGGAACTTTTGTTTATAATTAAGAAACAACATAATGATTTATATAAGGCTGCTGAGCGTAAATTTCAGCAGCCTTTTTTTATTGACTAGTCACGTGTTACAAATTTGTGGAAAGTACTATCTTCCCCATCCGCTTTTTTATCCTGGTACAAAAAATCCAGTTTATGATCGTCAAAGGTTTTAAAAAAGTATCCCAGTCTGTTTCCTTTAAATCAGAAGAACTCTCGCTGTGTTTTGGAAAATGTATTCTCAAAACGCCACCGTTATCAGTTTAGCGGTATCACCAACAATTGCTGGCACACCATCGTGTTTTTCTGCCCATGCTTTTATAGTAGCATGATCATGGGTTTGTTTCGAACTGCCTCATTGTATATCGTATTTATAATTAATGGATAGATCTATTATAAGAATCACATTCAGCTAAAAATGGTTTTAATAATTGTGAAATATTCTATACAAATGTTATCCAATAAGTATAAAAATCGTTCACAATTATATTTTTATCGATACATTTTAATATTTTTTCAGCACATCATCTAAATTTGTTTGTTATTAGTATATGCGATTTCAAATTTTAACCACATGATTAAAGTGTATCTTCTGGGTGCAGGCAAACATGCTGCAGAGCTGAGTGAGTATTTTAATAGCAGTAAAGAGTACGAATTAGCGGGATACATTACCAATGTTGCTGATGCTGTTAACCATCCAAACCTGGCCAAACCAATAATTTCCCTATCCTATTTTTTAAAAAAACAAGCCTGCTTCTTCAAATATCACTCTTATCGGTGCAATTGGTAATTATGAAAGGAAAATCATTATTGAGCAATTAGAAAATAAAGGATATCAGTTTATTAATATCATCCATCAACACAATTACATCAGTTCATCAATTAAGATCGGCTATGGAAACTGTATTGCTCCTGGTTGTGTAATTAATGCAAATGTGCGTATAGGCAACCATTGCATTGTAAATTCCAACTCCAATATCAGTCATGATTGCATACTTGAAAACTATGTAACCATTTCTCCGGGTGTTACTATTGCCGGTAACGTAATGATTAATGAAGGTGCTTTTATTGGCGCGGGTGCAACTGTAATTCCAGGGATAACCATTGGTAAAGGAGCATATATTGCAGCCGGAGCTTGCGTTACCCATAATGTTCCAGAAAATGTGATGGTAGCAGGGCTACCTGCGAAGGTTAAAAAAACAATATATTGAGTAATCTGAAATAATGAATACTTTAGAAGTTGATATAAATAAAAGATCCCCGGTTTTAATGACCGGGGATTTGTAAAAAATAATAAGTATAGATAAACTATTGTAACCTCAAAATCCGTTCACCATACTTAATTTCTGTTCCTAGGTGATTTCAAATTCATATTCTTTTCCTGAAGTAACAGTAAGCTTTTTACCTTTGATTTTGTAAGTACCTCTATATGCTACATCGCCACCTGGCACAATATCTGCCTTGCCGTCTACCATGAGTGTAACGCGTATTGCGCTTGTAAGGTACCCATCAGGCTTGGGTACATTAATTTCATAAAATGTTTTTTCTTCTTTTACCGTAAGCTTTTCACAAGAAGTAAAGCATATAAACAAGATTGTTAAATAGATAAGGTTTTTCATATTGATTTAGATTTACAACAATAACGTATTGGAGATTATAAAAGCTACAAACAGCTGAATAACAAAAAAGCGCCGATCGGATGATCGGCGCTTTGAAATTATATAATTTGTTAGGTATTAGTTAAAGTTATAACGAACACCAAATTGCATATAGTAAGTAGAAGAGATAGTTTGAGAAGTACCAAACGTTTCTCTTGTAATATCACCTTGACTATTATTTAATCTAAATGTTGGCTTCGTGGTATTGTTAACTGCTCCGGCATTTTGTGGAACTAAAATAGATGAGCTATTTACAAAGTTTACATTACCCCATTTGCGGTTCAGTAAATTACCTACATTGAAGATATCTACTGTGAATTGAAACGAGTTTTTAGATTTGCCAAAGTTTTTGAAAACCTCCTGAGTTAACCTAAAATCAAACTGATTTCTCCACGGAGAAGTTGCAGCATTACGTTGCGCAAATTCACCTCTATGTTTACTTAAATACTCATCCTGTTGAATATAAGCTTCAAATATGTCTGACTGTTCTTGAGCGCTATATGCAACTTTGTAGTTTATTGTCCCAGCAGGGATGGCAACAAATGAAGACGCAGGCATTTCTCCTTGTTTAGGGATATAAATTAGGTCGTTTCCAGATTGACCATCACGATTAAAATCTGTACTATACGTATAAGAGAATCTTCCTTGTTGAGTTCCCTCATAAAATAATGAAAAAGATGTCGCTAAATTTCCAAAATACTCTTTCCTGTAGGAAATATTGGCAATAATGCGGTCTGGATTTAAATTTTGAGAATAACTTAGACTAGGGCTATTTGGATTGCCAGCAGTAGCAGGGATTGACCACAAATTCAACAACTGATCGCCACCACCATCACCGTAATTACGTTGATCAGAACGTGTATATGCAATCATGGCATTAAGACCACCTTGAAATTGCTTTGTTAATTGAGCAGTTGCTTGCCAATTGTATCCGCCTTTTGCATTGCTCATTTGAATCACGTTAAAACCAGAAGAACTCGTTGTAGCGGCTGTTGTAGCAACAGCTCCACCAGAAGTTAATGAAATATTTTGTCTGGCAAATGCTCCGGCAGAAGTTGTTGGCAATTGTCCCCCAGAAGGGAACATCAATCTAGCATCACCGTAGCCACTGATATTCAATGCTGTTGGATTAACTAAATTTATATTTTGAGCAACAGCAACATTTAAATCTCTGCCATAAATACCTTCTAAAGTACCAACAATACCCCAAGGTAATTTAACATCAAATGCAATACTTGATTTCCAAGTTTGTGGTAATTTCAAATTTGGTGACATTACACTTATACTACTCGGAATTGAAGAACCTGCGGCAGGTGCAGCAGATAATAAATTCGGTGCAATATTTGGGTTGAAAGACGGGGTATTTGCCTGACCAGAATATGTTTGAGTATATTGTAATAAACCTGCATCACCCGATTGAGAAACAATCCATACAAATGGTATACGACCCGTAAAGATACCTGTACCTCCACGTACCTGGAATGAACGATCACCAAATACATTCCAGTTAAAACCAAATCTTGGTGAGTAAGAAATTCTGTTCTCAGGTAAAACACCTGTATCTACTTTTTGACCTGCAAAGCTTAAACCAGCTACTAATGGATGTGTTCTTACTTCAGAAACATCAGGATAGCTAGCTTGTTCAACACGTAAACCAGCAGTTAATTTCAAACGATCAGAAACGGTAAATTCATCCTGCAAATAAGCTGAATACTGATTGAATTTAAAGCTTGGATAAGCTTGAGAACCATCCGCAGTTAGTGGATAAGTTACAGCATAGTTAGATGGTTTTGCATTATTTACAAAATCATTCCAAGAATTAAATACATAGTAACCTGTTCCAAAACGTTGGAAACCATTTTTGGTTGTACTAAATTCTGCTTGTAAACCAACACTTAGGTTATGTTTACCTAGGGCAATACTTAAGTCATCAGAATATGTATAACCTTTAACATCCCTTAAGTTTCCATAAGTAAACGGCTCATAACCAAATGATGTTGCTACAGCAGGACCATCCAAAATATCAACCAAAGGAAAAGGACTACTATCTGATTTTCTAGGATCGTTTTGATGAGAGTATGTGGCTCTAGCAACATTTGTAAATCTACTACCGAAAGAAGATGTCAACTCAGCTACCGCAGAATATAAATTTGCTGCTTGGTAGTAATTTGAATTGGCAAATGATAATGCTGTACTTGCAGTTCTATTATTTGCTGTAGAAAAACTCGTACCTGAACCAGTAGTAGAATTACTTAATGGCGAAGGTGATTGACTTTCAACTTGATTGTAACGAACACTAAAACGTTGCGATTTCGAAATATTCCAATCTAAACGAGCAAACATTTTTTCGTTATCACTAACATTAGAATATCCTTGATAAGGACCAGCATCATAACCATATTTAGATTTCAAATATGATGAAACGGTATTTAAAAAATCTTCAGTGGGCTTAGCAACATATGAAGGTGTATTTTTCCCACCGAATGCAAGTTGTGAAGTAGATGCAATTTTATTTGTTCCTGGCTGAATGGTATGTTTTTTTTCATAATTCACAAAGAAGAACAACTTATCTTTAATGATCGGACCACCAAAACTGGCACCGTAATTTTTCTCATCTAGCTTTTGAAGCGTACTTAATCTAAATTCTTCACCAATTCTTTTTCCTTGCTGCTCTTCACCTCGCATCGTGTAAAAAGCATTACCTGTGAAATTATTCGTACCAGAGCGTGTAACTGCAGTTACAGAACCTCCTGTAAAACCTGTTTGACGAACATCAAAAGGAGTTACGTTATCGAAATCTGCTCTTCAACGCATCAATCGAAATTGGAGAACCACCAGCAGGAATGTTCTGTCCAATACCAAACTGGTTGTTAAAATTGGCACCATCTACAGTAAAATTATTTGAACGGTAGTTACCGCCACCAATCGAAGTACCATTAGCTTGTGGCGTTAAACGGGTTAAATCGTTAACACTACGGGTAATAGTAGGTAGGTTTTGAATTTGTTGTTTTGTAATAACGGTAGATGTACCATTTCTGCTTGAGTTCATGATACTGTTAGTACTTTGACCTACAACTTTAACTTCGGATAAAGTAGAGCTATTATCAGTTAAAACGACATTCAACAAATAAGGCTCACCTAATTTTAGGTAAACATCACTTAATTTTTGTGGATTGTAACCAACAAAGCTTATTTCAATTAAATATGGTCCGCCTACACGAGTACCACCAATTGTAAAACGGCCGTCACTGTTTGTAGATACTGAATAAACAGTACCAGTTGGGGTATGCGTTGCTTTAACACTTGCACCAGGTAAAGCGCCTTTGGCATCTTTAACTGTTCCTGTTATCGACGATGTGGTTAACCTGTGCATTAACACTTAAGGTAAGACCTACAAATGCAACAATAACAAGCACTAATCTTAAAAGTAAAGATTTCTTCATACTTTGTTTTTTAAATGTTTTTTGTTGTTGAATAATAATCTAATAGGGATATTATGCCGCAAATGTACCCAATAAAATTTAACACATTTTAACATTCAATGTTAAATAATTATTAAGTCCGGCAAAACTTTTCAACATTTAACACATATTAGCGCCTTTATAACTTTCACTTTATCAATACATTGATAAAAAATCCAAATTTTTAATAACGAAACACACAGTTGATTATAATTTACACATTAAACTCCTCTTAATGTTGGTATTTTTCCAATAATGCCTATTAACAATAAGCTTTTAAGCAAAAACTCAAGCATAATTTACCCTGTAAAAGAATATTCATTATGTTTTTCATAAAATCACACCTTATTATGATTAACATCCAAACGTAAATTTGCTCAACCAATATTCACTTATTGTAAATTTTACCAGCTATCTTAATATAGGTCTAGCCAATTGACATTTTTTTTTTAGTTTTGAGCGATTGTTTGAGGATTAACTTCCGCTAACATTTGTAATGTGGATGTAGGCAACTAGAAACACGAGACTAATCTGTTCAACAGAGACTCCTTCACCAGAAGATTACGGTTTATAAAAAAAATGAAAGATAAATCTCTTTAAATAGAATGAAACTTAAATAATGCTATTCATTATTCAAGCGCTTTTTATGAGATAAAAATAAACTAGAAAAAACAGATGAATTACGATGTTATTGTTTTAGGCAGCGGCCCAGGTGGTTACGTAGCTGCAATCAGAGCTTCTCAATTGGGACTAAAAGTTGCAATCGTTGAGCGCGAATCATTAGGTGGTATTTGTTTAAACTGGGGCTGTATCCCTACTAAAGCACTTTTAAAAAGCGCACAGGTTTTCGAATATATTAATCATGCAGCTGATTACGGAATTACTACTGCTGGTGCAACTGCAGATTTTGCAGCTGTGGTAAAGCGTAGTCGTGGTGTGGCAGACGGCATGAGCAAAGGCGTTCAGTTTTTGATGAAAAAAAATAAAATTGACGTAATCATGGGTACTGGTAAAGTAAAGCCAGGAAACAAACTAGAAGTTAAAGGTGCAGATGGTTCGCAACAAGAACTGAGTGCAAAAAATATCATCATTGCTACAGGTGCACGTTCAAGAGAATTACCAAACCTGAAACAAGATGGTAAAAAAATTATCGGTTACCGCCAGGCCATGGTACTTCCTGAATTGCCAAAAAGTATGGTTGTAGTAGGTTCTGGTGCTATAGGTGTAGAGTTTGCATATTTCTATGCTACAATGGGTACCAAAGTAACCATCGTAGAGTTTATGGATAATGTAGTTCCTGTTGAGGATGAAGACGTTTCTAAACAATTATTGCGCAGCTTGAAAAAAGTAGGTATTGATGTAATGACTTCAGCAAGTGTTGAAGCAGTTGATACCAGCGGAGCAGGATGTAAAGTTTCTGTTAAAACGGCTTCAGGTATGCAAACCATCGAAGCTGACATTGTACTTTCTGCAGCTGGTATTGTTGCCAATATCGAAAACATTGGTTTAGAAGAAACCGGAATTAAAACTGAAAAGGGTAAAATTGTTACTGATGAGTTTTACAATACATCGGTTAAAGGTTACTATGCAATCGGTGACGTAGTTGGCGGACAAGCGCTTGCTCACGTTGCTTCAGCAGAAGGTATTATCTGTGTTGAAAAAATTGCTGGTCAACACGTTGAGCCATTGGATTATAACAATATCCCGGGTTGTACCTATTGCACGCCAGAAATCGCTTCAGTAGGTTATACCGAAAAAGCCGCAAAAGCAGCTGGTTACGAACTAAAAATTGGTAAATTTCCGTTTTCAGCTTCAGGTAAAGCAAGTGCTGCCGGAGCTAAAGATGGTTTCGTAAAATTAATTTTCGACGCTAAATACGGAGAATTATTAGGCGCACACATGATCGGAACAAACGTTACCGAAATGATAGCTGAAATTGTAGTGGCCCGTAAATTAGAAACTACCGGACATGAAATGATTAAATCTGTTCACCCTCACCCTACCATGAGCGAAGCCATTATGGAGGCAGCTGCTGATGCTTACGGTGAAGTGATCCACTTATAGAGGTATAAGGTTTAAAAGGTAGAAAGCATAAGGCTAAAACCATAAATAAAACCAATATTATTACAAAAACCCTTTAGCTAATCCTAAAGGGTTTTGTATTTTTAGAGATTATTTTTTCTAAACTTTGACACTAATGAAACTTCACACCATAAATACAGGATTTTTTAAATTAGATGGCGGTGCCATGTTCGGCGTTGTACCTAAGGCCATCTGGCAAAAAACCAATCCGGCCGATAGCAATAACCTTTGTACATGGGCCATGCGCTGTTTATTGATCGAAGAAGGGAACCAGTTGATTTTGGTTGATACAGGAATAGGAAATAAACAAGATGAAAAGTTTTTCAGTCACTACCATCTGCATGGTAATGACTCATTGGAGAAATCGCTAGCACAACTAGGCTTCGGAAAAACTGATATTACAGATGTTTTTCTTACACACCTACATTTCGATCATGTTGGCGGAGCAGTGATAAGAGAAAATGAAAAACTAACGCCCTCCTTTAAAAATGCGACTTATTGGAGTAACCAAAAACATTGGCAGTGGGCGGTAGAACCTAACGCAAGAGAAAAAGCTTCTTTTCTAAAAGAAAATATCCTCCCAATTCAAGAAAGCGGTCAGCTAAAATTTATAACCGAGCAAGAAAATATCGAATGGCAAAAAGATATTAATATCAGTTTTGCTTATGGGCATACCGATGCCATGATGTTACCCAAAATCAATTACAAGGGAAAAACCATTGTGTATATGGCCGACCTTTTGCCATCAGTTGTACACCTTCCCCTACCCTATGTTATGGCTTATGACATGTTTCCTTTAAAAACCCTTACAGAAAAACAAGCTTTTTTAGAAGAAGCCGTAAACAATAATTACATATTGTATTTAGAACATGATCCTATTAATGAATGTTGCACCCTGCAAAGAACTGAAAAAGGAATCCGTGTAGCCGAAACTTTTAACCTAAGCGATATTTAATGATCAGACCAGCCAGTCCTCACGATGTTGAACAAGTGGTGCCATTAATTATTCAGGCAATGGGTACGTTGGCTAAAAAATTAACTTATGTAGAAGATCAGACTACTATCGATAAGATTTTTAAACACTTTTTTCAGCAGTTAAACAACCAATACAGTTATGAAAACATTTTGGTTTATGAAGAGGATGGCAAAGTCATCGGCTCATTAAATGCCTATGATGGTGGAAATCTGGAAAAGCTTCGAAAACCTTTTTTAGCATATATTGCAGAACATTACAGTGCAAATAGCCTCGATCAGGATGCAGAAACTCAAGATGGAGAGTTTTACCTTGACAGCATTAGTGTTCACCCTATCGCCCAGGGAAGAGGAATTGGTACACTACTGATCGAAGCTGGTATAAATTGGGGCAAAAAACTTGGTTACGATACTATAGGCCTGCTGGTAGAACAAAATAATGCGAATGCATTGAAGCTATATCAAAAAATGGGCTTCGTTATCGAGAATGAAAAATACTTTATGGGTGAATGGTATAACCATATGGTTTTTAAGGCCAAAAAGTATTTCTAAATTATCTAACTTTTATAGAACACTATGTTCCTAAAATAATTGATCATCAAATTTATTTCCATTTTTATTTGTATTTAATCTAAATAATGCCAATTTTTGTAACCGATGGAAAAAGCATGTATCGATATTAACGAACTGGTTAACGTATTCTCAAATACCCATGGTTCTATTTATCAATCAGATAAATTAAATTGCTTTTATGTAGATTTTGGCGGTAAGTTTGCCCGCTTCAATTGCCTTTCACTTCAAAAATTAAAAAAGGTTGTAGAGCAGATTGATATTGAAGCGCTCCTTTTAAATACCCACAAAGCCGACTTCGAACTGGTTACGTTTAATGGTTGTGAACACATCTACCTGTTAAGTGCATTAGAAATTATTGCATTAAAAGATTTACTTCAAGGTACTTTCACCATGTTTAAACTCAATCACCTCATCAGCGATTGTCTTTATAGACTGGTTTATTAATTTTAAGTAGTCGGTGAAATTTTTTATCGGTTAACTTTTGCAATCGAAATGCGAGTTCATGGCTGATTTTTTTAAAAAGCTTAATTGCTTTCTGCTTCATAAGACTGATAACTGCTAACTAAAATCACCAACTGAAAACTTCCAGCTGAACAATGTAAACCGAAAAATAACCTTTACCTCACTGATCCTCAACCAGTATCCGTTTCGCGTTATTGCAATATCTCCCACCCTATTTCGTACTGCTGCTGCTCTTATTTAAACTCATTACAAATAACTTATTATCAGCAATTTAGACTAATTTCATATTGCAAATAAATTATAATGGAGAACAAATTCCATTTACATTTGTATTGTTATAAAAGCACAGAAACATGAAAGATCTAATGCGTATCAAATGTTTAATATCTCAGGATATAGAAACATTATTAAATCAGCAAATTAAAAAAGAAGCACATTCTTCATCACTATATTTATCAATGTCATCTTGGTGTGACCAAAACGGATTCGACTACTCAGCTGATTACTTTTTAAAGCAATCAGAAGAAGAAAGAGTTCATCAGTTAAAATTGTTCAAATACGTTTTAGATATGGGTGGAAATGCCATATCTCCAGAAGTAAACGGCATCAAAACTGAGTTTGCCGGATTTAGAGAAGTTTTCGAAGATGCCTTGGAAGCAGAAATTGCGATTACCCAAAGCTTTAAAAACTTAGCTGCAAGATGCCATAAAGAACAGGATTTTGTAACCATGGAATTCTTAAACTGGTTCTTAAAAGAACAACGCGAGGAAGAATATAAAGCACGCAAAGCTAGAATTGTTCGAAGTAATTGGTGAGGAAGGTACAGGAAGATGGGAAATTGATAAACACGTTAACAAAATCAGTTATTCAGAAGCATAACAACAACAAAACATATATTGAAGCTATCCCGGATAAAACCAGGATAGCTTTTTTTTTTATAAGCAGAATCCAGATAGCGATCGTCATCCGATAGCTATCTGATGCGAAGCCAATTTTTCATTGGATGAAGCAATCTTTATCGCCAGTCTCACAAACATGAAACTTTGCTTACCCAAAAAGCCGGAACCCACCTTAAACTTCCTCCCCGTTTGTCACGTGATGCATGAGAACATCGATTTTATCGCGCTAATTAGCAACCTGCTTAATCTGCATTTTTGATCTTTTTAAATCTAAGTGAAAACGTCACGTCGTTTCCCGCTTATCACGCAGAAAAAGATACAGATCTATAGCGATTATACTTAAACAAAAAAGATAATAAAAAGAAAAGCCCCAGTTTTGCTGGGGCTTCCTTAGTTTAGGTTGTTTGGTTTATGTTGATTATGAATAAGTCTTGAAAGTTTTATAAAAAAAGCGCCGTTACCAGCGCTTTTTTTAAACCAAATATATAATAATAATTAACGAGCATTACAAAAGTACAAACTTTATTCATACTAGCAAACATTTTGATTAAAAAATTGAAATATTTTATATAAAAACACATAAAACTCTAAAATTCAGCTATAAAAATTTAAATTATTAGATAAAAAATATATAAACATCAATTATTTAACATTAAATACTAGTTTTTTAGGTATAAAATCATACTTTAAAGAAATATTTAAGCAAAATGATAGAAGATTTTATAAAAAATTACTTTAATCATCCCAAAACTTACGATGAAATGTTTCTGAATGGAGATAATTACCGAGATCACTATTCAAATTTTATCAGAAATTTCTCTAAAGAGTCTCTCGAAAACCTAAACAAAAAAGAAGAACTCGCAAAAAAAACTCTTCATGAGTCAAGGTATTACCTTTACGGTGTACGATAGTGGCGAAGGAATAGAAAAAATATTTCCTTTTGATATCATTCCGAGAATAATTACCTCAACAGAGTGGAATTTTATAGAAAAAGGCATAAAACAACGTTTAAAAGCGTTAAATCTTTTCCTAAAAGATGTTTATAGCAATCAATTTATATTAAAAGATAAAATTGTACCTATAAATGTAATTTATTCATGTCCACATTTTCTTCGCGAGATGCACAACGTAAATGTTTTGCATGATATTTATATCCATATTGCGGGGATAGACTTAATAAGAGACCACGATGGTACCTTTTACGTCCTCGAAGATAATCTCCGTACGCCATCGGGTGTAAGTTACATGCTCGAGAACCGGGAAATCACCAAAAGGTTATTTCCAGATCTGATTCCACAATGCGGCGTAAGAAGCGTAACCGAATACCCTTCCCTATTGTACAAAAATTTAATGTCTCTCTCACCAAGGGCCGTTTCTAATCCAACAATTGTGCTTTTAAGCCCGGGGATGTATAATTCTGCCTATTATGAACACACTACATTGGCCCGTTTAATGGGAGTAGAACTGGTAGAAGGTCGAGATCTTGTGGTTAAAGATCAGAAAGTATTTATGAAAACCACCACGGGTTTGCAGCAGGTAGATGTAATTTACAGGCGTGTAGATGATGATTATATTGATCCGTTAGTATTTAATCCAAACAGTGTGCTTGGCGTTGCAGGCCTGATGGGCGCTTACCGAAAAGGCAATGTAGCCATTATAAATGCAGTTGGAAATGGCGTGGCCGATGATAAAGCGGTTTACACCTATGTGCCCGATATGATCAGGTATTACCTAAATGAAGAACCTATTTTAAAAAACGTACCCACATATCAGCTCAGCAATCAGGACGAACTCGATTACGTGTTTGCGAACATCAATACCATGGTAATTAAAAAAACAAATGGCAGCGGTGGTTATGGCATGTTAATGGGCCATGAGGCGAGCGAACAGGAAACCGAAGAATACAAAATTGAAGTATTGAAAGATCCACGCAATTTTATTGCTCAACCCACCATCAGCCTATCTTCAGCGCCATGCTTTATCAATGGAAAACTGGCACCACGAAGAATAGACCTACGCCCTTTTGCACTGAACGGACCAGATGGCATTTCAATTGTACCGGGCGGATTAACCAGGGTGGCCTTAAAAGAAGGATCATTGGTGGTAAACAGCTCCCAGGGCGGAGGCAGTAAAGATACATGGGTTTTAACTTCTTAGAATACGAAATATGTTAAGTAGAGTTGCTTCAAGCTTATATTGGCTAAGTAGATATGTTGAGCGCAGCGACGGTATGCTGCGCATGTTAAAAATAAATTACGCTTCCTCACAAGATACCATACAGGAATTTACCTGGAAGCCTGTAATCAGAATTTTTTCTTCTGATGATGAAAATGAACTGTTAAATATCCAGCATGACAGTCGTGCCGTAATTGAATACCTTTTGCTCAACCGCGATAACCCGAATTCGATTTTAAACATCGTTACCCTCGCCCGAGAAAATGCCAGAAGCGTTCAGGAACATATTCCAAAAGATTTATGGCAATGTTTAAATGAATATTACCATGCAGTAAAAGACGAAAAATTACTCTGGTATGTACAACAGGACGACCCGATTACCGCATTGGATGTTTTAATTAAGCAGGTAATGTTATACCATGGTACAGCAGATAGCGTAATGGAACGTGGCGAAAGCAGAAGTTTTATGAAAATCGGCAAGCACCTGGAAAGGAGTATACAATCGATAGACATTTTAGATATTAAATTCAGTTCCATTAGCAGCAATCCGGATCTACTCACAGATATTGCCTACTGGAAACACCTGCTACTCTCATTAGGTGGTTATGAATTGTATTTAAAAACATACCGGCAGGGTTTCGATGCAAAAAACATCATCGAACTGGTAATGCTCAATAACGATTTTCCGAGGTCGGCATTGTATGCCATGCACAATATTGAAAGGTATTTTAACCGCCTAAAAAGCGAAAGCAATATCGACCACTACAATAACCTATCTTTTAAAATAGGTAGGCTAAAAAGTATGATTACCTATAGTTCGGTAAACACTATGGACGAAGAGGCAGCTGCACCATTACCTTACAGAAATAAGGGCAGAACTTTTTGGTATCGGAAATCTGTTGAACGAATACTATTTCGCAAACTCATAAAAATTATAAATATTAACCGCAGATGAACACCAATTAACACAGATATCCCTTATACTTAAAAAATCTGTACGCATCCATTTTATCTGCGGTTAAACATAACAAGAGCCTTATGCCAATTTTCAAAATCAAACATATCACCAATTACAAATACGAACTGCCGGTACGTGATAGTGCCAACCAGATCATTTTATTTCCGATTAAAGATGATTATCAAAAAGTGGTAAAACATGACCTGAATATCTCCGGAAGTCCGGAAATTGAAATTTTTATCGATTATTACGGCAATGAAGTAGGCACGTTTACGCAAAACGAACCGCATACCCAACTTAAAATCTTTTCTAAAGTAAGCGTAGAAACCTTTGCAAAACCACTGCCCCAAGATGATATGTTTAGCAGCGAACAATGGAACAGCCTGAATGCCCTTAAATACGAAGTACCCTATATTGATTATTTACGTCAGGAAAGTTTCGAAGGCATTATCCAGCTTAAAGAAACCGCCTTAAATATCAAACAGCAGGAAGATACGCCATACCAAACTGCAATAAAATACTGTTCAGATGTTTTCAGTAATTTCGAGTACATTAAAGGTGTAACCGCTGTAGATACCACTATTGACGAAATTCTGAAACTAAGGGCAGGTGTTTGTCAGGATTTTGCACACGTATTAACAGCGATGTTGCGTTTAACAGGCATTCCTGCAAGATATGTAAGTGGATATATATGTCCGAATAGAGATGGCATGCGTGGAGAAGGCGCAACCCACGCATGGGCTGAAGCCTATTTGCCCGAATATGGCTGGCTTGGTCTGGACCCTACGAACAATTGCATAGCCAATGAAAACCATGTACGCTTAGCCGTAGGTCGGAATTTTACCGATTGCTCGCCAGTAAAAGGCGTTTACAAAGGCGGTTTCGAACATATTATGGAAGTTAATGTATCGGTAGGCTACAACGATGAAGATTTTAATGATAATGAAACTTATTTCCAACCCAAAGAAGTAAACTATCCTAAACCTTCGGGAACGATAACCACCACCAGAACAAAAAACAGCTATCAACAGTATATGGAGGCCATTCATCAACAACAGCAACAACAACAACAGTAGGCAGTTTTCAGTTAAGAGTTTTCAGTCTACAGTTGGTAATTTACAGTTCAGAATAAAACAGTAGAGATCTAATTCAAATCTCTGCTGTTTAGGATTTCAGCAATTCCTTCATTTTCAATAATCCACATTCCTATACGCTCATCGGTAATTCCATCCATAAGCTGATAGGTAAATGTTGGTTTATTGTTTATCATTTTGGTAAACAGGTATTTGAACATAATGTTTTTGTTCTCTGTCAGCATTTCGGCAACTTCTATAATATGTGTTGAAATCATAAAACAACAGTCATTTATTTTGGAAAATGATTTAATGATAGATAAAGATCCATCATATGCATCCTTAACATTTGTACCCCTAAAGAGTTCATCAAAAATCACAAAAATATTTTTCGAGACTTTAATTTTCTCTGCAACATGTTTTACCCTTAAAACTTCATTGTAAAAATGACTGTAGCCTTCGTTTAAGTTATCAGGCAGGTTTATTGTCGACACCAACCCCTGCCATATGCCGGTCTCCATATATTCTGCAGGAACAGGAAGTCCTAAATGCGCCAGATAGATGGAAATGCCAACTGATTTCAGAAAGGTCGATTTCCCGGCCATATTACTTCCTGTAAGAAAGCATACGTTCTTTCCCACTTCAAATCCAATATCATTGGCGATGGGTTGATTTAAAAAAGGATGGAATACCCCTTTAATAATGAGATTACGTTCTTTTAAGTTTAGATGAGGCAGCGTGAGGTTGTATTTTCGAGCCGCTTTTACTACCGCAAAATACGCATCAACCTGATAGGTTAAATCTAAAAACAGCTTAACGGTTTTTAATTCAATGCCTCTTAATATAAGATCCAGTTGCTCTAGTTCGAATATTGTAATCTTACTTTCACTACGCTCAACAACTTCTTTAACCAGTTGATGCTTAAATAATGTGAATATAACCTCATCAAATGCTTTAACCAATGCAGGCTTAACTTCATCACTCAGGCCAGCAAAAATTTCAGCGAGCTTTTTAAGTAAAAATACAATCTCCCCAACACCTTTCTCTTTTAGGTAGTACGCCTGATTTGGATAAAAAAAATAGTTAGCAGCTTTAGTTAATGCCGATATCCTGGAGTAAGATTTGATTTTAGAATTTTGTAACAGATAGCTCTCAACAAAATCCATGTTGGTACGGTCAAAATTTAATGCACCCGAATAATTAGAGAGATATTTTATCAATTCCTGCCGTTCATTAAGGATTTTAATATCCGTGGTGGCTGATTTAAAAATTTCGATCAATTTATCGTTGCCTTTAATCGTTGAAGTGAAATTGAATAAAGAGAAAATACTTTTATTTACACCATATGCCTCAAATATATTCAGGTCTGTTAAGGTTTGTTTATCTATATCAAATGTATTCATGAGGGATATCAGGTGTTAAAACAATAATCAACTAAAAATTAAGTTAAATATAACCTTATTCTGGCAAAATTAATTCAATATTAAAATCCTTTAAGGATTAGAATTAGCAGCAAACAACAGCAGTAGTTTGGCATTGGCGGTTTTAAGTTCGCAGTTGGGAATACAGTTATAAATTAAAAAACTGAAAACTGTACATTGAAAACTGCTAACTGATACGTTTTTTTTTCTAAATTTGCGCCTTTTACAAATAACAATATGATTAAGAGACAGCAAATTAAAGATTTATTAAAGTCGACAGCATTTGACACAGAAGTAACGGTTATGGGATGGGTTAGAACTTTCCGTAATAATCAGTTTATTGCATTAAATGATGGATCTTGCATGGGCAATATCCAGGTAGTGATCGATTTTAATAATTTACCTGATGAGCTGTTAAAAAGAATAACAACAGGCGCGGCAATTTCTGCAACAGGTAAACTGATCGAATCGTTAGGTAAAGGTCAATCCGTTGAAATTAAAGCAACAAGCGTAGAAATATTGGGCGATAGTGATCCTGAAAAGTTTCCATTACAACCCAAAAAACATAGTTTAGAGTTTTTACGCGAAATTGCACACCTGCGTTTCCGCACCAATACTTTTAATGCTGTTTTCAAGGTGCGCCATGCACTCGCTTTTGCAATCCACCAGTTTTATAACGAACGCGGCTTTGTATACATGCATACCCCTGTAATTACAGCAAGCGATGCAGAGGGTGCCGGAGAAATGTTTAAGGTTACCACTTTAGATTTCGACAATACACCACGTACAGAAGATGGTAAAGTAGATTTTTCGCAGGATTTCTTTGCCCGGGCTACCAATTTAACGGTATCGGCCAGTTAGAAGGTGAGTTAGCGGCAATGGCTTTCGGACAGATTTATACTTTCGGACCAACCTTCAGAGCCGAAAATTCGAATACCACACGCCATTTGGCAGAATTCTGGATGATTGAACCTGAAGTTGCTTTTGCAGATTTAGAAGACAACATGCAACTTGCAGAGGATATGATGAAGTATGTAATTAAATATGCTTTAGACAACTGCAAGGATGAACTGGAATTTTTGAACACCCGTTTAGCAGAAGAAGATAAGCAAAAACCGCAGAACGAGCGCAGCGAATTTACCTTATTGGAAAAATTGGATTTTTGCCTTGCAAACGATTTTGAGCGTTTAACGTATACAGAGGCGATCAGGATTTTAAAATCTTCTAAGCCGAACCAAAAGAAACAGTTTAAATACCTGATTGATGAATGGGGCGCTGATTTACAAAGCGAGCACGAACGTTACCTGGTAGAAAAACACTTTAAAAAACCGGTAATTTTAACTGATTACCCTGCAGATATTAAATCATTCTACATGCGCCAAAATGAGCCAGATGCTGAAGGCAGACAAACTGTTGCTGCTATGGATATCTTGTTTCCGGGCATTGGCGAAATGATTGGCGGATCGCAACGTGAAGAGCGTTTAGACCGATTAACCAAACGCATGAAAGATTTAAATATCCCGCAAGATGAGCTTTGGTGGTATTTAGATACCCGCCGTTTTGGATCTGCTCCACATGCAGGGTTTGGTTTAGGTTTCGAACGTTTAGTATTGTTTGTAACCGGAATGACCAACATCCGCGATGTAATTGCTTTCCCAAGATTCCCTAAAAACGCAGAGTTTTAGAAAGGTTTAGGGTTTAGGGTTTAGGGTTTAGGGTTTAGGGTTTAGGGTTTAGGGTTTAGGGTTTAGGGAAAACAAATAGCCCTATATCAAAGAAGTCAAGTTTTTAAAACTTGACTTCTTTTTTTTATGCAAATATTTCTGAAGGAATCCTTTATTGTTGCAAAAAACACCAAACATCCCTACGGAACGAAAAAAAACATTCCATTTTTTTTCTACCCACGAAACGTCCCGATGGGACGGCAAAGGAAAATTTTAAAATCACCAATCGTCCCATCGGGACGCCTCATGGTTAGAACCGCCAATTGCAAAATTGGCGGTTTCGTTCCGTAGGAACGTTTGGTGTTTAAACCCATTAATAGTTTTCCTATCTCTGCCAATTAAACCCGATTGACGCGAGCATACCGATTTTTCATCGGTATAAAGCAGAAAAGCGGGACTGAACAAACCCAATAACCACTACCCCTGATTTTCCAAAAAAAACCTTTAAGTTGGCCATATAACAAACTTCAGAAGCCCATAAGCCCGTATCTCCCAATTAAACTTCAGAAAATATTCCCTACTTATCTTCCATCATCATGCATGGTATCGCTATATGGATTGGCATGCGCATAATCAACTGCCGAAACTTTATAATCTGTTGGTGCAAAGCTGGCCGAAGTACTTAAAGCCATGCCCAATTCGTATCGGGTAGGATAAGGCGTTTGCAACAAACTCCCTGCGGGAATGTATGGAAAACTCTCTAAATAACTTTGCATAACACTCGGACTTACCCTCCTATTGATATAAGCCCTGCTTAGCTGATGTGTTTCTCTTAAACCCGCAGCACCCAACAACTCCACAGCACTGGCTACGGTAAGGTTATGGAAATTTTTAACACGAACGGTTTTATCTTCAACTACAAGCCCTTTCATTAAACTCTGATCTTGTGTGGCCACACCTGTTGGGCAAGTATTGCTATTACACTCCAAAGCCTGGATACAGCCCAGGGCAAACATCATTCCACGGGCGGCATTACACATATCAGCACCCAATGCTATATTTTTAACCAGATCAAAACCTGTTGCTACTTTGCCTGATGCGATAATTTTAATGTGTTTCTTTAAATCGAAACCGTTTAAAACATCATATACAAAAGCCACACCCTCTCGCAGCGGCATACCAACTGAATTGGAGAACTCTTGTGGTGCTGCACCTGTACCACCCTCACCACCATCAACGGTAATAAAATCAGGATAAATTCCGGTTTCTACCATGGCTTTGCAGATGGCATAAAACTCGCTCTTTCTCCCGATACACAATTTAAATCCTACGGGCTTGCCACCCGATAAATCCCTCAGCTTTTTAACCAATTCGATTAAACCGATAGGGGTATTAAAGGCAGAGTGTGCAGGTGGCGATAATACATCTTTACCTTCGGGTACCAAACGGATTCTGGCAACTTCTGGCGTTACCTTTTTAGCTGGCAACATCGCCTCCATGACCTGGTTTTGCACCTTGTGAAAGTTTAATTTCGATCATTTTCACCTGATCAGTTTGAGCCCTTTCTGCATAAGCATCATAATTGAAAGTACCATCCGCATTACGGCAACCGAAATAACCGGTACCAATTTGCCAGATTAAATCGCCACCCGGCTGACGGTGATAATCGCTGATTCCCCCTTCGCCCGTATTGTGAGCAAAATTACCCAGTTTAGCCCCACCATTTAAAGCTAAAATGGCATTCTGACTTAATGAACCAAAACTCATTGCCGAAATATTATAAATACTGGCAGAATAAGGTTTTTTACAATCAGGACCACCCACGGTAACACGAGGATCCAGATTTAATTCGTGGTGCGAAATGGCTGCAATACTATGACTTAACCATTCATACCCATTATCGTAAACATTTAACTGCGTTCCGAAAGGGATGGTATCATTGTCTTTTTTAGCACGTTGATAAATAAGCGAACGGTTTAACCTGTTATAAGGCGTTCCGTTGGTATCACTTTCTACAAAATATTGGTAAACTTTGGGCCTTAATTCTTCCATAAAGTACCTTAACCTACCAAAAACAGGATAATTTCTTACTATACTGTGTTTGGGTTGATATAAATCGTAAACCCCAAGGATTACAAAAGGACCTGTAAAAATGAATGTCCACCATAAAAAAGGGTGATATAAGCCTAACATAATGGTTAGGGCAATTAGAAATGCAGCAATTGCGACGAAAGCTTTTCTCATGTTGTTATTGTTAAGTATGATACCTGCACTGTAGGAGGATAATTTTGTTATCTTCTACTTTGTAAACAAGTCTATGTTCTAAATTAATCCTCCTCGACCACCATCCAGAATATGTATGTTTTAGTGGTTCAGGTTTTCCGGTACCTTCAAAAGGTGTGTGTTCGATTTCTTTTATCAGTGCATTTATTTTCTTGTGGATCGATTTATCCACCGATTTCCAGTGGAGATAATCCTCCCAAGCACCATTAAGAAACAATTTAATCATTATCGATCAACTCTTGCTCTTTGGCTAAACCATTCTCATAATCTTTTAGTCCCTGCTCAAGCCTAATTGCATTTTTTGGGCTTTTTAGCAAATAAAAAGTTTCCTGCATACTATCATAATCTGCTTTAGATAGCACAACAACATCTTCTCCTTTTGCCCGGGTAACAAATAAAGGAGTGTGGTTCGTAAAAACCTTATCTAAATAAGACTTTAAGCTCTGCCTGAATGAAGTATAATTTGTGATTTCCATTTACTTGTTAATAATCTTCAAAATTAAAGATAATAAAAAAGCTGTACAATTATTTGTACATATTTAGAATGTTTATGATTAATGTTATTCAAACAACAAACGCATTAATTTGTTATTTTTACGCTATGCTTATTAAGATTTATCCAGAGAACCCCAACGAAAGAGCCATTGAACAAGTTGTTGAAGTGCTAAAAAAAGGTGGTTTAATCATTTACCCTACGGATACCATTTATGGTTTGGGCTGCGACATTACGAACCCTAAAGCAATCGAAAAAATCTGCCGTATAAGAGGCATTAAGCCAGAAAAAGCGAACTTCTCTTTTATATGCCATGATTTAAAGCACATTTCCGATTACATTAAACCTATTGATAATACCACATTTAGGGTATTAAAAAAAGCCTTACCAGGGCCGTTTACATTTATTTTTAATGCGAACAACAATGTACCCAAATTATTAAGTTCGAATAAAAAAACAGTGGGTATCCGTGTGCCCGACAATAACATTGCACGTTGTATTGTAAAAGAATTAGGCAACCCTATTCTGTCTACCTCAATAAAAGATGATGATGATGTGATCGAATACTCTACCGATCCTGAATTGATACATGAAAAATATGAAGATTTGGTAGACTTAGTCATTGATGGGGGTTATGGCGATAATGAGGCTTCTACAGTTATCGATTGCACTACCGGAGAATTCGACATCATCCGTGAAGGAAAAGGAAATATAGAAGAATATTTGTAGTTGTTGTTTAGGGTATTATAGCTTCGCAATCCTGATAATATTTTATCTGTTAATGCTTGAAAACAGGTGCAACTTAAAAGATTTTAAATCCCAGCGACCATATTAAGATTAGCTACGCTAAACACTACGCGGTTCCCTCAAGCGCTGGAATGACGGCCGTATTATAAACATTTCTAAAAGATTGCTTCGGCTTTCTCTTCTCCAGCAATGACGTATTTATGGTGATAGCAAATTCAAAGATCTCTCCACTACGGTCGAGATGACGATTTTATGCGTCCCCTTATAGTTTAAGAAGAATTAATTTACGGATACCTGTATCTGCACTTCGCTATCAGTTCCCTGCTGTTTGAATTATGCTATCTCCTCCCTGCTCTCCGGGATAGGAAATGATGGAAGGAGAAAATGTTAAAGCTTTATCGTTACCTTTTTCTTTCATCACTGAATTGAGGCAGCACACACTTTCCGCGTTAGAAACATTTCTAAAAGATTGCTTCAGCTCGCTCTCCCCAGCTTCGCAATGACGAATTTAACGCATTCCGTGCATCATGCTATTTGTATCTCGCTTTGAATTATGCTATCTCCTCCCTGCTCTCCGGCATAGGAAATGATGGAAGGAGAAAACGTTAAAGCTTTATCATTACCTTTTTCCTCCATCACTAAATTAAGGCAGCACACACTTTCCGCCCCCTTCGGCGGAACTTGTGCTGACGACCAAAAAGCTTTAACGAATTTATCCGACATCAGTTCCAAGCCTTTCAGTTATGCCTTATTGTTTGTTGTTTTTATAGGTAGTCATGCTTTCGCTGCGCTCAGGTTTGTTACTTTTGGGCCAAGCCAAAAGTAAGATCCCTTCGATGTTGGCTGACCTGTACCGATTTCATATCGGTAACCGAGGCAAGCCCGAGCGAAGCGAAAGCATTAAGATTCCCGCATTCTCGATAATGACGACTGTGTTAAAAACTAAAAAGATTGCTCCACCTCTCTCTCCCCACTTCACAACAACGAATTTTATCAACATCCAATCTAAATACCAAAGAAATACATACTTTTATAACATTAAAAGTTTATTCCCCAAGCTTTTAACCTAAAAACAACTAAAATTAATAAAACTATAATACTAAATTAATACCCAGCACTTATTTTCGTAACCTAATCATCTAATATGGCGCTACAATTACTCCAATAAAACTGCATTTCAGTTAAAAAAAAAGCATTTGTAGGGCAAATTTGTTCCTTCAGGCAGTTTGGTATACTGTATATCTTATTTTTGAGTGCATTGCTTTTACCAAATAATCAAAATTATCCAATCAATACCCTTATTATCCACTTATGGTAAAACGTTACTCCTAGTTATCTACATCCTTTCGGCATCGTTCCCGACAACCTTAAGCAATTACCCTACACCCGCTTAAACAACTTATTATAAAAATCATTCATCATTTCATATCCCTAAAAAACTTATATGAAAAAACTTTTACTCTTTTCCCTATTATTTCTCATAACAGGCAGATTACTGGCGCAAGTAACGCTTGGCACTTCTCCATATGTAGAAACCTTCGATGGTATCGGAACAGCTTTACCCGCTGGTTTTTCTACCAGAGTTAATGCCACAGCCACAGCACTGGGTACAATTTCTCCATTTACAAATACAGCTACCGCATGGAACAATGGTACAGGTGCATTTAAAAATTTTGCATCGGCTACCGCAGGGGCCACAGCAACACCAGTAGCACAAACTGCTGCAACCGACAGGGCTTTAGGCTTAAGACAAACCGCTGCGCTTGGAGATGGCAGTGGGGCATTTGTTTTTCAATTGGCCAATACCACAGGGAAAACAGGTTTTAAGTTAAGTTTCAACCTACAATCTGTTGATGCTACCTCTCCACGTACGGCAACCTGGCGTATTGATTATGGGATAGGTGCTGCACCATCAACCTTTACAGCAGCAACTACTACAGGCACATTAACAACCGGAAACAATTTATTTACAAATAATGTGGTAAATGTAGATTTCGGAAATGCATTGGATAACAATGCAAATACCATTTGGATCCGCATAGTATCTTTAAATACCACAACAGGTTCAGGCAACAGGCCATCAACCGCTATTGATAATTTTAACCTAAGCTTTACCTCTGGAGGTGGTTCTGCAACCCCTGCATTGGCAGCATCACCAACCAGTTTGGCATTTGGCAACCAAAGTATAGCAACAAATTCAACAGCACAGAGTTTTACACTTAGCGGCAGTAATACCACAGCAAGTACCAACGTTACCACCACATCACCTTTCACAATATCGAAAGATAATAGCACCTTTAGTACAGCTATCGCTTATAGTAGTGGCGAAGTTACAGCAGCGCCAACCGTTTATGTAAGGTATAGCCCAACAGTTATGGGCCCATCGGCAAGCAATGTTCAAATTACCAGCACTGGCGCAACTACCATCAATGTTGCCGTAAGTGGTACAGGCGTTGCGGGCGATGTAACCCCACCCATTACCGCAGCAACCTACCCAAAAACAACAACCGTTACCACAACTTCAGTAGCATTTGCAAACAACATAAACGAGGCAGGCACCACCTATTACGTGTTATCCCTATCGGGAGGAACAGCCCCAACACCTGCACAGGTTAAAGCTGCACAAGATGGTAGTGGCTCTGCAGCCTTAAAATCAGGCTCATTTACCAACACGGCCAATACCGATGCCAGCACAACAATTTCAGGCTTAAACATCGGCACCGCTTACACCTTATATGTAGTGGCACAAGATAATGCCGGCAACCTGCAAAACACTGTGGCCACGGTTGATGCCACTACAGCTAACCCTCCGTTGGTGAGTTCGCCAGTAATCATCAGTCAATATTACGAAGGCGCATCTGTAAACAAATGGATCGAATTAACCAACCTCACCAATGCCCCTATCAATACCGCATCACCACAGTTAAAATTAGCTTTATACAATATTTCGGGCGATGCAGGTAACATCAACATAACCGGAGCACCCTCACAAACGGTAAACTTAAATTTCACCATTCCAGCATTGGGGTCGGTACTTTTGGGCAACTCAGGCAATACCACCGAAGTTCCTTACCTAACACAGGCAAATGCCATACTCATCAGCAATACCGTTATCAACTTTAATGGTAACGATGGAGTAGCACTTTTAGATGCCAACAACAACATTATCGATGCATTCGGACAAGGGGTTAACGCTAAAGACGTTTCTTATGTAAGAAGCCTCAATGTTACCGCACCAAGTCCAACTTTTATAGCTGATGATTGGACCAGAACACCACTGGCTACCGTTCAAAACGCCATTGATGATGATGATGCCGACCGTTTAGGCGTACATTTCCCACCAAACCTGCCAACCTGTGCAGCGCCAACCAGCCCTGCAACAGCACTAACATTCAGCGCGGTAACTACCGGAAGCATTACTGCAACCTTCACCAAATCGGCTGATGCAAACGAATACCTCATCATCAGGAGCCAAAATGCTACATTAAGCACATTACCGGTTGATGGTACAGCATACGCCATTGGTTCTGCTTTTGGAGGTGGTACAGTAATCAACAAAATTGTGAGCAATACCTTTACCGATAATGCTTTAAACAGTTCTACCACCTACAACTATTTTATTGTTCCTTTAAATAACCTTTCGTGTACGGGCGGCCCCAAATATTTAACAGCCAATATTTTAAGTGCAGCACAAACCACTAAAACCTTATTGCCCTGTGCAACCCCAACAGCACAACCCACAAACTTTAGTGTAACCTCATCTAACTACAATTTTATACAGGCAAGTTTTACAGCACCAAATGCGGCCGACGAATATTTGGTGGTAATGAGTACCAGCAACACCCTAACCGCAGCACCCGTAAACCAAACCGTTTACAATGTTGGCGATCAGCTTGGTGGTGGTATCGTGGTAAAAAGAGGAACCGGAACATCATTCATCAGAAATGGATTAACGCAGAACACCAATTACTATTTCTTTACCTACGCGCTAAACAGTGCATGTAGCGGTGGCCCGTTATACTTAACTGCACAACCCCTTTTAGGAAACTTTAAAACAGGAATCCTCGATGTAAACAAACTGAACTTTTACTACGGCAACTTACACAGCCACAGCAGTTATTCAGACGGTAACAAAGATGATTTAACCAAAAAACCCGAAGATGATTATGCATTTGCCAAAACAGCAATGAATCTGGATTTCCTGGGCATATCAGAACATAACCATACCCAGGCCGGCATGTCGCTAGCCAACTGGCAGCCAGGTATCGATGCTGCTAAAAAAGCAACCACCTCCAATTTTGTTGCCTTGCACGGCATGGAATGGGGCGTAATTAGTGGCGGCGGACACGTAATCGTATATGGTATCGATTCACTGATCGGATGGGAATCAGGCGAAAACCAGATCTATGTACCAAAAAGCACCTATACAGGGCCTGCAGGTTTATTCAGAATTATAAACAGACATGGATTAAATGCCATTGCAACCTTGGCCCATCCCAACACAACCGATTACAACAACATCTCTGCAACTTACGATTTAAGTGCCGATAGTGCCATAGTAGGATCAGCTTTAGAAAGCGGCCCCGCCTTTTCTACAAACGTAACCTACTCCGATCCTGCCAGCTCAATGAGTTATTTAAGTTACTATAACCGCATGCTCGCCAAGGGGTATCACCTGGGTGCAACCATCGACCACGATAACCACAATTTAACCTTTGGTAAACATACCCGTGCCCGTTTAGTGGTATTGGCCCCTGCCCTTACCGAAAATGATTTATTGGATGCCATTAAAAAAATGCGGTTTTATGCCTCAGAAGATTCGGCCGCCAAAGTAATTTTTACCATTAACAAACAGCCCGTAGGCAGTATATTTAAAACAGCCGGAGCACCACAGATTTCGGTAAGTTCCATTACAACCAGTGCCATAGCGAGTATTAAAATTTTATTCGGCACACCAGGAAGCGGCACCAACCCGGTTGAGTTAATAACAAGCGCAACACCAGGTTTAACCTATACCGATAATGCATTGGCAAATTTAGCCACAGGGTATTATTATGCCGATATTGTAGAAACAGATGGCAGCCGCATCATTACATCACCCATTTGGTATACACGGGATGATGCCACGGTAAAAAAAGACCAGAACATCACTTTCACAGCAACAAGAACCGCTACCTATGGCGATCCCGACCTGGTTGCAGGTGCCACAAGCGATAACAACACCATCAATATCGAATATACCAGCAGCGATACCAATATTGCCACCATTAGCAATAACGACATCCATATTGTTAAAGCAGGTACCGTTACCATTACCGCCAATCAGGCTGGCGATACTTTTTTTAATCCCGCAGTGGCTAAACAACAGCTATTAACCATTGTGCCAAAAACCATTGCCGTAAAAGCCGATGCCAAAACCAAGGTAGAAGCAACAACCGACCCTGCATTTACATACGTATCTGCTCCGGCCTTAATCGGCACCGATGTTTTTACAGGCAGCTTAACCCGCCTGCCGGGCGAAACCGCTGGCGATTATGCCATTCAACAAGGTACATTGGCTTTAAACACCAACTACACCATTAATTACACGCCAGCAAACCTTCGTATTTATGCAAAACCTGTTGCCACAATAAGCGGCAACATCGCTGTGCCAGTAAATACAACTGCCCCTGTAATAACCTTTACAGCAGCTACAGGCAATGCCCCTTTTACCTTTTCATACAACATTAATGGCGGCGCAAACCAAACCCTAACTACAAACACCAATACAGCCACGGTAAATGTGCCAACAAATGTGGTGGGTACCTTTGTATATACCGTTACCAGCATCACCGATGCTTACAGTACACAGGCACAAAACGTTTCGACAACAGTTAAAATTAACCCGGTTCCGGTAGCCAGTATTTCGGGCACTACCGCATTGTGCTTAAACAGTACCGCACCAAACATTACATTTACAGGCGGTAACGGCACAGGGCCTTACGTATTTACCTATAACATTAATGGTGGGGCAAATAAAACCATCAGCACTACAGGTACCAATACCACAGTAACCGTAGCGGCACCAGCCAACGTTGCGGGCACCTTTAATTACAACCTCGTTAGTGTTGCCGATGTAAATGCAGGCCAAAACCAAAGTGGTACAGCTACCGTAACCGTACGCACCCTGGCAACCGCAAGCATTGCAGGCACTACAGCAGTACCAAACCTGGCACCCGCACCAACCATTACCTTTACCGGAGCCAACGGAACCGCACCATACACCTTTACATACAACATTAATAATGGTACAAACCGAACAGTAACCTCTACCGGTAATACTGCAACCGTTACAGCACCTACAACAACAGTGGGTACATTTACTTATAACTTAGTAAGCGTGGCCGATGTAAACTGTAGCCAGCCACAAACCGGTACCGCAACAGTATTAATCCGCCCTTTACCAGTGGCAACCCTATCTGGCAGCACATCCGTATGTAATTTTGGCAATACCCCAAACATCACCTTTACAGGCGCAGTGGGTACAGCACCATACACTTTTACCTACACCATTAACGGAGGTGCTAACCGTACCGTAACCACAAACACAACCATTGCTACCCTTAGCGTGCCCACCAATACTACTGGCACCTTTACTTACACATTGGTAAGCGTGGCCGATGCTTATGCCAGCCAGTTACAAACCGGAACAGCAACAGTAACCGTAAATGCTTTACCAGTGGTTTCCATCAGCAGCAATAAAGGATTATCGATTTCTAAAGGAGATGCCATCATTTTAACAGCAACAGGCGGTACACAGTACAGCTGGTCGGGCTCAGAAATCATCAGCGGACAAAGCACTTCAGCATTAACCATCCGCCCGAAACAAAGTGGATCGTACAGGGTAACCGTTACCAATGCAAGCGGTTGTGTGAGCGATCAAACCATTGCGGTTACCGTAATAGATGATTATAAGCTGGAGGCCAGTACCGTAGTTACCCCTAATGGAGATGGATATAACGATAAGTTTATTGTGAAAAACATCGATTATTACCCAAACAATACCTTAAAAATATTCGATAAAGCCGGCCGGATGCTGTACACCAAACACACTTATGCCAACGATTGGGACGGAACCATAAATGGTAGTCCGTTAAGCGAAGGCACCTACTATTACATTATTGATTTAGGTAATGGTATCGGCAATTTTAAAGGTTACATCAACATCATTAGAGACTAATTACAGACATGAGAGCAATTACAAAAAACATAAAGCAAATGCGTCGCGTAACGTTTCTATTTGCTGCAAGCACATTATTTTTAGGTTCCGTAAAAGCGCAGATCCTTCCACTAAATGCACAATATTTCCAAAACCGTTACCTCGTTAACCCATCAATGGCTGGTATAAACGAAGGTTTTAATATCAATGGAAGTTTCCGCAAGCAATGGTCTAACATTCCCGGTGCCCCCATCACACAAAGCGTAACTTTAGATCAGCAGGTAAACAAAGTAGGCTGGGGAATAAACATTTACAACGAGAAATCGGGCGGTATCCAGCGCACCAAAGCCGTAGGAACCTTTGCCTACCACCTGCCATTGAGTAACGAAGACCAGAAATTAAATTTCGGAATCTCTTTTGGTGCAAGTCAGGATAAACTTGATTTAAGCAGTGTAAGAAACAGCGACATCAACGATCCATCCATTGCCCGTTTTAACGACAGGGGTTATTATCTTGATGGCGATTTCGGAATTTCCTATACATCCAGGGGATTAACTGTTGAAGGAGCCGTGCCGAATATGCGTTCCGTTTTCAGAAAAGATGATTTAAATTATGCCGACAAGCCTACTTTTTATTCAGCAGTAAGCTACAAATTTGCTTTAGGCTCAGGCATCAACGGAATCAGTATCGAACCAAAAGGCGTATTCAGGGGCATTAAAAACTTCGATAACCTATGGGATGCCGGTTTAAATGCCAACTTTGCCAACGATAAATTATACCTGATGGCGATGTACCACAATACACAAAACGCCACTGTAGGTTTCGGGATGAACTATAAATCTACCCTATATTTCATGGCTTATTACAATACCGCAACCTCTGCAATTAGTGGTTATACCGATGGCGATTTTGAAGTAAACATCAGGGTAAATATTGGTAAGAAACCATAAATATTCCTCTTACGTCACCCTGGCGCATTAAAGCCATCCCGAATCTAATATCGGGATGGCTTTTTTTTTGGATGAGTTTTTACCTTCCGCATTACCTCGCCCAATGCCTATAAAAGCTTTTCGTTAATCGGTGATGATACTAGTTGGCCCCTGAGCGTTTTAAATTGCATGAAAGATACTGAACAGAATCCGATAGCTTATCGGATCAGCATGACGATCGCTTTATGCGTAGGGCAAATATATTTGTAAAACATAGCGACTGCATTACGATTCCCGCATGCGCGAGAATGACGGCGGTATTAAATCTACTAAAAAAGATTGCTTCAGCTCGCTCTCTCCCAGCTTCGCAATGACGGATTTAACGCATTCCCTGCATTATGCTATTTAAACCTCGCTATCTGCACCCTGCTATCTCCTCCCTGCTATCCGGCATAGGAAATGATGGAAGGAGAAAACGTTAAAAGCTTTATCATTACCTTTCCTTCCATCGTTGCATTGAGGCAGCACACACTTTCCGCCCCCTTCGGCGGAACTTGTGCTGACGACCTAAAAGCTTTAACGAATTTATCCGACATCAGTTCCAAGCCTTGATTTTTCGTTACCTTTTTATCAAGAAAAAGGTAAGAGCCCCTCGGTGGCGGCGAACCGAGGCAAGCCCGAGCGGAGCGAAATCATTACGATTCCCGCATGCGCGAGAATGACGACCGTGTGTTAAAACTAAAAAGATTGCTTCGGCTCACTCTCCCCAGCCTCGCAATGACGAATTTAACGCATTCCCTGCATCATTCTATTTGCACCTCGCTGTTTGAATTATGCTGTTTGCTCTATGCTCATCCGGCATAGGAAATGATGGAAGGATAAAACGTTAAAGCTTTATCGTTACCTTTTCTTTCATCATTGAATTGAGGCAGCACACACTTTCCGCCCCCTTCGGCGGAACTTGTGCTGACGACCAAAAAGCTTTAACGAATTTATCCGACATCAGTTCCAAGCCTTTAAGTTATGCCTTTGTGTTTGTTGTTTTTATAGGTAGTCATGCTTTCGCTGCGCTCAGGTTTGTTACTTTTGGGCCAAGCCAAAAGTAAAAGCCCTTCGTGGCGGCTGACCTGTACCGATTTCATATCGGTAACCGAGGCAAGCCCGAGCGAAGCGAAATCATTACGATTCCCGCATGCGCGAGAATGACGACCGTAATAGGGATTTACAACAAAGATTGCTTCGGCTCGCTCTTCCCCAGCCAGCAATGACGATTTTATGATGATAGAAAATCCAAAGATCTCTCCACTACGGTCGAGATGACGGATTCATGCATTCCCTCATAATTTAAGAAATATCAATATTACGGATGCCAGTATCTGCGTCTCGCTATCTCCTCCCTGCTATGCGGCATAGGAAATGATGGAAGGAGAAAACGTTAAAACTTTATCGTTACCTTTTCTTTCATCATTGAATTGAGGCAGCACACACTTTCCGCCTCCTTCGGCGGAACTTGTGCTGACGACCAAAAAGCTTTAACGAATTTATCCGACATCAGTTCCAAGCCTTTCAGTTATGCCTTATTGTTTGTTGTTTTTATAGGTAGTCATGCTTTCGCTGTGCTCAGGTTGGTTACCTTTTTATCAAGAAAAAGGTAAGAGCCCCTCGGTGGCGGCTGACCTGTACCGATTTCATATCGGTAACCGAGGCAAGCCCGAGCGAAGCGAAAATAAAGCGATGGCATTACAACTCCCCATCCCTCACATCACCACTCTCCTCTTCAAAAAAAACAAAAAACATCCCCTCTATCCCCCTTCATTTTACTATTTTTACCATTATGCCTAAAATCATTAATTTAGAAGTATTTCAACGTTTTTTCCGCTCTGGACAAGTGGGCGGTTTCCTATTGCTCATTTGCGTTGCCATCTCCCTACTCATTGCAAATACCGCTTCAAAAGAAAGTTTCGAAGCCTTTTTAGAAACCAGATTAGGATTTGGCTCCCTTAATTACAGCATCCTCGCCTGGATAAACGACGCACTAATGGCCATATTTTTCCTCCTTGTAGGCTTAGAAATTAAACGCGAACTTATAGAAGGAGAGCTGTCATCCATAAAAAGTGCTGCACTGCCTGTAATTGCCGCCCTGGGCGGAATGCTTGTACCAGCAATTATTTATTCCCTGTTTAATAAAGGTTACGAAACCGCCGGAGGCTGGGGCATCCCCATGGCTACCGATATCGCCTTTGCCCTCGCTATAATTGCGATGTTAGGTAAAAGCGTACCAACCAGTTTAAAAATATTCCTGGCTGCTTTGGCTATTGTGGATGATTTAGGTGCCATTTTAGTCATTGCCATTTTCTATACCAAGCAAATTCATTTCGAGTACCTGGCCATGGCCGGAGGGATTTTAATCTTGTTAAGCCTGATGAATTATTTCTGCGTAAAAAAACTCGTGTTTTACCTTATCCCTGGTGCTTTCCTTTGGTATTTCATCCACCACTCCGGCATCCATGCCACTATTGCAGGGGTACTACTGGCATTCACTATTCCTACTAACGAAACAGATGTAGAATCGCCATTAGAAAAACTCGAACACTTTTTAACCACTCCCGTAAACTACATCATTATGCCTGTTTTCGCACTGGCAAACACCAATATCACTTTCCAAAAAGAAATGCTTACCGGCCTCGTTTCACCCCTTGGCCTGGGCATTATTGTAGGTTTATTTGCAGGTAAAACCATTGGCGTAACCCTTTTTAGTTGGTTAGCCGTAAAATTGAAATGGGCCAACCTCCCTACAGGTGCAGGCTGGAAACATGTTTTAGGTTTAGGCATCCTCGCTGGAATCGGTTTCACCATGTCGATTTTTATAGCCCTGCTTTCTTTTAGTGATGCATTGCATGTTTCGGAAGCTAAGTTTGCCATTTTAACCGCTTCAATCCTTTCGGGAGTAGTGGGTTTTGTGTTTCTGAAATCGGTGAGGAAGGTTTCACAATAGTATGGCGGCTGATGTTACCGATTTTATGCGGCGAACCGAGTCAAGCCCGAGCGGAGCGAAAAACAGCAACCGCATGAGCAAGATTGACATATTTATGGTGATAGCAAATCCAAAAATCTCTCCACTACGGTCGAGATGACGAATGAATGCGTTTCCTCAGAGTTGACGAATAATCCATTTACGGAGGCTTTTAGCTGCATCGCTCCATACGCTCCTCGCTATCTCCTCCCTGCTTTCCGGCATAGGAAATGATGGAAGGAGAAAACGTTAAAGCTTTATCATTACCTTTCCCTCCATCGCTGCATTAAGGCAGCACACACTTTCCGCCCCCTTCGGCGGAACTTGTGCTGGCGAAAAGCTTTAACGAATTTATCCGACATCAGTTCCAAGCCTTTCAGTTATGCCTTTGTGTTTGTTGTTTTTATAGGTAGTCATGCTTTCGCTGCGTTCAGGTTGGTTACCTTTTTATCAAGAAAAAGGTAAGAGCCCTTCGGTGGCGGCTGACCTGTACCGATTTCATATCGGTAACCGAGGCAAGCCCGAGCGGAGCGAAAACACAGGAACCGCATTACGATTCCCGCATGCGCGAGAATGACGGATTTATGGTGATAGCAAATCCAAAGATCTCTCCACTACGGTCGAGATGACGAATGAATGCGTTCCCTCAGAGTTGACGAATAATCCATTACGGAGGCCTGTATCTGCACCTTGCTATTTAAACCTCGCTATCTCCTCCCTGCTTTCCGGCATAGGAAATGATGGAAGGAGAAAACGTTAAAGCTTTATCAATACCTTTCCTTCCACCGTTGAATCGAGGCAGCACACACTTTCCGCCCCCTTCGGCGGAACTTGTGCTGGCGACCAAAAAGCTTTAACGAATTTATCCGACATCAGTTCCAAGCCTTTCAGTTATGCCTTATTGTTTGTTGTTTTTATAGGTAGTCATGCTTTCGCTGCGCTCAGGTTTGGTACTTTTGGGCCAAGCCAAAAGTAAAAGCCCTTCGGTGGCTGACCTGTACCGATTTTACATCGGTAACCGAGGCAAGCCCGCGGAGCGAAAAACAGCAACCGCATTACGATTAGCTACGCTGAGCACTAGGTGGTTCCCACATGTGCGAGAATGACGACCGCAGTAAAAACCTTACCAGAAAGATTGCTTCAGCTCGCTCTCTCCCAGCTTCGCAATGACGGATTTAACGCCTACCCTGCATTATGCTATTTAAACCTCGCTATTTGCACCTCGCTATCTCCTCCCTGCTATCCGGCATAGGAAATGATGGAAGGAGAAAACGTTAAAGCTTTATCATTACCTTTCCTTCCACCGTTGAATCGAGGCAGCACACACTTTCCGCCCCCTTCGGCGGAACTTGTGCTGACGACCAAAAAGCTTTAACGAATTTATCCGACATCAGTTCCAAGCCTTGGACTTTTGTTACTTTTGGGCCAAGCCAAAAGTAAAAGCCCTTCGGTGGCTGACCTGTACCGATTTCATATCGGTAACCGAGGCAAGCCCGAGCGGAGCGAAAACATAGCGAAAGCATTACGATTAGTTACGCTGAGCACTACGTGGTTCCAGCATGCGCGAGAATGACGGCGGTATGTTAAAAAACTAAAAAGATTGCTTCGGCTCACTCTCCCCAGCCTCGCAATGACGCATTTAACGCCTACCCTGCATTATGCTCTTTGCTCCCTGCTATCTCCTCCCTGCAATCCGACATAGGAAATGATGGAAGGATATCCCACATCAGTTCCAAGCCTTTCAGTTATGCCTAGGTGTTTCTTGTTTTTATAGGTAGTCATGCTTTCGCTGCGCTCAGGTTTGTTACTTTTGGGCCAAGCCAAAAGTAAAAGCCCTTCGGTGGCTAACCTGTACCGATTTTATATCGGTAACCGAGGCAAGCCCGAGCGAGAGCGAAAACATTACCATTCCCAAAAATCACTACAGTCTAACAACCTCATACCACCCCTCCAACCCTTCAACATAACTTTCAAAATACGCTTTATAATACCCTTTCGGTACCTGCACCCTAAAATTAACCCTACTAAAAAACCACACCAACCTATAATCCATTTCAGCCCGCAGCAAATACCACAGGTACGTTTTAACGCAATCGCAAACCAGAAACAGCCCCATACTCTTGTTACTTAATTTCAACAGCTTGCCATTAACCTTAAGCCGCAGTTGCAGTTCATAATAATCACCCTTATCCTTTAAGGTAAAGCTTAAAACCGGAACCTCTATCGAGTAAAATGTAAGCTTCATATCGCTCCTTACTGGCTTGCCCGCAACATTCCGAAGGCCGTAAGTATACAGGTAATGCGTAAAAGGCTGCTGTATTAACAAAGGTAAGGCAAGGTGCCAAAGCTTAAAAATTTCATGGTGGTTAGCCCTATTAACCGCTTTAATTTCGGCAATGCTTTCGGGTGCTGCATTAGGCGGGTTAACCTGTATTGCAGCAACCTTTTTCATGGCAAAGCAAATGCGGTTCAGTTCCTGCTGTTGTGGCGAAACACCTATACCCTCAACATCATGCTCATTAAACACAAAACCCTTGTACGATTTTACCGTTTTAAAGTAAGCAGTAGCCACATACACATACGGGATAAGAAAAGGATAATGATTGTTGTGGTAATGTAGCAAATCTGTATTGGCAAAACAATAGCCAACACCCATTGGTGCCAAAGCAGGTTCGGCCGGGGTAGCCACAGTTGTGCGCGGCATAAGCACCCGCTCTTTAACTTCGGGGAAGTAATCACCAGGTCTAAATAAACCGATAAACTTTTTCTTTAATTTAATCTCCGGTCCGTTAGGTTTTTTAACAACAGTTACATATTTAGGTTGCTCCGCATTGGGCGCGAAACATTCGGGCCAGTAATAAGGCTTAAAATCGCAGCCACCCTCAAACATCATGGCCCGCAGCGTATGGTAAGCATAACGCCCGAGGTACGTTTTATCAGTATCTACACTACAGCTCACCAACAAATTATTGTGTGCAACCATAATATAAACCCTTTCTGGCGGCTCATTACCCAGCTTAACGCTAACAGTTAACAAACCCCGACTAAAAGAAAGCATTTTCTTTGCTAACAGGTTAGGTTTTTTCTCTGCCCTAAACGCGCTATGCATATCGAGCGTTGCTAACCTTAACACCCTACTCCCATTTTCGAAAGGAAGCTCATAAAACTGCGAAAGTGGTTTCCCTGTAATTGTAATTGGCGCAGGCACCTCTTTGTCCACTGCTAAAGGCTTTAATGGGTTATTTTTCATCTAGGTCGTTTTATTTTCAGTGGTGATGAAGCTACCATGCTTTATTCATCAATAGTTTTTGATCAATAAAGCACTACTGTTTCATATCTTCATCCTTAACACTTACAATTTTCGACAGAAAAACCCGGTACCGAACCACAGGCAATTGTTTAAAACAATGTTGACGTTGTTTCTTACCCCACAAAAAATTTAGATATATTTGGCTATGGAAACCGCTCAAAAAACCAACCGCAATCATTTAGGCCGTAAAATTAGCCGCATCCGCGAACTCCGTGGAATGAAACAAGAAGCCCTTGCAACCGAACTCGGCATTAGCCAGCAGGCCATTAGCAAATTAGAGCAAAGCGAAGAAATTGAAGATAGCACTTTAGAAAAAGTAGCAAAGGTGTTGGGCTTCACCGTTGATGCCATTAAAAACTTTAGCGAAGAAGCTGTTATTAATATAATATCAAGCACCCTTCATGATAATGCAGGTTCGGTTAATAATAATTGTACTTTGAACTTTAATCCCATTGATAAGTTAATGGAAGCACTGGATGCGAACAAAGAATTGTACGAAAGATTATTGGCTAGCGAAAGAGAGAAAGTAGAGATATTGAAGAATAAATAAAAAAATAACTATAAAAGTAAAAGCCCGATCAGTGATGATTGAGCTTTTTGCTGTTAAAGCATTCTCACCTCATCCTCCGATACAAAATAAACCTGAATGCCTAACTTATCCATTGATTTCTTAATGTATAACATCATCGGTTCATGATTCATCGGAAATGCCATTGCAAATTGAACATCTTGATGCTCTGGTTTATCCATTGATCTTAGCGTCGTAAATAACGCAACCGCTCCGTGTGACCATATTTGTTTTCCAGTAAAATACTTACCATATCGTTTGGAATTTTCATTGGCACTGGTTTCGCCTTTAACTTCTACATAAAATTTCTTACCATCAGGGTTAATAGCGGTAATATCGAAGCCTTTTTGCTTGGTAGTGAGCGCCGTTATTTCTGTGTAATTATTTTTTTTTAAGTGGGTTACAAATAATTCTGTAATGTGATTTTCTGTGAGCATTATATATATAATTTTTCTTTTTACTTGTAAAATTCTTTACTTAAAATGGTCTTGGTGCCTCCCTATTTCTCAAATTAACATTCTTTACCACTCATGACACCAGCCAAAGTTGTATTTAAATAGACTATTATTTAACCTTCTTTGATTATTGCATAGAATATATCTAAAAATAAAAACACTACAATTAGTTGATGAATTAAAATACTGAGACAAATTGAATCAAAAATATTTCTAACACTGTGATTAGCTATTATTCCCATATAACTAGACAAATCAAATCCTATGAAAATTAGTGCAGCTACAATTAGCAATCCACAGGATATTACAGCTTTTTTATTTAATGAAATTAAGGTAGGATAACTACCACTTGCTCTTAAACTTGTGATGGCTTGATTATTCGCCTGAACAAGTATAGCCAAAACTGCTAGAAGAAACCCAAAACTAATTGATGAAATATCTATAGATTTATCCATAATCTTGTCCATATCGATATTTGTACTCCAATCATAAATCAAATTGAGAGTTAACATCAATAAGGCAGAAAATAATCCCAAATAATTTTGAATAATCTTTTGAAAAGTCATTATTATAAATATTGATAAATATCTCGTCTTAAACGTTCATAAGCTAAAATAATTTCTTGTTTTCGAGCTGTCGGTTTAAGATCTGACATATTTTTGCCATCAGAATATTTAATTTTCTCTATCATTTTATCTCTAATAAAATCGACTTCAGTAATTTTCTCTACATCCTCTTCATAACCTTTAATTTCAAATTTTTTAACATTATCTCTTAACAAATCAAATTTGTTATTAATGTATTCAAGCATATTGTTAATTTTTCCATTGTGAAGATATTTACCTTTGGTTGTAGTCACTTTATAAATAACATCGATTAATTCTGCGCCAATATCTTTCCCTGGTTTTATTATCTCTTTTATAGCACTCTGTTCACCCTTTATTTTCTTTAACATTTCATCAGGATGGGCAAACTGGATATGAATAGCCTTTCGATCGCCCATAGATAATAGTTTTTGCATAGCGTTAGCATTCATAAGTGGAATGAATTTTATATCAATCTTAACTATTGGATAATCTCTTATTAGAGAATAAAACAAATCATCCAATTGACCAATAAATAATCCATCTCTTGTAACCTCATAAAGTAGAACCTGCTTTAGCTTATCGAAAAGAAAAACATTGCCGTACAATAAACCTTCCTCACGTTTTAGGCCCAATGCTAATGTTTCATTAGTAAGAATATTACGCTTTGGTGGAGTAGAGTCCATTTTAGTAGATTGAATGAGGCCGAGACAATAATCTTCATAGTCCTGCACATAGACCAATGACCTATGGCTGCCTCCAATTTTTATATCTACATTATGAAAATCAGGATTTAGTAGAATCTGTTCAAACTTAAATTCGGTTTCATCAATAGTTTTAATTCTTACTTGAACTACTTCAACTTTCTTTTCTGTCATTTTTTTGAGATTTGTTAACAACTAACTTTCATAAAAATTAGCTCTCGAATTATTCGATTTAGATTATTATTATATTTTATTCTACGCCACCCCCTGCTGATATAAATGCTTTACAAACTCAACAAACAATGAGCTAATATTCGCTACACTGCCTAAAACTTCTTTAGCATCCCCCAGAGAATGATATCTATTAGTAAGACTCCTTGTCGAGTTCATCTACACCATCAGCGTCTCTTAAAAGTCCGAAGGACTTAAAAATAGTTTTTGCTCCAATCTGTTTAGCAGGTACAATCTTAGCGTCTTTTGATTTCATTATCTACTCAATCAGGCGTTAATTAAAAATTATTAGAAAATTCATCTGCAATAATTTTAGCTTGATCTAAAATTGTTTTCACAGCCAGTTCTTGTTTTTCTGGAGGATAACCATATTTTTTGAGGATCCTTTTAATTATTACCCTCATTTTCGCTTGAACACTTTCCTTTTTCTCCCAATCTATAGTTACTGAATTCTTAACGCTTTCAACTAGTTCTCTGGCAATGGTTTTTAATATTTCATCACCCAAAACCTTTACGGCACTATCACTAACTTCTAATGCATCATAAAAAGCCAATTCCCGAAAATCAAGATTTAAATTGTCACCACGTTTATCAGCGTCCTTTAAATCTTTAGCTAATCTGATTAATTCTTCTATGATTTCGGCAGCAGTTATTGCATTATTTTGGTATCGCGTTATTGCCTCAGCAAGCATTTCAGAAAATTTCTTGCTTTGAATGATATTCCTCGTTGAGCGTTTTTTAATTTCATCATTTAATATCCTTCTCAAAAGTTCTAAGGCTAAATTCTTTCTTGGCATATCCCTTAATTCAGCCATAAACTCGTCAGAAAGAATATTCAAACCTGATATTTCAGGATTTTGTAAACCTGCAGCCTGAAAAATATCGATTACTTCAGTTGAAATTAGTGCATCAGAAATAATTTGTCGAATCGCTGTTTCTACTTCTTCATCACTACTCTTTTTGTTACTTTCTCTCAGCTTAGAAATCCTTGCTTTAATAGCCTGGAAGAAACTTAAATCATCTCTAATTGCTAAAGCTTTCGGATGAGGAACTGAAATAGCAAATGCTTTTGAAAGGTTAGAAACATGAGTACTGAAACGTTCTTGCCCTTTATCTAAACCCAATATAAAATCAGTCGCATCTAAAAGGAAACTAAGTTTTTCTCTTAGCTGTAAATCAAAGAATTTCTTATAGTCAAAACCGTGGTACAAATCCACAACTATTTCATATAATTCTTCCATTTTGGCAACAGCTTCTTCCTGATCGAACTCTATTTTACCTTTACCACCACTAGCTGTATAAACACTCAAAGCTTTCTTTAAATCTTGTGCGATACCCAAGTAATCTACAATTAAACCACCTTTCTTATCTTTGAAAACGCGGTTTACTCTAGCTATAGCTTGCATGAGATTGTGTCCAGTCATTGGTTTATCAACGTACAAAGTATGCAAACAAGGTGCGTCAAAACCAGTTAGCCACATATCCCGAACTAAAACTAACTTTAAAGTATCTTTCTGGTCTTTCAATCGGTCTCCAATAGCCTTTCTTCTTGGTTTATTCCTAATGTGTTCTTGCCAATCCAACGGGTCGGATGATGAACCAGTCATAATTACTTTAATGGCACCTTTGTCGTCTTCTCCACTATACCATTCAGGCCTTATTTTAATAATCGCACCAAATAAAGCCACACAAATTCTGCGGCTCATACATACAATCATCCCTTTCCCATCAAATACTTCACTACGTTGTTCAAAGTGTTTTACAATATCGGCAGCAACTTGTTGCAAACGCTTATCACTCCCAACAATAGCTTCCTGCTGTGTCCATTTTGCAAAACGTTGCTGACGTTCGGTTAATTCATCTTCTTCAGTAACTTCCTCTATTCGTTGGTCTATTATCTTTTGTTCCTCGGGGTTAAGTTCAATCTTAGCTAAGCGACTTTCATAAAAAATACGAACAGTTGCACCATCTTCAACAGCTTGCTGTATATCATAAATATCTACATAATCACCAAAAACGGCTTGTGTATTTTTATCTTCTTTCTCTATTGGCGTTCCTGTAAAACCTATAAATGAGGCATTTGGCAAAGCATCCCTCATATGCCTAGCATATCCATCAATAAAATCATACTGACTGCGATGTGCTTCATCGGCAACTACCACAATATTTCTTCTGTCTGATAACTTTGGATAAGTACCGCCTTTTTCATCGGGTATGAATTTTTGAATGGTAGTAAAAACTACGCCGCCGGATGCCACGGATAATAAACTTTGTAAATGATTTCTATTTTCTGCTTGTACTGGTGTTTGCCTGATTAATTGTTGACAGTTACTAAAAGTTTCAAAAAGTTGCTGATCTAAGTCGTTACGGTCAGTCAAAATAACAATGGTTGGATTATTCAATTCTGGTGCCAGCACCATTTTACCTGAATAAAAAACCATGCTTAAACTTTTTCCACTACCTTGAGTATGCCACACCACGCCAGCCCGTTGATTACCTGTTACAGATGCAGCTCTTATAGTCGAACGAATGGCTTTGTTTACAGCATAATACTGATGATAAGCTGCTATTTTCTTTACTGTTTTTTCCTTTGTTTTCTCAAAAACGATGAAATACCTAATTAGATCTATAAGTGTGTTTTTATCCAACATACCTTTTAGTAGGACATTCATTTCTATCTTCGCAGGCTCTTTCGCAAACAAAGTTGAATTATATGTTGAAGGTGGTTCTTCTGCAATCCTTAATACTTCCTGTTTCTTAACAGGGGTTTTCCAACCGCTAAAACGACTATAATCACTAGTAATTGTTCCTGCTTTCGCGAACCAGCCATCTGTTGCAATTAAAATACTATTAAAATTAAAAATTGTTGGTATGGCTTGTTTATATGTCTGCAATTGATTAAATGCAGCTTTTATATCTGCTTTTTCATCTGTTGCATTTTTAATTTCTATTACAACTAATGGTAAGCCATTTACAAAAATGATTACATCAGGTCTTTTGTTGTTGTGGTTTTCTAAAATTGTAAATTGATTAACGGCTGCATAATCGTTATTGTCTGGATTTTGAAAATCTATTAACCACACTTTAAACGTCTTAATTTGTTCGCCATCTCTACCTTTTACATCAACACCTTCTGTGAGTAATTTATGGAACGCTTCGTTATTTGCCAATAAAGTTGTAAACTGAACTCTTAACACATTTCTGAATGCTTCTTCTCTTATATCGACAGGGATTTCAGGGTTTATTTTATCAATAGCATTTTGCAAATGATTAGTTAAAACAACTTCGTTGTAAGATCTTTCTATGTTTGCACCATTTATAATTTCATAGCCTTGCTCTTGCAACGTTTGCAAAGCAATTTGTTCTATTTCTTCTTCTCTGAGTATATTCATTTGCAAATATTAAGTTGATAAAACTCGCAATTCGAGTATTCTGTCATTGAATGTTGCAATAGGTTCCATGTAGTATGCGGCTCTTCTTGCTATTTCAAATTTGAACTCTAATACATTTACAGGATTGTATTGATGCAGATAGCAAAGGTTAGTTAAGTGCCCATCATCATCAGATTTGAAATGTAAAAAAGGTGAAATCGAAAATATATCATCCTCAATTTTGGCTAATACATTCATGTTCGTTAATTCGACACTTGTAAATGCTAATTGAGCCGGTGTAATTATATAAGTCTTTAATGTTCTATTAGGAGATTGTCCAATAAAAGTTTCACATCTAAGGAAAAAAGGATTTCCATCTGTGTTTAAAAAATGGAAAATTTCAATATTTTCTATTTCGGCAATTGATTTTAAAGCTCCTAAGACTTCTGGAATTAGTTCTGCAAATAATGCAGCTGCCTGTTCTTCAGATAATGCGGCAACGTGCTGAAATCCGTTTCTTTGATAATTGAGCTGTTTTTATTTTTACTATTTCTTCAACATCAAATAAAGCCCCACACTTTAGACCAATAGCATTATCTCTATCATAAGTGAGAACTTTTTCTATTATGCTTAACTTTTTATCTACTGAAAAATTATACAAATCAGCTTCTCGAATCCCCGCTGTTCTGAGTGGAAATGATTTCTTTCTTGCTTCTCCTACAACTATTGCATAAAGAACAAATATCATAGCCTCCCAAGTAGAACGAAGCAAATGAAGCCTGTTGTTATTATCAAGAAAGCCGAAATGAGTTTGCCTGAAATAGTACGCTATTGGCGTTGGATAGCTGTCAAAAACCTTTTGTTTGAATTCTTCAGATTGTTGATTTAAATAGTCGGTTAACGCAATTCGATAAGTTTCTTTTTCTAAAGTATACAGTACTTTACTAGCTCTAAACTCGATATTCGCAATTTTAACTTCATTTTCAGTTTCATCAAGATACTGATTAAAGTCTTCGTGTTCTTCATATATCAAATCGTCTAATTCCATACTTTAAATTATGCGTTTGAAATATTTATTGGAATCTGTCCAGACATTAATTTTGGCAGTAAGCCATCTCTTAACTCTTTAAGTGTCTCGTTCTCTTCAATATTGTCTTTTATTTTCTCAAATAAGGGTTCAATGATTTTATGAAAATCTTTCACCAATTCACTTGGCGGAATTAACAATTTGTATTGAAGTAAAAGTTGCTGACTAATGTTTTGTTGTGCTGAACCAACGGCTTGTCCAATTATATCCTGCTTGCTTTGTAATAGGAAATGATAAATGTAAGTATAAGGATAATTTTCATTAGGAAGAAAAGCACAGATTGCCTGATTGCAGGTGAAATCTTGGACTGTAATTCCAATTTCACCAACTGTAGCACCATACATAGCAACTAAAACAGAATGTTTTGGAAGTAGCTTTGCAGATGAATTTTTCAGAGCCTCTTCTGTAATTTTTTCTTCGGTATTTAAGATAAACGTGTTATTAAGTTCCTTTGATTTTATCCAACCAATGGTTCCGTTATTGTAATACTCTAGGTTTGCTTCTGCTTGGTGTTCCTCCTGAAGTGGTTTTATAAATATCGCCTAATTTACCAATTTCCCAGTCAGATGGAATTTCTCCAAATTCACTATGTTTTCTGCTTCCATCAGAACTTGGATAATTGAAATTTAAAAACCATTCTTTAAAAATTGTCCTTCCAATTTCTTCAAGGGTTTCATTTGTATTTATGTTGTTCTCAATTTTTTCTTCAATAGAAGTAAGTATTGAAGAAATTCGATTTTGAATATTTATTTCAGGTAATGATACTTTTAAATCCTTTATCATACCTGCATTCAAATTTGGTTGTGCACCACCAACTGCCATTCCTGCAATTTCTGTAAATCTTGAAAGTAGATTGTAATAAATAAAATTGTAGTTTGCTTTTTGAGCATCTACAATCAAATTACAACAAGCTTGATTTGTTGTAAGCGGAATTTTATTTATTGCAATTCTGCCAGCAGTTGCTCCATACATTGCAACAATAACAGCATTGATAGGTATCCACTTTGCTGAAGAATTGTTTAGTCCATCCTCTGTAATAAAAGTTTCAGTTTTATAAATTCTATTAAATGTTACTTCTTGTGTTTTCAACCAAGGAATATTTCCACCGTAATATTCTTTTATTTGAGTATTTGGTGTTCCTCCAGAAGTTATTTTAGAACACAAATCTTCCAATGAATAAACTTTCCATTCGTCAGAACCCATAACCAATTCCCTTTAAGTTTTCGCGAATAGTATTTTCCAATTGATTGTCTTTGCTAAACTGAACTGAAAGTTTTGCGGTAAGATTTTGCATTTTTTCATCAAAAAGTATTGCATCTGTTTCTTCTTCTTCCGTTCCAACATATCTTCCTGGCATTAACACATAATTGTTTTGCACCACTTCTTCCATGGTGGCAGATTTGCAAAATCCTGCAATATCTTCATATCCACCGTTTACATTTCTCCATTTATGATAGGTTTCGCTTATAAGCTTTATATCATTACTTTCTCCATCATTTTCATCGGTCAACCTGCGATTTCTTCTATTAATCATTATGCCCAATTTTCGGGCATCTATAAAAAGAATTTCATTTTCACGGTTTCTGAATTTCCCATTGGTTTTGTTTTTTGCCAAAAACCATAATGATGCTGCAATAGTTGTATTGTAAAATAAATTTGCGGGTAGCGTGACCATACAGTCCACCACCTTGGCTTCAATCATATTTCTCCTGATCTCACCCTCACTTCCTGTATTACTGTTCATACTTCCATTGGCCAAAACAATACCAGCGGTTCCGTTAGGGCTTAGTTTATGAATAAAATGTTGTAACCAAGCATAATTGGCGTTACCAACCGGTGGTATTCCATATTTCCAACGTTTGTCATCTCTTAACTGCCTCACCTTTCCAGTCACTAATATTAAATGGGGGGTTCGCTATTATATAATCAGCTTTTAAGTCGGGATGCAAGTCGTTGGTAAATGTATCGCCAAATTGTATATTAGCATCAATGCCACGAATAGCCAAATTCATTTTAGCCAACTTCACAGTAGTTGGGTTACTCTCCTGTCCGTAAATACTTAAATCACCGATTTTCCCTTGGTGGCTTTCAATAAATTTTTCACTTTGTACAAACATTCCTCCACTACCACAACAGCCGTCATAAATCCTGCCTTTGTATGGCTCGAGCATATCAACCAAAACTTTTACAATGCTTTGTGGAGTGTAAAATTGGCCACCATTCTTTCCTTCAGCATCGGCAAACATGCCTAAAAAATATTCATACACTTGCCCCAATAAATCTTTTCCTTTATGGCCTTCGCCACCAAAACCAATGTTTCCGATCAAATCAAGCAATTCGCCCAAACGAGGTTTGTCCAAATCAGGGTCGGCATAGTTTTTAGGTAAAATACCTTTTAGGTTGTCATTGATTTTCTCAATGCTATCCATCGCCTGGTCGATGAGTACGCCAATAGTTGGTTGTTTTGCATTTGCTTGCAAAAATGCCCATCGAGCCTTTTCAGGCACATAAAAAACATTGTACGCCAAATATTCATCTGGGTCTTCAGCATCTGCACCTGTAAACTCTGCTTGTCCATTCACTAATTTTTCGTGTAATTCGGCAAAAGCATCAGAAATATATTTTAAAAAAATTAACCCTAACACAATATGTTTATATTCTGCTGCATCCATATTACTACGTAATTTATCAGCAGCTGCCCAAAGGGTCTTTTCGATCTCTCTTATATTATTCATTTTTTCTTAAACATTCCGCACTAAAATATGGAAATTATTTGTGTCAGCACTTTTATCAGTTCATTTTAGCATATTATTGTCTTAATCCATTGCTTTACAATTGATTTATATTATTTACTTAATGAGACTATAAGCTATTAGGGGTTCACTCTTTTATTGTAATCATTTAAAGTAACAAAAACCACAGCCATCTCTCAGATATTACCATTTAAAATCACAACCCCTTTAAGTGGTATGGCACGGCTCCAAACACCAATAACATCCATTAATCCGATGCAAAGAAGAGTTTTTTCTTTTTGCCTCTGCTACCGCAGGCTCGCAAGAACTGAACGCACCTAGCTCATCATAATTTTGCTCAGGATAATATCTACATCCTGCTTCGTGAACCTCATAATCGCCATTGGCTTGTTGGTTCAAATTTAATCTGTAACTGGCCATAATAATATTAGGTTATAAATGTTTATACAATCAAACCTCCTAATTTTTAACACCCATTCCATACGGTTTCCCGTAACCTAATAAAAAAAATAAACCTATATTTTTAGTTGTAAAGAAAATTATACTACCTTACAAATAATTAATAATATTATTTTACTTTTTAAAAATTATCTTATGTCTAAATCCAATGACACAGGCCACGGCAGAAACGTGGTAAACGGCGAAATGTTAATCACCTACTTAACAGGTTACGGCGCCCCTTACAATCCGAGCAATGCAAACATTCAGCTTAACAGCTTAACTGAGAAAGCAGCCGCAGCCAGGGCCGTAAATGAACAGGTAAACGATCTGATTGCGAAAAACAGCAACGCCATTGCTGCCCGCGACCTTGCATTTGAACCACTGAAAACGTTAAGCACCAGGGTTTTGAATGCGGTAAAATCAGTTAATGTACCCCTACAGGTTTTAGATAACGCGATTACCAATAACCGGAAGATCCACGGCCAAAGGGCATCGCCAAAACTAACCGAAGAAGAAAAGAAAGCACTCGAGGCGAAAGGAACCATTGTGAACCAGAAAACAGCTGCACAACTTGGTTACGACAACCTTATTGATAGCCTCGACAAACAAATTAAAGTATTGGCCACCATACCACAATACGCACCCAATGAAGTAGATTTACAATTGGCTACACTTACTACATTATATGGTGATTTATTGCAGAAAAACCGCGAAGTAGTGACCAATACCTCCCAATTAAGTACCCTTCGCCTTAATCGCGACAAAATACTTTACGATGCCGAAACCGGCTTAGTTGCCCTGGCCTTAGATGTAAAAAACTATGTCAAATCTGTTTTTGGATCAACCAGTCCTCAATATAAACAGATTTCGGGCATCACATTTAAAAACGTAAAAGTGTAAAACCAATTCAATAGAAATGTTCATCCCACTCCAATTTTCAGAATAAACAGCAACAGAAATAAAAACCTGTTGCTGTTTTTCTTTTGACACAGTTTATTGAACAGACCCGAACTACCTACTGCGAGTATAGAACTATCAACTGCGAGTATAGAACTATCTACTGCGACTTCAGAACTGTCTACTGCGACTTCAGAACTATCAACTGCGACTTCAGAACTATCAACTGCGAGTATAGAACTATCTACTGCGACTTCAGAACTATCTACTGCGACTTCAGAACTACCTACTGCGACTTCAGAACTATCTACTGCGACTTCAGAACTATCTACTGCGACTTCAGAACTATCTACTGCGACTTCAGAACTATCTACAGCGACTTCAGAACTATCAACTGCGACTTCAGAACTATCTACTGCGACTTCAGAACTATCTACTGCGACTTCAGAACTATCTACTGCGACTTCAGAACTAGCTACTGCGACTTCAGAACTATCTACTGCGACTTCAGAACTATCTACTGCGACTTCAGAACTATCTACTGCGACTTCAGAACTATCTACTGCGACTTCAGAACTATCTACTGCGACTTCAGAACTACCTACTGCGACTTCAGAACTATCTACTGCGACTTCAGAACTATCTACTGCGACTTCAGAACTACCTACTGCGAGTATAGAACTACCTACTGCGACTTCAGAACTATCAACTGCGACCGTTGTAGAAACTTGGTGATAGCAAATCCAAAGATCTCTCCACTACGGTCGAGATGATGGATGAATGCTTTCCTTCATAGTTTTAGAATAATCAATTTACATATGCCTGTATCTGCACTTCGCTACTTGCACTTCGCTATCTGCTCCCTGCTCATCCGGCATAGGAAATGATGGAAGGAGAAAACGTTAAAGCTTTATCATTACCTTTCCTTCCATCGTTGCATTAAGGCAGCACACACTTTCCGCCCCTTTCGGCGGAACTTGTGCTGACGACCAAAAAGCTTTAACGAATTTATCCGACATCAGTTCCAAGCCTTGATTTTTGGTTACCTTTTTATCAAGAAAAAGGTAAGAGCCCCCTCGGCGGCGGTGAGCCGAGGCAAGCCCGAGCCAAGGGCAAAAATTGCAACCGCATTACGATTCCCGCATGCGCGGGAATGACGGCCGTGTTAGAAACATTACTAGAAAGATTGCTTCGGCTCGCTCTCCCCCAGCCTCGCAATGACGGATTTAACGCATTCCCTGCATCATGCTATTTGAACCTCGCTTTTTGAATTATGCTATATGCTCCCTGCTCATCCGGCATAGGAAATGATGGAAGGAGAAAACGTTAAAGCTTTATCATTACCTTTCCTTCCATCCTTGCATTGAGGCAGCACACACTTTCCGCCCCCTTCGGCGGAACTTGTGCTGACGACCAAAAAGCTTTAACGAATTTATCCGACATCAGTTCCAAGCCTTGGGTTTTTGTTACTTTTGGGCCAAGCCAAAAGTAAGAGCCCCCTCGGCGGCGGTGAGCCGAGGCAAGCCTGAGCGGAGCGAAAGCATTACGATTCCCACATGCGCGAGAATGACGGCCGTGTTAGAAACATTACTAGAAGATTGCTTCGGCTCGCTCTCTCCCTGCCTCGCAATGACGGATTTAACGCATTCCCTGCATCATGTTATTTGAACCTCGCTATTTGAATTATGCTATCTCCTCCCTGCTTTCCGGCATAGGAAATGATGGAAGGATAAAACGTTAAAGCTTTATCGTTACCTTTTTCTTTCATCACTGAATTGAGGCAGCACACACTTTCCGCCCCCTTCGGCGGAACTTGTGCTGACGACCAAAAAGCTTTAACGAATTTATCCGACATCAGTTCCAAGCCTTGATTTTTGGTTACCTTTTTATCAAGAAAAAGGTAAGAGCCCCCTCGGCGGCGGTGAGCCGAGGCAAGACTGCGAGAATGGCAAGCCCGAGCAAACTAGCCAAAATAGCGACCGCATTACGATTCCCGCATGCGCGGGAATGACGATGGTGTTAGAAACATTACAACAAAAATTGCTTCAGCTCGCTCTCTCCCAGCTTCGCAATGACGGATTTAACGCATTCCCTGCATCATGCTATTTGCACCTCGCTATTTGAATTATGCTATCTCCTCCCTGCTCATCCGGCATAGGAAATGATGGAAGGAGAAAACGTTAAAGCTTTATCATTACCTTTTTCCTCTATAACTGCATTGAGGCAGCACACACTTTCCGCCCCCTTCGGCGGAACTTGTGCTGACGACCAAAAAGCTTTAACGAATTTATCCGACATCAGTTCCAAGCCTTTCAGTTATGCCTTATTGTTTGTTGTTTTTATAGGTAGTCATGCTTTCGCTGCGCTCAGGTTTGTTACTTTTGGGCCAAGCCAAAAGTAAAAGCCCCCTCGGCGGCGGCTGACCTGTACCGATTTTACATCGGTAACCGAGGCAAGACCCAGCGGAGCGACCGCATTACGATTCCCGCATGCGCGAGAATGACGGCCGTGTTAAAAACATTACTAGAAAGATTGCTTCGGCTCGCTCTCCCCAGCCTCGCAATGACGAATTTATATAGATAGCAAATTCAAAGATCTCTCCACTACTGTCGAGATGACGAATTTAACGCATTCCCTGCATCATGCTATTTGCACCTCGCTATTTGAATTATGCTATCTCCTCCCTGCTTTCCGGCATAGGAAATGATGGAAGGAGAAAACGTTAAAGCTTTATCATTACCTTTTTCTTTCATCATTGAATTAAGGCAGCACACACTTTCCGCCCCCTTCGGCGGAACTTGTGCTGACGACTAAAAAGCTTTAACGAATTTATTCGACATCAGTTCCAAGCCTTGGACTTTTGTTACTTTTGGGCCAAGCCAAAAGTAAGAGCCCCCTCGGTGGCGGTGAGCCGAGGCAAGACTGCGAGAATGGCAAGCCCGAGCAAACTAGCCAAAATAGCAACCGCATTACGATTCCCGCATGCGCGGGAATGACGACAGTAATAGGGATTTACAACAAAGATTGCTTCGGCTCGCTCTCCCCCAGCCTCGCAATGACGGATTTATAGTGATAGCAAATCCAAAGATCTCTCCAATACGGTCGAGATGACGAATGAATGCATCCCCTAATACTTTAAAAAAACAAAAACACCAAAATCACCAGTTAATACCTGGCAATCTTAGTGTCTTTGTAAAAAAATTGCTTTAAATTCTTTTTATAAATTACTTCAGCTTACACTAGTAAAACCTCAGCAATCACGAGCGATGTACGCTTACTGCCATCCCCCCCCTAACGAGCGGTACAAACCAACAACAGCATTAAGCTGTTCAGTTTTAATGGTAGTTAACTCCAGTTCACTTTGTAGTAGATTGCCTTGTGCGGTAATAACCTCTAAATAATTAGCCATACCACTTTTAAACAACATACTGGCATTTTTAGAAGCCTGTTGTAAAGTTTGTGCCCTTTTTTCGGCAATACTATATTGCGCTTTAAGTTTCTCTACTTTCGTTAACTCATCCGATACTTCCCCTACAGCATTTAATACCGACTGGCGAAACTGGATTACCGATTTCTCACGGTCTATTTTAGCCAGTTCAAGAGAAGTTTTTAACTGCCCTCTTTGGAAAATCGGTTGCGTAATCCCCGCACCAACCAGGCCGAATAACGATGCAGGCACGTTAAACCAGTTGCTTGCTTTAAACGAGTTGATGCCACCACTTGCGGTAATAACCAACGATGGGTATAAACTTGCTTTTGCAACCCCAACCTTAGCATTGGCAATTGTTAAAGCCAGTTCGGCACTTTTAATATCAGGCCTGCGGCTCAACATCGACGATGGGAAACCAGCATTTAAATCCTGCGGAATATTCATTTTATCCAAACGGCTATCGCGGTTAATCGCCTTAGGCAAAGTACCAATCAATACACTCAAAGCATTTTCCTGTAAAGTTACATTCTGCTCCAAACGCGGTATCAGCTGTGCTGCATTTAACTGTTGAGCCTGCGCCTGTTGTATGGCCAGTGAGGTAACCTGCCCCGCATCAAACTGTAAATTGATAATCCTAAGTGTACTATCATTCAGTTTAAGGTTCTTTTTAGCAATTTCCAACTGCGCATCAAGCATCAGCAAATTATAATAGCCTTGGGCAACATTACTTACCAAACGCGTTTGCACAGCCTTACGTGCCTCTTCTGTTTGCAAAAAACTGGCTAAAGCGCCAGCTTTTTGATTGCGTATTTTACCCCAGATATCCGCTTCCCAAACCACACCCAAATTAGCATTGTAATCTTCAATGTGCGTAGAACCCGTAAACTGGTTTAAACTTAAGCCATTTAAACTATTATCTGATGGGCGGCTCGAGCTTGCAGCAACCTGCAGTTTAAGCTCAGGCAAATAGCCCAGTTTCGATTGTTTAAACAATACCTCAGCTGCATCGATATTTTTCAATGCAATTTGCATATCGTAATTTTTAACCAAAGCCGTATCAATTAAATTTTGCACAGTAAGGTCGTTAATAAAACTCTTCAAAGGCATGAGAGCCCACACTCGAAGAATCTTTAGGTGATGAGTTTCTAAACAAGCCAGGCACCACATTAGGCAAAGCTGTATCTTTCGAAACCGAACATCCGCTCCATATTAAAGCAAGGAGCAGGATGGTAATTAGATTAAACCGTTTCATAAACTGCATGATTATTTACAGGTTCTCCATGGTGATGAACAACCTCATTTGATGATTTTTTTGATAGTTTTTCCTGTAAAGCCTGGAAGATCACGAAAAGTACCGGGATGATGAACAAACCTAAAATTACACCCGAAACCATACCACCCGCAGCACCGATACTGATAGAGTGGTTACCCTGTGCTGATGGACCCGTTGCAATACTCATCGGGAATAAGCCGAATACAAACGCAAGTGATGTCATGATGATCGGCCTGATCCTTAAACGCGCAGCCTCAATGGCCGAATCTACCAAACTAAGCCCTGCCCTTCGTCTCTGTACCGCAAACTCCACAATCAGAATCGCATTTTTGGCCAGCAAACCGATAAGCATAATCAGCGCTACCTGTACATAAATGTTATTTTCGATACCAGTTAAACCCAATACCACAAACACACCGAATATACCAGTAGGGATAGAAAGTATTACCGCCAATGGCAGGATATAACTCTCATACTGTGCCGATAATAAGAAATAAACAAATACCAAACACAACAGGAAAATCACTGTAGACTGCCCGCCCGAAGAAATCTCCTCACGCGTTTGGCCCGAAAATTCGTAAGCATAACCAGTTGGCAATTGTTCTTTGGCCGTTTCCTCAATCGCTTTAATCGCATCACCCGAGCTAAAGCCAGGTTTAGGAATTGCATTAACCTCGATAGAGTTAAACAAGTTATAACGCGAAGCCGTTTCCGAACCATATACACGGGTTAATTTAACCAGCGTACCAATTGGCACACTTTCGCCAGCTTTGTTTTTAACAAACACACGGTCAATAGCCGAAGGATCAGTTCTGTCGGCAATATCAGCCTGCACCACCACACGGTAATATTTACCAAAGCGGTTAAAATCTGATGCCTGTGCAGTACCGAAATAAGTTTGCATCGTTTGCAGAATATCCTTTTTACTTACACCCAGCTGATCAGCCTTTTCATCGTTAACATCCAATTGTAACTGCGGATAATCTGCTTTGTACGAAGTAAAAGCATAAGCAATTGCAGGTTTAGCCATTAACTTCGCAATAAAGTTATTCGCTACACCACTAAATTTATCCAGTCTGCCGTTTGTTTTATCCTGCAACATCACATTCATTGCCTCAACGTTACTAAAACCAGGCACCGTAGGAAAACTGAATACAAAGAAAGTACCAGCAGATATAGCCGCCATTTTGGCCCTTACAATATTCTGTATCTCATCAATGTTTTTAACTTCGCCCCGCTCCTCATTCGGTTTCAACAATAAGAAAATCTGTCCTGCCGACGAACTGTTGGATGCCGTTAAAAAGTTATAACCAGCCAACGACATTACGAACCTTGCCGATGGCATAGCCCTTAACTCCTTTTCGGCCTGTTTTAACATTTTGTTCGTATTCGCTAACGAAGTTCCCGATGGACTTGCAACCGCAATAGCCACAAAGCCCTGATCCTCTGTAGGGATAAAACCAGTTTTGGTTCTGCTTACCAGGAAAACCGTAACCAATACAATTAACAAAAGCCCGCCCATACTTAACCATTTATTACGGATAAGCACCTTTAAGCCGCCAACATAGCGGTTAGTCATATAGTTAAAGCTACCGTTAAAGCCAGCATAAAACTTTTCTACAAAGCCTTTCTTAGGTGCTTTATGCCCATCGGCATGCTTATTCTTTAAAAATAAAGCAGCAAGCGCCGGGCTTAAAGTTAAAGCGTTAACAGCCGATATAATAATGGCAATAGCCATAGTTAAAGCAAACTGTTTGTAAAATATACCAGTAGAACCCGTCATAAAACCTACCGGTAAAAATACCGCAGCCATAACCAGTGTAATCGATATAATTGCCCCCGTAATTTCGCTCATGGCCTGGGTTGTGGCCTCCTTAGGAGAAAGCGTGGGGTCTTCTTCCATTTTGGCATGCACCGCTTCTACCACCACAATCGCATCATCAACCACAATACCGATAGCCAGTACAAGTGCAAACAACGTTAAAAGGTTAACAGAGAAACCGAACAATTGCATAAAAAAGAAAGTACCGATAATAGCAACCGGAACCGCAATAGCCGGAATTAAAGTAGACCTAAAATCCTGAAGGAAAATAAATACTACAATAAACACCAACAAGAAAGCCTCAATCAAAGTATGCTCAACCTGGTTGATGGATTCATCAAGATCCGTTTTGGTACGGTAAAACTGGTTATATTTAATCCCTGCCGGAAAATCTTTAGATAGTTTAGCCAACAGTTTATCAATCGAAATCTGTATCTCATTCGCATTCGAACCCGATAACTGAATTACACCAATCGTAATCCCATCGTGCCCGTTTAAACGGTTTACACTACCATAACTATAAGCACCCAGCTCTACACGGGCCACATCTTTTAAGCGCAAAATAGAACCATCGGCGTTAGAGCGGATCGCGATATTCTGATACTCATCAGGTTTGGTAAGCTTACCTTTATATTTAATTACATATTCAAAAGCCTCATCGCTACGTTCGCCAAGCCTGCCCGGAGCAGCCTCAAGGTTTTTATCCTGTATGGCACTGATAACCTCATTAGGCGTTATTTTATAAGTAGCCAACTGACTTGGGTTTAACCAAATCCGCATCGAGTAATCTTTAATACCCCCAAATACACTTGCAGAACCTACACCAGGGATACGTTTAAGCTCCGGTATAATGTTAATCTGCGCATAGTTGTTTACAAAAACCGCATCATATTTCTTAGGGTCTTCAGAGTAAACACCAATTGCACCGATAAAACTGTTTTGCTGCTTGGTAGTGGTGATACCATATTGCACAACCTCTGCAGGCAACTGGCTTGTAGCCTGCGATACACGGTTTTGAACGTTAACAGCAGCCTGGTCGGGGTTTGTTCCCTGTTGAAAGTACACTGTAATGGCCAGGGTACCATCGTTACTGGCGCTGGAGGTCATGTATGTCATGTTCTCCACACCGTTAATTGCTTCCTCCAGCGAAGGAGTTACCGAACGTAAAATGGTTTCGGCATTTGCCCCAGGGTACACCGCAGTAACCAATACCGACGGAGGTGCGATATTTGGAAAGCGCTCTAAGGGCAACTTTGATAAGCCAAGTATACCAACAATTACCAATAAGATGGAAATTACTGTTGAAAGTACCGGCCTGTTTATAAATTTCTGAAACATGACTTCTTAAACTTTAAGTGTTGTATTAGTTTTTTGTTTTTGCCACAGCTACCTTATCAGCTGCCTTTTGAGGTTGGATAACCATGCCCTCCTGTAATTTATCAATGCCGCTCAATACAATCTGGTCGCCCGCTTTAACACCACTGTTAACCAGGTAATTTTCACCTGCTTTACCCACAATGCCAATGGCCTGTTTTTTAACCTTGCTGCTATCGCCAACGGTAAATACAAATACCTTATCCTGCATTTCTACCGTAGCCGATTGCGGTACCAGAATGGCATCATCATGTTGTAACCCTAAATGGATTTTGCCCGTATTACCCGAGCGGAGCACACCACTTGCATTAGGGAAACTAGCCCTGAGTGTAATAGAACCCGTGTTTTTATCAAACTGACCATCAATCATATCAATTTTACCTTTAAGCGGGTAAACACTGTTATCCGATAATAAAAGTTCAACAGCAGGTAAATGCTTAATCCTGTCGGCAGGGGTTTTGCCAGGGTAGTTTACATTAAAGTTATTGAAGTCGTTTTCCGCAAGCGCGAAATAAACATGTACCTCATGTATATCAGATAACTGCGTTAAAGCAACCTGGTCAGTCGGCGAAACCAGGCTGCCCTGTTTTTTAGGGATACGGCCAATGTAACCACTTACGGTAGCCTTAACATTGGTATAACCTAAATTAATTTGTGCCGAAGCCACACCGGCTTTAGCCTGCTCGGCATTAGCCTGTGCTATTTTAAGTGCTGTTTTAGCAGTTTTTAACTGAAAATCAGATACTACCTTATTTTGCACAAGCGGGGTTAACTTATCTACTTCCAGCTGTGCATTTAAAATTGCAGCTTCAGCAGCATGTAAGCTTGCTTTTGCATTGTTTAAAGCCTCGCGGAAAGGATTTTCGTTTATTTTAAAAAGCGTTTGGCCTGCAGTTACATAAGCACCTTCGTTAACCAGTACACTTTGTAAATAACCACTAACCTGCGGCCGTACATCAATATCAACAGCACCTTGTATCGATGCCGGATAATCTACAAACGTAGTTTCTGTACTCGCATTAATCGAGGTTACAGGTAAAACTGGTGGCGGTGGTGCAGCTGCAGCCTGATCGGGAGCAGATTTGCAACTCACCAAAACAATGGAAAGAAGAGAAATTGTTAACAATAACTTAATACTATTAAACCATTTAACGGTGTTAAGTAAGGGATACAAGCGATGTAGAGATTTCATATGATTAAATTTAATTGGAATTAAAGTGTATAAATAATTTAACAGTGTTAAATTAAGGGATAAAAAAAAATTAGCTGTTAATGGATAATGTAATGCCTTTGATGGCATCTTTTAAAATTTGTTGGTTTAGTTCGTCGGTTGTTCTTCCATTAGGGCGAACCAGGTTAATGGAAATCAAGCCATGGATGATAGACCAGTAAGTGTAATACTTCATGCAGATATCATCATCTGATACTGGTTTCTTCTCGAATAATGATTCAATTACATCGCCAAGCATACCACCTACGTTTTCGGCTTCGGGCATTGAATTTTTTACTGTACAACAAACCATATCCACACCATACATCAACTGATAAAATTCTTTATGGTTAAAAGCGAAGTTCCAGTAGGCAATCCACATGGCTTCCATTTTATCTTCCGGAGATTCGTGTTTGTCGCGGGCCTCGCGGATATCTTTGGCCAACATCAAATAACCCCGTCTGGTAAGTTCCAGTAAGATGCCATCTTTGTTAGAAAAGTACTCGTAAATAATTGGTGCAGTATACTCAATCTGGTCGGCAATTTTACGCATACTCAATGCCTGCCAACCCTCAGTTTGAACAATGTTCAAGGCAGCATCCAGAATTTTTGTTCTGGTTTCATCTTTTAAACGTAGAATTCTTTCTTTACTTCCCATGATTGGAATATTAGGTGTAAATAATCTAACACCGTTAAACAAATGTAGAACCAATTACAGAATTCACAATCATTCATTTGTCATAAACATTTGTAGGCACAGTTTGGCAGGTGTAAATCAGCGATTAAAGCTGTTAAACGCATATTATTAATTTAAAACATTTTTTATTGAGATGATGAAATGTGATTTTCTGCGTGGCAAAACTGACTGACAGATGTGCTATTCAGATTGACAGGTTTAGGATAATGATGCGCAATTTGGCAGTTTGTTTGCCTCGATGTGCAGAAAGGGGTATAACCACAGAGGCACAAAGGCAATGAAGTTTATATTGAGGTAGTTGGACTTGCATGCGCAAGCGGGAACATTAATGCAGCATAAAGATCCTACCACAGCATTACGATTCCCAATCAAGTTGGGAATGACGATATGGCCTAGGAAGGAATACCACTAAAGCTTAATAAGATAAGTCGTTTTTCCCACTCAGGCGTAAATCCTAATGCAGCATAAAAACCCTACCAGAGCATTACTATTCCCAATCAGGTTGGGAATGATGATATGGGCAAGGAATAAATAACCACAAAGGCACAAAGAATAAAATATGCAATCTTAGTGCCTTTGTGGTAAACAATTAAGCTTTAAACGCTTTCATAAAACTACTCACTTGCTCCTCTAAATTTCCTTGAGCAATGGCTTTAACGAATGCGGTACCAATAATAGCTCCATTTGCGTAAGAGCAGGCTTTATCGAAAGTTTGTTTATCACTGATCCCAAAACCAATCATGGTTGGGTTCTTTAGGTTAAGGTTTTTAATCCTGCCGAAATAAGCTTCTGTAGTATCTCCAACCTCGAGGTTTTTACCTGTAGTAGCTGATGAGGATAACAGATAGATAAATCCATTGGTTAGACCATCAATTTTATGGATACGCTCTTCAGCGGTTTGAGGCGTGATTAAAAACACATTGCTCAGGTTATGTTTCTCAAAGCAATCTTGATAAAACTCTTCGTACTCTACCATCGGCAAATCGGGTACTATACAACCATCAACACCTACTTCGGCACAAGCCTCACAAAATTTTTCGACACCAAACTGCAAAACAGGATTAACATAACCCATTAATAACACAGGAATACTCACCGTTTTACGTAAATCTTTCAACTGCTCAAAAAGCAAGTTAAGCGTCATGCCCTGATCGAGCGATTGTTTACTGCTGGCCTGAATTACCGGTCCATCGGCAACAGGATCCGAATAAGGAAACCCGATCTCAAGCATATCTGCACCAGATTTCTCCAAAGCCTCTGCAATTTTCAAGGTATCGCCGGTATTTGGATAACCGGCAGTATAATAAATTGATAATATGTTTTTCTTCTCCTGGAAGAGTTGTTTAATTCGATTCATATCCCAAACCCCTAAAGGGGCTATTAATTGTGTGAAAAATTACCTCAAAAGTCCCCTTCAGGGGATTTAGGGGTTATAAGTTAAAATATTTAATATAAGTATCCAAATCCTTATCACCACGGCCTGAAAGGCAAACCACTACATTTTCGCCCCCTTTAAACTCCATTTTTTCTAAATAAGCCAAAGCGTGTGCGCTTTCGATGGCCGGGATAATTCCTTCCAATTGTGTACAAAGCAAACCAGCATCTAAACTTTCTTCATCGGTAATGGAAACATACTGGCCACGACCGGTTTTAAACAAATGTGCATGCTGTGGTCCAATACCCGGATAATCCAATCCGGCTGATACCGAATGTGGTTCTACAACCTGGCCATCTGGCGTTTGCATTAAAATGCTCCTGCTTCCGTGTAATACACCTTCTTTACCTAAATAAGTGGTTGCAGCAGAAAACCCGCTCGATACCCCTTTTCCGGCAGCTTCAACAGCAATCAGCTTTACATTTTCATCATCCATAAAGTGGTAAAACATACCCATGGCATTACTTCCACCACCTACACAGGCCAACACATAATCAGGTTGATCGCTGCCGGTTTGTTCCAACAATTGCTTTTTGGTTTCTTCAGAAATAATCGACTGGAAAATGGCAACCATATCAGGATATGGATGTGGACCAACTACCGAACCGATAATATAATGCGTATCAACCGGGTTATTAATCCAATCGCGCATGGCCTCATTGGTGGCATCTTTTAAAGTTTTACTTCCCGAACTTGCCGGAACAACCTTTGCGCCCAACATTTTCATACGGGCTACATTTGGTGCCTGGCGTTCAATATCTACCTCACCCATGTAAATAACACACTCCAGGTTACGTAAAGCACAAACTGTGGCCGTAGCTACCCCATGCTGCCCCGCTCCTGTTTCGGCAATAATTCTTTTTTTGCCCAATTTTTCGGCCAATAAAATCTGCCCGATGGTATTGTTGATTTTGTGTGCTCCGGTATGATTTAAATCCTCTCTTTTTTAAGAAAATATTGGCACCAAAACGCTCAGAATATCTTTTAGCAAGGTATAAAGGGGAAGGACGGCCAACATAATCTTTTAACAATTGATGAAATTCCTTTTGAAAATCGGCATCATCAATAATCTTTAAATAGTTTTGACGCAATTCTTCTACGTTTGGATAAAGCATTTCGGGGATGTACGCACCTCCAAAATCTCCATAATATCCTTTTTCGTTTACTTTGTATTTCATAATATTTTTATCAACTAGTTTGCCACATTGAAAGCTGCTCAAGATAAGTCGTCATTCCAGCACAGGCGGGAATCTTAAAGCCTATAGGATTACTATTCCCAATCAAGTTGAGAATAACGGATCAACTTATACTTAATCACCTTCAGGATGACATTATTTCGTGTTCATTTCTTTAATAAATTCTTTAATCTTCCCGGCATCCTTCAAACCAGGCTCAATTTCAAACCTGCTATTAATATCAAGCGCATATAAACGCTCATCATTTATGTTTTTTATTGCTTCGGTGTGTTCAAGGTCAATTCCACCGCTTAAAAAGTAAGGCTTTTGATCTTTATATCGATCTAATACTAACCAATCAAATGTTTTTCCCGATCCACCGTGTGCTTTGGTTTTGGTATCAAACAAAAAGTAATCAACAACATTTAAATAAGGTTTTAATGCTGTAAAATCAAAATCCTCATCTATTCCAAATGCTTTGATTACCTCCAAAGCAGTAAAGCTTAATTTTAATGTTTCACAGTATTCGGGCGATTCGCTGCCATGTAACTGAACAGCCTTCAGCTTCAAAGTGTTTACCTTATCTTTTACTTTTTCAATATCTTCATTTACAAAAACGCCTACAGTTTTAATCTCAGAAGGAATGTACTTAATCAATTCAGCAGAAACATCACTGATTAAGCGCGGCGATTTTTCATAAAAAATAAAGCCCATATAATCTGGCTGAAGCTCTGCAACCGCAGCAATATTGGCTGCCAAACGCATTCCGCAAACTTTTAATTTTAGCATGCCAATAGGTTTTTAAAGCTCTCCAATGCTTTTTTGCTCATTAACGATTCTTCCGCTGCGTAAAAACAATCGGCAAAAGATAATTCAGGTTTAATAGTCTTAATTGCCAATGCCGAATTGCAAAGCACCACATTGTTTTGCACATCTGTAGCCTCACCATTTAACACATCCATAAATATTTTTGCTGATGATTCTACAGTATCTCCACCTTTTATGGCATTTACCTCAACCCGCTCAAAACCCATATCCTGAAGCGTTAAAATCTGCTCTCCTTTATTCGAAAAGGTTTTCACATCACAGGTTAACGAAACCTCGTCATAACCTTCCAAGGCATGTACAATGGTGTAACTTTTATCAGTATCCTGATATAAATAAGCATATAAACGGGCCAGCTCTAAACTGAATACGCCTACCATCTGGTATTTTGGCTGCCCGGGGTTAACCATTGGCCCCAACATGTTGAAAAATGTTTTCACACCCAGTTCTTTACGGATAGGTGCCACAATTTTCATAGCGGGATTAAACAATGGTGCATGTAAGAAACAAATACCCGCTTTATCCAAATTGCGTTTTAAGGTATCCTCATCATTAGTAAAAGTATAACCTAAATGTTCCATCACGTTAGAAGAACCGCAGCCAGATGATACGCCATAGTTACCGTGTTTAGCCACATGGTGCCCTGCACCTGCAACCACAAATGATGATAAGGTAGATATATTAAAAGTATCTTTACCATCGCCACCCGTTCCACAAAGATCAATAAGATCGTAACCCGATAAGTTTACTTTCACACACATATCAAGCATCGCATCACGAAACCCCTGTAGCTCCTGCACGGTGATGTTGCGCATGGCATAGGCAGTTATAAAAGCTGCAATCTGCGAAGAATTGAAAGCCCCTTCAGAAATGGAAATTAAAATGTTCTTTGCCTCTTCCCTGCTAAAACTCTTGTTCTCGAATAAATGGTTTAATATTTTTTTCATGTTTATTGTTCAATCTTATTTAACCACAGATGAACACGGATACACACAGATTTTATCCGTGTTCATCTTTTTTATCTGTGGTTCATTTCTCATTTATCTCCATGGTCTGTGTACTCACAGACCATTTATTATTTTGCTCCTTAACCACCCCGTCCTCCGGACACCCCTCCACGGGAGGGGAAGGCATAAAAAAAGGATTGCTTTTTGGGCAATCCTTTTCATTGTGTTTAAAATATTTTAAAATATATAACAATAGAATTTGCCTAACGAATTTCGTTATGCCACCACCAATTGTTATTTAAGTTTTTAATTATCATGTTTGTATAAAGCAAATATTGATATAGTTTTTTAATATTCCAAAATCTTTCTAAAAATATATGTCTTTCTTCAAAAGAAAAGTACAGTTTAATGATGATTTGGGCTTCGGATCCAATCCGGTAACCAAAAATCAGCGCATGCTAAACCCCGATGGTTCTGCAAATATCGAACGTACAGGCTTGCCATGGTTTAAGTTCGATGATACTTATACCCGATTGGTTACCATGAAGCTGGCCGCGGTTTTTCTTCGTCATCCTACTCGCTTACCTTGTCGTAAATACGATTTTTGCAGTTTTATACAATGCAGTAGGAATAGAAAATTTAAATGGTGCTAATGGCGTTACATTTCGCGATCAGTTTTTTGATGCCTTTTTCTTCTCAGCCCAAACCATTTCTACCGTAGGTTATGGCCATATTTTGCCACAAGGTTTTGTTACCAGTGTGCTTGCAGCTTTTGAAAGTATGCTGGGTTTGCTCGCTTTTGCACTGGCCACCGGATTATTATATGGCCGTTTCAGTCGGCCCACTTCTAAAGTGAGTTTCAGTAAAAAAATGGTTATTGCCCCTTACGAAAAAGGCCACGGTTTAATGTGCCGTTTAGTAAATTTACGCCGCAATCAACTCATTGAAGTAGAAGTGCAAATGGTAATGTCGTATAACGAAACGGTTGATAATAAACAAGTGCGGAGATTTTATCCGTTGGCTTTAGAACGTGATAAAATTGGGATTCTTTCTTTAAACTGGACACTCGTGCATCCTATAACCGAAGAAAGTCCGTTTTACGAGAAATCATTAACCGAATTGCAGCTTGCCGAAGTAGAAGTTTTTGTAATCCTTAAAGCTTTTGACGATACCTTTTCGCAAACCATCCATACCAGAACCAGTTATCAGGATGAGGAAATAGAAATGGATGCCCGATTTGAGAAAATGTATTACCACAATGAAGAAGGTAAAATGGTGATGGATTATAGCAAACTCGATCAGGTTAGCCGTACGGTGTAAGTTTCTTTTTCTTATGTTAAACTTTTTTTTGTTTTTGGAAAGCAAATGCCATGCTAATCGGTTATAGCTTCCCGCCATACGCTTTATCCCGATTGAAGGAATCGGGATGCCCGCTGCTGCCAGGTTTATGGAACCTGGGTCGGTGCAATAAAATTACTATCGCCTTAGTTGCATGTTCTCCAGAGTTGTCTACTTGAATAGCAAATAGGCTAGAAAGTTGACAACTCTTATAAAGATGACTTTTGTATAAACCCAACAATATCTTTATACAAATCATTTCCACCAAAAATCATCTGACTAATCATTGGTACATGGCTTTTGCCTTTAATTTCCTTAATTTCTACAGGAATGTTGTTGGCTTTAAGTTTTTCGTATAACCTTGGCGTTTGTAATTTAATGGCTCCGTAAGTTTTGCTTCCAAAAAAGAGTAAATGCGGATTTTTAATATTATTTACATAATTTAATGGTGAAGCCAGTTTCCAAACGGCAGATTGATCAGTAAAAGTTCTGATGAAATCGAAGTAAAAATGATCTTTTTCTGCTGTGGTTAAATATTCCTGCATATCTAAGCCAAAAGGATCGTTCAGGATTAATCCTTTAATCGGATTTTGGATACCAGCTTTTTAAAGTATTTAGGATCTGCGTTGATCAGTTCACCTAAGTGCGCGCCTGCAGAATGGCCCATTACGAAAATTTTATCCGGGCTTGCTGCGTAATCAGCAATGTGCTCTTTTTACCCATTTAACTGCTAAGGCACAATCATCGCCCATTTTCTCGTACTGAACATTTGGTGCCAAACGGTAATTGATGATTACGGTAACAACGCCCTTACGTGCAAAGTTTCTGCCCAACCACCAATAGGTTTCTTTTTTGCCACTGCTCCAGGAGCCACCGTGAATAAAAATGAGAACAGGTTTGTTTTTTATACTGTCATTTTTATAAAAAATATTCAGCGTATTGGCCTCATCAGCATTGGCTGCATAATTGATATTTTTTACTTTTTTAACCTGTGCAGAAGAAAGTATCGTTTGAAAAAGAAGCATTAATAAAACAAGGGATTTGTACATAATAAAGATTTATCTCTTCACTCAATAAACGAAATTGTTGTAAAAGTGGATTTTTAATAATTGATCTTAGACTCCACTCAGAATTACAAGTAATTGAAGTTAAATCCAATGCAGTTTAATTTACTAAACATTAACCGCAATACACTATCCTTTAATCAGCGGATTCTTTTCTTTCGCAAACAAATCAAAAACCTTTTTATCAACAAAAGCCGGAAAGAGTTTATTCATCCATACGGCTAATTTACCTTGTCCGGTCATGATGAGGGTGCGTTTGCGTTGTTCAATCCCATCGGCAATAATGCTTGCTACCTCTTCTGATGTCATCATTTTACCTTCATCCATACTGGTTTCGCCATGTGCGGCACCATCTTTAGATAAAGCGGTTACGCGAATGTTTGATGCGGTAAAGCCCGGGCAGGCCAATAACACATTTACACCCGTTTTTAATAATTCGGTGCGTAGGGATGCCATGAAACCGTTCATTGCAAATTTAGAGGCCGAATAACCGGTTCGGCCCGGCAAACCGCGGAAACCTGCAATTGATGAAACACCTACAACCGTTCCTTTGGTTTTAAGAATTTCAGGCAAGGCATATTTTGTGCAGTATACTGTTCCCCAAAAGTTTACATCCATCAGGTTTTAAAGTACCGATAAATCTAAATCGTTAAACAGCGCACGCATTGATAAACCAGCGTTATTAACCAAAATATCAATCTGTTGAAACGAAACCAAAGCTTGTCTAATAATCAGTTCACAATCTGCTTCTTTACTCACGTCAGCCTGAACAGCCACCGCCCTGATGCCATATTTTTTTTCCAGTCCGGCAGTAATTTCGCAAAGTGTTACATATTGACGGGCAGCTAAAACCAGGTTGGCACCACGTTTGGCAAATTCTTGGGCACAGGCTTTTCCAATTCCGCTGGATGCTCCGGTGATAATGATTACTTTATTTTTTAGATTCATTTTGAGTAGAACGATTTGATTAGTTTGGTTTAAAATAGTTTGTGGCTTCGGTAACTTCGTCGGTATTGATGATATCTGTACCAAGCTTCATGCAACAGCTTCCAACAAGCTTTAGTATCGGGCGCACCCCAAAAACGGAATGGTTTACCGATTTTATGCGCATTTTGAATCAGGTTTAACAATTTAGCTTTATCCATTGTTGAAATTTCTCCAACACCTTTCCATTTGGAATAAGTGGCAAAATTATCGCTGATCATTGCCACTTTCGCTAAATCGGCCTGGCTATAAATATGGTTGGGCAAACCATCGAAATATAAATTTGGGTAATTATGAAAACTGCTATCAGCCGGGCGGTTTCCACTAATTACTACAATGCTATTTTTACCCTGCTTATTAAAGTATTGCTGATATTTTTTTAAATCCTTATTCAGTAAACGATATGTCGAATCCCAATCTCCCTTGATATCAATCATCAATTGAAAAGCGTAATATTCATTACTGTGAGATAAGGTTTTTATCCGTTTTAAATACAACGCATCTAAAGTATTGCCTGTTTTAATTTCTTTTTTACTATGTGCCACAATTAACGAATTGCCAACTACAAAAACATCAGCTTCTATAGAAAAAGCCTTGTTTTGCACAGCATCATAAAAAGGTTTTTGATGGGTATAATCGTTATGTGAGTGAATTTTAACCTGTGCCTGAACAAACAATCCGGATAAAATTAGCAGGGAGAAAACCAGGAAACGCTGTACCATTATTTCATCATTGCTGTTTCGTAAGGCACGCGGGTTACAATGGATCTGCCGAGCGTAATTTCATCGGTATATTCTAACTCGCCACCAAAAGCAATACCTCTTGCAATGGTAGTTACAGGAACATTAAATTCTTTTAATCTTTTATAAAGGTAGAAAAGCGTGGTATCGCCCTCCATATTAGGACTTAACGCTAAAATTACTTCTTTAATTCCTCCTACTGCCATCCGCGACACCAATCCTTCTATAAATAAATCAGAAGGACCAATCCCATCCATAGGCGAAATTAACCCACCCAAAACATGGTAAACCCCAAAGTATTGTCCGGTATTTTCGATGGCCATTACATCACGGGTATCTTCTACCACACAAATGGTTTCTTTATCGCGTTTAATCGAAGTACAGATTTCGCACACGGTATAATCCGAAATGTTATGGCAGGTAGTGCAGTGTTTAATCTGTTGTTTAAGCTTTATAAATGTATTGCCAAACTGATTTACCTCCTCCTGTTCTTTATTTAAAAGATGTAAGACCAAGCGTAAAGCCGTTTTTTGCCCCACACCAGGAAGTTTCGAGAATTCGTTTACCGCATCTTCGAGCAGTTTGGATGAAAAATTCATAATGCAAAAATAGGTAAAATGCTTTGTTAGTTCAATAGGCATTAGTTTATTGGTTAATAGTTAAATGGATCATAGTTCATGTCTTGATGTTTCAGCATTTAGTTCTCTTTATTTATCGGTAACTGGCAATTGCGAAGTGATATTTACATAGCAGATGGTTAATTAACCCCGATATACTTTTGGTGTCATCTTTATGCAAATCGACTATCAACCATTTAACCATCAACCCAATAGCAGAACTAAACCCATTGAGCCCTATACTTTGGGCGTTATGTCTATGCAAATCGGCTATCAACCATCAGCTATCGACCAAATAATAAAACTAAACTCATGTAGTGCGTCACCTTAATCCAAATCAGCTATCAACCAAATAGCAAAACTAAACCCATTGACATTAAATCCGAATTTCTTACATTTATCAGCTTAACACAAAACTATGTCTCCAACCATTCTCTTATGTTTTCTGATCGGTTATTTTCTATTGCTGATTATTATTTCATTTGTAACTTCAAAAAACTCATCCGACAATTCTACATTTTTTATAGCCAACAGAAATTCTAAATGGTACCTCGTGGCCTTTGGTATGATTGGCACAGCCCTATCAGGTGTTACCTTTATATCTGTGCCAGGCGAGGTTGGTGCACCGAGCGGAAACCAGTTTCAATACTTCCAGTTCGTACTCGGCAATGCAGTTGGTTTTATCATCATAGCCACGGTTTTGCTTCCACTTTACTACCGGATGAATTTAACCTCTATTTATAGCTACATAGAGAAAAGATTAGGCCACTACAGTTATAAAACAGCAGCATCTATATTTTTATTGAGCCGAACATTAGGCTCTGCAACAAGATTATACCTGGTGGTGATTGTTTTACAACGCTTTATCTTCGATAATTATGGCATTCCATTTTGGTTAACAGTTTTAATTTCACTGGCCTTAATTTGGTCGTATACATTTAAAGGTGGATTAAAAACCATAATTATTACCGATACACTGCAAACTTTTTTCTTGGTGCTGTCCGTTTTTTTCAACGATTTATTTCATTTGTAACAGCCT
>NZ_CEEDAI010000003.1:0-28086 GCF_979252805.1 Pedobacter sp. AC402 | reverse complement strand
TATGTACATCTACTTCGTTCGGTTATGAAAACCGGTGTTTAACCAGGTCTACCTCGCTAACACCACTGGTTTTCGCATTTATCGTGAAACGCTTTCGCGTTTTTCGTGCGCCGCTTCATTATATTCACAATTTATCCATGCAGGATATCTGCGAAAAGTTTGGCTATACCAATACTGATAACGCAAAAACACAGAAATACAAGTGCCTGCAACGGTTAAAGAAATTTTTTCAACCATAATAATTGAAATGAGAAACGATTTGGAGTTAGATGCAATTACTGAAGATTATCTTTAGGTAAACTTAACGCACAGGAAACTGAAGCTTTTGAACAGTTACGTCGCAATGATGCCACAGTAGATCATAAGGTGGTTTCGCATAAGTTCTTTTTAGAATCTATGGGAGCGTTGCCGATCAAATGCGGTTGAAAGATCAGCTTAATCAAATTCATTCAGAAATTGATGTAGCACATTTAGCCATAACATTAAGGCCGCATCCATCACGTGTGGTTCAATTATGGCGTAAACATAAATCTGCTATAGCGGTTGCTGCTTCTTTTCTGGTATTGTCATTGGTTTCAGTATATTCTATACAGCATAACACAAGGCAAAAAGAGCAATTGGTGTTGTTAAGTAGTCAGGTTAATAAAGCCATAAAAAACACAGAATAGCTTAATAAGGAAAATAAACAGCACATCTGCAGCCGTTGGAAAGCCAGCTGTTCAGAATAGTGTAGGCGGTACCGGGTTTGCCATTTCTACAAATGGTTATGTCTGCAACAAATCTGCATGTAATTAACGGTGCAGATTCACTTTATGTACAAAACAACAGGGGTGAGTCGTTTAAAGTTAAATCTGTTTATACCGATCCTCAGAACGATATTGCAATTCTTAAAATCAGTGATAAAAATTTCGATAATCTTTCTTCATTACCTTATACCATTAAAAAAAGTACCAGTAGTATTGGTGAAATGGTTTATACTTTAGGTTATCCGAAAGATGATGCGGTTTTAGGCGAAGGTTATGTAAGTTCTAAAAATGGATTTGTAGGCGATACCACGCAATACCAAGTGGCCATTGCTGTAAATCCAGGAAATAGCGGAGGACCGGTTTTAGATAATAACGGTAATTTGGTTTGGAATTATCAGTAGTAAACCAGATCAAACTGAAGGTGCGGCATTTGCTGTTAAGTCTAGATATATTTTAGAGGCGATGAGGGCTATTCCTCAAGATTCCTTAGGTAAGAACAAACTCTCAGCGAATAAAAAAAGTGCCCTGTCTGGCTTAAAGCGGACGAAACAGATTGAGAAATTACAAGATTATGTATTCATGATCAAAGCTTATAATTAATTATACCCCAAATAAATTAATATTCTTAAACCCTGTTGATTATAATCTTCAGGGTTTTTTGTTGCATTTATAATTTAGATGTCCTAAAATAATATTATGTCTATGTATTTAGTATACTATTGTTTAAATTTGTTTTAATCAATATAAAATATAGACTATCATGAGTATAAGATTAGGCGATACCGCACCAAATTTCCAGGCCAATACCTCTATTGGGGAAATAGATTTTTACGATTATTTAGGCGATAGCTGGGGAGTATTATTTTCTCATCCTGCTGATTATACCCCCGTTTGTACAACAGAATTGGGTAGAACTGCGGCATTGAAAGATGAGTTTGAGAAAAGAAATGTTAAGGTTTTAGCAATAAGTGTTGATACAGCAGAATCGCATAAGGGCTGGATTAATGATATTAACGAAACTCAAAATACTTCGGTTGAATTTCCGATTATTGCCGATCCTGATAAAACTGTGGCTAATCTTTATGATATGATCCACCCGAATGCTTCAGAAACATTAACTGTAAGGTCGTTATTTGTAATTAGCCCTGATAAAAAAGTAAAATTAACGATCACCTATCCTGCATCAACCGGAAGAAATTTTAATGAAGTGTTACGCGTGATTGATTCCTTACAGCTTACCGCAAATTACAGCGTGGCAACACCAGCCGATTGGAAAGACGGGGAAGACGTAATTGTAGTGAACAGCATTAAAACAGAAGATATTCCGGCTAAATTTCCTAAAGGACATAAGGTTGTTAAACCCTATTTACGTACTACGCCACAACCGAATAAATAATTAGAATAGAATACCCTTTTTAAACGCAACATTATTGTTAAATGGCCAAAATAGGGTTGTATACCATGTGTAAATTATTATATTTGGTAGTTTTGTGTCAATATTAACGCCAAAACTGGTTCGTTTATTCAATTTTTATTCAATCGGTTGACTGAAATGCTGATCAAAGCGTAAAAGGTTTATTTATTTTATACAATTTTTTATTTTTATATGGCAACCGGAAAAGTTAAGTGGTTTAACACTCAAAAAGGCTTTGGATTTATTGTACAAGAAGACAATAAAGACTTATTTGTACATTTTAAAGATGTTTTAGGTGGAATAGAAAGCTTAAAAGAAAACGACTCAGTAGAATTTGAAGTAGCTGAAGGCAGAAAAGGTTTACAGGCGGTAAACGTAAAAAAAGTTTAAGCAATAATATATTAATTAGTTCTTTGTACCAACAAGAAGCCTCCTACTACAGAAGGCTTTTTGTATTAAGTGGTATGTCACTTAAACGCTAAAAATGGTGATTTCCGCCAGAGTCTCATCGTACTGAAGGCAATCTATTCTAAATAGGTTTAGCTTCGCTGGGCCTGTGGTTTTCAACTGCGTAGCACTTTGCTCAGGAATTAAGACTACATTAATAATATTGAATGATTGAGGCTTTAATTATGGTATTTTCTCCGTTGCCGAGTTTGGTGAAAATTAAAAATTGATTTTGATCTGCTTTAATTTTATACTTTTTTACCAGATCTTTCTGGCTTTGCAGGGTAATTTCTAACAATTACATTGCCTTTTAAATTTTCTTGTTTTTTTAGCGTTCCTGTGGTTAGTATGGCTTCTATTTTAAAAATCCTGCCAGGAAAATCAACATTTATTTCCTTAGAGGTAAAAAGTTGCGTTTGGGGATGTAGTTTTTTTAAGATGATATGTAGTCCCGATTAAATTAAAAGCTTCCGGATTTTAACAATGCTGCGTCTGGTTCGTATAAATAATCGCCAATGGCCAAATTATCAATAAAGGCTACCGCTACCGGTGTTGTAGGAAAGTTAAAAGAGAAAGTTTTCTCGAGATCGGCATTTAAAGTAACCGCAACAATTTTTGTATCCCCATAAAAGCCTTTGTCAATAATCCATAAAAGTTCTTTACACTCATTTTTTACACTCACAATATGGATTTCGCTAACATAGTTGAGTTCTTGTAATCCTGCTGAAATATCAAGTAAAGGAGCTGTTTTTACGATAATCCTATCTGATTTCTCAAGCAGTGGGTTCAGGTTGATTACAATATCGGGCGTACAATCTTTCAGCATAAAAACTTTGCCTTTTTCAGCTCTGCGTGCCGGATCTACATAAATGGTATCGAAATGTATATCATTGTTTAATAAATAAGCAATGCCATCTTCAGCTTTAAATTCAAGGTTGAAAGCCTTTAATGACTTTGCATTGTGCTTTGCGGTTTCTGATAATTCGGAGTTAATTTCGCAATGGGTGACAGCTTTCAGCTTTTTTGAAAAATAATAGGCATCCACACCAAATCCACCTGTAATATCGATGAGGGTATTGCCCTTAACGAGTTTTGACTTGTATTGCGCAGTAATTTCAGAAGAAGTTTGCTCTATGGAGAGTAATGGCGGGTAACAGATATTTTCGGTATTAAACCAGGTTGGTAATTTCTTTTCTGATTTTTTTTTGGCAGCGATTTGGGTTGCCAATTCTCCAGGAGTAATCCCCTCAAACATACTTTTAGCTAAAGCAATCTGATTTACATCTGCATTTATATTTGCGTTGATATAATCTTGTACTGTTTTGGCTAAAAGTTTATTGTTCATATCTAAATATCATTTCAAAGGAGATTGTCATTTCGACCGGGCCCGATAGCTATCGGTTGCAATAAAGTGGAGAAATCTAAATTAGATAGGTTTCTCCATTGCGGTCGAAAAGACAAATACATTTAATGTTCTCAATGAACAGGTGCTATGCGGTTTTATTCTTCATCACCATTTGGCAGGTATGGCGACTTTTCACTTCGAGTAAAATATCTTTTTCAACCGTTACACGATCGATGGTTTGTTGGTTATAATAGCGGATGGTTACCAATTCAAGCCCTTTGTTGTATTTTACTGTAAACTCATCAGAAAGGTCGTTAATCAATTTTTCAATCTGTTTAGGATGATCATCAACACTTACTGAGAAACTGATGGCAGAGTTGAGCATAGTATTGATTTTGATCTTATGTTTATGAAAAAGTTCAAAAATATTGCTCAGGTTTTCTTCTATAATAAAGGAATAATCTTTAGGGAAAATCGAAATCAATGCCTGGTTTACTTTAAAAATAAAAGAGGGGATAGGTAATGGATTATTATCTTTTGTAATTGCTGTTCCTGATCCTTCTGGCTGGATAAATGACCTTACAAATAGCGGTATGCCTTTATTTTGAAGTGGTTTTATTGTTTTTGGATGTATTACCGTTGCGCCATAATAAGTAAGCTCAATTGCATCGTGGTAGGATAACTGTGCAATTTTTTCGGTTTCATCAAACCATTTTGGATCTGCATTTAATACGCCGGGTACATCTTTCCAAATGGTTAAGGCGGCGGCATTTAAGCAAGAAGCGAATATAGCGGCAGAATAATCTGAGCCTTCTCTACCCAACGTTGTGGTGTAATTTTCACTGGTGCCACCAATAAAACCTTGTGTTACAATAATATTATCACTCAAAAGTGGCAATAAATCTTTTTGAATAATCTGATTGGTTTTAGGCCAGTCTACCTTTCCTTCGCGGTAGGTATTATCGGTTTGAATATAGTTGCGGGCATCGGCCCATAAAGCCTTATTACCAGTTTCATTTAGCCAAGCGGCTACAATTTTGGTAGAAACCACTTCTCCAATAGATACAATCTGATCATAAATATAATCAGGATTGTTATCCGGCTCATCTTCAATCAACCAATCAATTTCTACAAATGTATTGGCCACATCATCATAAACAGGATGGTGTTTACCTTGAAAAAGTTGATCTATAATGTTGAAATGGAAATGTTTAATCTCCTCAAAAATGGCGTGTGCCTCATCATTTTGCGCTAAAAAAGCATGGGTAAGTTTCTCTAATTGATCAGTGATTTTGCCCATCGCCGAAATTACAATCAGTAAATTTCCTTTTTTGTAATCGCGGACTATATTTGCCAAATTTTTTACACCATCTGCATCTTTTACCGAGGCACCACCAAATTTAAAAATATCCATATTAAAATGCCTTGATTTGTTCTTTAGAAAAAGCTGCATTTAACCATCCGCTCTCTAAATGTGCTTTGTATTTATTATAAAAGTTAATTGCGGGTTCGTTCCAATCTAATACCTGCCATACCATACCACTATAGTTGCCGTTTTTAGCTTCTTCCATAACCTTTTCGAATAATACTTTTCCAATTCCTTTTCCCCTGAATTCTTCAGTTACAATAAAATCCTCAAGGTATAATCTGCAACCTTTCCAGGTAGAATAACGGGTATAATACAAGGCAAAACCAACAATTGTATTGTTTACTTCTGCAACGTAGGCTTTCCAAACCGGTTGCTTGCCAAAGCCAGCTTCTATAAAGTGATCTAAAGTTACTGTCACTTCTTCCGAAGCACGTTCATAAACTGCTAGTTCATTAATCAGTTCAAGTATTCTTGGGCAGTCATTTGCAGTTGCAAATCTGATGTTAAAATCCATATTAGTTGGCTGAAATGTCGTTCTTGAAATGTTTGATAATTCTTTTTCCAAAAATACTGCTGCCAATACGCACCATTGTACTCCCTTCTTCAATCGCAAGTTTGTAATCAGCACTCATTCCTGTCGATATTTCTTTAAAAGCATCGTCCTTGCGGAAAAAACTCACTTTAAGGCCATCAAAAAATACTTTTAACTCATGAAACTCTATAGTGATCTGTTTTTCATTTTTAGTGTTTGTGGCAATTCCCATTAACCCAACAATGCGAATGTTTTTCAATTCGGCATAGGCCTCATCGCGTAGCAATTCGATTACTTCATCAAAACCAAGTCCGAATTTAGTATCTTCATCTGCAATGTAAACCTGTAATAAACAATCTATTACGCGTTTGTTTTTTGCTGCCTGTTTGTTAATTTCCTGGAGTAGTTTTAAACTGTCTACACCGTGGATCAGTTGTACAAAAGGGGCAATATATTTTACTTTATTGGTTTGTAAATGCCCAATTAAGTGCCATTCAATATCGTTAGGAAGTTGCGCCTGCTTATCAACCATTTCCTGCACATGGTTTTCACCAAAGATGCGCTGACCAGCATTGTAGGCTTCTAAAATTGATTCTATTGATTGTGTTTTCGAAACGGCTATCAGTTTAACCCCATCTGATTCAACTTCGCTTTTATATTGTTTAAGATTATCAGCTATGCTCATTTATAACTATTTTTGGTAAAATTAATAACCTTGCCGCAATTTGGGCAAAAAATAATATTTTAATTCAGCATGAAAAGATTAATATGGGTTTTAATGACAGCTATATTATGGTTTGGTTGCAAACCTGGTATTCCTGACGGCATTATTAAACCTGATAAAATGGAAAAGATTTTATACGATATGCACATGGTTGATGGCTATATTTCTACTATTTACGTTGTAGATTCAGCTAAAAAAGTTGCAGCAGCTTATTATAAGGGTATTTATAAGAAATTTGGAACCGATTCTGCCGAATATAACAAAAGCCTGATTTGGTATAATACCAATCCTAAAGAGCTGGAAACCATGTATAAGAATATCCAGAAATCGTTGGTTAAGCAGAAAAAAGCGGTTGAAATTGCCGATAGAATGATTAAACAAAAGAAATTTAAGGCAGATTCGCTGGTGATTGCAAAGAAATTTAAGGCCGATTCTATTGCGATCAGGAAAAAAATGAAACCAGATTCTTTATCTAAAGTAAAGGCACTGGCAGAAATTGCTAAAAAGAAAAAACAGGCCGATTCACTCATAAATATAAAAAAATCGGAAGTGATGAGTACAATCTCCGCTCCGGCAGTCGTACAATAATATGTTATATCCCGAAAACTGTTTAGAACGTTTAGGTTTTGTGGAGATCAGGCAACTGATCAGCAAACATTGTTTGAGCCCAATGGGACAAACGATGGTGGAAAAGATGCAGGTGATGAACCGTTTTGATCAAATTGATAAATTTTTACGCCAAACAAACGAATTTAAGCGTATCCTGCAAAATCAGGAGCCGTTACAAATTAATACTTTTTTTGATATTAAATCGCTGGTCGAAAAGATCAGGGTAGAAGGTACTTATCTGTTGGAAGACGAGTGGTTTCAGGTTTATACTTCACTGCATACCGTTTTCTCCGTACTTCGGTTTTTTGAAGAACGCGCAGAGGTTTACCCAACGCTCGAAGCTTTATTTGAACATTTACCGATTGAAAAAAATATCCTTCGTAAAATTGAAACCGTAATTGATGCCAAAGGAAAGATAAAGCCCAATGCTTCAAAAGAACTGCAGGAAATTACTTCAGCCATTTCAAAAGCAGAGCAGGATGTGCGTAAGCGCATGGATTCGATCTACAAGCAAGCTATTGCAAATAATTGGGTTGCTGATGGTAGTTTAACCATTCGCGATGGTAGAATGTGTATCCCGGTTTTGGCAGAAAATAAACGCAAGCTCAAAGGTTTTGTTCATGATGAATCTGCAACCGGGCAAACGGTTTATATTGAGCCAGAAGAAGTTTTTACCTTAAATAATAAACTGCGCGATTTAGAATTTGATAAAAGACGTGAGATAATCAAGATTTTAATTGCTTTAACAGATGACTTACGACCATATTCGCCATTATTGCTTTCTTATCATGGTTTCCTTACCAAGTTGGATTTTGTTCGTGCAAAGGCGTTGTTTGCGTTAGATATTGAGGCAGAAATGCCAGGTTTGTTAAAAGAACCTAAAACAAAATTAATCAATGCAAGGCACCCGCTTTTATCGATATCATTTGCTGCTGAAAAGAAAAGTGTTACTCCTTTAAATATTCATATTGATGCCGAAACACGTGTAGTATTGGTATCTGGTCCGAATGCCGGTGGTAAATCAGTTTGTATGAAAACTGTTGGATTGTTACAGATTATGCTGCAAACCGGTTTGTTAATACCCGTTGATGCCAATAGTGAAGTGGGGATTTTTGAAAATATTTTTGCAGATATTGGTGATGATCAGTCGATAGAAAGTGATTTAAGTACTTATAGTGCGCACCTTAAAAAGATGCGCTATTTTGTGGAGCACGCTTCGCCAAAAACGATGGTACTGATTGATGAGTTTGGAACTGGTACCGACCCGCAATTTGGCGGACCAATGGCTGAAGCTGTTTTAGAGGTATTGAACAATAAAAAAGTTAGGGGTGTAATTACGACCCACTATTCTAACTTAAAGCTTTTTGCAGGCAATACACCAGGTTTGGAAAATGCATCTATGCTTTTCGATAACGCAAAAATGAAACCGCTTTACATTTTAGAAATGGGCAAACCTGGTAGTTCTTATGCGTTTGAAATTGCCCAGAATATTGGTTTGCCCAAAGAGGTGATTCAATTGGCCAGAGAGAAAACAGGGTCTAACCAAAATAGGGTAGATACCATGCTTGTTGATTTGGAACGTGAAAAGAAAAATGTTTATGATGCCAAAGTGAGTTTAGCCAATCAGCAGAATAAGGCCAAAAACCTGGTTGCTGAGAATGAAAAGTTAAAAAGCTTTTTAGAGGAAAACAGAAAAATACTGATTAAAGAGGCAAAACAGGAAGCACAGAATATCATTAAAAATGCCAATAAACTGGTTGAGAATACCATTGCTGAAATTAAAGAGAAACAGGCCGATAAAGAGGTTACTAAAGAACTCCGCCAGAATTTGCAAAAGGAATTGGTAAAAAATACTGTTCCAAAAGAACGGCCTAAACCAGTACAAGTTGTTGTTGGCGGAGAGATTGAGGTTGGCGATTTAGTAAAGTTTACTGATAGCGAAACCATTGGGCAAGTTTTAGAAATTAACCGCAATGAACTGATTTTAGCTATTGGCGATTTACGATCGACGGTTAAAAAGAACCGTGTGCAAAAAGTAAGCAATAAGGAGGCAAAAAAAGTAATTCAAAGCAGCGCAAACTCTTTTGCCGGGCGCATGAATGATGCAGTTTCTGGCTTCAGAGCAGAATTGGATCTTCGTGGAAAGCGTACAGAGGATGCCTTGCATGAGGTAGAAAAATACCTGGATAAAGCCATTATGCTTGGCTTTCCATCAATTAAATTAATACATGGAAAAGGCGATGGCATACTGCGGAAAATGATTCGAGAATATCTGCGGAAGTATAGTCAGGTAAACCGGATGGAAGATGAGCATGCAGATAGAGGCGGGGATGGAATTACCTATGTATATTTGAATTGATAAAAAAGTATTAATCTCGTGTCGAATGGAAACATTCGACACAAGCACAAGTCTAATAGCTTTAAGATCCCCGCATGAGCGAGGATGACGGCGTGTGGCGAATTCCCATCTAACCGTCATTTCGACCGTAGTGGAGAAATCTTTGGATAGTCTTGACGCATCTTTAAAAGATTTCTCGGTTGCGCTTTGCTTCGCTCGAAATGACGGAGCGGGCGATGAAAATTGTTATTCGATTTGATAAGAATCTTGATATAATACTGGTGTGTTAAGATCCCGCCTGCGCGCGGATGAAGGTAAGGAGGTGAATTCCTATCCACCGTCATTTCGACCGTAGTGGAGAAATCTTTGGCTAAGCTTAAAGCAAATTAAAAAGATTTCTCGGCTGCGCTTTGCTTTCGCTCGAAATGACGGAGCGGGCGATGAAAATTATTATTCGATTTGATAGTGAATCTTAATATAATACTGGAGTGTTAGAGATCCCTGCATGCTCGAGGATGGCGGTATGGAGGTGAATTCCTATCCACCGTCATTTCGACCGAAGAGGAGAAATCTTTGGATAGGCTTGACGCATCTTTAAAAGATTTCTCGGCTGCGCTTGCTTCGCTCGAAATGACGGAGCGGGCGATGAAAATCGTTATTTGATTTGACAGGGAATCTTAATATAATACTGGAGTGTTAAGATCCCCGCCTGCGCGAGGATGACGGCTTGGGCGAATTCCTATCCAACCGTCATTTCGACCGTAGTGGAGTAATCTTTGGATAGTCTTAAATCAACCTTAAAAGATTTCTCGGCTGCGCTTTGCTTCGCTCGAAATGACGGAGCGGGCGATGAGAATTGTTATTCGATTTGACATGGAATCTTGAATAATACTGGTGTGTTAAGATCCCCGCCTGCGCGAGGATGACGGTAGTGGGGGCGAATTCACGTGATCGTCATTTCGACCGTAGTGGAGAAATCTTTGGATAGGTTTAAATAAACTTAAAAGATTTCTCGGCTGCGCTTTGCTTCGCTCGAAATGACGGAGCGAGCGATGAAAATTGTTATTCGATTTGATTGGGAATCTTGATATATACTGGTGTGTGAAGATCCCCGCCTGCGCGAGGATTACGGTAAGGAGGTGAAATACTCGAGTAATGTCTGAGGATGACGATAGCGGGGCGAATCCCCATCTCAATCGTCATTTCGACCGTAGTGGAGAAATCTTTGAATAGTCTTAAATAAACCTTAAAAGATTTCTCGGCTGCGCTTTGCTTCGCTCGAAATGACGGAGAGGGCGATGAAAATTGTTATTCGATTTGACAGGGAATCTTGAATAATACTGGTGTCTTAAGATCCCCGCCTGCGCGAGGATGACGGCGTGTGGCGAATTCCTATCCAACCGTCATTTCGACCGAAGAGGAGAAATCTTTGGATAGGCTTGACGCATCTTTAAAAGATTTCTCGGCTGCGCTTGCTTCGCTCGAAATGACGGAGCGAGCGATAAATTGTTATTCGATTTGATAAGGATCGTGATATAATACTGGTGTGTTAAGATCCCCGCCTGCGCGAGGATGAAGGTATGTGGCGAAATACCTTGAATATTAGTAAGTGTGACGAATTCACCTGTAATCGTCATTTCGACCGTAGTGGAGAAATCTTTGGATAAGCTTGAAGCAACTTAAAAAGATTTCTCGGCTGCGCTTTGCTTCGCTCGAAATGACGGAGCGAGCGATAAATAATAAAACTTTTTTGGCCGTAACTGTGTTATTTTTAAAACGTTACGGTTATGAAAAAAATCTTACTCTGTCTTTTTGTGGTAATGGTTGCCACAACTTGCAAAAAGAATGATAATGATGGTAATGAAGATCCAGGAACACTACCTGATGTAACGTTAAAATCAAAGGTTTTAGTTTCTGGTTTAAGTTTACCATGGGAAATGGTTTATGGTCCTGATAACTTTATCTGGTTTACAGAAAAGGCCGGCAAAATTAGTCGCTTAAATCCTTCAACTGGTCAGGTTACGCCATTACTTAACATAAGCGAAGTACGTACGAATGGCGAAGGCGGTTTGTTAGGGATGGCACTCCATCCCGATTTCTCTTCAAACCCATACGTTTATGTAATTTATGGTTACGGAAGCACCTACAAAGCTAAAGTAGTGCGGTATACTTATAGTAGTGGCAATTTAACAGGTGCACAGACTTTACTGGATCAGATTCCGGCAGCTTCCATCCATAATGGATCACGTTTATTAATAAGTGGCGGTAAACTGTTTATCAGTACTGGCGATGCCTCTGATACGGCCAACCCTCAAAATTTAAATTCGCTGGCTGGTAAAATTCTGAGGATAAATTTAGATGGATCAATCCCGGCTGATAATCCTTTTCCCAATAATCCGGTTTTGAGTTTAGGGCATCGTAATGCGCAGGGATTAGTTCAGGTGGGTGGCAAAATATTTTCTTCTGAACATGGACCGGATTCTGATGATGAAATTAATATTATCGAAAAAGGGAGAAATTATGGATGGCCGAACATCAAGGGTTTTTGCAATGAAAGTAACGAACAATCTTTTTGCAGCCTGAATAAGGTAGCAGAACCTTTAATCAATTGGACACCAACCATTGCACCGAGTGGATTAACATATTACAATTCTGATTATATACCGCAATTTAAAAATTCGCTTTTGTTGGCGGTACTAAAAGGTACCAAATTGATGCAGCTAAAACTAGATGAGGCACAAACAAAAATTACAGCTACAAAAGATTTTTATGTGAATACGTATGGAAGGATAAGGGCTGTATGCCAATCTCCTGAAGGAAAAATTTATATCTGCACCAGTAATGGAAGTGACGATAAAATTATTGAAATTTCGAAATAAGCTTATTTCTTTTTATTGCCCGGGCATTTTTTACAACGCTTACCTTTTTTAAATTTCTCACAACATTTTTTGTGCTCAGCAGTGCAGCTGAAAATAAAACCCATTCCTTTTTGAAACTCAGGATCGGTGGGTAATGTGAATAGGCTATCTTCTCTCTCGTAAATCATTGCAGCACAAATATAATGGTTATTTAGATTAATTCCAATTGATTAGTATTCCTATTGGATTTAAAAATTATAAATGCATCATTTATGAAGGCAATTTGTAATTTAGCGAACTAACCAAAAATTCATAAAATGATAAATAAAGTGGTATCTGGTGCTGAAGAAGCCATCAAAGATATATCAGATGGTGCTACCATCATGCTCGGTGGTTTCGGCCTTTGTGGTATTCCGGAAAATTGTATAAATGCTTTGGTAACCAAACAGGTGAAAAATTTAACCTGTATTTCAAATAATGCCGGGGTAGATGATTTTGGGATCGGTTTAATGCTTAAACAGCGTCAGGTTAAAAAGATGATATCTTCTTACGTGGGCGAAAACGCGGAGTTTGAAAGGCAACTGCTTAGCGGCGAGCTTGAGGTAGATCTTATTCCGCAAGGTACTTTGGCCACCAGATGTTTGGCTGCGGGCTATGGTATGCCTGCTATATTTACTCCCGCAGGCGTGGGTACTGAAGTGGCAGAAGGCAAAGAGGTGCGTAATTTCGATGGTAAAGATTATTTAATGGAATATGCCTTCGATGCTGACTTTGCAATTGTTAAAGCATGGAAAGGGGATACAGCAGGAAATTTAATCTTCCGATCAACAAGTCGGAATTTTAATCCTGTAATGGCCATGGCTGGTAAAATAACCATTGCCGAAGTTGAAGAATTGGTAGCGGCTGGTGAACTTGATCCTGATTACATTCATACACCGGGTATTTATGTGCATCGAATTTTTCAGGGTAAGGATTACGAAAAAAGAATTGAACAACGAACGGTGAGGAAGAGGCAGTGACTCGTCTGAAATTTAGTAGCAGCTTCGAACATTCAGTCATTAAAAAAATCAGTTATTCCATCATCCAACATTCAATTATTTACAATTTTTATGTTTTCAAAAGAAGAGATCGCTCAGCGTATTGCTAAAGAAATAAAAGACGGATACTATGTTAACCTTGGCATTGGTATACCCACTTTGGTTGCCAATTATATTCCAAAGGGCATTAACGTAGTGTTACAATCAGAAAACGGTTTACTCGGTATGGGGCCATTCCCATTTGAGGGAGAAGAGGATGCCGACTTAATTAATGCCGGCAAACAAACCATTACCACATTACCCGGATCATCTATTTTTGATTCAGCGATGAGTTTCGGGATGATCCGTTCGCAGAAAGTAGATTTAACTATTCTTGGTGCCATGGAGGTTTCGGAAAATGGCGATATTGCCAACTGGAAAATTCCTGGTAAAATGGTTAAAGGAATGGAGGAGCAATGGTATTTGGTGGCATCGGCCAAAAATATTATTGTAGCCATGCAGCATATTAATAAAGCAGGCGAAAGCAAATTGTTGCCGAAATGTACATTGCCATTAACGGGCGTAAAGTGTATCAAAAAAATTGTGACTGAGCTGGCTGTTTTAGATGTTTTACCCGAAGGTGGTTTTAAACTTTTGGAGCGTGCCCCTGGTGTGAGTATCGAGTTTATACAAAAATCTACTGCGGGGAGATTGGTAGTGGAAGGGGAGATCCCAGAGATGAAGTTAGATTAAGTGTGGTGGTTTGTGGGGACACAAACCACGGTAATAGCGAAGGGGGAAGATACCTGAAATGAAGTTAGATTAAGTGGTGGTTTGTGGGGATACAAATCAGGCAGACGAAGATGATCTTCACTCTCTCGAAGGAATGAATCTAAATGGATTCTGTAAACCTATAAGAGCGTTATAATTTCCAATCAAGTTGGAATGACGATTGTTTAGGAAAAAAAGAAGTCAAGTTTTAAAAACTTGACTTCTTTCATTTTAATGTATATCTACTAAAATACTATTCCTTAAATCGTTCGAAATATCTTCAGTAATGGCGATAATTTCATCTGGTTCGTTGGTGTTGTTCATCACCACTTTGTTGCATGCTTCGCGGTAGGGAAGTAGGTATTCTTTATAAGCGGGTACAACATGGTTGTGCCATTTATACAATACATCTTCTTCGGGATAACCGCGTTCCAGTCCATCGCGTTTAATGCGCCGGTCTAAAGCAACCTGTTCATCTGCATCAACAAATATTGTATGATCCAAAAGCGCAGCTATTTCTTTAAAGTGAAGAATAAAAAGACCTTCAACAATAATTATTGGTGCGGATTTAATTTCGAGTATTTTAACTACAGCTAATGGATTGTTAAAATTGTATTCCTTTTTATAAACAACCTCACCGCTCATTAATTGCTTTATGTCTCTTAAAAACTGTTCGCTATCAATGGTTGATGGCAGATCAAAATTGTAGAGCTTATTTTCTTCCTGGGTCATGTCGCCAGCCGGAATGTAATAATCATCCTGTGATACAAGCGTTACTTCATCTTGTTTAAAATGATGAAGAAAGCAGTTTAAGAAAAAAGTTTTACCCGATCCGCTACCACCGGCAATGCCAATTATGAAAGGCTTTTTGTTCGAACTCATTGAGCACTATAAGTTAAATTGCAGAAAAAACGTTTATCTAAAGCGCCCAGAGAATCTGCTACTGCTTTAGTCATTACAATAATAACATCTTTTGTGGATTCGTTCTCTGTAAATTTACCAACAACCTTTGCAAAGGTAGTGCGGTTTGTCATTGGGTTAGTAATCTTAATTACCCTCCCTACAGGTGCTGTGCGGTGTAAAACCAGCATTTTTGTGCCATCAAGATCCTGATCGGCAATCCATACGGCGGTACCTTTTTCCTCGATCTGACTCAAGCCATAAACGCTCGGATCGCGACGCAGTTTGGGATCTTTTACCATGGTACTGTCCGGTTCATTCTCCTGATCTTCTTTCGAAGCATCATTAACCGACTTTGGTTGTGGTGGTTTCGGGATAATCAGTTTCTGATCAACTTTGATATTATTATCCTCCAATTTATTAGCTGTCCTGATCTGAAAAGCAGTTAGGTTATATTTTTTTGCAATTGAAAAAATATTTTCTCCGGTAGCTACTGTATGGATAAAACTTTCTTCTTTTGCTACTGGTGTTTCTTTAACTTTTGTTTCTGCCTGTTTCTCTACCGGAACCTGAACTTCGGCAACAATTCCTCCCGGAACTTTTAAAACCTGTCCAATTGTGATCGCATTATCAGGAAGGTCGTTTAGTTTTCTGATCTGATAAGCAGTAATGCCATATTGTTTGGCAATGGTGAAAATGGTTTCATTCCTGAGCACAGTATGTGTTCCTGATGCATCAGTAGGTTTATTTTCCTGAACTGGTTTTTCTTCAGCAGTTGCTGTTACAACCTTATTATCATTGATATTTTTAGTTGCCGGAATTTTAAGTTTCTGCCCTATACGGAGATTATTTCCCGAAAGGTTATTGGCTTTTTTCACTTCCTCTACGGTAGTACCATATTTCTCGGCAATTTTACCTAAAAACTCTTTTGGTGCAACAGTATGCTCAATCATGGTTTGATCAGCAGATGTTGTGTTGGTTTGTGGAGTTTCTGTATTGTTTTTAACTGGTGGCGGCGTTACAGGAGCAGTTGTAGCAATTTGTTCTCCATTTTTTACAGGAATTTTCAATACCTGACCAATGCTTAAATTATTTCCGCTTAGGTTATTTAAAGCTTTAATCTCGTTTATGGTTGTGCCATATTTTTCGGCCAGCATATTTAAATTTTCCTTTGCCTTAATGGTATGTTCAATCACATTGCCGGTAGCAGCACCTGGAGTTTGTGCAGTAGCGGTTGATCCTGTTGCAGTAAAAGGAATATTTGTTGGTACTTTAATAATTATACCAACCTGAAGGTACTTATTATCGTTAAAGGCCATAATGTCTTTAGGGGCAACATTATATCTCCGTCCGATGGAATAATAAGTATCCTTTGCAACGGTTTGGTGAACAATCAGTTTTTTGCCTTTATTATTTTCTACACCGATAGAGTCTCTTGCTGTACTGGCTTTGGCATTTGCAATGTTTAAAGCAAATAACACCACAGCAGATAAATATATTTTATGCATTTATTTTATGTAAATTTTTAAGTCAAAGGGAGCAATTATACGAATAATATTGTTAATCAGCCTATGTTATGCTTCTCGTTTTTGGGTAAAAATAAGATGACTTTATTAAGCTGATGTTGGTATGCTATTCATTAACAAATGTTTATAAAATTGTTATTCCCTGTAATATTGAATATTAAACGATCTAATAAATAACGTATTGTTCAAAAGACAAAATTGGATAAAACTTTTATAAATTTGGGTTGTTAGGTAGACACTAAAATACACCATAAATAATAACAAAATGGACGCTAAAGAAATAAGCTTAAACGAAAAAGAAGTTAAACCAGTTGTTGATCTTTTAAACGATTACCTGGCTAATTACCACATCCATTACCAAAAACTGAGAGGTTGCCATTGGAATATTAAAGGGCAAAACTTTTTTACACTTCACGTAAAGTTTGAAGAATTATATACCAATGCGCAGTTAACCATTGATGAAATTGCCGAACGGGTTTTAACTTTAGGTAAACCACCACATAGCCGTTTTGCGGATTACATTAAAGAATCTAAAATTAAAGAAATTGATACTATTGGCCTTAAAGACCTTGATATGGTTGATGCAATTTTAGACGATATGGCTACATTGATTGAATTGGAAAGAGAACTTTTAGATGCAACTGATGCTGCCGGAGACGACGGTTCGAATGATATGGTAAACCGCTTTATGCAATTTAAAGAGAAAAACACCTGGATGTTACGCTCTTTTGCAGGAAAAAAATAGAATCAACTTATCTTATTGAAAGCCCTAAATAAGTAGCATTATTGTAAAATCTGCTTATATAGGGCTTTTTTGTTTCTCAGAAAATCTAATTATTTATCTTTGGGCATGGCATACAAAAGTTTAGCAGAATGTGTATCCGATCTTGAAAAGCACGGTCATTTAATCAGAATAAAAGAAGAAGTAGATCCCTATTTAGAAATGGCAGCCATCCATTTAAGGGTTTATGAAAATAAGGGGCCTGCAATATTATTCGAAAAAGTAAAAGGAAGTCCTTTTCCGGCAGTTTCTAACCTGTTTGGTACCTTAGAACGTTCAAAATTTATTTTTAGGGATACTTTACCAAAAGTACAACAATTGGTTTCGCTCCGAAACGATCCGATGAAGGCTTTGAAGAATCCTTTCAAATATGCAGGTACGGCAATGTCGGCCCTTTCGGCGCTGCCACTTAAAACACCCTCTGCAAAAAACAAATTTTTAAAAACGACCATCAGTCAGTTGCCGCAAATTGTAAACTGGCCTATGGATGGTGGCCCTTTTGTAACCATGCCGCAGGTATACACTGAGGATGTAGATAAACCTGGCGTTTTAAATGCCAATTTGGGCATGTACCGCATTCAATTGGGTGGAAACGATTATATTCAGGATAAAGAGATTGGCTTGCATTACCAAATTCATAGGGGTATAGGCGTGCATCAATCAAAAGCCAATGCCTTAGGCTTACCTTTAAAAGTAAGTATTTTTGTCGGCGGCCCACCTTCACACCCTTTAGCAGCTGTTATGCCTTTGCCTGAAGGCCTTTCTGAAATGACTTTTGCGGGAGCCCTGGGAGATAGAAGATTCCGTTACTTTTATGATGATGAAGGTTTTTGTATCTCTGCAGATGCAGATTTTATCATTACGGGCACTGTTTATCCAAATGAAAATAAGCCAGAAGGTCCATTCGGTGATCATTTAGGGTATTATAGCCTAACGCATCCGTTTCCTTTGATGAAAGTGCATAATGTGTATCATAAAAAGGATGCCATCTGGTCGTTTACCGTAGTAGGCAGGCCACCGCAAGAGGATACCAGTTTCGGTGCTTTAATTCACGAAATTACAGGTTCGGCAATACCACAAGAAATACATGGTTTAAAAGAAGTTCATGCTGTTGACGCCGCAGGTGTACATCCTTTGCTTTTTGCCATTGGTAGCGAGCGTTACACGCCCTATTTAAAGGAAAGAAGACCGCAGGAAATTTTAACTATCGCGAATCATATTTTGGGCAAAAACCAATTGAGTTTGGCCAAATACCTGTTTATTGCAGCCAAGGAAGATGATCAACAATTGAATACCCATCATATTGAAGATTTTATTCAACATATTCTAACACGGATCGACTTAACCCGTGATGTTCATTTTTATACCAATACCACAATTGATACGCTTGATTATAGTGGCGACGGATTAAACAGCGGATCAAAAGTTGTAATAGCTGCCGCAGGCGATAAAAAGCGTGAACTTTGGAATAAAATTCCTGATGGATTGAAATTGAGTGATGGGTTTTATCAGCCTGAAATCGCCATGCCTGGTGTACTTGTTTTAGAAAGTAATAAATATTTAAATCCTGAAAAAACTGCGGCTGAAATTGCTTTGCTAAATATGGCGTTGATTGATCAGGATTTGTCAGGATTGCCTTTAATAATATTGGCTGATGATGCCAAGTTTACGGCTGCTACTGTTGATAACCTTGTTTGGGTAGCTTTTACAAGAAGCAATCCGGCAGCAGATATTTATGGTATTAATGATTTTACAATCAATAAGCACTGGGGTTGCAAAGGATCTTTGATCATTGATGCACGGAAAAAGCCCCACCATGCACCAGAATTAATTAAAGATGCTGAAACAGAAAAGAAACTGGATGTTTTGGCAAAAAAAGGGTGGGCCTTTTTATAAGTTACTTTAACATTTCTATATTGAACAAGATCAATTGCGCTAGTTTTTGAAAAGGCTTTGATCTGGAAAGTGTATTCACTAATTATTTTGGCTTTGATTACGATCAAAAAGTTCCAATCTTTTTTTTATTTTATTTGCTAAAGAAAAAGGTATTGATTGATAGATACATACAAATCCAAATGACATTAATATTAGAAAAACAAATGCAATTAATATAAAATCTTTGAGTTTAGTTAATTCATAAAAATTTGCATAATAATAATAGAAGATAAAGGCTGAAAAATAGAGTGCTACACCTATAATTATTAAAAGCTTACCCCAAATAATTTGATACTTGTGAATCTTAATTGTTATTTCTTCACCTGATGTATCTAAAAAAGAATTTATAATTCTAATTATATCCCAGTTGCAATTTCTACCAACCTTATTTTTAAAGCGGATATACTTTTCAACATATTCTCCAGTTGCACGGATTTTAGTATGGGCATAAAAATAAGCTTCCTTCAATTCTACATTTAAAAAAATATTTTTGAAATCGGCATCACATTTTTCATATAAGTATTCAAACTCTTTAATTATTCTAAGGCTATTAATACCTTTATTGAACGGTATTTTTTTTAAAACCTTTGAAGTGAGAATTGCTACAATTAACGTGACAAAAGGGGTTAAAAGTTTCAGAATGTTAGAAATGCTTTCTAATAAATTCATAATAGATTTTTTAATTCGAATTAAATAGTAATACGTTTAAAAAGAAGCAACTAATATATCAGCATCCTTTTAAGTCAATTAACAGCGTTATTTGCGCTATAAATATGTTAATTGCTCACATCACTGATATTTTCAGTCTTATTTCTTTGTTTTTTAAAGAATAACTTCAGGAAGCCATATTCATAACTCCCAAAAAAGCTGTTATATAACCTATTGAAGCTATATTTAGATACCTGATGGAGCACTGTTGTAGACTCATGGCGCAATGAAAGCCATTTAGGTTGTGCAGAACTCAGTTATTGAATCATTTCACTCCATTATTGGCGTAAAGTACACCATCATCATTGTGATGTGCTCCATTTTTGATTTAATTTACGCCTATGTATATCACTTCCGCTCCGTTAATGGTCAATATTAAAGCATCTTGCGAGTTATAAATCCAATTAATGCCGTCATTTACCCTGTTCGTGAGCTTTATACAACCAATCTTATAAGAGTAATTTAAGCTTAGGCATATAAAAGGGGGGCATGTTTTAGTCTATCAACTAATATTAAATTTTATAGGAGATTAACATGATGAGCTCAGCTATATATTAGAATCTAATGAGGCATTCTTCATAACATAGATCTTAATCCTTGGTCTCGAATTGGCCATCATAGTTATTTTGTTTAAAGAGGAGCTTGCTTTCTCCTTGAATTCGGATAACGCTTGGCTAAATCTTCTACAACCGCCTGTGCACCGGGATAATTAGAGGCTCCAGCAATTTTTGCAGTACTGTAAATAGTCAGTGCAACTTCATACGCCTCACTTCCAGAAACCATACTAACATCCTCCTAGACCAGCTGACCCTAATACTCCAAGGCCAGGGAGTGGGGATACAGGAGGAAATCCACCAAGAGCCGGACGAGGATAGGATAATCCAATGTAAAAAAAAAGCCCGATTCTAGATAGAGAATCGGACTTTTTTATGGGTAACAATGATTAGAATCTTACACCGAAGGTTAAAAATACATTGTTCCTATTGCTTTTCACATCAGCTGTAGGCTCAGTGTAGTCATTTAGAAGATAGGGCTTTGATTCGAAATTTGTTTGATAATTTTGATAAGCTAAGTCAAAATAATAGTTATCTATTCGGTATCCAATACCACCAGTATAATATTGACCTTGGAAAAACTTATTATCCCGCCCCTTATCACCATTTCCATTTACACCATAACCAACCCTTAGACTTAATTCGTTAGTAGCTTTTACTTCTGCACCAACTCTATAATTAATTGCTTCTTTGTAAGTTTGTTTAATATATGCGTTGTTATCATTTATGATATTCATATCATATCCATCTACATCAGAAAAACGCATTGAAGAATAATCTACGTAATCTATATCTGCAGATATAAGTGCTGTGCCTGCAATAATATAGCTAATACCGGCCGAAGCTTTTAACGGCGTGCGTAAATTGTAATTAAAGCCATAGTATTTTGTAGGGTTGTTTGAATTAGAAGGGGCGTTTGTTGAATTCCCTGCGGTACTAGCAACCAAAGTTTCGCTTGTGTTATCTTCGATATTCATCCAAGTTGGTGTCTGGAAATTTAATCCAATCCTTAACTCGCTTACGGGTCTAAAAATCATACCTAATTTTAGATTGAATCCTCCACCTTTTGTTTCTTGATTTCTATAATGGGTTAAATTGTAATTCTCATTTCCTGTATAACCATTTACCTTTGGATCGTCATCAAATGAATTTAAAATCCCAGATTCGGTAAATGTAGCATCACTTGTATATTTTACATTAACAAAACTGGCGGTTGCACCAATATATACCTTATTGCCAAAGTTAAGAGCACCTGCAACGTTAAATTCTGAAGTAGAGCCTAAACGGGCTTCGTCCCAATTTTGTTTAAAGGTTGCATTTTGGTATGGTTCAGCTGAATATCCGTTCGGAAAATTAGGAGCGTTTTTATTAATCAAGTAGCTATTAAAAGCATCGCCAGCAATAGAGTTTTCAATTCCGTTATTATTTGCTTGATCAACATATGAATCCCTGATCGAACTATTGGTATTTGTACCATTATAGCTGATATTATTTAAAAAATCATTGTTGCGGGTATAGCTTAAACCGAAAACGGTACTTACTAAACCTTTGTCTACATCAGATCCTTTCATTTTTGCAGCAGGACTATAAAATACTACGCCAATATTGTTCAGGTTAATCTGGCTTTTATTCGCTTTAATATTATTGCCTAAATATGCACTATTGTTCGAAACGGAATTAAATTCAGGGGTGATGCTGAATTCAGATTTGGTAAATAAACCCAATCCGGCCGGATTGGCATTGATTGAACCAATATCGCCTCCAACACCGATTTGTGCGCCGCCCATTCCTTTAAATCGTGAAGAGCTTCCATAATTGGTTTGTGAGAAACGGAATGCATCGGGTGCATAACTTTGGGCATATGTTGTTCCCATAGTAGCTACTGTAGCTACTAGAGAAGCAAGGATGATTTTTTTCATTTGTGTGTTTAGATTTTATAATTAACCTCTGCCAGCTCTTGATGGTCTAGAACCACCGCCGCCGCCTCCGCCGCCATTAGAGCCACCGCCGCCGCCATTTGATGGTGGAGGTGAATAAGATGGTCTGCTTTCAGTTCTGGCTGGTTGTTGTGGTGTATAATTTTCGTTTCTGGTTGGTCTGCTGCCTTGTGTACCTTGAGGTGAATAATTATCATTTCTGGTTGGCCTGCCACTTTGGTTACCTTGACCTTGTGTGTAAACGCCACCCTGATTTCTTGCTGGTCGGCCAGCATTATTATTTGGTGCATAAGATACTCCACCGTTTGGATTACCAACACCAGATCTGCTCGGTCTGCCTACATTGCCGCCATTACCGTTTCCATATCTTGGTGTACCTCTGTCATCACTACCTGGTCTTGGTCTGTTGTAACCTCTGTTGGTATACACACCGCCGCCACCATAGTATCCGCCGCCAATACCCCAGCCACCGCCGTAGTATCCACCGCCCCAACCATAACGGTCGTAATAAGAGTTTGGTCCCCAAGAGTTCCATCCATAAGGATTATTCCATCCGTAGCCAAAGTTGCCATAATAGAATGGATTGCTCCAAATGTTACTGTAACCGAAACCTCCGCCCCAGCCACCTAAACCGTATCCACTGCTCCAACCCAGGCCATAACCAAGATAGTTAGACGGGCCATAGCTGCTGCCAGAGTAATAATTATCGAAATAAGGATCGTAATAACTTTGGAAACTGTAACCATTGTAAAAACGGTTTATCCTTGAAGAATAATCCATATCGTAATAAGGATTACTGGTTCCATAATATTCATCGTACTCTTCCTGACCGCGATTTTGATTTTGTGCCTGTTGATTTTGAGGAGGTAAAGCAACCTCAACTTCCCGCGCCTTGGCAACAGAATTATAAACATCATCTGCCGGCTTAGTTTGAGCCAATTTTGATGTTGAGCATGATGCCACCAACCCAGCGGCAGCAATCATAACAATGGGTAAAAATTTAATTGGTTTCATTGTGTTTATATTTAGTTGTGTGTGTTCACGAATGAATAAACAAGTTTAATAGTAAATAATTCTTAACTGGTAATTTAGTCAAAAATGAGCAAAAATAATAGATATTAATTTCTTAATATTTTGTAGGCATAAATTTATAAATTTGCCAGCGAATTTTACACTTTTTAACACACAAATTACGTTCCAAATACATAACATGAGCAAAGAAATTACAAGCAGAGAAGCAGATTATTCCCAGTGGTATAATGATATTGTATTAAAAGCAGATTTGGCAGAGCACTCTGCTGTACGTGGTTGCATGGTTATAAAGCCAAATGGTTATGCCATATGGGAAAAAATGCAGGCTGTTTTAGATAAAATGTTTAAGGATACCGGCCACCAAAACGCTTATTTTCCATTATTCATCCCAAAGTCATTTTTCTCTAAGGAAGCTTCTCATGTTGAGGGCTTTGCGACAGAATGTGCCGTTGTAACACATTATCGCCTAAAAAATGACGGTAACGGGAACATTGTGGTTGATGAAACTGCCAAATTGGAAGAGGAGTTAATCGTTCGTCCTACTTCAGAAACAATTATATGGAATACTTATAAAGGATGGATCCAGTCTTACCGCGATTTGCCGATATTGATTAATCAATGGGCCAATGTGGTAAGATGGGAAATGCGTACGAGGTTGTTTTTACGTACTGCAGAATTTTTATGGCAAGAGGGTCATACTGCACATGCTACTGCACAGGAAGCGATTGAAGAAACGGAACGCATGTTGCACATTTATGCCGATTTTGCCGAAAACTGGTTGGCAGTTCCTGTAATCAGGGGGCGTAAATCGCCAAATGAAAGGTTTGCGGGTGCGTTAGATACTTATTGTATTGAAGCTTTGATGCAGGATGGTAAAGCTTTACAGGCAGGTACTTCTCACTTTTTGGGCCAGAATTTTGCTAAAGCATTTGACGTTAAATTTACTGGTAAAGATGGAAAACTCGATCACGTTTGGGCTTCATCATGGGGTGTTTCTACCCGGTTAATGGGTGCTTTAATTATGGCACACAGTGACGATTCCGGTTTAATTATTCCACCAAAATTGGCACCGATCCAGGTTGTAATTGTTCCTATTTATAAAAGTGACGAGGATCTTGCCAAAATTTCTACTTATGTAAATGAGTTAACCATGCGGTTAAAGGGAATTGGCGTTTCTGTTAAATATGATGACAGAGATACACAGCGACCTGGTTTTAAGTTTGCTGATTATGAATTGAAAGGTGTGCCAATCCGTATTGCCATTGGCGGTAGGGATTTAGAAAATAAAACGGTAGAAATTGCCCGTAGAGATACCAAATTAAAACAAACTGTACCTCAGGAAGGATTGGATATCTACATCATCAAATTATTGGAAGATATTCAGCAAAGTATGTTTAACAAGGCACTGGCTTATCGCGATGAACATATAACTGAGGCCAATAGTTACGAAGAGTTCCAAGAACTTTTAGATACCAAAGCAGGTTTTATCTCAGCGCACTGGGATGGAACACCAGAAACAGAACAAAAAATAAAAGAAGAAACAAAAGCAACCATACGTTGTATTCCTTTAGATAATAAACTGGAAGATGGGGTATGTATTTATTCAGGCAAGCCTTCAATCCAAAGGGTATTGTTCGCTAGAAGCTATATTAATTAGACATGAGATTTGAGAGGTTAGATTTGAGAATGGATCTCATCTTACATCTTAAGTCTCGCATCTTAAATCTGAAAAAAAATGAAATTCGCAACCAAAGCTATACATGCAGGTCAAGAGCCTGATCCAACAACTGGTGCTGTAATGACACCGATTTACCAAACTTCTACTTATTGGCAAAAATCTCCCGGCGATAACAAAGGATATGAATATTCGAGGGGAACAAATCCGACACGTAAAGCTTTGGAAGACTGTTTAGCTGCTTTGGAAAATGCCAGATATGGTTTGGCTTTTTCGAGTGGAATGGGTGCAACTGATGCCGTATTAAAACTATTGCAGCCTGGCGATGAGGTTATTACCGGAAACGACCTTTATGGGGGATCTTATCGTATTTTTACAAAAATTTACACCAAATATGGCATCAAATTCCATTTTCTGGATCTTTCGAAGCCAGAAAATATGTTGCCTTATATCAATGATAAAACGAAGTTGGTATGGATTGAAACCCCTACAAACCCAACAATGCAAATTATAGATATTGAAGGTGTGGCAAAAATTACAAAAGAGAAAAACTTAATTCTTACAGTTGATAATACTTTTGCTTCACCATACCTGCAAAACCCTATAGATTTAGGTGCAGATATTGTGATGCATTCGGTAACGAAGTATATTGGTGGTCACTCTGATGTAGTGATGGGGGCATTGGTAACAAATGATGAGCAATTGTATAAAGACCTTTGGTTTATTTACAATGCCTGTGGTGCAACCCCTGGTCCGCAAGATGCATTTTTGGTGTTAAGGGGGATTAAAACGCTTCATTTAAGAATGAAAGCGCATTGCGAAAACGGTGAGCGCATTGCCCGTTATTTAAAAACTCATCCAAAGGTTGATAAAATCTATTGGCCAGGTTTTGAAGACCATCCTAACCATGATATTGCTAAAAAACAAATGCGTGGTTTTGGAGGAATGATCTCAATTACCTTAAAAGGTGCAGATTTGGAAGAAACATTCAGAATTTCATCTAATTTTAAGGTATTCACCCTTGCCGAATCTTTAGGTGGGGTAGAATCCTTAATCAATCACCCTGCAACAATGACTCATGGCTCAATTCCTAAGGAAGAAAGAGAGAAAGTAGGCGTTACCGATAACCTTTTACGTTTAAGCGTTGGGGTAGAGGATATTGATGATCTTTTGGAAGATCTGGAACGCGCATTGGCTTAGGCTAAGTGTAATAAATTGCCGTCATTTCGATTGGAGTATAACGAAGTTGAGGAATCTTTATTTAGGTAGATCTTTCCGCTCCACTGCGTTTCAGTCGAAATGACGTAATTTTTATTGAACCTTCAAAATGATATCAGGCTATTCAATTTGTTCCAAATTACAGCTAAGGAGAAGGAAGAAATTCACGTCTAATCAAAACTAACAATGCAATTTTTAGAGCTGAAAAATTTTTTGGATAGTAAAGTTGATCAGTACAACCGACCAGATTTTATAGCAAATGATCCCGTTTGTATTCCACATCTTTTTGATAAAAAGCAGGATATTGAAATTGCAGGTTTTTTTGCTGCTGTTTTGGCGTGGGGGCAGCGTAAAACCATCATCAACAAGTGTAAGGAATTGCTTAACCGCATGGATAATGCTCCTTATGATTTTGTGGTTAACCATATAGATGATGATTTAAAACGGTTGCTAAATTTTAAACACCGTACTTTTAACGATACTGATTTACTCTATTTTATTTCATTTTTTAAACAGCATTACCAGCATTTTGATAGTTTGGAGCAGGCATTCGTGCCTCAGCAAGATACTTATTTATCAGAATATTTAACAGTTTCATCCATTGGAAGTGAAACTGAATACGCTTCAGAAGTTGGCTTATCCGGAACATTAACTTTCACAATTGAGCAGGCTTTAAATCACTTCAGGGCCTATTTTTTCTCCTTGGAGGATTTTCCGCACCGCACTAAAAAGCACATTTCTTCGCCAAAGCAAAAATCGACCTGTAAACGCCTAAATATGTTTTTAAGGTGGATGGTTAGGGCAGATGATAATGGTGTAGATTTTGGCATTTGGGATACGCTTAAACCAAAGGATTTGATTTGCCCATGCGATGTGCATGTGGATAGGGTAGGGCGTTTGTTGGGATTGATTAACCGAAAGCAAACTGACTGGCTAACGGCGGTTGAACTCACCGAAAATTTGAAACAATTTGATCCTTCTGATCCTGTGAAATATGATTTCGCCTTGTTTGGCCTAGGGGTAGAAAAGATATTGTAATGCCGAAAAAATTGAGAAATGTCAAAAAAAACTTCTTTTTTCAATTCTATCTTCTTATCATTACATTGTTATTCTGCTTAAAACGCAGAATTTGTCTGTCCCAACCGTATTCATATGCTCGCAGTCAACTTATCTGATGAAGATAGATGGAAGAAATATAATAATTTTTCTCCTGTGGTCTCAATTTTCAAAAAATTTCATCCTTTAAACATTGAAATTGAAAAACGCATCAATCAACACACTTTTCCTGTAAGTTACAAAAAGAATAAATTTTTAGTTTCTCCGGTTGGACCCGTAATAAATTCCTTTTTTTGATTGTAAAAGGTGTAGTTAGAGGCTTTGTAAAGGATGGAACGAGCGAAATTACCACCTGGATTGCCAAAGAAAATGAGGTGGTTGGTACGATTCGTAACCTATGGATAGATAGTGATTCGGAGGAATTATTTGCAGGCTTTGGAAGATGTTGATTTAATTGCCATACCACATATGATCTTCTTCAGTGAAGCGGCGCACGAAAATGCGAAAGCGTTTCACGATAAATGCGAAAACCAGTGGTGTTAGCGAGGTAGACCTGGTTAATATCGGCTGCTACAACTGAACGAGTAGAGGACAA
>NZ_CEEDAI010000002.1:0-183375 GCF_979252805.1 Pedobacter sp. AC402 | reverse complement strand
CTACAATTTATATCAAATGGCTTACCAATGAGGCTTTGAAAACCCACCATTTCTCCCATTATTCAAGAAGTGAATTACCTTCCCAGTTCAAAGAAGGAAAGGTTGGGGTTAATCAATATTATCAGGCAAGTATTTTGAAAAAAAAGCCTTCTTTTTCTGATAATCGATTGTGAGCAAATGCCGATGCCTTTAATAAAAGTAAACTGTTCCAGATAAGCATTTAATATCTCTTTTTCTTTTGCCGATTATCATAAACCCATTCCATCATTCAATTAGTTATGATGTTCAAAGAAATGGAAGTGATGGATATGATTACAAGGCAATGCAAGAGTGGGATTTCGCTAAAGTGTGCACCAGTTTTCATTCGAACTGTACACCCCTTTTTCCACCATCTGGTTCTTGATGGAATCGTAGACTCAGCCAAGATATTAATTTTTCCAGATTCCTTCTCTTTCATTTTCCAATTTATCTTTCCTGCATTTGTTTTGTTGAACTCCACAGAAGATGGTTTTGGAAGAAAAATGAAGTTTTCCAGAAGAACATATCATATAAATCAGCTCATGTTTAAACACATCAACAAGAAATATATTTTTTGATTCAAGGCCATTACAACATCTCCAATTGGTTTGAGGCGAAAACGACCAATCGAATCCATCCCCGCTTTCCAGAAGCTTAAAACGCACTTAAAAATGAGCCGAGCTGCCACTTCAAGCCAAATCTTAGTGAGCAATATAGGCCGAAAACACGGCCATGATGGATGAAAATCAGTGGCCACTTTTAGCGGAACCCCCATGTAAAGGTTTTCGAAAAAGTTCACATTTATTAGTGTAAAACTTGACGAATAAGATAATTGAGAAAGTGTTCAGTGGGTAGAAGAATTCCTTATATGCAACCCCATCCTATTGCTAGAAATGGGGTTTTTTGTGATTTTCGGACTTGAAAATCTGAGCTCCCTCTGCTGGGTCGAACCAGTGACCTTCTGATCAACAGTCAGATGCTCAACCAGCTGAAGCTAAAGAAGGAGTGCGCTGGTTGTTTCCTGAAACGAGGTTTTTTACACCAAAGTGCACATAGCCTTGTTCGTTTTGGGAATGCAATATTAGGGCTTTCAAATTATTTATGTATATTTGCAGTGAAAATTTTAAAAAAAATTAAACACATAGATATGACAGCTCATAATCATAAGGTACTCGTAGCTTTTAAATGCTATTGAAACTCCTTTGGAAAAACGGATAAAATCGTAGGTGGCGAGAGGTACTTACGAAGTTTAGCCGCATCTTACTTTTATAATAAAGCAAAAATCGTAGCAGTTGTTGGTGATGATTTTCATCAGATATTCATACCTTTACTTCGCATGGGTATCCATACCGAAGGATTATAATATTAAACAGGCGAAAAATCTTTCTTCTGGTTGGGAAATACCATAACGACATGACAGCTGATAATTGACATTACAGAGTTGAACGTATTGGAAAACTTCGATCCGGTTACGAGAAAGCTATCAGGATTGTGAATATTGATGCTGGGAAACCTTACTCCACAAGTACAAGCAAACGGTAATTAAACGCCTTAAAAACCGTCCGAATTAATTGTAATGGATACCATGAATTTCTGGATGGATATTATGATGGGATTATTTACCAAACCATTAAACTGGTAGATGTATTAACCATTAATCATGCAGAGCTCGTCAGCTATCTGGCGAATACCTTCAGTTAAAGCGGCAAAGAAAATTCTTGCTCATGGGCCAAATACCCAGCTATCATCAAAAAAGGAGAACATGGTGCTTTATTGTTCCATGAAGATCAGATTTTTCTTGCTCCGGCATTGCCTTTGGGTGATAATTGACCCAACTGGTGCCGGTGATACTTTGCTGGTGGTTTTATTGGTTATTTGGCAAAAGTAGGCACAATTAGCTTTAATAATATGAAAAATGCAATCATATATGGTTCAGCATTGGCATTGTTCCGCGTAGAAAGTTTGAACCGAAAAACTATTGAAATTACAGATGAAGTAAGTTGCAGCCAGAATTCAGGAATTTGTAAGTTTAAGTGCTTTTAGAATAGAAGCATAGTTAGTTGACAGTTGACAGTTCAATTTTCAGTTAACAGTTTATAGTTCATTTAGATAAACGAATTACAGATTTAAAAGTAGATAAATTTCTTTTAAATCTGTGGTTTTTTATTACAACTTATTTAACCAAGATCCATGTACTCAGTTTGTTTTAGCATTTTGTTATGGCAAAATTTCCTGATCAGAGGTTAAAGATTTATTACATGCAGCCATCGCTTTAAGATTGGCATCGCCCTAAATGAGGGTTTTTGCTAATGGTTACTAAAATCCTGCCGCTGCAGGTTGTTTGTTCTCAAATTAATCACCGTTTTGCTAATTACTGGTCTGCAATGTTATCAGGATGATAGATAAAAACAAAGGGCTGCAATCCATTCATAGAGCTTACACAAAACTGTAGTATGTTTGTTTTAGGGCTTCGTTTCAACAAACCACAGCTACTTTACCGCTTCATTGCTAGGTAAACCTTGCCCATTAAAACAGATTTATATTTGGATCTTTCCGACAGGTCAAATCAACAAAGGAATATCGTCACCAACATCATCGCTCTGTTTCCTTTCAAAATATAGCTGATAGAAATTAATTAAAGCCAAACTGAGATGAAAGTAGAAACGCAGAATACACCAACAGATCATGCGGATTGGCTTAAATTTTCGGTAGATTATATAATGAACATCACAATTGGCGACATCACCATCCCAGCGCCCACACCTTGGCAAAAAAAGCGGCAGGTAAAAGTTTTCTGTTCCTCGCTTCACTGGCAAACAGTTGGCACATCCACTAAAAAAAACACAAAAAGCAATACAAAACCACTGTATCCACAACACCCTTAAATGTTTTTTACGGGATCAAGAATCGAGATCGCAACTATCGTACCACCACAACTCCTGCAAGTCTCCAGATCATAATCTCGTTGGCATGCAAAGAATCCATCCCCAAAACGTTAAATAAAATATGAAGATGTTAAATCTGAAAGCACCACGAACAATATAAAGAATAACCAGGAAAACAATTCCGATGGCAAAATTCCTCGATCTGAAAATACTGAGGTCAACTGCCGGCCTTTTTAGGGTAAGCTGCCGGCTGAATAGAAACTCACAAACAAAAACAAAATCGCTAAAATAGCGTAACGGATACCGTGCATATCATCCAGCCAATCGAATTGCCGACCATAAACCAGAACATAGGCAATAAGTACGAGCATGGTAGAAAAAAGCACAAAACTCAGCGGCTAATCGATTTTATAAAAGCCTGGTGTTTTGCGTAAAAGATGTACCCTGTTCATTACACTAAAAAGCAATATTGCACTGGGCAAAAGACAGAATATAATGGCTTTATATAAAACATTATATTCATAATTTTCAACAATCCGGGACAGAAAAGAGCTGCCGTAACCGGCAGATACACAGAATCATTCCATAAAAAATGGTATAACCGGTTTCTTTTGCGTGTTCGCATTTTCAACCTGCTGGAAAAAGTAAATTTGAGCGATATACTGGTAAGGCCGCAATTCACAATTCCTTGCAGAAACCTCGAGTGTAAAAACCGACCAGATTTCGCGGGTAATGGCAACACCAGTACGCAATAAGAATTTCAAGAATCATGCAGATCAATAAATAATCTTTAGTAATTACCCTGGGCAAAAAAACGGCGTTCTACAACGGCAAAACTGGCAACTGCGGCATAAAACATCAATAATGAAAACTGAACATCCGATGCACTTGCACCATAATAGCCAGCCGCAGCGGTACCATCAGCGGTAGAGAGTGCAAAAAGCAATACCGACGATAAAAGTACCGCAAAAATGCTGCAGAATTACCACCCATTCGGGTACTTCAAACTTTAAATATAGGCAAATGATCAGTCATTTTTTTTCACTTTAACACTAGCACTCATTCCTGCACTTAGCAGCTCAACGCCCTGGTCATTTTTACCCAAACGTGACGCGAACCGGAATACGCCTGCGGCAATTTTTACAAAGTTTCCTGTAGCATTATCTGGGGGCAATAGCGGTAAAACCTTGAGCCTGTAGCAGCAACCAGATCAGGGATCGTATTTCTCCAATAAATCTGTTCGACCAGGAAAAAGCATCAACCTCAACATTTACTTTTTCTCCAACACGGCATTTTAGCTTATCTGGGTTTCTTTAAAATTAGCCACCACCCATTTTCCGAGCTGTCCGATCAACCAGATAAGCAATAGTTTCGGCCGGTTTGAACCAATCGACCCCGCCTGAACGGTTCTTCTACCCATTTTACCATCATAAGGCGCAACAATTACCGTATAGCAAGTATTTCAGGTTGTTTCTTTTACATACGGCCTGTCTTCGTCTTTATTTCAGATTCCAGCACATCACTTTGTGCCTTAATATCATTCGTTTTGGAGTATAGCAGTTAAATAATCTTTCTTTTGATGCCCTGATATTCCGCCTGTGCAACCTGCAATAAACTCTCTAACCGTTTCCAACTGTTGGCGGGTAGCCGATTCAGCATCGAAAAGTTTTTATAGCGGGCATATTCCGCCTGCCGTTTCCAGCAGCTTCTTTGCCTTTGCAGCAGCAATTTCAGCTTCCGCAACGTCAAGGCCGTACTTCGGGCTGTTTCAATATTCACTCTGTTGTACCGAAACCTGTGCTTTCGCATTTAGCAACGAAGCCGCTGCCCTCATCTTGTTGAACGGTATAATCATCATCATCTATTAAAACAAGGGTATCACCCTTTTTCACTTCCCGGGTTTCCTCAAACTTCACTTCTTTAACTAGTAACCACTCACTCGTGCAGTTACCGGGGTTGATGCATTCATCCACCTGTGCATCGTTCGTTTCTTCAAATTTCATATAGCCGATGAGCGTTTTCCCACCCCATATCATCAATACCACTAAAACGATGAGTGCTATTATTGTGGTAATTCTACCCATTATCCTATCGGTCTTTGCTTTGTTTCTGTGTGTTCATTTTTATAAGTTTTCCTATCGGCTTTTTGTAATTGATAGTATTGTATTTTAGCATTTACCTTTGCAGTGGTGAGTTCGAACCGCGATTGCAATAATTGTGTTTTCTGCATCCAGCAAGTCGGTTAAAAGCGACAGTTGGTTGAAATACGTATTTTGTACAATCCGATAAGCTGTCTGTCGCCTGCTGATCGTTTTCTTCTGCAAGTGCAATGCGTTGTACCGATTCTTTATAGCGGTATATAATTTTCTTGCACTTCCTGGCGGATCCTGATCTTTCACATCTTCATCTTCAACTTCCTGCTCATGGCACCGTAATTTCCGCCTCCTTAACTTTGTGTTGATTGGTATACCAGGATGAAATCGGAATTTTAAGTTTTAATCCAACCATACCATTACTATAAAGCGATAACGCATAAGGATAAAACTGAATTTGCGGGTATGCAAAGGCATATTCTCCAAAAAAACCCAAAGAGGGCATAGCATCTGGATTTTACATTCTTTAGTTTCAATTTTGCAAGGGCCTGTTCTTTCTCCGAAATTTTTATTTTGAAAAAGAAGTTGTTTTGGCATCATTAAAATATTCGTCAATCTTGCTTTAGTGCAATGGCGTCTGTTTCATTGTCAGATATCTCAGGATTCAGAGGCGCATCATCTTGCCCTGCCAATTAAAATATTAAGTTTATGTTTAGCGATTTTGATATGCTGTGGTTAATTTCAGTTAACAACATACGCCGCTCTAAAGGCGCAATTCTTGCCTCAATACATCACTTTTTAATATCGTTCCGTTTTTATATAACTGGTTAATTTCTGCCAATTGCTTTTCGCGGTCGCGGATGTCTTGTTCCAGTAAATCCTGGTAAGAAATCTACGGAACACATCGTAAAAATAAACCGCGACTGTATAACTGGATTTCCTGTGTACTTTGTCCTTTTTCTGCACCTTGCTCAATTCGCTTTCCACTTTCGAGGCATCAATTTCAGTACTGGTTTTTCCTCCATTATAAATATTGAAATAAGCATCAGCACCTGCTTTATAATAAGTTGGTGCAACCGGAAACTGGCTGAGGGGTATGAAAAAGTCCGTTTTCGTAAATAGGTAAGGGTAAAACATCAGCATAAACTCCTTCGGCAGCAATTTCGGGTAACCTTTCGGCCTTGCTTACCTTTACATGCGCATCAGCAGCCTGCACATTGAGGCCCTGCATTTGTATTTTTTTTATCGTTGACGATCTGCAAGTGCCCAAACCTGGTTAATGGTAGAGTTATCCTGATGCGGAATGGCTTGTGCATGAGCAAAAATTGATCGATAAAAGAAGTGGAATGCACAACCAAAACGTTTCTTTCATTCCTGTTAAAATTCATATTCGTTAATTAATGATGCAAATTTCGTTACAGATTTGTTACTTTGTTTTCTATCTAAACCGACAGATTCTTTATTCAAACCAGCCAAATGATAAAAGTTAGCAACGAAGACCTTTTATTTGCAATAGACGAAAAACCAGAAACCATGTACGTTTGGCACAGCCGGTTTGATAGTACCGGTTTCAAGACCACAGCCATTTAAAAGGACAACTCACTGATGTAGAGGGAGGCATTATTTTTTTGTATACAAAAGAGAAATCTTACTTTTTGCCTGCACGGCACGGACGTTCGGATTCCGGCCGGAGTTAGGAACACCATTTACAACACCGGTACCATGCGCCCGCAATTGTTAAGGAATATTTATTTTGACACTGCTACGGATGATGAAAATCCGTTTTATAAACAAATCGGAATATATCCTGTAAATAACCTCTTGTTAGAAATGTTCCTTTTTTCTGAGCGCTGGAATGGAAATATTGTTCCAAAAACGAAAGAATACGATTTTTTAAATACACTTAAGAATATTTTGCCTGTGGTGAGCGAACACCCCCTCCCTGATTGCGTTGCCAACTACAGAAAACCAGCGTGTTTAAGACCTGTATTACAGCATATTGTAAATGGACTTGCTGATGACGGCATGAGTTTGGAAAGTGTGGGCAAAGCGATGGGTTTTAGCGAACGTACCCTATCAAGATTATTTCACTCGGCTTTCGGATACTTCCTTTTTTCAATACCGAAAACTGGCAAGGATGATAAAGGCAATGGAAAAATTATTGGAAAGCGATGCCACAATTAGCGAGGTTGCCTACCAGGTGGGCTACAATAGCATTTCTTCTTTCAGTAATACTTTTTATAAGATGGTGGGCAAAAGACCCTCAGAATTTAAGGATTTAAAACAATCAACACTTACTAAAATTAACCTGGTTTAACCAGCATTGCAATAGGTACAAATTTTTCAAAAACAGCATCAGTATGGGGTGCATCGGGTAATTCATCAGTTAAATCCTGCCCTGCCCAATGCTCATAATGTTTACCGTTTCTCCAAAGCCTGCTCTCAGTCATATCATAGATAAGCCCCTTATAAGCCACCCAGATCTGAGGTTTATCCTGTCCGTTGCGTAAAGCGAGCTGTTGCTTGGTATAAGCTGGTAAATCCATTTAAATTAATTTCGGGTTGAAGATAATCAAAAGGTTTTTAACCATATATAAAATAGAAAGCACTGAGCTTATATGATTTTACATGCCTTGTATAGTCAAAGCTTCGATTCATTATTAAAGAGAAAGGATTTTAATTACAGATTTACACAGAGATCAGTTTTTGCCACTGAAAACACAGAAAGCACGGAGAATTCATAGATGATCATACTACATCGTCCTCGTTTGCAACGAGGATGTACGAGTAAAGCAATTTTATCGCTCTTAAAGGAATTATTTCGCATTGCAAATGCGTACCTCAAAAATCCTCGTTACAAACGAGGACTATTTAAGGAGAAAGGACTTTAACCACAGATTTACGCAGAAAACAGTTTTGGCCACGGAAACTCAGAAAGCACGGAAAATTCATAGATGATCATACTACATCGTCCTCGTTTGCAACGAAGATGTATGAGAAAAGCGATTTTATCGCTCTTAAAGGAATTATTTTCGCATTGCAAATGCGTACCTGAAAATCCTCGTTACAAACGAGGACTATTTAAGACTTTAACCACAGATCTACACAGAAAACAGTTTTTGCCATGGAAGCACGGAAAGCACGGAAAATTCATAGATGATCATACTACATCGTCCTCGTTTGCAATGAGGATGTACGAGAAAAGCGATTTTATCGCTCTTAAAGGAATTATTTTCGCATTGCAAATGCGTACCTCAAAAATCCTCGTTACAAACGAGGACTATTTAAGACTTTAACCCGCAGATTTACACAGAGATCAGTTTTTGCCACGGAAGCACGGAAAAATCATAGATGATCATCACTTAGTTGTGTCATCCTGATGGATAATTTATTTATAAAAATCAAAATAAATTACGGGCCACTTTGAAAAAACTAAATCTCTTCAGATTATCGTCGCTTGTTTTTAAAAACCTCGTAAAGGTAAATATTCATCAACAACAAACTCATTAAATAAAAATGATCTTCAAAAGGGATCGTACCCACTCTGAAACCCAGGTTCTGCTTATCGTTATACATCACTATCGGTATGGAGGTCAAAAATCCATTAACCACATAAAAAGGTATTAAAGAAACCAAATAAGCCCTGTAAAACCTGTACATAAACCTATACTCAACATTGATGTATTCTACATAAGCCAATACTACAAACAAAAAGCCGAAATTAATAAGCGTATACCATCTGCTGTAACCAAAAAAAAGAATGGCCACACAAAGACCAAGAAATAAATTACTTAGTGCCAGACTATATTTCTGCAAATCATTTTTCGGGAAATAAGCATTTAAACATTCATAAATAAATACACACGCATACGGAACCGTTAAAAAGAAGAGCATTTCTTCCAGGGGCAATCCTAAAAGATTTATCCCAACCAGGTAATCGGGGTTAAACGACCATACACTTAGTTTGGTAAAAAGGATATCCCATACTAAAAATACAATTCCGGTAATCAGTATAGCAGGAAATATAAATTTCCACTTGCTAAAAAAATGAACCTTTTTATCGAAGGATAAAACCAGCGGAAAGAAAATTACGGCAAGGTTTATGAATAAATAGGTATAATGCATTTATAGGTGTTTCTTTAAAATTTTAACTTCTGCCGGCGTACACTTTTTACTATCAATCATAAATTTGGCAACATTTTTAACCAAGTCCTGGTCGGCAAGGCCAAAATTTTCATTTTGATAATGCTTAACAATTTCCTTTTTATCAACAGCTAAATCTTTACTGAAACCCAAAAATGAAGGCGTATAAAATTCGATAGAAAAGCGCATAAAACGAATTTCCATATTTTCTTTATCCATATCAATAGCCTTTTGCAGGGTTTTAAGCGAGCTGCCAACATATTTGATCTTGTTATATGGATTCCAGGAATGTTTTGCTTTCAAAGCTTCCAATGTTCCGGTATAGCCCGTAATCAGTGCTGTTTTATTAGGCAGTTTATTCAATTGCGTAAAAAGAGAATCAGTTAGCTTTGAATTTTCTACCGCTTTTACCATATTGGCTTTTAATACCGCAATTTCTTGAGTAGATAACTGGGCATAAGTAATATTGCTTGCCGCTAGGAGCAGAAAACATATAAGGCTTAGTTTAATCATGTTTAGCCGCAAAGGTAATAAATCTATCAAGAGTTCTCTCGGCAGATATCCACTCTTTAATATAACTATATTGATAACGTTAAGAAAACTCGCTCAACTTCCTTAATCCCCTCATAATAAAAGAGATAACCTGGAGTAATCACCTAGATTCGACATCCTCTACAAATTTCCCATTGCATTTAAAATAACCGATGCCCTGAATGACAAAAAAACAAAACAAAACAAGATAAATTTCCTTTATTTACACCATGGAGAAAAAACTTCAGGTTACTATAATTGGTGCCGGTTTTGCAGGTTTGGCCGCGTCAGCACTGTTGGCTAAAGATGGTTACGAGGTTACCGTAATCGAAAAAAATGAAATGGCAGGCGGCCGGGCCAGAACCTGGGAAAAAGACGGTTTTACCTTCGATATGGGGCCAAGCTGGTACTGGATGCCAGATGTTTTTGAAAACTATTACAATATTTTTAATAAAACAGCATCCGATTTTTACGAACTCAAAAGATTAAGCCCTTCCTATCGTATTTATTTTGACAAAGATGAACGCATTGATGTGCCTGCTACACTGGATGAACTATATGCATTATTTGAAAAGCTAGAGCCTGGCAGCACTAAAAACCTTCAGTCTTTTCTCGATCAGGCCAAATATAAATATGATGTTGGCATGAATGAATATGTTTTTAAACCTTCGCACAGCGTAATGGAATATTTTGATCCGCGATTGGCCATTAGTGGAATAAAACTACAGTTACTGGGCAACATGCGGAAACATGTACATCAATTGTTTAAAAATGAGCAATTGAGGAAACTTCTGGAATTTCCGGTTTTATTTTTAGGTGCCACACCGCAAAATACTCCTGCTTTATACAGTCTGATGAACTATGCAGATCTTGTTTTAGGTACCTGGTACCCCATGGGCGGGATGCATAAAATTGTGGCTGCCATGCAAAACATAGCTGAAGCTGAAGGCGTAAAATTTATTTTTGATACAGAAGTAACCAAAATTGAAGTTAAAAATAACATTGCTGAAGAAGTGATTACTGATAAGGGCACATTTAAAAGTGACTTTGTAGTGGGCAATGCTGATTATCAACATATAGATCAGCATTTATTTGAAAAACCATACCGCAATTACAGCGAAAAATATTGGAACAGTAGAACAATGGCTCCCTCATGCCTTTTATTTTATATTGGGCTTAACACAAAGCTAAAAAACGTTTTACACCACAACTTATTTTTCGATGAAAATTTCGATCAGCATGCAGAAGAAATCTACACGGATCCGAAATGGCCGGCTAAGCCCTTGTTTTATGCCTGCTGCCCTTCAGTTACCGATCCAAGCGTTGCACCTGAAGGTTGCGAGAACCTCTTTTTTTTAGTTCCGCTTGCACCCGGTTTAAGCGACAGTGAAAGCAAAAGGGAAGAATACTTTAATTTATTGCTTAAACGCTTCAAAGATTTAACAGGAAACGACATTACTAATCATATTTTGTTTAAACGCAGTTACGCTATGGATGATTTTGTTGCAGACTATCATGCCTTTAAAGGAAATGCGTATGGACTAGCAAACACTTTGAAACAGACCGCTTTCCTAAAACCTAAAATGAAAAGTAAAGTAACAAATTTTTTATATACCGGACAATTAACCGTTCCAGGCCCTGGAGTGCCACCTGCAATCATATCTGGACAAGTGGTAGCGAAAAGAAATAAAAAAAAAGTTAAAAAAAGCTTGACAAATTTAAAATTTCCCTTATCTTTATAACCACAGAACAAAAACACTGCAATAAAGCTTTAAAACGCATGAGAATTGTTCGAGGTTTGCATTTGTTTCGAAATAAGAGAGAAGGCGAATTGTTGAAAGCAAAAATCAAGAATCAACTAACCAAATATATGATAAGCAAAAAGGCCTGATAATTCAGGCCTTTTGCTTTTTACAGAAAACTGCAAATATCGAGTTCAATAGCTGATCGTCATTTCGGCCGGGCAACTAGGCAGAGGTAAAGCAATTCATTTATCGAAAGCCGTTATTGGCATTCAATTCATGATCCTTAAAAAAGATGCTTAGGTAATTCCGATTTTGCCAAAATATTAAGATCCCGCAAATAGATTTCTTAACTGCATTGCAATACGCCAGAAATCAAGGATCATATATATAAGGGAACAAGAAAGGGCCCAGATAAAATCTGAGCCCCAAGTTTTTCAATCGATGTATCTTAAGCCATTTCACTAACGGCAACTTCTTTAGAGTACGTTTTAAGGTATTTTTTCAAAATTCCTCTTGCAACGTGAATACGGGTTTTAACTGTTCCAATTGGAATTTCCAACATATCAGCAATTTCATGGTATTTATAGCCTTCAAAATAACGGATAAACGGCACATAATACTCTTCAGGTAATTGTGATAATGCTTTATCAATATCACCTAATACAAATTTACTTTCAGCCTGATTTTTTGTAGCACTATATGAAAGGTTAAGCAGAAGAAATATCCTCGCTTTGTGTAATTAATGTATTCGTTTTCACTAAACGGCGGTAGTTATTGATAAAAGTGTTTTTCATGATGGTAAATAACCAACCTTTTAAATTCGTACCCTCTTTAAACTTATTATAATAAGTGATCGCTTTCAGCATGGTATCCTGAACCAAAATCATTAGCGTCTTCTGCGTCTTTTGTAAAATTTAAAGCATCAGATATCAAGTGATACCGAGTGATGACTAACCAGATGATTGAATTCAAATTTTGTCATGATGTTTAGCTTTAGGGGATTTAAAAAAAACAAATGAATTTATGCTCATTCCCTTATTTGTAAACAAACTTAGTACCAAAAATTTTTGGCATGGTGCCAAAGGCGTACAAATACGCTAAGGCATGGTTTCGTCACAGAATATTTACTTCTCTTTCTAAAGTGACTCCAAAAGTGGACTTTACACTGTCTATAATCTGTTCAGAAAAAGCATACACTTCCGTGCCAGTTGCACCACCATGATTAACTAAAACCAAAGCTTGATTTTTCCAGGTGCCTGTTTGCCCAACAATTTTACCTTTCCAGCCACATTGTTCAATCAACCAGCCTGCAGCCAATTTAATTTTATTATCAGCTGTAGCGTAATGAACCACATCAGGGTGTTTTGATACAATATCTGCAAACTCATACTTTTCAATCACAGGATTTTTGAAGAAACTCCCGGCGTTTCCAATGGTTGAAGGATCTGGCAATTTGCTTACGCGGATATGTGATACAGCCGCCGAAACATCTGCAATAGTTGGATTTTCGATCTCTCTGTTATGCAATTCTGTTTCGATTGCACCATAAGAAGTATTTATTTTCGCTTCGGAAGAAAGGCGGAACGTAACAGATGTAATAATATATTGGCCCTTTAATTCCCCTTTAAAAATACTTTCGCGGTAGCCGAAGTGGCAATCTTCATAATTAAAAGTTTTAATTTGACCGGTGCTGATCTCAAATGCAGTACAGCTTTCAAAAACATCTTTAAGCTCTACCCCATATGCACCAATGTTTTGTACGGGCGATGCGCCTACAGTACCTGGAATCAGGCTTAAATTTTCTACACCAGCAAAATGATGCTGGACACAGTAGTTTACAAAATCATTCCATACCTCACCGGCACCTGCACTTACCAGGACCTTATCCTCCAAAACTTCAGATTGAATACCTTTGATGCTGATTTTGATTACCAAACCATCGTAATCCTTGGTAAACAACACATTGCTGCCTCCACCTACAATCAGAAGTTTTTGAGATTTTACCAGCTCATTTTCAAATAACTTAACCAGATCTTTTTCAGCAAATACCTCTGCGAAATATTTAGCTTTAACATCGATACCAAATGAATTGTATGGTTTTAGCGAAATATTTTCCTGAATTTGAAGCATAGTGATTTTGTATTATGCTGCAAAAGTAAAATAAAAATTAATTAAGGAACGATTTTGGTAATCTCCTTATCAAAATTAAAACTCAACCCCTTCGCTTTCGCATCTTCTGATTTTACCCCAGAAAGTTTCCAGCCAATAAATTCTGGTTTGGTTTTGGCCAGATCCAGCAGGCGGTACCGCTCTCTTAGTCAATTGCGCACTGATCAATCCTACACTATCAGATTCTTCCTGACTTAAATGTTCTATCTCACTTTCAAGCAAAGCCAAAGTTGTATCCATTTTACTTCCTTTTTTTAAGCTATCGGTATAAGCTTTAGGAGAAATAGTATAGATACTATCTAAACTTGCTTGATCAAAATCCAGGCCTTCATCACGGTTATCATAGCGGGCTTCTACAAGTGCAATGGCGCGATCTTTATTGGTTTTAGTTTTCTTACCACATGAATACAATAACAATGAAGCAGTACAAATAAGAATGATCAGAGAATAATTTTTCATATTGTAATTTAGCTTTTTAATACATCTTTCCTCACAAACAGCAATCCAAAAGCTTTCCCTTTCTCCTTACCCCTATTTTTATGGTGAATTTTATGCGCTTTCCGAACGGCCTGCAAATAGGTGTTGTTGCTCTTAAAAGTTTTAAACCGACGGTGCACAAACCAATCGTGTACCACAAAATAAATAATACCATATAAAGTAATACCCAGGCCGATAAAAAACTTATAGCTTAAGTGATCGCGATCTATATACATTAAATACAATGACAGTGCAGCAAATAAAACCGCAAAAACATCATTCCACTCAAAAAATGATTTCGCTTTTTGATGGTGGCTTTTATGCATAAACCATAGCGGGCCATGGAATAAATATTTATGTATAAACCAGGAGAAACACTCCATTATTATAATGGTAAATAGTACCGTTAGGAAATTGATAATTACTGACAAGTTTTATAAATGATTGGTTTGTAAAGATATATAAACACGCTAAGATTAAAAATTATGTCATACCATTGTAAGCTTAATATACTTTTCAATAAACCATTCCTGACAAATCATTTTTTAGCACTATTTTTGACTAAAATATTAAAAAAGTCAGAAAGTAGAAAAGTAAAATGATTGTAGCCGATAAAAAGAGAGAGCAAATTATTGATGGTGCTATAAAACGCTTTATCCATTTTGGGATTGGTAAAACAACGATGAATGATATTGCTGAGGACCTGTCAGTTTCCAAACCATCACTCTATTATTATTTTCCGGATAAAAAGCATTTAATCATTGGTGTAATTGAACGGGTATTTCACGATTTTTTTGAGTTGATAAAAAAGAAATACAATCCGGACCAACCCCTGGATGAAATACTTTTTAACACCATAGATGTAAGAAATACATTTTTTCAGAAATATTACATGTTAAGAATTACAGAAGGTATTCCTGATTTATTAAATGATGATGTAATTAAAGGCAAGTTACAAACACTTAAAAGATCTGAAAAAGATTTTTTTGCAGAGATATTCAGTCAGGCCGAAGCCAAGGGAGAAATAGAACATGATGATACGGCCCACGTTGCCGAACTCTACCTGGAAAGTTTGATGGGCCTTTGTACCATGTGCATTATGGAAACCGGAAAAGATCTGTTCCCTGATAAAAAAGCTTTCAACAGGATGACCCTTAAACAAAAAAACCTCACCAGCATTTTTGTTAGGGGTTTAAGGTGTGCAGACTAACAGAAAATAAAATCTTCAGCTATTACAGAAGAACTTAAATAAGAACCCAAAAACAAAAAAACAATACATTATGCTTAGAGTAAAAATGGTAAAATTAATGCTCATACTCCTTATCGGTTCGGTTTTGCCGCAACTGGTGGTTGCTCAGCAGCAAATTACCTTAAAAGATGCGCTAACCTTTGCGCTCCAAAACAACACCAAGGTTCGGAATGCGAAACTGGATATTGAAGGCGGACGTTATAAGGTAGAGGAAGTTAGGGCTCAGGCCTTACCTCAGCTTACAGGAAACGTAGGCTTAACCTATAACCCAATTATCGGCCAGTTGGTTGCTAACTTTGGCGGACAAACACAGGCGATTAAATTAGGCCAGAACTGGAATTCGACTGCAGGTGTTCAGCTTTCGCAACAGCTGTTTAACCAACAGGTTTTTACTGGTTTACAGGCGGCTAAATCAAGCGAGGAATATTATAACCTTACTTCTCAATACACAGAAGAGCAGATTATCGAATTGGTTGCCAACAATTATTACCAGGTTTTGGTAAACAGACAGCAGCTAAATGTAATTGATACAAACATTAAAAATGTAAAGATTGTAGAAAAAATTGTTTCCAATCAATATAAAAACGGTTTGGCAAGAAAAATCGATGTAGATCGTATTACTGTAAATTTAACCAACCTGAACACACAACGCGAACAGGTAATTAACGCGATTACCCAACTGGAAAATCAGTTAAAATTTTCGATGGGGATGCCGGTTTCTACACCAATCAGTTTACCTGCCACCGAATTAACTGAAGTAACTACTTTACCTGTTTTTACAGATTCTATTGATTTGGCGAACAGAACTGAGGTAAAACTTTTGGATAACCAGGATAAACTCTTATCGCTGCAAAGAAAAGCCTATGTTGCCGAATATTATCCATCGTTGGCTTTAACGGGTAATTATACTTACTCCAGTCAGAGCGATAGTTTCGACTTTTTAAAATCCAATGCGGCAGCAATTGGTTACGGGGCATCAGCAATTGGCTTAACCCTGAGAATCCCTATTTTCAATGGCTTTTTAACACGCTCTAAAATCCGCCAGGCAGATGTTGATATCAGAAAAGCAAAAGAAAGCCGAAAAGAATCGGTAAACTCTTTAAATCTTGCTTATGAAAATGCAAAGATCCAATTGCGGAATAACATCAATACCATAAAATCGCAGCGTAAAAATGCTGATTTAGCTCAGGAAATTTACAAAAGCACCCAAAATAACTACAACAATGGTTTAGCTTCATTAACCGATCTTTTGGATACGGAAAATGCACTTACCTCGGCACAAAACAGCTATACACAGGCTTTATTAAATTATAAAATCGCCGAAATACAATTAATCAAATCAAACGGAAATATTAAATCGCTAGTTAAATAGAAATGAAAAGAGTAATTATCATAATTGTCGTAATTGTTGTTGCCATTGGCGCAATAGCTTATGTTTTAAGCAACAATAAAAAGAAGAACGAAGAAAAAACTGCTTTCATTGCTAAAGGCGGTGGCGCTGTTGCTGTTCGTATTGCTGAGGTAGAGAAAAAAGCAGTGAATTTAGATTTCAGTGCAAATGGAAACTTTATTCCTAAGCAGGAACTTAATTTCTTATCAGAAAATGCTGGTCGTGTTACTGCCATTTATGTAGATGAAGGTGACCGCGTAAGCAAAGGACAGGTTTTGGCACGCGTTGATGCTGAAATTATCAATACCGACAGGGAAACTGCAGAGGCTAACTACCAAAATGCGGTTAAAGATGAAGCGAGGTATCAAAGTTCATTCTCAACAGGTGGGGTAACCCAACAACAGTTGGATCAGGCTAAATTGGCTACCAGAAATGCAAAATTGCGTTTACAGGCTTCGCAACGTAAATTAAGTGATGCCAATATTAAATCGCCAATTAATGGAATTGTTAACAAAAGATACATCGAAGTTGGTGCTTTTGTAAATACCCAGGGTACACAATTATTTGAACTGGTTGATGTTTCCAAATTAAAATTAAAGGTTAATGTGAACGAATCGCAGGTGGCCAACCTCAAAGTTGGAGATCAGATTGAAATTAAATCGTCGGTTTTCCCAACTGATAATTTCTCAGGAAAAATAACTTTCATCGCTGCTAAAGCTGATGCAACTTTAAACTTCCCGATTGAAATTGAGGTAGATAACAGCCATAAAAATACACTTAAAGCAGGTATGTATGGAACTGCGGTATTTAAATTCCCTAAACAGGCACCAAGCATCCTAATTCCACGTACCTCATTTGTTGGTAGTGTGAGGCAGCAACCAGGTTTTTGTATTGGATAAATCGAACAACACAGCCAAAACCCGCACAGTTGTAGCTGGCCGTATTTTGGGAGATAATGTTGAAATTCTTGATGGCTTAAAAGAAGGTGAAACGGTAATTACCAGCGGGCAGATTAACTTAACTGAAGGTACTGCAGTGAGTATCGTAAAATAAGTTAGGGGATTTTTTGGCTTTAAAACGCGGTACGCCAATCGCAAAACGCAATACTAATTAAAATGAAGATAACAGATATATCTATAAAAAGGCCTTCGCTGGTAATTGTGGTATTTACCGCATTAACCTTGCTTGGGCTACTAAGTTACTTTTCGTTGGGTTATGAATTACTTCCAAAATTCTCTAACAACGTAGTATCTATTTCGACCATCTACCCTGGTGCTTCACCAAATGAGGTTGAAAATACCGTAACCAAAAAGATTGAGGATGCGGTATCATCGATGGAAAACATTAAAAAGATCAACTCGGTATCGTTTGAGAGTTTATCAACTGTTACCATCACCTTAACTGATGCAGCAAACATTGATATTTCCTTAAATGATGCACAAAGAAAGGTAAATGCCATTCTTTCTGATCTGCCTGAGGATGTAAAAACACCATCATTAAGTAAATTCTCTTTGGATGATTTACCGGTAATTACCATGTCTGCTTCGGCAAATATGGACGATATTACATTTTACGATTTGATCGATAAACGTATTGCCCCGGTAATTTCGAGGGTAAGCGGTATTGCACAGGTAAACTTGGTTGGTGGTTCGGAACGCGAAATCCAGGTTTCGTTAGATGCTGATAAATTACAGGGCTATAACCTTTCTGTTCCACAGGTGCAGCAATTAATTCTGAGTTCTAACTTAGATTTCCCTACAGGAAGTGTTAAAACGCAAAACCAGGATGTACTGATCCGTTTATCGGGTAAGTACAGAAGTATGGAAGAGTTAAGAAACCTTGTTTTAACAACAACCAAAGATGGCGCACAAATTCGTTTAGGTGATGTTGCCGATGTTCAGGATTCACAAAAAGAAACTGAAAAACTGGCACGTATCGATCGTAAAGCTTCTATTGCAATCCAGATTATTAAACAAAGTGATGCAAACGCGGTAGAAGTGAGTAAAGGTGTGCATGCTATTATTGCTAAGCTTAAAAATGAATATGCTGCAAATAAGTTGGATATCAGAATTGTTAACGATAGTTCAATTTTCACCTTAGAATCTGCCGATGCGGTAATTCACGATTTAATACTTGCAGTTATCTTGGTGGCTTTCGTAATGCTTTTCTTCCTGCACAGTTTACGTAATGCGTTAATTGTAATGGTATCAATTCCGGTTTCATTAATTGCTACTTTTATCGGAATCAGCTTATTTGGCTTTACCTTAAACTTAATGTCGTTATTGGGGCTATCACTCGTGGTAGGTATCCTGGTGGATGATGCGATTGTGGTACTGGAAAATATCCAGCGACACATGGAGATGGGTAAAAACAAAGTAAGGGCAGCATCTGATGCAACAAGAGAAATCGGTTTTACCGTAGTATCCATTACTTTCGTAATTGTGGTGGTATTCTTCCCGATTGCGGTAAGTACAGGTTTGGTATCGAACATTCTTCGCCAGTTCTGTATTGTGGTAATTATTGCAACTTTGCTATCATTGGTAGCCTCATTCACCATTGTACCGCTTATTTTCTCACGTTTTGGTAAGTTAGAACGTATTGAAGGTAAAAACCTATTTGGCCGTTTCATCCTTTGGTTTGAAAAACAGTTAAAGAAATTTACACTTTGGATCACCAGCATCTTAACATGGTCATTAAACCATAAGGCACTAACATTGGTTGCCGTAGTAGTAATGTTTTTAAGTTCATGTGGTTTATTGGTTGGCGGCTTTATTGGATCAGAATTTTTCCCTAAATCAGATAAAGGAGAGTTCTTAGTGCAGTTGGAATTACCAAAAGATGCATCTTTAGAACAAACCAACTTTTTAACCCAAAAAGCTGAAGCTTATTTAGATAAACAACCAGAAATTACTCAGTTAATTACTACAGTTGGACAATCAACCGGTGATTTTGGTGGTACGCAAGCTACGGCATATAAATCGGAGATTAACGTAAAATTAGTTGAACGCGATCAGCGTAAAGGTGTTTCTTCGGATATTTTTGCTACAAAAATGAGTCGTGCGTTAGCTAAAGAGCTTGTTGGTGCTAAAGTTAAAACTGTGCCGATTAGTATTTTAGGTATTGCAGAAAATGCACCAATCCAGTTGGTGGTAATGGGATCTGATTTAGATAGTGCATTGAAATATGCTGAAGGTGCACAAAAAGTACTTGCTTCTATTCCCGGCGCAACTGAGATAAAATTATCGGTAGAAAAAGGTACACCAGAGATTAATGTTCAGGTAGACCGTGATAAGATGTCGGCTGTTGGCTTAACGTTACAAACGGTTGGTTCTACCATGCAAACCGCTTTTGCCGGTAATACTGATGGTAAATACCGTAAAGGTGAGTACGAATACGACATCAATATCCAATATCAAAACTTTAACCGTCAGAATATCGACGACGTAAGGAACCTGATTTTTGTAAACAGCGATAATAAACAGATTAAGTTATCACAGTTTGCAACCATTACAGAAGGTTCAGGACCGAGCCAGTTAGAACGTTTAAATAAATCTACTTCAGTATCGGTTAAAGCCCAATCAATTGGTAGGCCAACAGGAACCGTGGTTGCAGAATTCCAGGCAAAACTGGAAGATATGCAGAAAAACGGCAAATTAAAGGCACCGGTTGGCGTAAGTTATAGCTGGGCAGGTGATCAGGAGAATCAGAGCGAAGGTTTTGGTACTCTGGGTATCGCTTTATTGGCCTCGATTATTTTGGTTTACCTGATTATGGTTGCACTTTATGATAGTTTCATCTATCCTTTGGTGGTAATGTTCTCGCTTCCTTTGGCAGTAATCGGCGCATTGTTAGCCTTAGCATTAACCAATAACTCAATCGGTATCTTCACCATTTTAGGTTTAATTATGTTAATGGGTCTGGTAGCGAAAAATGCGATTATCCTTGTCGATTTTACCAACCACTTAAAAGCAGAAGGTAAAGAAACCAAAGAAGCGCTAGTTTTAGCCAACCACGCACGTTTACGCCCAATTTTAATGACCACCATTGCCATGGTATTCGGTATGCTTCCTATTGCATTGGCAAGCGGTGCAGGTGCTGAGTGGAAAAATGGTTTGGCCTGGGTTATTGTAGGCGGTTTAACCAGTTCGCTGTTCTTAACCCTGATTGTTGTACCTGTAGTATACTTAATATTCGATAGAATGTTAGAAAGATTAGGCTTCAATAAAAAAGGCAAAACAATTGATGAACTGATGGAAGAACCATACGATCATAAAGATGTAAATGAATACGATCTAGATCACGGACATTAATAAACATCCAGATTAACAATCAATTTAGCCCCGACCCCAAATCGGGGCTTTTTTGTGGATTTAAAAATCAGGAACAGTGGTTTAGCGAGCTATGAATCCTTCTGATGCACTATTAGGGTAAAAACAAATCATCCATGGTAACTTCATTCTGCACCAGCCCAATAGAATATATATTATTTTTAATACCATAAGTTGTAACCATGGCTAGAAATAATGCTTTTTTTGTTTTGCTCTGCCCACGGAATATCTCAAGTTTGTATTTTAACGCTTCAGCATAGGCTTTATCTATTGCGAATTCAGTATTCGAAAATTTCATTTCACATACACTGATCACATTATCTTGCCTGTCTAACAACAGATCCACCTGTGCACCGTTTCCATCTTTTGGGGCATATCGCCAAGCTGATGTTTCAGTAAACACTCCAGAGATACCCAGTGCCTGTTTAATATTAACTGTATGTTTCATGCAAATCCCTTCAAATGCATCAACCACTCCAGCTCCTCCACGAAGACGTTGATGATTTTTTAAGCCACGTACCTGCACCAGTGGCGCGGAGAGTGTTCGATAAATTTAAGATAGAAAAGGCTGTATTCGTCGCTGAGTTTGTAAATGCTCTGATTTGCATTCTTCTGAAAAGGCAGGTGCGGAGTAATGAAGCCAGATTCCACTAGTTCCTCAAGTAAAAAACTGGTAGTTCCCCCACTCTGCAGGTTACACGCCGCAATGATTTCGTTTCTTGTTAAGCCTGATGGTTTTTCTGCAAGTGCTTTGACTACCGAAATGTGCCTGTCTGCGTTTTCGAACAGCGAACGGTAAAGGTTAGCGAATTCTGTTGAAAGGAGGCCGTCCTTAGTGAAGCAAAGCCTATCGATGGCCTGAGTAGCACTTTCCCCCTTTTTTGATTTCTTTCAGGTAATGTGGCACACCGCCCATCGCCATAAAAATAGTCAGCATCTGGTAACGGTCAAGTTGGATATTATTGCTTTTTAGGTACTGTTCTGTTTCATGCAAGGTGAAAGGCAACAAGCGTATTTTTCGCGTTAACCGATTGTGCAGGCCGCCTTTGTTGTTTACAACTTTTTTAATCATCCAGGTGGCAGCAGATCCACATATCGCAACAATCAGATTCGGTTGTTGTGAGGCCCATTGGTTCCAAAAATATTCAAAGGCAGAAAGAAAGCCAGATTTATGTGAACTTAACCATGGAAATTCGTCAAAGAAAATTACAGCTTTTCTTTTTTTAAGTATAGGCGTTGCGAATTCTCTAAGTTGCCAAAAGGCTTCTGTCCAGTTTTTAGGCACTGCAGGAGTTAATGGCGAACCTAATGCTTCTGCAATGGCTTTGCTAAAATTAAGGAGTTGTTCGGCAGCATTTGCATCATGAACGCCAGAAAGTTCGAAAATGAGCTGTTTCTGGAAAACTGAGCGGATCAGGAAAGTTTTTCCTACCCTTCTCCTGCCAAACACCGCCAATAGTTCTGATGAAGATGAGGTAAGTGCCTCTGATAATATTTTTTTCTCAGCTATTCTTCCAATAAGCAATTCCATTTTTTATCCCTTTTAACGTTAACGATTGAAAACAATTTTATCCGCAGCCAAAACATGCTTCAAATATATGGTTTTGGCTGCGGATAAAAAAACATCCGCAGCCAAAACATACCTAAAATTTACGATTTTGGCTTCGGATAATGAATTATATTTAAATACAATATTTCCTGATATAATCGGAACCAATTATTTTATTAAATCCGTGAACACTGAAATTACTTTTAAATTAAGTGTATTGAACCCTGCGCGGATAATTCTACAATATTGTATCCAAACAAATTATAGCGCAATATTGTATATTAGGGATTATGTTTAAATTCATTTTTAGCCTGTTAATAGTCTGCTCGGTTCTCATAGTAAAAGCTCAACACCCTCCCGTATTTGCGGCAATGACTACTGATTCCAGTTTCATTAAACTTTCTAATCTTGATATTACCCTGGTAAAATACAGTTACAAACCCAATGGAATTAAATTTTTAGTGGTACATGATAATGAAGATACTGGCGTAAAAGCAGGCTTTGATTACATCCGTTGGAGTGGCGGCGAATTAATTGATAGTCAGTACGGTAGTATTAGGGATTATTATTTCAGTTATATGGATGATCAATACCGTATAGATCCGAATGCAATTTACACAGAAGTGGGTGTTAATACCCGATTAAAAAAGGATCTATTCAGTTCGAACGAAGTGGAAAAGGCAATCCTAAAGGCAGGTAAACAGATAGTTGATTTTTACGACCCAAAAGCTACCGGTTACTTTTTAACGCTACACAATAATGCAGATGGCGGCTTTGGAATCTCTTCTTATTTGCCAGGTTATGATTTGGCCAGCACTGCAGATTCCGTTTACATCAACTTTCAGATGGACGGCGATGACCTTATATATGTAACTGAACCCAGATTATTTTCGAGTTTGAAAAAAGCCAACGTGAATGTGATCCTGCAATCTAAATTCGCTTCTAATGATGGCTCACTTTCTATTTACGCCATGCAAAATAACATTCCATACATCAATGTTGAAGTGCAGCACGGGCATCAAGATGAAAATTTGCGCCTTATTGAATTAGCCGTTGCCACACTAAAAGAACATGGCTTGGTAAAGAAGGAGTAAATCTGCTTTCATTATGGTAACGTTGAAAAGTAAGCCAAAAAGGCGTACAGCCAATGCCTTTAAAATGAGCACATAATAATCTATTGAATTTTCTTTTGACGCAAATCAGGTTCTATCAATAAAAAAAATTATTTGGTAAGTTTAGTTGGAACTGGATATACAACACCATTAGGCAATAATATCACCTGTTGCAGCGAAGTGATTTTCCCTTTATCATCGCGGATCACATAAAGCCTTGTACTATTTTCACCATAGCTTGCATTATAGCCTTTAATTGTTAGCGTATCTTTATTCACTTCCCTTATCTTATAATCTTCGGATGGCTTACCAGGCATCAGCCCTCCTCCAGATAAGGCCGTCCTTTGTAGCAATTATATCCCGGTTATTGTTGTATTTACCAACGATGCCAGCATATCTTTTTTCCCAGCCAATATTCATTTATCTCCTGCCTTGCTATCTTCCAACTGCCATTTAACACTGGCTATTAAATCCGAATCTTTAGAATTTTTGATGATGTCTTCAAAGATTATTTGACGCGTTTTGGATAAGGACAGTTGACTTTTAACAACTGAATCGGGGATAACGCCTGTACCCTCCCAGCCCACCTGCGAGTTTGGTGCAACTACCATTTTAACTGGTAAAAAAGCGACAAGATTATTTTTCAAAGGAATGTAAGAGCCAGCAATTCCTGCTCCTGCTGAGGCTTCACCTATTATGGTTGCCCGGTGCATTTTTTGCATGGCATAAGCAAACCCTTCGGCAGCCGAACCTGTATTCGGACTTATCAATATAAATACTTTGGCGTTAACATTCCGCCTGCCCGGTACAAATGAATAGGTCCATTCCTGTTCATCCTGGGTACGATCTTTATAAAATCCGTTTAAATAAAACTTTTCATCCCCGGCTGCGAAAAAATAAGAGGCCAGAAATCTTCCCATTTGTCCACTGCCGCCACCATTCGCCCTTACATCTATAATTACATATTGGCTATAAGCTGCGGTATTCATTACTGCGGCGGCTGTTTCAAACGCTTCTTGAGTGGCGTAAAAAGGGCCTGGGATGTTAATATACGCTGTTGAAGATGAGGGATCGATATCTACACCGCGGAATCCGTAATTTTGTTTACGTAAAAGCTCATTTTCTGTTTCTTTCTCATCGGCTTGAGGTTTAGGATGCTGCAGTTTAGCAAATTCAGCTTCACTGCGAATAATACGCAAGTGCACATCGTTGTGCTGCAACTTCAAATCATTCGTTAACTTATCGGCAAGTTGCTGCTCAGTAAGATTGGCATATTTTCCATCGACCTCATTTTGCATAAGGCTTTTGCTATAAAGTGCAGATATTTCTGGAAACGGATAACGATCCTTCAATGCAGTGCCAAGTTTATCTACAATTTCATGCACATCTGCCTTACTTACAGTTTGAGCATTTGCATTAAAAAACATTAAAAATATGACTCCACATAATACTACCGTACATTTAAATGGCATTATCTTTTTAGTTTTTTTATTTCTCATTTTTATGTTGCTTAATTTTGTTGTTTGATTGCTGAGCCAAAATTTACAATGTTGCATTGATAATGAATATTTAATCATTATGCGCTACCTGGTAATACTCTAGTTACAATTTAGCTTTTTTAATCGATGGCAAAAGAACAAATTATCATGAAAATCAACATTAAAAAATCTCAGGTAACGTTAAAATAAAAAATGGGTGGCCCGACATATTGCCAGACAACCCTTTTTTGTTAAAAGTTATTAAACTATTAATCAGCTTAGTAAATAAGGTAATTAGAATACTCTGATGTTTTACCATTTTCTGTAATCGTAACAATCGCAAAAATCGCCCCACAGCTATCAGCAAAAGTGGCTGTTGCATTAAGGATTTTACCATCCGAATCTCTTACTTCAGTGCATGGACCATTATAATTCCCATAAAAATATACCATTCCAATGGTTTCATTGATATAAGCACTTCCCATGTAAGTATCTGCTGCTCTAACTACTGAATGTGATGGATTAATAATTTTTGCCTGTACTGTTTGAGCTCCAATGAATAAAGATGCTACGGCTGTTAATAAAAATAATTTTTTCATAATAAATGTATAATTGTTTAAATAAATTGATGTACAGGTATTACGCCTGGAAATTGAATAAGGTTGCCTGCCAGAGTAAAATTATTTGCATTAACATTCAAATTTCATTGATCAGTACCATAATTTTGGACAACAATGCAGGTTATCAAACTGATTTTCAGCCTATAAAAAGCACTGCAATACATTTTATTAAAGCTTAAGAATTTTAAAAAATAATACAGATGAAATGTTCTAAGCGTAAATTTTAACGTGGTGGATTACAAATTAAACACATCAACCAATAAAAAAAGCGCCCCACTTTCGTGAGCGCGCTTTCTTTCTAGCAAAGCCAAAGTATATTTTATTTGTATAGGTAATTAAGTGCAATAATATCATTTGCGTTAAAAGTTCCTGTGCCTGAACCAGCGCATGCCAACATGATTGATCCTGCATCTGCTGCAGATGGGGTTCCAGGTATATTGATGGCCCCCACACCTGATTGCCCTTCATTGTTGGTAGAAGGTACATATGGGCAACTGAAATCGCGATTAAAATAATCAGTGTGACGGAAACCAATACAGTGCCCTATTTCGTGTTGAATTACGGTTGCAACAAATTCGGTGCTTCTGCTTCCATAAGCATCAGGATGTTGGTTCATTTGGATTCTGTTACCCGGCTGACCAGATGCTGTAGGGAATGTGCCTTGTCCAAGGACAACTCCATTAACAGTACCTGGCTGAGAAAAACCGACAAGATCAATATTTCCTCTTGTGCCAACTGCTGCGCGTTGAAATTTTAAACGCAGACCTAAAGAATTGTATCTCGAAATCATAATATTTGCAGCATCACTAAATTTTTGCGGCAAATTAGTAACCGAAATGGTAATGGTTCTAGGCAGGGCTTTCACAAGATTTGTGGTTCTATATTGCTCTGTTTCTGCGATTTTTAAATTCGTTCCTGAAGATATTTCTGTTAAGTTTTCATCAGTTAATAAAAGGTCACCTTCAATAAGATAACCGTCAGCTGTTTTTACTACACCATTTGTACTGAAACCTAAAGCCTTTATCTGAGCAAGTTTATCGGCATTAACCACATTTGTGGTTGGCACATCAGCAACCTTTTCTGTGTTGCTTTCTTTACAGGCATTTAATGATGCGATGGTGAGACATACCGCAATAGCATTTAAAAATTTAATCTTTTTCATAGTGAAGATAGTAGTTAGTTAATAAATAATTGTTTGATTTATACTTAGCTTTGGTAGAGTAGAATGTGGTAAGAAATTGGGTATCCATAGGGTTTATGGCGTTTAAGCTACAATTGCATGGCAAATGACTCCAAGCAAATACAAACGATAAAATCATCACTTGAACTTGTAGAACAAGAGGTGCTGAAGAAATGCTAAAAGAATTAGAAGGGTATTTTTGGCGCTTGCAGATGTAATAAATATATCCCACTATTTGCATTTTTAGGTTTACAATGTGTACGTGGGATATAGACAAAGATAAAAACGAAATGTATATTGCTACAGGGATTAAGTTTATTTTACACGAAAAGAAAAACAGATCTTGCTTCAAAAGAAGAGGACCGGCATTTTTTTTAAGAACTTTACACAAAAGCTATTTTCCATTGTCGTTTAATTAAATATTGATAACCATTTAGTGCTGAAACTGATCCAATATTATTATTATTTGGTTTAGAAAGGTAGTTCAATGACAGGCTTAAACAGATCAGTTTTATTGTATACCGGAAAAATTATCTAGTTTATACTCTTAATCTTAGTAACCAAAAAAGTAATCAGCAATCCAAACACAGAAATGATCCCGAAAGAATAACGCAAACTTGATAGCTGCGATACATAGCCAATTAATGGCGGACCGAACAAAAACGCAAAATAACCAATGCTCGAAACCATTGTAATGGCCTTACCTGATGGCACTTTTTTATTGTTGCCGGCAATACTGTAAACCATTGGTACAATACTGGAAACACCTAACCCAATAAGCATAAAACCTAAAATTGCCACGATAATATGAGGGAATATTACAGCAAGGGCCATACCTACCGATATAATTGCACCACTGATTTGCAACAGGTTTTTACGCCCGAACCTATTGATCAGATAAACACCTAAAAACCTACCGCTGGCCATCATAAACATAAATGATGCATAGCCGATTATGGCCTTGTTGTGCGGTAGTTTAACCACATCTTCAAAGTAAATTGCACTCCAATCGAACATTGTTCCTTCGGTTGCCATACTGCAAAAAGCAATAACGCCCAATAACACTAATATACCTTGTGGCCGGGTAAAAAATTTTGCTTTCTCCATCAGCACATCTGGCTTACTGTAGTTCAATAATTTTTTCCCGTTAAATGCTACATTGGTTAAGGAGAATAAAGCGATTACCCAAAAATGGGTATACATGCCCAACTTTAAGTTTACCAAACCAAGTGCAATTAATGCCCCGGTTAAATTGCCTATAGCCCATGCACCATGAAAAGAACTCATAATGGGTTTACCATAAAAGTTTTCGCCGGCTACACCCTGTGTATTTAAGGCAATATTGCAAAGATTACCTGTGATACCGAACAGCACTAAAAAAAGCGGCCAGTTGTAAACCTGTGGTAGCCAGGGCTAAAAATGTTAATGCAATTGCATAAAGTGGTGCGGTTGCCCTTAACATTTTCTTGCTTCCAAAATGTGTGGTCAATTTTGCAGAAAAAAACATCGTAATAATCTGTCCTGCCGGCAATGCAAAAAGAATGGAACCTAATTCTGCATCATTAAGCCCCATAGATGCTTTGAAAGTTGGTATTCTACTTGCCCAACTGGCAAAACAAACGCCTTGCATAAAGTAAAATGCGGAAATGGCGAAACGTACTTGTTTTGGAGAGCTTTGTGCTGTTACAGGTGTATTTTCTTGTTTTATTAGAATTTCCTTTCCTTGCTTGCTTTCTTCCAAAATGATGTTTTAATTATAGATTGAGCTACAAAGTTCTTTAAATCTATTGTAAAAACCGACAATTTTTTAACTTTTATCCGAATTTCTGTCTGCAAACTGGTTAAAATCTTAAATTTTCCATTTTTCAAGTTGATAAGCACTATCCCAAAACATCCACTCCAATCGTGTAGCCATTTCAAAAGCCTCAAACATTTTCTGCCGGGTTTCGGTATTGGCAATAGCCGCCAGTTGATCTGCAATGGTAATCGCTTTTTCTACTGCGGTTGCAAATTCTGCTCCTGCATACATATCTATCCACCTTTTATATGGATTTTGATCTCCGCTTTGCTTCGAAAATATATAATCGCCAACTGCTTTGTAAATCCAGAAACAGGGTAAAACGGCGGCAACTGCAATTTCTACATTGGCGTAAGCAGCCTGACTAAGGATATAATTTGTATACAATAAGGTAGATGGTGTAGGCTGAACATTTGTTGCTAAGCCAAATTCTACAAAATAACTTTCATGTAAACTCCGCTCTGCGAAAAATTGCTCCTGTAGAAAATCCGGCGAAGGCCATTACCAGGTCGGCATGCTGCATCCGGCTGCTAATTGTACTTAACGTCCGCCCGAATTCCAATAAATAATAGGCATCCTGCGCCAGGTAAAAAAGGAACTTTTCTTGCGGTAAGGTACCATTGCTAAGTTCGGTATTAAAAGGCATTGTCAATATTTTGGCATAAATGGGTGCTACCTTTTCCCATGCCTGTTGGCTCCACATCATTGAATAATTAGTTTTAGCGGATTAAAAAAATGATTTAACGGGCCATTGCCCTTACCAGTTGTTACATTACTTCCACTTTGTAGTGCCTCGCTGATATATTTTTTTGCAAGTTTTATAGCCGTTAATAGATCATAACCTTTTGCCATCCCGGCAGCTATGGCTGATGATAAAGTACACCCCGTTCCATGCAGGTTTTTTGAAGCAATAAATGCACTTTCGAGTATAACTGGTGCATCTTTTCCATTTATGAAAACATCGTAAATAATTGGTCCGGCCAAGTGCCCGCCTTTCAGTAATACAGCGTTTGCGCCTTTTTGGATAATTTTGTACCCTGCCGCAATCATATCTTCAAGGTTATGGATCGGTTGCCCGGAAAGTATAACGGCTTCATCAATATTTGGGGTAACTAAACTAACAATAGGAAACAATTTTTCAATCAGGAGGATTACGGTATCGGGTTCTATTAAACGATGACCGCTGGTAGCCACCATAACAGGATCTAAAATTACCGGAGCAGGATTATTATAACTGCTTAATGCCTTTACAATTACCTGTACCACATCTGCACGGTTAATCATCCCGATTTTAATTGCAACAGGTGCAATATCATCCATCACGGCCTGCAATTGATCTTTGATGATTTCTATCGGAATGCCGTGTACGGATTTTACGCCCATAGTATTTTGTGCCGTTACTGCTGTAATTACAGAGGTACCAAAGCAGCCCAGTGCCGAAAAAGTTTTTAAATCGGCTTGTATACCAGCACCTCCTCCACTATCGGAGCCAGCTATTGTTAATACATTAATGTAATTCATTGCTTAAAGACTTCATTTTGTTTAAACAACTTCAGGAGTCTTCAAATGCAGTATGCATTTTACACAATATGTGCAGACAAACTAATTTTCCTACGCCGGCATTATCCGGATCAGGTTCATTTATAGGGCATAGGGTGTAAGGTTTAGGGCATAGGGTTGTTCACCTTCCGCTTTACCTCTTTGCTTTCACCTATAAAATGGGTATGTTCTCAGCCAACTTGTTTTTGAAGGCACCCCTAAAGTTTCGTACCGCAATATAGGGCTTAGTTTTTATTCTTTATTTATATAAATTAATTAAAGAGCTGATCCCCGCCTGCGCGAGGATAACGGTACGGAGTAAAATACTTGTTAAATCGTCATTTCGACCGTAGTGGAGAAATCTTTGAACTTCGTTTTTAATAAATTTAAAAGATTTCTAGGCTGCGCTATGTTTCGCTCGAAATGACGGATGGAAGAGTAAATTATCATTACGAGCTTGATTGAGCAACCTAATGTCGCTAAAAATGTGTGGTAAGATCCCCGCCTGCGCGAGGATGACTTTAATTGCCAACTTGCTAGAAAGTTAACAACTCTGAATTCAAATCAACTAATCAAACGTATAAAATTCAATGTTAAAGAGTTGTCAACTTTAATTGCCAACTTGCTAGGAAGTTGACAACTCTGAATTCAAATCAACCAATCAACTGTAAAGAAAATCAATGTTAAAGAGTTGTCAACTTTAATTGCCAATTTGCTAGAAAGTTGACAACTCTAAATTGAAAATTTAAATCAATCAACCGTAAAGAATTCAATGTTAAAGAGTTGCCAACTTTAATTGCCAACTTGCTAGAAAGTTGACAACTCAAAATTCAAATCAACCAATCAACCGTAAAGCAAATCATTGTTAAAGAGTTGTCAACTTTAATTGCCAACTTGCTAGAAAGTTGACAACTCAAAATTCAAATCAACTAATCAAACGTAAAGCAAATCAATGTTTAAGAGTTGTCAAACTTTAATTGCCAACTTGCTAGAAAGTTGACAACTCTAAATAAAAAAAGCCGACAATTTCTTATCGGCTTTTATCTTTGCATGATTAAACTTTATTAATCGACTCTAACATCGACTTATCAATTAAATATGTATCGCTCTGTTATCAGTTGCAGCAAGTGCAGCTTCTTTTAAAGCTTCTGTATAGGTTGGGTGAGCATGGCACGTACGTGCAATATCTTCTGCAGATGCACGGAATTCCATAGCAATAACCGCTTCGGCAATCATATCGGCAGCACGAGGACCAATCATGTGTACACCTAAAACTTCGTCAGTAGCAGCATCGGCCAAAACTTTAATAAAACCATCGGTATCCATGCTTGCTTTTGCACGTCCGCTGGCTTTGAAAGGGAATGAACCTGCTTTATATTTAACGCCTTTTTCTTTTAATTGCTCTTCGGTTAAACCTACAGAAGCCACTTCTGGCCAGGTGTAAACCACACCAGGAATTAAGTTATAGTTGATATGCGGTTTCTGCCCGGCAATGGTTTCGGCAACATAAGTACCTTCATCTTCTGCTTTGTGGGCCAACATGGCACCAGTAATTACATCGCCAATGGCATATACTCCTTTAACCGAGGTTTCTAAATGTTCGTTAACCGGAATTTTTTTACCTCTTTCTTCAATAGTGATTCCGATTTTATCTAAGCCCAAACCTTCGCTATAAGCGGTACGGCCAACGGCTACAATACAATAATCGGCATCAAATGATATGGTTTCGCCTTTTGGTGTTTCGGCAGTAACTGTTACAATTTTACCTTTGTTGGTAGCACCGGTAACTTTATGCCCATATAAAACTCCATGCCTAAGTTTTTCTTGAACACGCGTTGCAGCTCTTTACCTAAACCAGCATCCATTGTGTTAATAATTGATGGTAAAAACTCTACTACAGAAACTTTTGTACCTAAACGGGCATATACAGAACCCAACTCTAAACCGATTACACCGCCACCGATTACAACCATTGTTTTAGGTACTTCTTTAATATTTAAAGCCTCGGTAGAGGTAATGATGCGTTTTTTATCGATTGGCAAAAACGGTAAAGCTGTTGGTTTAGAACCAGTAGCAATAATTACGTTTTTAGCTGATAGGGTTTCGGTAGAGCCATCGGCTTTGGTAACGAGTATGGTATTTTTATCAACGAAAGAGCCAACTCCTTCGAAAGAATCGATTTTGTTCTTTTTAAATAAATAAGTAATACCAGCAGTATTTTGTGCAACAACATCATCTTTACGGGCGATCATCTGTGGCATATCAACCTTTAAATCTTTTATGTTGATACCGTGGGTAGTAAATGTGTGGGCAGCGTTGTGGTAGTGTTCTGAAGAATCCAACAAAGCTTTAGACGGGATACAGCCTACGTTTAAGCAGGTACCTCCAAAAGTTTTATATTTTTCAATAACTGCAGTTTTTAAACCTAACTGAGCACAACGGATTGCGCCTACATAACCGCCCGGCCCTGAACCGATAACAACGACATCGTATTGCATAATTTCTTGATAATTTTGATTAGTCAAATGTAGGGAAAAAAGGCCGAAAGCTGAAAGCGCATCAGGCAATAGAAGCACTTTCTTAGTCATTGTTTTATCAGTTATTTGCACTTCATCAATCGGCTATAGCCAATACACGTTTAGCTTAAGCGTAATTTTTAGAAAACAATTGATTAATCATTTGATACGCTTTGCCCAGTATGATTTTAAAATTTACTGGGGTAAGTGCTTATATCAATTCTTTTTGAAGCATAAATTCTTTAGCGTTTGCAAAACTTAAAAACAATTCATCAGCAATTTTTAATTTTTGATGTGCGCGCACATTATTTTGGATGGCATAACAGGTAATGCCCGCAGCCAAGGCAGATTTAACACCGTTTAATGTATCTTCAAAAACTATGCATTCGTCTTTTTGTAAGCCCAAACGTTCTACACAAAGGTTATAACTTTCGGGGTGAGGCTTAGAGTTACTTACATCGGTACGGGTAATAAACAATTTAAAGTACTTGGCCAATCCGTTGCGCTCAAAAACAGCTTCAACATCAATTTTAGGGCTTGCAGTAACCACAGCCAGCGTTAATCCTCTTGCGTATGCAAACTGGATAAAATCCAACGCAAAAGGCATTAGTTCAATATCGGTTGTTCTAAAACCATCGAAAGTAATCTTCTCCCTCCTGTTGATGAAACCTTCAAGCTCTTCGTTAATTTTATACCTGTCTATTATCGTTTTGGCATTTTTAGGCAATGGGATGCCTGCATAATTGCTTAGCCAATCTTTAAAATCGATAGCCACTCCATAATCGCACAAAAAAGTATTCCAACAATCGAAATGAAACTTTTCCGAATCAATTAATGTGCCGTCTAAATCGAACAGCAATGCTTTTATTTTACTCATTATAATTTTTAAAGGAATGATTTATGGGATGATCTCGAAGAGAAAAAATTGTTGTACCTGCGATTTCCCAAAGTTATTATCAACGCAAAAGATTAAAGATTGATGTCCGTTAGCCAATTTTGGACCAAAAGTTACGCCTTCAAAGTTGTCTATATGCCTGTTTAAAGTATCAAAATCAAAAAGCAGTTTTTTAGTTAACGGTTTTGGCGGATTTCTCACAAACGAAGGGTTATCAATTTCATTTTCTGCCCCGTTTAAATCAACCAGGTAAAGTTTTACAAAGCTATGGTCATCATGGCCTTTTGCCCAGGCCCTTTCCATAACCAAAAGCGTATGGTTATTTACCGCCAGTATTTCTGAAATGCCATTTACATTCCAGTCGTTTTCAACCGTTGGCTTAACTGGTAAAGCGCCAAGGTTATAAGCATATTGCGCAGTATTCTTTTTGCTTGCCACATCAAATTTCAGAATACGTGTTAAAGCTTTATCATATTCAAAAGCTGCCTGTAAACCATCTTCATATCTTGGCTCCTCTAAACTGGCATATAATGTTTTATAACCATCGGCATAAGTTAGGCCTTCAAACAATGCATTTTTGCGTGTTCCGTTTTCGGTTTTGGTAAAATGAAAACCTTTGGGCAGTGGGATGGTATCCAAAAACTTCCCATCAGTAGAAATAAAAGTTAAACCAGGTTGAACGATTGTTGTATCACCATTTTTAAATAACCTTTCGCCTTCACTACTCCAAATTAATTGCTTGCTTAATGGGTTATACCTTACCGATTCCCCATCTGGTTTAACGCTCTTATCAGTACCATATTTAGGATATTGTTTCCCGTTTTCCTGGAGCATATAAGTTACGCCCGTTATGCGAACAGTATCTATTTTATTTTCTTTAATATCAATCTGTGCGGTATAAATCCTCGCCGGACTAAATTGCGAAGGATCATCGCTGATCATATAATATTGGTTTTGTTTTACATCATAATCAATACCTGATAATCCGCCTACTACCGAATTTTGGAAATTTGGATTTAAAGGCATAATGTATTCATCCAAAAACTTAATGGCTGATACACTGCTTTCATTTTGTTTTACCGCAGCATACTTGGTTGCAGAACAAGATGAAAGAACGATGGAAAGAATAGAATAAACAAGGAAGAGCTGTGATACAGATTTCAAATCGTGATGTTTAGGCTGTAAAAATATGGATTTTTGATGGCACAAAATACGTCAACCTTAATTTATTTCAGGTTCTTAACAGTGATGATTGTTGTTTAAGTTTAACTAAAATAAATTTCTAATTTCATAACGATTAACGGAACAGTCGGATTCTACCATTTAACTGCACACTTAATAACTCGATCTGCTTAACTTCTTACAACATTATGAAAACCTGATTATTCTTTATAAAAAGAAACAGTCGAACGTTACCATCCGACTGCACAGTTATTGTATAATCTAGTGTCAGATGTTGTTATCTGACACTGATAAAATTTAAGATTTAAAACAACTTACCAATAACACGGTAAGTAATATTGTTTCCATCTACAATCTCTTCATAATATACATCATCAGGAGAAACAAAATATTTTTCATTTTTAATGGTCACTTCCCTGCATCCTTCTGGCAACTCGTTAATCACATCACCTATATTGTGCGAATCAACAGTTCCTCCATCAGTATTTAAAACCCCGTCTTTACCTGCAACCACATATACTGCTTTACCATCGGCATTTTCTTTTTGGGTGTAATAAACGCCCTTATATTCGTAATAATCTACCCCGTTAATGGTAACCTGAGTGGCATCAGAAGGTAAATTCGGAACTTCTGCACCAACAGGTGGAGTTACCACTTCATATTGTTCGTTATTTTGTTGATAGAATAATCCACCTGAGTAATAAAACTGATTGGCACCATAGTAAAACGGATAATAACCATAAGGCAATACACCAATTCTAATACCTAAAAACGGACGATAATAATTGTAGTAGCTATAATACGGACGGTAATAAGGTCTGCCATATCCCGGGCGATATGCATAACCTGGTCGGCCATACCCTGGTCTGCCATAACCTGGTCGGTAACCCGGTCTGTTATAACTGTAATTTGGTCTGGCTACACGTCCTCCGTAACTTGGGCTATAACTTCCTCTGCCTGGTGCACGCATTGATGGCTGTCTGGAAATCGAACCTCCACCTCTTGATGAACTTATCGAACCAGATCTTCCTCCTCCAGAAAATCCTCCTCCACCCCTACTTGCCCTTTGTGCAGAAACACTTTCGATGTTTAAGGTTGCAATCATCGCTGCTGCAGCGAAAACAACCAATCCTTTATTTAATAACCTATTCATTTTATTATGTTTAACTTGATTACGAATATGACGATGAAAACGGTTAAAAGATTATCCCTTAACAAGATTTAACTAAATTTTGATACAGCAATGACGAATGTAGCCCTTGGAATTACCTGCTCATGAATGGAAATTGTAAAACACCTTTCCCATCAATCCCATCCATGCTAACAAACCTTTTACGGGTTGTTTTTTTTTATCAATCGTTAATCACCTATATTTAAATTTTATTCCTTAAAACTAGCTTAAATGAACCTTACCAGAATTTTTAGCCTTTTATTTTGCCTGCTTATTGCTAACCAATTAATGGCCCAGCAAACCGATTCGGCTTATGTGAGAGAAAACTACACTAAAATAGAGCGCCAAATACCCATGCGCGATGGGGTTAAACTATTCACTTCCATTTATATACCCAAAAATCAATCCAAAAAATATCCATTTTTAATTAACCGCACACCATACACTGTTGCACCCTATGGCGAAGACAAATACAAGCTTAGTTTAGGTAACTTTCCGGCAATGATGCGCGAAGGATTTATCTTCGTTTATCAGGATGTACGTGGCCGTTGGATGAGTGAAGGTACCTTTGCCGATATCCGCCCGCAGCAAACTGGCAAAAAGAGCAAAAACGCCATTGATGAAAGCACCGATACCTATGATACTATTGACTGGCTGGTTAAAAATGTGAAAGGCAATAATGGTAATGCCGGAATTTATGGAATATCCTATCCTGGTTTTTATTCTACCACATCACTACCAAACGCACACCCGGCCTTAAAAGCTGTTTCGCCGCAGGCACCGGTTACCGATTGGTTTATGGGCGACGATTTTCACCACCGTGGAACTTTATTTTTAATGGATGCCTTTAGTTTTATGGGAAGTTTCGGTGTTCCGCGTCCTAAACCCATCACACCAGATAAAGGCCCTAAGGGTTTTCAATTCCCGATAGAAGACAATTACCGTTTTTACTTAGAAGCCGGATCGGTTAAAAGCCTTAAAGACAAATATTTTGCCGATAGCATTAAATTTTGGAATGATTTATTTAAACACCCAAACCTTGATACGTTTTGGAAAGCACGCTTAATTACCCCGCATTTAACCAATGTAAAACCTGCCGTAATGGTGGTAGGTGGTTTTTTTGATGCTGAAGATGCTTACGGAACCTTTGCAACCTATAAAGCAATTGAGAAGCAAAATCCCGGAGCCAATAATATTCTGGTTGCAGGTCCTTGGTTTCATGGCGGCTGGGTACGTAGCGATGGATCTTATTTTGGAGATATTCCTTTTGGTAAAACCACCAGTATAGATTATCAGGAGCAATATGAACTGCCATTTTTTAAACACTATTTAAAGGGTGAAGGAGATTTTAATGCCGCAGAGGCAAATATTTTTGTAACCGGCAGCAACGAATGGAAAAAGTTTAAAACATGGCCACCACAGGATGTAGAAAGCAAAAACCTGTATTTACAGCCTTACGGAAAACTGGCCTTCGAAAAAGTTGGCAGAACCGACAGTTGGGATGAATATGTGAGCGATCCGAATAACCCTGTGCCTTATCAGGATGGCATTCAATCCAAACGTACCCGAGAGTATATGATAGACGACCAACGCTTTGCAGCCCGCAGGCCAGATGTAAAATCTTACCAAACTGATGCCTTAACAGAAGACATTACCCTAACCGGACCTGTTTTAGCCAACCTTGTAGTTTCTACCACCGGAACCGATGCCGATTACGTAGTGAAATTGATTGACGTTTACCCGGAAGATGCACCAAACCCTGAACCTAACCCTAAAAATTTAATTATGGGTGGTTACGAAATGTTGGTACGCGGAGAGATTATGCGCGGCAAGTACCGCAACAGTTTCGAAAAACCCGAAGCTTTTATTCCAGGCACCATTACCAAAGTAAATTATCCATTGCCTGATGTGGCCCACACCTTTAAAAAAGGACACAAAATCATGATTCAGATTCAAAATTCATGGTTCCCTTTGGCTGATCGCAATCCGCAGAAATTTATGGATATTTATCAGGCAGAACCACAGGATTTTCAGAAAGCAACACATAAAATTTACCATGATATACACAACAGTTCATATATAACCGTTTCAGTATTGAAATAAAGCGAAAAAGTGCGCTCACACTCGTTTCTACGAGTGTGTAAATATTCAATCGTTTTCAACCATGCAAAAACATTACCCGGTTCGTGTTCCCACGAACCGGAAGCTTATAAAAGTACCCGCTTAACTTATTTATTCAAAATGAAATACTTTAAACTAATCATCATTCTGCTTTCAGCATCATCAGCATTTGCGCAAGGCGATGCCGGATACCCTAAAGCAAACTACACCAAAAAGGAAGTATACATCCCTATGCGCGATGGAACAAAACTTTTTACGGCAATTTACTCTCCTAAAGACGCCTCAAAAGATAAAAAATACCCTATGATTATGCAGCGTACCTGCTATAGTGTAGCCCCATACGGAGAAGATAAATTTCCTGCCCGCTTGGGTCCATCAGAACTCATGATGAAAGAAGGCTATATTGTGGTAATGCAGGATGTGAGGGGCCGTTGGAAAAGTGAAGGTACCTGGACCAACATGACACCTGTAATTGATAATAAAAAAAGCAAAAAGGATGTTGATGAAGGATCAGATACTTACGATACCATCGACTGGCTGGTTAAAAACGTAGCCAACAATAATGGTAAAGTTGGTCAATGGGGAATTTCCTATCCGGGTTTTTATACCGCAGCAGGAATTCTGAGTAATCATCCAGCATTGAAAGCATCATCGCCACAGGCACCAATTTCCGATTTCTTTTTTGATGATTTTCACCATAATGGATCATTCTTACAAAGTTATTTCTTCACCTTCCCGGTATTTGGAGTACAAAAAACCGATACCACATCTAAACCCTGGTACAATAACCAGATAATTTTGCCAAAAACAAAAGATGGTTACCAGTTTGCTTTAGATCTTGGCCCTTTAACCAATGCCGATAAATATTATAAGAATAACTTTTTTTGGCAGGAAACTGTAAACCATCCAAACTACGATGAGTTTTGGCAAAAACGCGGTTTATTAAAACATTACAATACTGTAAAACCTGCCGTAATGTTGGTTGGCGGATGGTATGATGCCGAAGATTTATCAGGCCCGTTAAACATTTATAAAACTATAGAAAAGAAAAATCCTAATGCTTACAATACAATAGTGATGGGGCCGTTTGGCCATGGAAGATGGAGCCGCGAAACTGGCCATACCATGCACAGCAATGTATATTTTGGCGACAGCATAGCTACCTTTTACCAAAAAGAAATCGAATCTAAATTTTTTAATCACTTTTTAAAAGGCAATGGCGACAAAAACTCTGGTTTACCAGAAGCCTACATGTTTGATACCGGCAAAAAAGAATGGGAAACTTTTACCAAATGGCCAACAGAGAAAGCTATTAAACAGAAATTGTATTTAACTGCCGATGGTAAACTCAGCATGACTGCCCCTGCTGCCGCTGGTTCCGTAAACTACATCAGCGACCCTTTAAAGCCTGTTCCTTATACAGAAGATTTAACCACAACATTGGGTTTTACGCCACATAATTACATGAGCGAAGACCAACGTTTTGCCGGAAGAAGACCAGATGTATTGGTTTATCAAACCGAAGTATTGGATAACGACATTACATTGGGTGGTGAAATTATGTCGCACCTTAAAATTGCAACTACAGGTACTGATGCCGATTTTATTGTAAAACTGATCGATGTTTATCCTGCCGATGAACCCAACAATGCTTATATGCCCAATAAAAACATTACCCTTAGCAATTACTGGCAAATGGTACGCTCGGAAATAATGCCTGCCCGTTTCCGTAACAGTTTTGAAAAACCTGAAGCTTTGGTTGCCAATCAAAAAACCGATGTAAACTTTCAGTTGCAGGATGTATTGCACACCTTTAAAAAAGGACATAAAATCATGATCCAGGTACAAAGCACTGCATTTCCGCTATTTGCACGCAACCCACAAAAATTTGTAGAAAATCCTTATAAAGCAACAGAAGCAGATTACATTAAAGCCACGCAAACGGTATTTAACGATAGCTTTATCGAAGTTGATATTATAAAATAGCGCGCGCGTAAATAGCCCCGATTCGTGTCTCCACAAACAGGAAAATTGATCAACACTGAAAAAAAATGAAAAAATTACTCTTCATCCTTGCAACCGCCCTAAGTATTTCAACTGCTCAGGCGCAGCTGCTTGGAAAAAACCAGGTAAACTCCCGCGCCGATAGTCTTCGTGGAACCCTTACCCCATTGCGCACCTGTTACGATATCAATTACTACCACTTAGATGTGAAGATTGATATTGATCAGAAATCGGTAAGCGGAAACAATGAATTTGCCTTTACTGCCACTCAGGATTTCACTAAACTACAATTCGATCTTTTCGACAACTTAAAAGTTGATAAAGTGGTTTATCAAGGCAATAATTTACCTTTTACACGCGAGTATAATGCTGTTTTTGTTACTTTCCCCAAAGCGGTAAAAAAAGGAAGTAAAGATAAATTCACAGTATTTTACTCCGGTAACCCTACCGTAGCAAAAACACCACCATGGGATGGCGGATTCATCTTTAAAAAAGATGCTGCAGGCAATCCTTTTGTTTCTGTGGCTTGCCAGGGGCTTGGTGCCAGCGTATGGTGGCCAAATAAAGATCACCAAAGTGATGAGGTAGACAGCATGTTGATTAGCATTACCATACCAAACACCTTGCAGGAAATATCAAACGGAAGGTTAAGAAACACAGTAGATAAACCCGATGGTTACAAACAATACAACTGGTTTGTGAGCAACCCCATTAATAACTATGATGTTACCTTTTACATTGGAAAATATGCACACTGGCAAGACAGTTACGATGGTGAAAACGGGAAACTGAGCATCGATTATTGGGCTTTACAAACGGATAGTGCCAAAGCGCGCCCACACTGGGATGCAGATGTTAAGCCCATGCTAAAATGTTTTGAATATTGGTTTGGCCCATACCCATGGTACAAAGACGGTTATAAACTGGTTGAGGCACCACACCTGGGTATGGAACATCAGAGTGCGGTAGCCTACGGCAATCAATTTAAGAAAGGCTATTTGGGTAGAGATTTGAGCGGAACCGGCCATGGCCTAAAATTTGATTTTATTACCGTACACGAAAGCGGCCACGAATGGTTTGGCAACAACATTACCGCAAAAGATATTGCCGATATGTGGATACATGAAGGTTTTACCAATTACTCAGAAGTATTGTTTACAGAATGTACAGAAAATAAAGCAGCTGCAGATGAATATGTAATCGGACTGCAAAAAATAATCAGCAACGACATTCCCGTGATCGGTGCTTATGGTGTTAATAAAGAAGGATCAGGCGATATGTACCCAAAAGGAGCAAACCTGATTAGCACCATCCGCCAATTAATTAATAATGATGAAAAATTCAGACAGATTCTTCGTGGATTAAACAAAACATTTTATCACCAAACCGTAACTACTGCACAAATCGAAAATTACATTGCTAAGCAGAGTGGTTTAAAATTAGATAAGGTGTTCGATCAGTATTTACGACATACCAATATCCCTGTACTTGAATATAAAATAGATAACGGAACCTTGTCTTATCGCTGGTTAACCGATGTAAAAGGCTTCGATATGCCTGTACGCGTTACCTTAAAAACTGGTGCTTATACATTAATCAAACCATCAAATGATTGGAAAACGGTTAAAGTAGACGCCAGTATTAGTGCTGATAATTTTAAACAAGATCCATTATTTTACATCAAAACAAATAAAGGATAATGGTTGATTTTTCTTTACCCCAGACTGGAATTTAAAGAAATTTTCACTTTGTGCAACTTTTCTGCAAAACAACCGTCTTATTAGAAAAACGACATTATTCCATTTAAAAATAAAATCTATAACCATGAAAAAAGTATTTGCAATATTATTGGCATCATTAACATTAACTGCTGGCGTTAACGCAATTGCAAAATATGGCAGCAACACAAATGAATTCCGTACCAAAAGCGACGATCGCCAGGTTAAAAACTTTAATGGCGTAGCATCTGCAGGCCCAATTAATGTAATTGTAACACTAGGCAATACCGAGAGCTGCCGTTTAGAAGGCGATTCAGAAGCAATTGCTTCAATTATTACGGAGGTAAAAGGCAATGTGTTGGTTATCCGCCCACAAACGAGTATCACCAGCTGGTCTAGAAAATACGAAGGCAAAAAAATCACAGCATACGTAACCGCAAAAGAGTTGGCAAGCTTAACAGTAAGTGGCGATGGAAACTTAACTGTTAGCGGCAAAATCAGCACTGGTAGCCTAACCACAACGGTGAGCGGTTCGGGCAGCATTAAAGCAACAGCAGATGTAGATGATTACAGCGGTGTGATTAGCGGATCGGGCGCAATTAATATCACTGGTGGCGCAGATCATGCAAAGGTAGTCATCAGCAGTTCTGGTACATTTTCAGGTAAATCATTTTCTACTAAAACCGTAAACAGTACCATTAGTGGATCAGGAACTGTAAATATTGCGGTTAGCGAAAGCATTAAAGCAGTAATCAGTGGTTCAGGAAACGTAAATTATTCTGGCAATCCAAGTGTTGATAAAACTGTTATTGGCTCAGGTGGTGTAAGAAAAGTTTAAATAAAAACCATTTAATAGCGAACACCTGTAAGAAATTACAGGTGTTTTTTTGTGGGTAAGGAATAAATTTTTAGTTCCATTCCCCAACACAATCGTTATGATGAACTTGTTATAGCATCTTTTTGTAAAACACCCTGATCCAGAAAGCTCTTTGGATAAGACCCGGTATTCAAACTAAAAAATTATCTTCGCTTAACAACATCCCTAGCTAATGAAAAAAACCTTATTTGCACTCCTTTTACTATTTAATATCAGCTTTGGTTACAGTCAAACACTCGATAAAAAGTATCTGCCAGTGGTAAATTCTTTTATCGCAACAATAAAAAGTGGTTCGATAGAAAAATTGAGCGCCAAAATCAAATATCCTTTAACCCGGACTTATCCCATCCCGCCAATTAAAAATAAGCAGGAATTTATAAAAAGATATAAAGAGGTTTTTGATGACCAACTCATCAAAAAAATTATCAACTCCAAACCCACAACGAATTGGAGCGATGTGGGCTGGAGAGGTATTATGCTTTTAAACGGCGATTTATGGCTCGATACCGATGGCAAAATCATTACAATAAACCAGCAATCAAAGCTCGAAGCCAAAGAACAAACTAAGCTAATTAATGCCGACAAAAACAAACTTTATCCATCTCTCGCTAATTTTACACAACCGGTTCTGGTTCTCGAAACTGCCCAATACCGGATCAGAATTGACGACCTTGGGAACAACAATTACAGATATGCCTCTTGGTCGCTAAAAAGTAACATGAGCGAAAAGCCTTCATTGGTATTAACCAAAGGTAGGTTGACGGCCGATGGCAGCGGCGGAAACCACAACTATCAATTTAAAAGTGGCCAATATACCTATACCTGTTATATTACAGTACTTGGAGAAGAAGATTCGCCTCCCGCCCTACTCACTATCACTAAATCAGGTAAAGAAATTTTATCTCAAGAAGCAAAAAAACTCACTTTATAATAATGCAAGCATATGCTTATCGAAACTTTAAAAGCACTTTTTAACCGTGATTTAAATAAGCTCAAATCCGAAATCGAATCCTATAATAATGAAACTAATTTATGGATTATAGATAGAAACATTGCCAATTCAGCAGGTAACCTTTGCCTTCATTTAATCGGAAACCTGAATACATATATCGGTGCAACCTTAGGTGCTAGTAATTACATCCGCAATCGGGAACTGGAGTTTTCTTTAAAAAATATCCCAAAACAAGAACTGATCAACATGATCCAAGCAACTCTGATAACAGTTACGCAAACTCTCGAAAAAATAACCGAAGAACAGCTTAACATTGAATATCCGATGTTAGTTCTTCAGGAGAAAACCTCAACCGGATTCTTTATGGTTCACCTTACCACACACTTAGCCTATCATTTAGGACAGATCAATTACCATAGAAGGTTGTTGGATGTTTAAAATTATGTTGTTATAAATAGAAGCCAGGTTGGGCATCCAGTAATGCAATCTACGTGCTAAACCATCAATTGCGAGGAGGATTTTCAGCGACAAAGCAATCAATCAAGAGAATGCAATTAATGCATGAGAATTACCCATCATGCAACAACCCTTTGCTCAAAATAAAAATAATATCCTCCGTGCCTTTATTTTCTGTGGCTTTATTTTCTGTGGCTTTCTACATCCAAAACAAAAAAGGAGGCTTAAGCCTCCTTCCATATCTTTTTAAAACTGAACCCCGATGAGCCACATATTTTCAATGTAGTTAATCTTCTGACTGGCATGATCGTACTCATCCCATCCAGTGGTATGCACATTTGTTAAATTGGTAGCACCAAACTTAGTGGTGTTCTGTAAATAAACATTTTTCCAAACGTAAAACTTAAGTCCGATTTTAGCCGACACCCCGTATCCTGAAATATTCCAGTGGTTGTTGCGGCCAAGTCCGAATAAGCGAACATCAGAACGAGGAACCATAATTCCTCCGCCTAAGCCAGTTTCTAATGTTAATGAAGTATTTCCACCTGGTGCAACCCAAATATCATCGTAACGTTCAACCTCTATATTGGCATAGTTAAAACCATCAGTATGTTCATAAGTAAGCATACTTTCTTTAACATTAATATTTTGCCCGTTATAATCACCTGCTAAAGATCCTGTTGCAACATTTTCGGGCGTAATATTGGCACCGATGTGCCCAGTAATGGCAACAGTTTGCGGAATATCCACCACATATTTCATGTGGTCCCATCCGATTGAAATGCTGTAGTTATCTTTAATAAAATAACCTACGCGAATATTATATTGCGGAACGGTGATTAAGCCCGGGTTTAAATAAGCCCAGCTCAATTTAGACTGCCTATCATGTGCAACAACATCTTTAAGTGTAAAATCGTAATTTGGGCCCTGAAACCTGATATCGCTTTTGCCATACCATGAACTGTTATAACCCCAGTGAAAAAAGAAATCGCCCTTGCGCGAAAAATTTCTTTTATGCTCAGGATTAAATAAACTTTTAGATGTTGGTGTATGGTCAGTTGAAGAGGTTTGAATCTCCTGAGCCTGCATACGCTTTCCGAACAAGAGTGCTAAAAATAGAATGGTAAGTCTTTTCACGGGGCAAATTGAGCAAAAAGACCAGTCAATTACAACAGCTTTAACATTTTGTAGGACTTATTGTACAAAAAATGACTTTGAAACATTAAAACCTGGTATAAACGGCCAGTTGAATGATATTATTAACTGTATTATTCGTCATGCCCTTACTCGCCTGGTTCATGTAACCTGCTTCAAGATCAAATTTCTTCGAAAATCGATAACCCGCAGCCACGTACAACCTGTTTTGATCGAAAACGCTATTGTTAATTTGATCTTTATTTTGGAGATTTAAAAAAACCTCGTTTTGCAAGGCCACAAACGGCCCTTTAGTAAAGGTAGGCTGTGTTTTTTGTAACGGTTGGATCAGCCTTAAAAAATAACGGAAACGCTGCGAAAATACATCCTCGCCAGAGCGGCCAATAAAACGTTGCTCTAACCTAACCCTATGACTGGCAAATACTGATTTTATTTTATGAGTGTAAATATATTGCTCGAAAATGCGGTGTTCGTGAAAAAGATTTTTACTGGTACCGATCAGATTCATATCAGTAGTTTGCCACAAATAACCCAAAGCCACATTATGTTTATCGTTAATAAAATATTGTACCGCAGGCCGCACCAGGGTATTTCTTAAATGACTCCAATCGTCACCAGAACGCAGCTGAACATCAAACTGAAGTCCCCATTTTTCGTTAAACTTGGTATTGTTTAAAAACATAAACCAACCCGAATTTTGCTTTTGGGTTTGCGCATAAAGCTTTCCAGATGCCACAATGATCAGCACCATGGCAGACAATAATATTTTTTTCATAAAAAGATAAACCGGTTTTATCTGTGTGCTGCTAAATTAAAAGAAATATGGCAAAGTGAAAAGAGAGTTGTTAATTAGTTAGAAAATCAGGAGATCGGAGTCCGCCATTTATTGCCTGCAACAACGTTCCAACCTGGCGTATTTAGCATCGTTATGGTTGTTGATAAGGTCGCAACCAACTACCTGTTCCTGGCCTTAGTATTAAAAACTCCAAATCCATTACCTAAACCAGTACGAATCCTTGTGTTAAAAACCCTTATTATTTAAAATTCATTTAACGTTAAGCGATTAAAAATTTATCTTCGTTAAAGATTTGGGCATTATGGCATCTTTAACTTGCCTTAAATTGCGCTTATTTTAATATTACAAAACGTAAAATAGAACAAAAATGATTATCGAACCTAGAATGAGGGGCTTTATCTGTTTAACCGCACATCCTGATGGCTGCGCACAAAACGTAAAGAATCAAATTGAATATGTAAAATCAAAAGGAGCTATAGATGGTCCTAAAAAAGTATTGGTAATTGGTGCATCAACCGGTTTTGGTTTGGCATCACGCATTACTGCTGCTTATGGATCTGGGGCGGCTACAATTGGCGTATTTTTCGAAAAGGCACCTTCTGAAGGTAAAACAGCATCACCAGGCTGGTACAACAGTGCAGCTTTCGAAAAAGAAGCGCATGCAGCTGGTTTATACGCAAAAAGCATAAATGGCGATGCGTTTTCTAAAGAAATTAAAGAAAAAACTTTAGCAACAATTAAAGCCGATTTAGGTCAGGTAGATTTAGTAATTTATAGCCTTGCATCTCCGGTAAGAAAACATCCTGATACAGAAGTATTACACCGTTCTACTTTAAAACCTATCGGAGGAACTTACACCAATAAAACTGTAGATTTCCATACAGGCAATGTAACCGAAATTTCTATCGAACCTGCTACAGAAGAAGATATAGTGAACACTGTGGCCGTAATGGGCGGCGAAGACTGGTCGATGTGGATTGATGCTTTAAAAGCAGAAAACCTGCTTGCCGAAGGTGCCACAACAGTAGCATATTCGTACATAGGCCCAGCTTTAACCGAGCCGGTATACCGTAAAGGAACCATTGGCCGTGCTAAAGATGATTTAGAAGCAACTGCATTTACCATAGCCGATAAATTAAAAGATATAAATGGTAAAGCTTATGTATCAGTTAATAAAGCATTGGTTACACAGGCAAGCTCTGCAATTCCGGTAATTCCGCTTTACATTTCACTGTTGTATAAAGTAATGAAAGCTGAAGGTATACATGAAGGTACAATTGAGCAGATTCAACGTTTATATGCAGAACGCTTATACACCGGAAATCCTGTTCCTGTTGATGAAAAAGGAAGAATCAGAATTGATGATTGGGAAATGCGCGAAGATATTCAGGATAAAGTTGCCAAACTATGGAACGAAGCAACAACTGAAACACTACCTGCAATAGGCGATTTAGCAGGATACAGATCTGATTTCTTGAGTTTATTCGGTTTCGAAATTGATAAAGTAGATTATCAAAAAGATGCACAGGAAGTGGTAGAAATAGAAGGTTTAGTAAATTAATTATTCAAATCCATTATCCTCAACCGCTATAGTTATTTCGACTTGAAGCAAAGCGGAATGGAAAAATCTGATAATAAACGGCTGGCTATATAGCCAGCCGTTTTTATACCCAAACACATGAATTTCGATTTACAGCAAACTTTAGAAAACGATTTAATCAAAGCCGTTCCATTAAAACAGGAAGATTTTGAGGTCCTTTTTGCGGTAGCCTCCGATCCATTAATTTGGGAGCAACACCCCAACAAAGACCGTTATAAACGGGAAGTTTTTGAAAATTTCTTTAAAGGTGCCATCGAATCACAAGGTGCTTTTATTGTTTATGAAAAAGGTACCGATAAAATAGTGGGCAGTTCGAGGTATTACGAACTGGATGAAGCAGATCGATCAGTTGCAGTTGGTTATACCTTTATTGCGCGCGAGTTTTGGGGCAAAGGGCATAACAGGGCATTAAAAACACTGATGTTCGATTATGCTTTTCAATTTGTGGATAAAGTGATCTTGCATATTGGCGCAACCAATTTCCGATCGCAAAAAGCTGCTGAAAAATTAGGAGCTGTTAAAATTGCCGATCTCGAAGTAGCCTATTACGGTGAGCCTGTTAAATGGAATTTTGTTTACCAGGTGGATAAAGATAAATGGATAAACAGGGCTTAATAAAATTAACAGATCAACACAGAAGTTTTTTAAATCTATCGTCATCGTTTGTAACGAGGATGACTGGAATTTGCATTTTTTAATGCAATAAGCAACTAATTATTAGCAGTTTTCTGACCACAGATTTTTCAGAGATCATCACAGAGGTTTTTTAAATCTATCGTCATCGTTTGTAACGAGGATGACTGGAATTTGCATTTTTTAATGCAATAAGCAGCTAATTATTAGCAGTTTGTGACCACAGATTTTCACAGATCAACACAGATGTTTTTAAGGTTATCGCTATCGTTTTTAATGAGGATGACTGGAATTTGCATTTTTAATGCAATAAGCAGCTAATTATTAGCAGTTTCTGACCACAGATTTTCACAGATCAACACAGATGTTTTTAAATCTATCGTCATCGTTTGTAACGAGGATGACTGGAATTTGCATTTTTTAATGCAATAAGCAGCTAATTATTAGCAGTTTTTAACCACGGAACAACGCAATTCAAATTATCCTATCTGTGTTCATCCTTTTCATCCGTGGTTAATTATATTGCCACCTATATGAGTTACCTTCCATGTTTCCGTAACCAACGTTATTGATAATGACAGAGAGCATAACCGAATAAAATCGTATTTATGCTTTAGTATTGTTATCTTTGTTTAATTCTCCATTCCACTCACCCTTCAAAACAAAAACAATTAAATAATATATGGCTAAATCTCAGGCAACATACAGTAAAAAAGAGAACGAAAAAAAACGATTAAAAAAGAAAAACGACAAACAAGAGAAAAAAGAAGAACGCCAGGCAAATGCTAAAAAAGGCTTATCTCTTGAAGACATGATGGCTTACGTTGACGAAAACGGAAACATCTCCTCTACTCCACCAGATCCGAAGAAAAAGAAAGTGATCAACACTGAAGATATTCAGATCGGTATTTCAAGACAAGAAGACATCATCGACGAAAATCCTGTAAAAAAAGGAACAGTTACTTTCTTTAACGACAGTAAAGGTTACGGTTTTATTAAAAACACCGAAACTCAGGATAGTATTTTCGTTCATGCAAACGGTTTAATCACCCAGATTAAAGAAGGTGATAAAGTTACGTTTGAAGTAGAAATGGGCCAAAAAGGACCAACTGCTGTTAAAGTATCAAAGGTATAATACCTTGATTCAAATTCTTTTTGCAGTTCTCTAACTGCAAAACATGATTAAAATTCTGCAGAAAACTCTGCTGCGCCAGGTTTTATAACCCTATATAATTCCGACTATTTAAGCATAAAACCTAGCGCATAATTTTACTCTCTTTCTATTACTTTAGAAAATCAGGTTTCTATTGGCATTGGCTATTCAATCCCGCCATAGCTATTAGCCCTCATTTTGATGCGTTGCCATTCCGGGCTATCCGCTTTGTCGGGTTTATGTAGCTAGCGCAACCACTTTTTTTAATAGACAAATGCCTAAAGGAATATTTGCGCCATAAAAGAATAATATTTTTAAGGTTAAAATTTATTCCCAAAGCCATTAATTAGGCTGAATCGGTTTTTTTAAAGATTCGCATAATCCTTTGTTAATAAACCCGATAACAACGGCAGCTCCTGATTTTTTCTTCGGGGCTAGAGTATATAGCGGCGCAATTTTGACACAACTACTGGCATACATTTCCCTAAAAGATAAAAAAATAATAATCTCGGTGTGGAATTTGTGTACGCTTCACATCATTACAGTACACACAAAGAAAAATAGATATGAAAAAGTTAATAGCATTTGCACTGGTTGCATTTTTAGGTTTATCATCAGCGATGGCTCAACAAGTAGATTTACGCAGAAAAATTAGCGTAAGCGGAACAGCTGAAACAGAAGTTACCCCAGATATTATTTACATCAGTATTTCCTTAAAAGAATATTTAAACGGAAAGAAAAAGGTAGACATTACAGAATTAGAGAAACAATTGTTTGCAGCAGTACAAAAAGCGGGCATTGCAAAAGAAAACTTAACCATTAGCAATTTAAGCAGCTGGAACTACGCTACTGAGAAAAAGAAAAATCCTGATTTTTTAGCAAGCAAACAGTACCGTTTAAAAGTTAGCGATTTAAACAAATTCAATTCAATTTTAGAATCAATAGATGCCAAAGGAATTGCAAACACCAATATCGAAAGCTACGATTACTCTAAAATTGAAACGTTAAAAAAAGAGCTTAAAGTTAAGGCACTTTTATCAGCAAAAGAGAAAGCTGCTTACATGGTAGAAGCTTTAGGCGATAAATTAGGTGGTGTAATTGAAATACAGGATGGTGGAGACAATGTGATACAACCTGTTTACAGAAATTTTGCAATGAAAGCTGAAATGGCCGATGCAGCAGAAGCACCAGAAATCGATTTCAAAAAAATAAAGCTGAATTTTACAGTAAATGCCATTTTCGAGATCAAATAACAATTTTAACAGTTAAATTAATGCTTTTTTAAAACCTACCGGAACATTTTGGTAGGTTTTTTGTTAGGTAGAGGTTGAACACTAAAAAATTAGATATTATGAAAAAATTCATCTACACGTTAGCCTTGATTTTCGCTTTGGGAATTAGTTTTAATTCAGTTCAGGCGGCTGATAAACCTGCAAAAAACCCAACAGAATTAACTGCAGAACAAGCTGTAAAACTTGAAAAAATTAAAACCCGTGTTGAAGAAATCAGAGACATGGACAAATCGAACTTAACTAAAGCAGAACGTAAAGCATTACGTAGCGAGTTAAGAGAATTAAAAGGCCAGGCCCGTGCAGTTTCTGGAGGTGTTTACCTTTCAGTTGGTGCAATTATCATCATCATTTTATTATTGATCTTGATTTTATAATCAATACACAACACTCATCTATCTATAAAAAACAAAAAAGCTTTGCACTACTGCAAAGCTTTTTTTTATGAGGAATATCGTCGTTGCTGTAATGATTTATCAATTAATCAATAATATCAAAACCTGTATATTTTACTAAAGCTTCAGGAATTTTAATACCATACTTCTGTTTGATAATTTTCTAAAATTGAAGCTACAATACGCGGTAAGGCCAACGCACTTCCATTTAATGAATGTGCAAGCTGTGCTTTTCCTTTTTTTCCTTTAAAACGCAATTTTAAACGGTTACTCTGGTAAGTTTCGAAATTAGATACAGAAGAAACTTCCAACCAACGCTCTTGCGCTGCGCTCCAAACCTCCATATCATAGGTCATGGCAGAAGTAAAGCCCATATCGCCACCGCATAAACGCAGCACACGGTAATGTAAACCAAGTTCTTTCAGTAAAGACTGAACATACAGACTCATATCTTCTAAAGTTTCATAAGATTTATCCGGGTGGGTAATTTGAACCACTTCAACCTTATCAAACTGGTGTAATCTATTTAAACCACGCACATGCGCCCCATATGAACCTGCTTCTCTACGGAAACAAGGCGTATATGCGGTATTTTTAATCGGCAAATCCTCTTCCTTTACAATTACATCACGGTACAAATTGGTAACAGGAACTTCGGCTGTTGGAATTAAATATAAATCATCAACAGTTGAGTGGTACATCTGTCCCTCTTTATCTGGCAACTGGCCCATTTCCAAAGCCCGAAGCTGCATTAACCAAATGAGGTACCTGCATTTCTTTATAACCTGCAGCCGTAGCATGATCCAGGAAAAAATTGATTAATGCACGTTGTAACCGTGCTCCTTTCCCTTTATAAAACCGGAAAACCTGCACCCGTGATTTTTACACCCAGTTCGAAATCAATAATATCGTACTTAGCTGCCAGTTCCCAATGTGGCAAAGCTTTGGTAGGCAATTGTGCGGGTTCACCATGGGTTAAAACAATTTCATTATCCTCGGCAGTAGAACCTTGTTTTACCAAATGATAAGGTAAATTAGGTAACTGAACAATTAAATTATGTTGGGCAGTTTCCAACTCGGTAAGTTTATCGCCAAGGTTTTTAATGCTTTCTTTATGAGAAGCAGTTTGTGCCTTAATCGCTTCAGCTTCTTCTTTTTTACCTGTGCGCATTAAATCGCCAATCTGTTTGGCAGCTGCATTAGCCTCAGCAGAAATATTATCAAGCGAAGTTTGTGTAGAACGGCGGTCTTCATCAATTTTAATGATTTCATCTACCAGTTCTGGCTGTTTAAAATTACGGATACTTAAACGTTCTAAAACTTTCTCTCTATTTTCGCGGATATAGTTAACTTGCAGCATTATTTAATTTTTTAAGCAAAGATAGCAAGAGTTTGGAGTTTGGGGTAAGGAGTTTGGAAAAAACTGCAAACCATTAACTGTAAACTGCAAACTGAAATATGGATGGCAAACTATTTCTCGTACCAACGCCAATAGGCAATTTGGAGGATATGACCTTTAGGGCAATCCGTATATTAAAAGAATGTGATTTAATACTGGCTGAAGACACCCGTACCAGTGCGCCAATGCTTAAACATTTTGGTATTGATAAGAGAGTTTTCTCACATCATCAGCATAATGAGCATAAAGCAACTTCCGAAATCATTAAGTTTTTAAATGAAGGGCAAAAAATTGCCTTGATTTCTGATGCCGGAACACCTGCCATTTCTGATCCGAGTTTTTTCCTGGTACGCGAAGCTATAAAAAATGATATTGCTGTAGAGTGCCTGCCAGGTGCAACGGCTTTTGTGCCTGCTTTGGTTAATTCGGGCTTACCTGCTGATGCATTTTGTTTTGAAGGATTTTTACCTGTTAAGAAAGGAAGACAAACAAAATTTAAAAAACTGGCAGAAGAAGACCGTACCATTATACTTTACGAAAGTCCGCACCGCTTATTAAAAACTTTAGAAGAGTTTGCCCAATATTTGGGGGCAGATCGGCAGGCATCAGTAAGCAGGGAACTGACCAAGATGTTCGAGGAAACCGTTCGCGGTACTTTGGTAGAAATAAAATCACATTTCGAAAACAATACTTTAAAAGGAGAATTTGTAATTTGCATAGCGGGGAAACCCAATATTAAAAGCAAAAACAAATATGATGATGCTGAAGAATAGCATTTAAACGTAACCACACAACAATTTTAAAAACATTATGATTAGCATAGATAGATTTCTGAGTGACGAACAAGACCCAAAAGCGGTTGAAAAAGTTATTGGAAAATTAAACGACCTTTTAACCACAGGCGAAGAACTTTTATATTTGGCCGTACAAAAAAAACCTGCGGTAAATTTGTTGCCAGATAGCATTGCGATTTCGAATAAACGCATTTTTTACTGCGAACCTGGCAATTTAGGTTTGACCATGAACTTTAAAGATATTTCGTGGAAAAGCATTAAAGAAGTATCATTTAAGGAAGAATTTTTTGGTTCTAAATTTATCTGTGTGCCACAACATGGCGAAAATATTGTAACCGAATTTATCCCAAAAGTACAGGCCCGCAAATTGCATCAGGCCGCAAATCAGCAATTGGAAGAATATAAAGAATTGCTCCGTCAACAAAAACTGGAAGAAAACCGTGCAACTTCTTCCCCGATTAATTTAAATGCGCAACCCATTGCCGAAATTCCTGCTTATGAGCCCACTCCTGAGCCAGAACAACCAGTGATTCAGATTGCTGAAGTTGTAGAAGAGCCTGAAGATGAAACCACATTAAAATTACGTAAGCTTAAAACGTTGTACGATAAACACCTGATTACCCAGGAAGAATACGAAGCTAAAAAGGCCAATATTTTAGATAGTTTGTAAACCAAATCCGTTATCCTGAATTTGTTTTAGATCTTAATAAGAGTTTATTTAAAAGATGCTGAAATAAATTCAGCATGACAGGGCGTAAAACGGCGAAAAATAGCAAAAATGAACAAAAAACAAACTTACCTCCTCGCCCTCTTAAGTGCATTTTTACTTTGGCTCGCCTGGCCACCAATGCCATTTACCACACCCTTGCTGTTAATCGGTTTGGTACCATTATTTATTGCGCTAACTTCTATTTCGGGCAATCCGGAAAAAAAACAGGGAAAAAGGATTTTCTTAACAGCTGGCTTAACTTTTTTAGTTTGGAATACAGCATCAACTTACTGGGTTTATAATGCCATAAGTGCCTATAACGGACCTTTGGTAGCCATACCGGTTTCTTTAATTCCTTATGGTTTAGGTGCACTTTTAATGACTTTTGCTTTTTGGTTATATTACCGATTGGGCAAATACGTAAATAAAAAAATCGCTTACCTCGGTTTAATTGCCTTTTACATTGGTTTAGAATACCTTCAACAAACCTGGGATCTGGCTTTCCCCTGGATGACTCTAGGAAATGGCCTGGCGGGCATGCATCAGCTTGCCCAATGGTATGATTATACTGGCATTTATGGTGGTTCGTTATGGATTTTAGTGAGTAATATCCTGGCTTTTGAAGCTTATAAGAATTTTAAATCACAAAACGGTTATTTAAGGTTTAGAACCACAGAATTTGGGTTTCAGTAGTAATTATTCCCATCAGCATTTCATTAGCCAAATACTTTACGGCAGAACAAAAAGGGACGCCAAGTAATGTAGTAGTGGTGCAACCGAATATTGATCCTTATCAAAAGCTAGAGAATATTCCTCCTTTGGAGCAGGTTAAAATATTAACACAATTATCCGATTCGATCGGGCAAACCAACACCGAATATTTTATCTGGCCAGAAACGGCTATACCAAGTTACGACAATGAAGACCGGATCCGTGAAACTACAACTTTTGGTACCTTACAAAACTTCATTGGTAAATATAAAAACGGGACATTAATAACCGGGATAGAAAGCATTAAAATCTATCCGGATAAAAAAACACTTTCTGCGCGATACGATTCGCAGGCGAACCTTTACGTTGATCATTTCAATACGGCCATGCAGATTGAAAATTCTGCTGATGTTCAGTTTTACCATAAATCCAAGTTGGTACCTGGTGTAGAAAAAATGCCTTTCCCGAAAGTATTTTCATTTTTAGATGTTGTTTTTGCACAATTGGGCGGTGCTGTTGATGGGTGGGGATGGCAGGAAAAACCGGATGTGCTTTACGCACAAAGTGGAATTGGGGTTGCGCCGGTAATTTGCTATGAAAGCCTATGGGGTGATTGGATCGGACAATCGGTTAAAGATGGTGCCCAATTTATTGCAGTGATAACCAACGATGCCTGGTGGGGAAATACCTCGGGCAAAGATCAGCACATGATGTACGCCAAACTCGAGAGCCATAGAAACCCATCGCGATGTGGCCCGTTCTGCAAACACCGGAATTTCCTGTTTCATTAATCAACGTGGTGATATTACGCAGCGTACCAAATGGTGGACAAGAACGGCTATCAAAGGCAACGTGAACCTTAATGACGACATCACCTTTTATGTAAAAAGTGGCGATATCATTGCAAAAATATTTAGCGTTTTAGCCGTGATCTTAGCCTTGATTATTCCTTATAAAAAATGGGTAAAAAAATAACCCTTCAATAAACTTCAATTATAAAAACATGCAACATTTTAAAAGCCTTCGGTGGTCTGTTTTATTATTACTGCTAACGCTAAATTTTGGTTGCGATCAGATTTCAAAGAATATTGTACGAACCGAGATTTCAGATTATGAACACATCAGTATCATTAAAGACCGTTTTACACTCACAAAAGTAGAAAATAGTGGTGCTTTTTTAAGTTTAGGCGACAACATGCCTTACATCTTCAGAATTATAATATTAACAGGTTTACCATTGCTATTTTTAGCTTACGGATTGTATTTTTTATTCGCTAAACCAAACCTTCCTGCAAGTATGCAAATTGCGATCTGCTTTTTAATTGGTGGTGGTATCGGAAATCTTTACGATCGGATTGTACATGGCTCAGTTACGGATTTTATGCACCTGGATTTATACCTTTTTCAAACAGGCGTGTTCAATTTTGCCGATATTTCGATCATGATCGGTGTAGGTATACTACTTTTTCAATCTTTTAGAAGTAAAATGGTTAAAGAAGAGCCAACAGAAGCAGAGACTGAGTAATAGCATCATTTCTTAACAAAGAATTGCTACCATTAAACAAACATATTTTTATCTTTAGGTGTTAAACAATCTAAAAATAAAATCCCATCATGAAAAGAAATGCAACAGCCGTATGGCAAGGTTCTATTAAAGAAGGTAATGGCAATATTACTACCCAAAGCACTACATTAAACAACACACAATATTCTTTTAATTCTCGTTTTGCAGAGGGTGTTGGCACCAATCCTGAAGAATTAATTGCTGCTGCACATGCAGGCTGTTTTACGATGAAATTATCTGCAAACTTAACCGAAGCAGGATTTACAGCTGATAAATTAGAAACAAAATGCGAAATCAACCTTGATCCATCAAAAGGTGAAATTGTAGAATCTCATTTAACTTTAACGGCTTCTGTACCTAATCTTACACAAGAAAAATTTGATGAACTGGTTGCTGATGCAGAAAAAAACTGCCCGATCTCTAAATTATTAAATACAACGATTACTGTTGATGCTACTTTAGCATAAATAAATTTTAAACCTCGCAGGTTTTGAAAAACATGCGAGGTTTATCATTATGAAAAAATAATATAAGCTGACGATTTTCTTCACACAGTTTCCCGGTTTTCAGTTTACAGCTTAATCAAACCTAATAATTAGGCCGTTAAATAACTTAAGCCATATATTTACCTACTATTGGCATTCTTCTGCCCATACCAAATGCTTTTGGCGATACCCTTAAAATTGGTGGCGTTTGATAACGTTTAAATTCAGCGATATTGACCATCTTTAAAATGCGCTTAACTAATTCTGCATCATAACCCTGGGCTATAATGGCTTTCGAGCCTTGCTTTTTTTCGATATGCTGGTACAATATTTTATCTAAAATTTCATACTCAGGAAGTGAATCAGAGTCTTTTTGATCAGGTCTTAACTCCGCTGATGGCGGTTTAACAATCGTATTAACCGGAATAATTTCTCTTTCTTTATTGATGTATTTTGCCAACTCAAAAACCTGCATTTTATATACATCGCCAATTACCCCTATCGCACCACACATATCGCCATATAAAGTACCATAACCTACCGCACACTCGCTTTTATTGGAGGTATTTAATAAAATATAACCAAATTTGTTGCTCATGGCCATATTAATAATTCCCCGGATACGGGCCTGGATGTTTTCTTCTGTAAGGTTAAAAGGCATGCCTTTAAAAGCTGGTGCCAATATCTGATCAAAAGCTTCAGCTGCATCTTTAATCGGCACAATTTCGTGCATGCAACCAATATTATTTACCAGATCCAGGGCATCTTGTACAGAGTGGTCAGAAGAATATTTTGATGGCATTAAAACCGTCATCACATTCTCAGGCCCTAATGCCCTGCAAGCTAATGCACAAACCACAGCCGAATCTATCCCGCCAGAAAGACCCAAAACGGCTTTACTGAAACTAGATTTCTTAAAATAATCGCTGATTCCTAAAATCAGCGCATCATGAATCTGCTCAATATCCGTCATTCTTTCCAGTTGAGGATATTTGTTTCGTACATTTTCAACTTCTTCCAAATCAAAAACCTGAAGATCTTCTTCAAAATATTTCATCTCGGCTTTCATTGTTCCATCTGCATCAAAAACCATCGATCCACCGTCGAAAATAATTTCAGTTTGTGCGCCAACCTGGTTTACATAAAATACCGGAAGTTTATACTTTTTCGCATTATCCGCCAATACCTGTATCCGTTCATCATCGTGTGTATAAGAAAAAGGCGATGCTGCAATATTGATCATCACATCAGGCTGCTCTTTAATCAGCTCATCCATCGGATTGGATACATACAATGGGTTATCATTTATATTCCATAAGTCTTCACAAATGGTTAGCGCAATCTTTTTCCCTTTAAAATCAATACAGCTAAATTGGGTGGCGGGCTCGAAATAACGGTATTCATCAAAAACATCGTAAGTTGGTAAAAGTGCCTTTCTAACCACCGCTTTAATCTTTCCTGCCTCAATAAAATAGGCCGCATTAAACAAATCCTTACCTTGTAATACCTCGTTTTTAATCGGCAAACCAACAATGCAGGCAATATCGGTGCAATGTTTGGCTATTTCCTCCACAGCGGTTTCGCAATGTATTATAAACTCATCAAATTCTAAAAAATCTCTTGGTGGGTACCCACAGATAGCCAGCTCAGCAAAAACAACAAGATCAGCACCTTTATTTTTCGCCAATTGGATATTTTCAGTTATTTTTTGGGTATTATGCTCAAAGTTTCCGATGTGATAATTGAGTTGTGCCAGTGCTATTTTCATTTTGCTTATCTAGTTTTTGTTATAAAGGGATTGTATCAGGCGGCATATGTGTTTCCTCCGATTAGAAGAAAACACCGAAATTAAGTGCCAGGTAGTGATTTTTAACATTCCTGCCTTTATCCGATACAATATTAGTAAAGCCGTTATTAAAAGTTAAACCAGCTACAATACTGGTATTGCCAGAAATATCAAATTCACCACCACCACCAATAATTAATCCGGCGCGATAAAGTTTGATATTATCTGATACATTTTGATTATCGCCAACAGTAGTACCGCCGGTTACAGCATCTTGTTTAGCACTGATATTAATAGAATTAGACAAACCAAACTGACCGTACCAACGCTTACCATCGGCCTTTACCGTTTTTAATTTAACAGTTAAGGGTAGATCTACATATTGTAATTTATACTTTAAATCGTAAGCTTTAGGGGCAGTACTGGTACCGCCTGCATAATATGGCAAAACATTAGCCTCCGTGCTTTTACCGTTAATTGAAGTAATGGTTAACGCAGTAGAAAAACTATAATTTGGTGCAAAGTTAAAATCGCCGATCAATCCATAAGAAAAACCCAATGCTAAACCGTCGGTTTTTCCTTGTTCAGGTTTAATCCATCCAAAAATTGGCGTAGCGGTTAAGCCCAACCTAAAACCATAGCTGGTTAAAGGAGAATTTTGCGCCCAGGCACCAATAGTTAATAGAGATAAAATTAAAATGGTCGATATTCTTTTCATGCTATAGCTGATTATATATATTTGTTCTACATGATGTATAACGTAAAACACTGGCAAATTTATCTAATTTTTCTTTTTGCCATCGCATTTATTTCCTGCAAGCAAAACAACAGGCCAGATGTTAGTAATATACAGGTAAATATCAAAATAGAACGATTTGATAACGAGCTATTTACAGGCAAAAACAAAAATATTATTGATGTAGATAAGCAGTTGAACATGAAATATGGTGTATTTTATGACGACTTTATTCATAGAATCCTCGATAGCAAATATTCAAATACCGAATCGTTGGCCAATTTGTACCACGATCAGGCCTATACGGATTTAAGCAAAGAAGTTGACAGCGTTTTTCCAAATTTAAAGGCTCAAGAAGAAGGACTAAATGAAACTTTTAAATACATCAAATATTACTATCCAAAAGCAAAAATTCCTAGGTTTATTTCCTTTGCATCGGGTTTTGCTTATCAGATGCCTGTGGGCGATAATTACCTGGGTATCGGTTTAGATATGTTTCTTGGCAAAGACAGCAAATTTTACAGGGCCATTGTGCAAAGTGTTCCATTATACCTTTCAAAGAGATTTGCTCCCGAATATATTGTACCACGCGTGGCAGAAACCTTTGCACACGAAGAACTTTTTGCCGAACCTGATGAAAACAGGACCCTGCTTTCTAAAATGATTTTTCAGGGAAAGATTTTGTACTTTTTAGACCAGGTTTTACCTGAAAACACGAGCGACTCTACAAAAATTGGATACACTCAGCAACAATTGGATTGGGCACAAAATTTTGAGGGGGATATTTGGGCATATTTTTTGGAGAACAATTATTTATATGAAACGGATTACCAGAAGATTCAGGTATTCTTATCAGAAGGTCCATTTACTCCAGGTTTAGGAGAGAATAGAGATTCGGCACCAAAATTGGGTGTTTGGACGGGTTGGCAAATTGTTAGAAAATATATGAAAGCACACCCTGAAGTTACTTTACAAAAATTAATGGCCGATCAGGATGCACAAAAAATTTTAACACAATCGAAATACAAACCTAAACAACAGAAGTAACTGCATTTTTTAATAGTTCATTTATGTACGCAGGTTAAATACAATTACACAATCAAGCAGTTTTAAACAATTATCCCAAAGTAAATCTATGAAAGTTGGCATTGTATTATCAGGCGGAGGCATAAGGGGAATAGCGCATTTAGGTGTTTTAAAAGCTTTTAGCAATTTAGGCATTACCTTTAGTCACATTAGCGGAACCAGTGCTGGAGCAATTGCCGGAGCTTTTTTTGCTGCAGGAATAGATCCGGAAGAAGGTTTGAGCATTTTCTTAAAAACAAAATTATGGCGTTTTGTTAGACCTGCAGTAGGCTCTTTGGGTTTGATTAACATTGAAAATACCTCATTAATTTTAAAAGAATACTTTCCCGACAATACAATTGAAAAGTTAAAAATACCTTTAACCATTGCGGCAGTAAACTTTAGCGAAGGCCGATTGGTTTATTTTACCAAAGGCCCGTTAATTAGGGCTATTCATGCTTCGAGCTGCATCCCAGGTATATTTAAACCCATTATGATTGATGGTCAGATGTATGTAGACGGCGGCATTTTAAATAATTTTCCTGTAGAACCTTTAATGGAAGATTGCGATTTCATTATTGGATCATCGTGTAATCACCTCAAACCTGTTGATAAAATTACCGGAATAACCAATTTAATGGGTCGCGCCGGTATCATGTCAATCAACCACGACATGGAAAGAAAAGCGAAATTTTGCAATGTTTTAATTGAACCAAAAGGTTTGGGCGCCATTAGTACCTTCGATATGAAACGTGCTGAAGATATTTATTGGCTAGCCCATGAAGAAGCTTTAATTACAATCAAAAGCAGCCCGGTTATCTCCGATTTAATAACTAAATAAACATTCAGATATTTATTTCATTATCGGATGAAATATAGTATTTATAATACACATATATTTATATTTGTTACAAATTTATAAAGTGTATAATATACACTTATGCAATAAAAATATTACAATTCTCTTGGTGTTGATGTAATATTATTCTATTTTAGGATTATACTTTGCAAATGCAGAGCCAATCATCCTAAATTCTATCTATGTTTTTCAACCTTATTATTCTTTTCCAAAAAAGAAGAATTCCTGTTTTTACGATTTTCTAACTTGAGTTTCAGACCGAAAAAGATCATTAATTTTTACCTAAAAACCTAAACCATGAAATTCTTAAAATCAAACAAAACGCTTTTAACTGCATTAGCGTTAACCACAGTATTATTTGCCTGTAAAAAAGAGAAACCAACAGAAATAACAAACTTAGATAAACCAGAAATAACAGCTGTTAATCCACTTGGTGATATCAAAATCTGTACAGAAAGATCTTTGGATGGTACTACTCCAAGGGGTGCTGTTTTAAAATCTACAAAATGGGCACCAGGAACCACAATTAAAGTAAGTTTAAACGGAAGCACAGCGGCAATCCGTGCCAAAGTAATTCAGTTTGCAAAACAGTGGGAAACTTATGCCAATATAAAATTCAACTTTGTAACCAATGATAACACTGCCAAAATTAGGGTAAGTTTTGTTAGTGGTGATGGATCTTGGTCTTACATCGGTAAATCGACTCCAAGCACCGGTGCCACCATGAATTACGGTTGGTTAACCGCAACAACAGCAGATTCGGAGTATAGCCGTGTGGTAATTCACGAATTTGGCCATGCTTTAGGCTTAATCCATGAGCACCAACACCCATTGGTAGCCATCCCTTGGGATAAACCAGCAGTTTACGCTTATTATGCTGCCGCACCGAATTATTGGAGCCAGGCTGATGTTGATAACAACCTATTTGCCAAATACAGCACAACACAAACCAACTATAGTGCTTACGACAAAAGTTCGATTATGCATTACTCGGTTCCAAACGAATTAACCATTGGTGATTTCGAAGTGGGATGGAATACCGTATTATCACCAACTGATAAGTCATTTATCGCTACAGTATATCCATTTTAAAAAATAATTAATACACATAGTGGTTTAAATCACCACTATGTGTATTTTGCTTGTATAAACTGAAAAAAATATGTCTATCGCTTTGCGAAACTTTTCTTTAAAACCATTTTTTGCCTGCTTAATTCTTATCCTCTCTTACCAGGTTTCGTTTGCACAAGATGTGTTGCATAAATGGGAAGTAAAGCCATATGTTGGCATAGAACAGGCCAGGTTCGATTGGTCTATTGCAGGAAATACTGCCGGAACCAATCCGAATATATTGTCAGAGTTGATTTGGAAAAATCTTAAAGGACCAGGTTTTGGCTTAAATGTAAAATACCTCATCACCAATAGGCTAAGCGTTAAGGTAAACAACCAGTATAGTAATATTACCAAAGGTGATGCAGAAGATACCGACTATGCAGATGATAACAGGCAAAATGCATTTTATTTCGACCTGCTAAATGCTAATAAAGGATACTTGTACAATGCTGATTTACAATTTAGCTACCAGCTTTTAACATTTGGGCAATTTAACATTAAACCGATTATTGGTGTATCGTACAATCAGCAAAAATTTTATCTTTTGGAAAGCGCAAACAATCCAGACAGCAAAGGTTTAAATTCTACTTATCAGGCACGATATAAAGGTTTTGATTTTGGCTCTGAATTTATTTTTAAAACACAAAAATTCAGTATCGGTGCAACAATTTTAGCTGGATTTTACAATTATTCGGCAAAAGCCAACTGGAATTTAATTCCTGACTTTGCAAAACCAATAAGCTTTACGCATAAGGCAAATTCCTTCGCACTAGGTGGAAATGTAAATCTTTCTGTCCCTCTGAACAAAAGTTTAGGTTTGCAGCTCGACTATCAATTAAATAATATTAAAACTTATTCTGGCGTAGATAAAGCCTATTTTAATACGCAACCTACTGAAGAAACCCAATTTAACGGCGCAAATTTTAGAAAAAACGCGGTTTTGCTCGGCTTAAACTTTAGCTTTTAGCCCCATTTTGGTGCTTTTAATGCTTTAAGGCCACTAAACGTGCCCCATCTAAAACAGGTATTGCTTTGCAAAGATTTAACTGCAAACAGAAAACCACGTCTTCTTCAATATTCAATTGGGCTAAACGATGGCTATGCGAAGATTTATACAGGTATTTTCGTAAATCTATTTTTGCCAGTGAATATAAATCTTCAGCAGCTACACTAGAATCATCGAAATGTTCAAAATTCTGTCGCAGTTTACTCACTACCGCTCCGGCAAAAAGAGTATCTTCTAAATTAAACTGATCTTTCCATCCGGCACACAGTAAAAGCACATTTTTATCCTGAATTTTCAGGTAATCGCAAAGTGCATCAAGATTTAAGAATGAGCCAATAATTACCTGGTAAGCTCTTTTCTGTGCCAGATGCAACGCTTTTGTACCATTTGTAGTTGTTAAAACAACAGTTTTTCCGCCTACTTTTTCTTTGGTGTATGAAAAAGGTGAGTTTCCGAAATCGTACCCTTCTACTACTTCACCATTTCGTTCTGCAGCCAATAAAAACCCACTGTCGCTATACGTTAAGCAATCTTCCACGTTGGCAACAGGAATAATGGCCTCAGCTCCGTTATCTATTCCATAAGTGATGGATGATGTAGCCCTTAAAATATCGATAACCACCACAATACTTTCCTCGATATCATATAAATCGATCAAGGCTGGTGTTAAACAAACTTCTATTTTTTTTGACATTTAGTGAGATATGAGGTGTGAGATATGGGATATGAGATTTTAGCGGTCAAACCGTCTCAAATCTCATATCTATTGTCTCAAATCTTATTTATAAAAAGGAAACTTAACTACTTTAGCCTTAATTGGCGTATTACGGATTAAAATAAAAACTTCAGTTCCTTCTTTAGTAAATTCTTTAGCGATATAACCCATACCTATTGCTTTTTGCAATGAAGGGGCCTGCGTACCTGAAGTTACTTTACCAATAATATTTCCTTCAGCATCAGCAATTTGATAATCATGACGTGGAATACCTCGATCGATCATTTCAAAGCCAACTAATTTCTTTTGAATACCCGCTTCTTTTTGTGCCAGTAACGCCTCAGAATTGGTAAAGGTTTTAGAAAATTTGGTAATCCAGCCTAAACCTGCTTCAATTGGCGAAGTGGTATCATCAATATCATTTCCGTATAAACAGAAACCCATTTCTAAACGTAAGGTATCTCGGGCACCTAAACCGATTGGCTGAATATTGTATGGTGCACCAGCTTTAAAGATGGCATCCCAGATTTGATCAGCATATTCATTTTCAAAATAAATCTCGAAACCACCAGCTCCAGTATAACCTGTTGCAGAAATCACCACGTTATCTATACCAGCAAAAGTACCTTTTACGAAAGTGTAATATTCCATTGAAGCCAGATTTACATCAGTTAAGCTTTGTAAGGCATCTGCAGCTTTCGGCCCCTGAATAGCCAAAAGGGAGGTTTGATCGGAAATATTATGCATTTCTACACCTTTCGAATTAAACTGTTGAATCCAATTCCAATCTTTTTCGATGTTTGAGGCATTCACCACCAACATATAAGTTTTATCGTCTATTTTATAAACCAGAAGATCATCTACAATACCGCCATCTTTATTTGGTAGGCAGGAGTATTGAACCTTGCCATTATATAATTTAGAAGCATCATTACTGGTTACACGTTGAATAAGATCCAGTGCATTTTCACCTTTAAGGATAAATTCGCCCATGTGGCTTACATCAAAAACACCTACACCATTACGAACAGTTGCATGCTCGGCATTAATACCTTCGTAAGTAACAGGCATATTGTAACCTGCAAATGGAACCATTTTAGCGCCTAAAGCGATGTGTTTTTCTGTTAATGCGGTGTTTTTCATCCGTAAGTTTATTTTTTTATGATAATGAAGCTATTTGATGTATTTTATTTAACGCATTAGGCTTTGAATAAAGGTTTTCCAGCCTAATCTTTCTGGGTGGCAAAACTACTAAGAAAAAGACAAAATTTTGAGGTTAATTTTAAGGAGTTTATTAGCAGAATTCTTCTCGTAATCGTTATGCTCAACCTATTTCAGCATCTATTTACGAAATTTCCAGAGTAGACAACTTTTCTTTCTAAATGCATAGAAAAGTTGTAAACTCTTGTTATTGCTACGCGTTCACCAATTCTTCGTAAATCTTCAGCATTTTGCTAGAGATTAAATGAACACCGTGGTCATTTTCTACCGTTTTGCGTGCATTTTCACCAATTTCCATCCAGCGTTTTGGATTGATGATACACTGTAATATTGACCGGTAAAATTCATCTGCAGAATCTGCAATCAAAATATCATGACCGTGCCTGCAATTAATACCCTCTGCCGCTGTAGTGGTAGCAATAATGCATTTTTTCATGGCCATACCTTCAATAATCTTTACCCGCATGCCGGTTCCTGAAATTAAAGGGACAATCATTATGGCTTTAGAGTTCATAAATTCTACGGCATCAAACACCTCTCCTTCTACAATAAGGTTTTCGGAATCGTATTCGAAGAAATGTTTTTGCATGTTTTTCCCTGCAATATAAAAGCGGAGATCTTTATTTAATTTCTCAATATCGGGCCATATATCATCCAAAAACCATTCTAATCCTTCCTGATTCGGACGCCAATCCATAGCCCCCAGATGAAAAAGTGTTGGAAAACTTGTTTTACTTTTATCTACTTTGTATTTTTCTAAATCGATGGCAACAGGAAAAACTGTCATGGGCACTTCGCAGCCAAACATCAGTATACTTTGGCGGTCGGGCTCAGAAATGGCAAAAATTTGGTGAAAACGGTTAATTTGATCAGTTTCATAAGCTTTTAACCTTTGTGCCAAAAAGGCGAGGTACTTTCGGCGTATTAGAAACTTTTCTGAATGTGAAAGTCGCTCCCAAAGTGTAAATTCGATATTATGCGCACGGTAAATTAACTTCGCATTGCTATTTGCTTTTACTACATCTAAATAGGGAACAACAAAAAGGCCTTCAAACTGGATAATATCAAATGCATTTTCGCGCAGGAGATTTTCTAACTGACGGGCGGCATCTTCGCTGTAATACCTGGAAACATTATAAGATTCGTTAGTGAAAATATTAAAAAATGCCGACCATACGTTTACTTCGGTATCTAAATCGTAGGTATGGTATTTAATCTGTTCAAAAATAGGATCATAGATATCTTCCATATCTATTTTTCCTTTTTGTTGGGTTAAGGCTAAACAAAGTAATATCTGCACCAAGTTGCAGCAAGCCTTTTATGGTATTGTAAACCACAATGGGATAACCACTATTTGGCGGAAAGGGAACCCGCTTAGTAATCAACAGAATTTTCACAATGTTGTGAAAATACGAAAATTTAGGCGTTTTTTGAAAACAGTTCCAATTGAGGATCGCTCACGTTAAAAGTTTTGCGGTGAAAAGGCGATAAGCCGATTTCTATCACGGCTCTGCGGTGTGCTATTGTTGGGTATCCTTTATTCTGCTGCCAATTGTAATGGGGATAATCAATATGCAGATTAGTCATATATTCATCCCTGTGTGTTTTGGCCAATATAGATGCCGCGGCGATATTTAAATATTTGCCATCGCCCTTAACAATACAGCTATGTGGAATTTGGGGATAGGTTTTAAAACGGTTGCCATCTATTACCAGGTATTTTGGTTGGGTATGCAATTTTTCTATCGCCCTGTGCATAGCCAGAAATGAAGCATTTAGAATATTAATCTGGTCAATTTCTTCGTGATCGCATGAGGCTACAGCCCAGGCCAGAGCTTCTTTTTCAATAATTGGCCGTAACAGGTCTCTCTCTTCATGAGATAACTGCTTCGAATCATTTAATCCTTCCAACACAAAGCCTTTTGGTAAAATAACCGCCGCGGCAAAAACAGGACCAGCGAGACAACCTCTTCCAGCTTCATCACACCCAGCCTCTAATAATTCTTCCTGATAGCAGTTTAACAACATATTGCAAATTTAATTAATTTATTATTTGCGAAAGGAATCTTAAAAGATTAAATTGTTTTAATTGAACCTGCATCACGCTGTACTTACTATATGCTCAAATTTCTTAACGTAATATGGATGTTATTTATCAGTCATTCGGTGATTGCGCAGTTTGGTCCTCTAAAAAATCTTTCAATAGAGGAGGAATCAAAGTTAATGGAGTACAATTCTAAATGTGTACATAGAGATAAATATAGTCCTTCCCAAAGGCAACAGCTTTATCCTTTTAACCAGACAGTACTCATTTCTTTAATATCTTTTCAAGATACAGTATCCGAATTTTCAAGCCATCTGCCAGTTAAAAAAGGAATTTTAGATACGGGAATGGTAAAGGAGGAAATCAGATTATCCAAAGCAGACATTAATAAACTGACCGATTTACTTTTTAATTATGGTTATAAATCTAAAAAGTATGGAGTGATTGAAGACAGGATGTCCTGCTATGACCCCCACAATGCCATCTTATTCTTTAACAATCAGAGAAAAGTAATCGCTTATATCGAAATCTGCTTCGATTGCCTACGTATGAAATTTAGCTCAGAAAAAATAAAAGTGGGAGAAAACTGCACTGAAAAATTCAGTATCCTCAAAAATTTCTTCACATCAAAAGGAATCAAATTTGTATCAATAGACCATACGGATTAATTATGAGAGCTTACAACGAAACCCTCGCCCTGCGTGTTGCCGAACGTTTAATGCATATCCCAGATGTTGAAGAAAAAGAGATGTTCAGTGGATTGGTTTTTATGGTGAACGGCAAAATGTGCATTGGTGTTTCTAAAGAAAGTATGATGGTGAGGCTTGATCCCAATATTTTAGAAAATTTATCTGATAAAGATGGCTGGCAGCAGATGGTGATGGGTGATAGACCAATGAAAGGTTATGTTTCGGTATCAGAAGATGTGTTGGTCCGCAATGATGAACTCGATTTTTGGGTAAACCTTGCATTATCCTTTAATCCATTGGCGAAAGCTTCAAAAAAGAAATAAAGCAGCTAACCTGTAAATAAGGCCGAAACTGGCAAATCCATATTTTTTGATTAATTTTATCTTTCTAATCAAATTTTATGAAAAAAGGAGCTGCTGTAGCGGTATTTCTGCTATCTATTTCACTTACTCTTCTGGCTCAGGTTAAAAGATCGACCACGCAAACTTCAGATATTAAAGAAACAAATACACAACAATTAAAAACAGCTGCGCCTGAAGGGCATTACTGTGATTATTGCAAATTAAATTACCCTGAATCGCATTTTCCATGTATTATGAAATCCATCAAAGGCAAACTGGATGTAATAACCGGAGAGATAAGTTTTGCAGCCGGGCAACCCATAGGTGGTATTGTGGTTAAAGGTGGTAAAAATGCCGGAGGGAACGCAATAAACCTGGTTACCAATCAAAACGGGGAAATAGAATTTAACAATGAAACTTCAGGAAATTATAAATTTATCATTACTGTTCCTTCCACCAACCCAAACTCAAGGGTAGCGGGTTCGCCAATTGGTGGTATAATTGTGAAAGGTGGGAAAAATCCGGGTGGCAGTTTAATTACGGTTATTACGAATGAAAATGGCGAAATAGAACTCAATAATCTTTCTGTCGGAAACTATAAATTCACCGCTCTTGGTGCTACGGAAACAGAGAAAAGTAATCCTTTGTACAAATCCAGTCATTCGGATAAGAGCAACCCTTTATATCAGGAGTAAATTCCTTAAATTTACGTTACATTCCATTTTTGGCACCATTATGGAATCTTTCAAGTTTGTGCATCTTTAAATTGTTACACATTTAAAACACACATTATGAAACGTTTAAATTTAATATTGAGCCTTGCCTTTCTTTTGCTTGGATTTCAATCTTTTGCCCAAACCAATAAAGAAACTACAGTCAGAATTGTAGCCGACAAAAATTATACTTTTATTGCCAACTCCGCCATGCCGATGTCTAATAACGATATTAGCAAAATATTAACGATGATGCCTGGCGGACAAGGGGGCGCAACCATTAACCTATCGGGATCACAATACGATGTACGGGTGACTAAAGATAGTGTTGTGGCATATTTACCTTATTACGGAAGATCTTATACTGCGCCGATAGATCCGAGCCAGGGAGGGATTAAATTTACATCAAAAGATTTTACCTACACAGAATCGAAAAATAAAAAAGGATCTTATACCATCCAGATCAATACCAAGGATGTAAAAAGAGAAAACTATCGCTTTACCATCAATATTTCTACCAATGGTTATGCTTCATTAACAGCAAGTAGCGTTAATAAACAACCGATTATATTTAACGGCTATTTAGACGAACCGAAGAAAAAGGATTAATATGTAGATCGTCATTGCTGAGAAGGAACGACGAAGCAATCTTCATGCTGGCGAGCCCTGCTATAAAGATTGCTTCGTAGGCTGAAAAAGCCTTTCAGCAATGACGATTTCACTTACTTCTTCACCAACTCAATTTGAAAAATATGTGGCCACTTTTTACCTGCCACGAAAAGTCTTTTGGTTGCTTTATCATAAGCAATGCCGTTTAAAACATTATTCGCTTTTTCATCTTCAGTTTTAAAGTAATCGGCGGGCAACAATCCTGATAGATCAATTTTGCTTTCTACAGCACCTGTTTCCGGATTGATAATCAGAATTTCGTTTGTTGTATATACGTTTGCATAAATTTTGCCATCAATAATTTCCAATTCGTTCAAGTTTTGAATTGCACCTTTATTGTCGAAAACATCAATTGATCCAATTTTCTGATAAGAATCTTTATCCAGAAAAAATATTGTGTTCGAACCATCAGTATTGTATACTTTCTGACCATCGAAAGCCAAACCCCAACCTTCTCTGCCAGTGGTATAAGAAAATTCAGACAGTTTTTTAAAAGTTGTCTTATCGTAAACGAAGCCAACTTTTTCGCGGTAAGTTAACTGAATAATCTTATTGCCGATTACCGTTATTCCTTCGCCAAAATATTGTTTATCTAAATCTGCTTTCTGTAAGATTTTCCCGGTGGAAGGTTCTACTTTACGTAAGCTCGAATGGCCATAATCTCCTGCACTTTCATAAAAAAATCCGTCATGATATTCAAGGCCTTCTACATAAGAAGCTGTATCGTGAGGCAAGGTTTTAATTACCTTATAACTGTATTCAGTAGGTGCCTGAGCAGCTAAAACATTAATGTTTGAGGTTAAATCTTCTGATTTTCCTTCGCCGAATATTTTTGCTGTGATTAAGTGATTTCCTAATTTTAAACCTACAGTTTTTAGTTTAATGGCTGAAGTATCAGTTTTCGAAAGTACTTTAACGGTATCGATTAAATAAACAACAGAATCTACCTTTTGCTCAGCTCCAAATTGTACTTTAACATCAAATTCATTACCTGATGCCACATTAAGGCCGGTCATAGGTGAAACAAAGCTTCTGTAGGTTGTGGTAGAACTGTCTTTACAAGAACTTACAAAGGCAAGTGCAATTCCGATAAATAAGAAATTTTTGATTGGGTTAATCTTCAGGCCAAAACGCATCTTCAATATGTTTTAAATTATAATTTTTATTTTTTGTAAATGTAATCGCAATAATGTCAAAACGGACATCATTTTGATGATTCATGATTTCAATATAGGCATTCGCTGCCAATTCCATCTGAATTTGCTTCGCTTTTTGTACAAATTCTTCCGGATCGCCAAAAGCTACAGAACTTCGGGTTTTTACTTCCACAAAGGTCATGATTCCGTTTTTATATACAATCAGGTCAACTTCGGCTTTTCCGTGCGTCCAGTTTTCATCTAAAATTTCATAACCTTCAACTTCCAGATATTGCTTGGCAATTCGTTCTCCCTCTTTACCTAAATCATTGTGTAATGCCATAAATGATTAAAACTGGATTTTGATTAAAAATTTCTATAGGATGATACTAGTTTCTTAACTTAAATTGATCGTCATGCTGAATTTATTTTATTAGCAGTTTTTATTGTTTTAAAGGTCTAATAGCTACTTCGTGGTCAGCATCTTCCTGCTATAAAGACCCTAAAATAAATTCAAGATAACAATACTATTATTTAAAGCATGAAGTTATGTTATTTATAAAACTAAGCGATCATTTCTATTAAATGATAATCAACTCTAATTTATTTTACAATCACAGAACCCAAAAACTTCGAAATTTCTCTTTCTACGCCCTTAATCACCCCGTAACGCTGCATCAAAATCATTTGATTGTCCTCATTTTTTTCATCTTTAATTTCCTTCAACAGATTCATCAATATTTTTTCAACTTTTCGTTTTTTAAGGTGAAAAATACCGCCTAAAATCGTAGCTTTTAAATTCATTGATTCATCTTTTACATAAATGAGATGCTTGTTTAACCAATTTTCACTTAAGGCATATTCTGAAGTCGATAATGTAATGGCGAGATCGGCAATTTCTCTATCTTCGTGTTTTACAAAATGGTTGGAAGTAGGCAAACGTCCATTGTCGATTTCTGATTTATAGTAATCAATAATTCTTTTACACAGCGGATCGTCGAATTCTACATCGCTCAGATTCTGCATAATAAAAGAACCGATGTACATGTCATCAATCTTATCCCAATTTACAAACTCGTGTCCGAAAGCCAGTAATAACCTCACGATTTCTTTTTCCTGATGTTCGTTTTCCTCTACAGGTGGCTCTTGCCCCATCGGGCCTGCGCTATCATCCCATAAATCATCTGGCGGACCAAGCGGCTCGGGCGGACCTGACGAATATGGCTTTGAACTTGAAGAAGAATTTGATCGCTGGTTGTTATCAAAACTTTTCTTAAGCTTAGCCGAACGCATTTTATTGAGCTCACTTAATAAAATGTGTTCATCAATTTCGAGCAAACTGCTACACTCACGGATAAAAACCGAAGCTTTAATAGGATCGGGAATTTTCGCAATACTTTCTACAATATCACGGATAATGCCAGCACGTTTAATGGGATCGTTACCAGCGTCTTTTAGCAGTACATTGGCTTTGTATAAAATAAAGTCTTTTCTGTTCTCCTCAAGATAGGTTTTAAAAGCTCCTGCTCCCACATGGTGCATATAAGAATCCGGATCGTGACCATCGGGGAAGGAAACGATTTTCACGTTAAGGCCTTCTTCCAAAATCATATCCAAACCTCGGAGTGAGGCTTTAATACCTGCAGCATCACCATCGAATAAAATGGTAATGTTTTGTGTAAAACGCCCGATCAGTTTAATCTGCTTTCACTTGTTAAAGAAGTACCCGAAGATGCTACCACGTTTTCTATGCCGGCCTGATGAACGGAAAGCACATCGGCGTATCCTTCTGCCAGGTAACAGTTATCTAAATCGCGAATGGCTTTTTTAGCATGGAATAAACCATAAAGCACATTCGATTTATGATAAATTTCACTTTCCGGAGAGTTTACATATTTAGGAACATTTTTATCTGTTTTTAATGTTCTACCACCAAAACCGATAATCCTGCCTGTAAAGTTGTGGATTGGGAACATCACACGGCCACTGGAAGCGATCGTAAATTTTACCGTTATCATTTTTAATTGATAATCCGGTAGCTTCTAAAAATTCTAATTTATGGCCTGCGTTGATCGCGCTTTGCGTCATGGCATCCCAAACATCGGGTGAGTAACCTACCTCGAATTTCTTTAGGATGTCTTCTCTAAAGCCACGCTCTTTAAAATAGCTGAGGCCAATGCCTTTGCCTTCGTCTGTTTCCCAAAGTTGTTTCACAAAAAATGCAGCTGCGTATTGTGAAACAACGTAAAGACTTTCTTTGGCACTTTGTGCTTCGGCATCCTGAGGACTTAATTCAGCTTCCTCAACTTCAATATTATATTTATTGGCTAAAAACTTAAGTGCTTCCGGATATGAATATTTTTCATGATCCATTATAAAGCGCACTGAATCTCCACCTTTACCACAACCAAAACATTTGTAAATGCCCTTGGTTACGGATACGTGAAAGGATGGTGTTTTTTCGCCATGGAAAGGGCAATTGCCAATTAAACTGGTTCCGCGTTTTTTTAAGTGCACAAAATCCCCTACTACCTCCTCAATATGGGCGGTATCCATTATCTTATCTATCGTTTCGCGGTTTATCATATACGCACAGCGCTTTCCTCTTCTTTTTTACCACAAAGATAACAGAGAAAAAACACAAAGAACACAGAGAAAAGTTTCTTTGTGTTCTTTGCGAAATACTTTGCGCGCTTTGCGGTTTAAAACCTTCTACTTCACTAAAGGCAATAACTCATCGGCAACCAATTTATTGCCAGTTTCGTTTAAGTGTACCCTATCAACGGTTAAAACACCTTTTTCTTTATCTTCAGGATTATTTTTTGCTTCGTATTCGGTAAAAATCTTTCTTAAATCGCATACCGGAAGATTGTTTTTTGCAGCCAGTTCTCTAATCCCGGCAGCATATTTATTTAAATCGGCATCCAATTCATTTGTACCATCTTTTTTCTCTCCTAGTACAGAAGGTGTTACCAATACTACTTTGCTTCCTACGCCCTGAATTTTATTGATCAACGCCTGGTAAAACTTTAAATATTTATCGTAATCAGTTCCTGTATGAGAAGATTGCTTGTGCCAAACATCATTAATACCCACATAAATTACCACTAAATCAGGTTTTTTATTCAGAACATCATCTTCTAAACGGAGGTATAAATCGTATACTTTGTTACCGCCTATCCCTGCACCAATTACATTGTATTTAGTAGAATCTAACGCTTGTTTGATCAGGGTTACATATCCCTTTTTTGAAACTCCTTGCTGGGTAATCGAATCGCCGAAAAAGATAATCCGTTTTGGTTTAAATGTCATTGAGGTTAATGCAATTAGGCAAAAGCTTAGTAAAATACTTGTTTTTAATAGTGTTTTCATCTTTTTATAATTGGTTAGGGTTATTTATTGTCGGTCTTTTTAAAATCCAGGTCCTGGAAATCGAAACTAAAATCGGTTAGTGGCGAAATTGCTTCTATTTTAAATCCATTTGCTATGGCATTGTTATCTAAACTGAAATTAACAAAAGCATCTGCATCCAAACTTCTATCGTACCATTTTAAGATGTAGGTATTTCCTTTATAATAAGTCATGTCGCCTTTTAATTTTGGGGCATTTTTAGCCTTGAAATGCATTTTACCATTTACTTCACTAATGGTAACATCGCCAAACCAGGCATCGTGGAAAGTGCCGTAGTAATTTTTAGCATCAGGTTTAGAGGTAGATAGTTTTTGTTGTGCGGCGATATCATTCCACACTTTGCTCACCATTTCATCAGCCTGTTTTTCATTCCTCAACCGGTTATCGTTATAGGTTTTAATTCTATCCTGGGCTTTATATGCCTAAATAACCATCTTTAATTGAATTTGTAATGGCGTTAAATGCAGCACCAGATTGTTGATTGGTTAATACGATAATCCCCAATTTCATTTCAGGCAAAATGATTACCTGTAGTTACAATACCCGATAAACCACCAGTATGCGTTGCCTGAAAATTACCATTAACGTTAGTCAAAAACCAGCCTAAACCATAGCTGCTAAAAGCGGCCGGATTACCACCTGCTATGATGGTTTGAGGGGTCCAAAGTTCTCTGGCTACAGCAGCACTGAATAATTTCTGATCTAATGTTTCTCCGTATTTACCACCGTTAATCATTGCTGTTACCCATTTGCTCATATCGGTAACGTTAGAATAAATGCCTCCTGCTGCATTGGCAATTTCGCCAAAGCTAAGGCCTACCGGAAGCAATTTACCCTGATACGGTGCATGGCCATCAATTACATTCGATTTATCTTTTAAGCGGTACCAAGAGGCTGCAGTTTTCGTCATGCCGAGAGGCTTAATAATTCTGCTTTCTATAAAATCCTCATAAGTACTACCCGAAACCCTTGCCACCACATCACCTGCAACAATATACATAAGGTTGTCGTAATCATATTTTGTGCGGAAAGATGAAACGGGCTTTAAATAACGGAGGTTATGGATTAACTGTTTCTTATCAACTGTTGAAGAATCTGGCCAGATCATTAAATCACCTGCACCCAAACCTAAACCACTGCGGTGTGTAAGCAGATCGCGAATGGTAAATTCGCTGGTAACATAGGCATCATACATTTTAAATTCCGGAATTACATCCGTTACTTTTGTATCCCAGGTAATTTTCTTTTCATCAACCAACATACCCAAGGCAGCCGCTGTAAAAGCTTTTGTATTTGAGGCCACGCCGAAAAGGGTATTTTCATCTACCTTTTTATTGGTTTTGATAGAACTTACCCCGTAACCTTTGAGGTGAATGATTTTACCATCTTTGATAACAGAAACTGCAATTCCAGGTACGTTAAAAGTAGTTAATGTTTTTTCTACAACACTATCAATCTGCTTGGAGGTAAGTACCTGGGCTTGCACCTGGATACCTAAAAACAGTAAAATAGCAAGCGATATTTTGAATTTTAATAAGGAAAAAAGTTGCATTTGTATCAGTTTTAATAATCGGTTAAAGATAATAAGCTGCGTTCGAATAATATTTAACTATGAAGATTAATTTTTATCTCCTCACCTCAACACCATTCGTTATGCTGAATTTATTTTACAACTAAATTGCGTGTTTTAAGTTATCTGGCAGCTATTACGTGCCAGGCAGCTTTCCTGCAAAACAGCGCCTAAAATAAATTAGCTTCTGCGAACTCGCGAAGGTTCAGTTCAGGGAGAAGGCTCTCTGGGTATTAAAAGCAGCTTAATACACGTAGGAGAAAATCAATCTTTATTTTCCTTTTTCGAGTTTGTAATCTTTATGCACGATTAAAAAACTTGCCCGTTCTTCTTTTTTGAAAGGGTAATCCCAGTTGCCCTGATAGGTAATTTTAGTTGGCAGTTTATCATCTCCAAAATAGCCCATTTCGATATTCATCTGCACATCGAAATCGAACAGCATGTTGCTGTATTTCATATCAACATAACGGCCCAAAATATTGAAATTCCGCTTATCAAAAATGGTTACCAGTTCTTTAATCATAATACCATCTTTCGTCCAGCTACTTAAATCGGGTTTTACCGAAACTTTAAAACGGTATACAGGGATAGAATCCAGATAGGTGCCACTTGTAAAACCATAATCGTAATACTGGCGCATATTGGCAGAAAAAATTTCGGTTTTACTCCCAATAAAAGGAACTTTTATCGGTCTGCCAGGATTAAAAATTAATGTTTTCAGCTTGTCTTTATAACTTTCGTTTGTTCCACCTTTGCCATCCGGTTGCGGTGCATTGGGTACAAAATCGGTATTGTAGGCATTCATAAAAATGTAATCGAACATTTCTACGGTATACAATTGGTATTTTCCGTTTTTCTTATAAATTTTACCCGTGTCTTGTTTAACCAGGTACTCCATTTTATAAGGGCCACTGTTGTTGTGTTTTATTTTACGGTAAACCTTTCCGTCAACTTTATTCTTCTTATCGTAGCTATAAATTCTGTTTTCGGCAATGAAGCTATAACGTTTCATATCCCTAAACGATTGATAAAAAGAAGTATCATACATCACTCTTTTAATAAAGGTTTCTACATTCAACTTTTCGGCCTTGATGTTTACTGTAGAATCGAGCGTAATGGTTTTGATCGTATCCGGATTAAAACGGTTAATTTCCTGGGCTAAACCTTTGTAAGAGATTGACGCTAACAGTAAAAGAAAAAAGTATTTTTTCATCGAAGCTGAATAAGTAAATGGTTTTTGCCTGAAATTTAGGGATGTTAAATGGTGAGCGCGAATGGTTTTTTTATACCGTTTCACCCTTAATTTCCTAATTGTTTCAAAGCGATATAAGCCATCAATCCTGTTGATATTTTTAAAGCATCTTCATCTACATCAAATCTTGGCGTATGTACCGAATATTGAGTGTCTTTAGCTGCATTACCAGTACCTAAACGATAAAAACAAGCATCTGTTACCTGAGAATAGAAAGAAAAATCTTCAGCTGCCATCCAGATATCCAAATCCACTACGTTTTCTTTACCTAAAAAATCTTCAGCAAAAGCCCTTGCATTGGCAGTTAATTTTTCTTCGTTAATTAAAAATGGGTATCCCCTATGAATATCGAAATCACAGCTTCCACCCATGCTTTCTGCCATTCCTTCGGCCATTTTTTTCATGCGTTTATGCGCTTCATCTCTCCAGTTTTCATCCAAAGTTCTGAATGTTCCTTCGATTTTAACCTCATTAGGAATAATATTGGTTGCGCCATTAGCAATTACTTTACCAAATGATAAAACTGAAGGCAAACGCGGATCTGCATTGCGACTTACAATTTGCTGTAACGCGATAATAATATGTGATGCAATTACAACAGGATCGATATTTTGGTGAGGCTGCGCACCATGACCGCCTTTTCCGGTTACAGTTACATACAATTCGTCGGTAGAGGCCATATAAATTCCCGATCGGAAACCCACTTTACCAGCATCAATCATTGGCATTACATGTTGGCCAACAATATAATTAGGTTTTGGATTTTCGAGCACACCTTCTTTAATCATAATACTGGCACCACCGGGCAATAATTCTTCTGCTGGTTGAAAAATCAGTTTGATTGTACCACCGAAATCATCTTTCATTTGATTTAAGATATTCGCAGTACCTAAAAGTGAAGATGTATGTACATCATGGCCACAAGCATGCATTACACCATGGTTTTTAGAACGGTAAGGTTTATCGTTCGCTTCATGGATGGGTAAAGCATCCATATCGGCACGCAAAGCAATTACTTTATCAGATGGGATATTTCCTTTAATTAAACCCACAACACCTGTATTGGCGCAATCGGTATATTCTATTCCCCACTTTTTTAATTTATCCTTGATGAATAGTGAGGTTTCGAATTCTTTAAAAGATAATTCGGGATTGGCATGAATATGTTGACGGAAGCCTACAACTTCATTAAAAATGTTGCCGGCCAGTTCTTGTATTTTATTTTTGATCATTGTTTGTTGTGGTATCTAAACTTGGTGCGTTAATTTTTTCCCTGAAAATAAAAAGAGTGGGAAAAGTTGGTCTAAGTTCGTTAATTAGTCGCTGAGCCTCCAATCGACTCCTAAAATCGCCTACCCGAACATAGTAGTTTGGTTCTTTATAAGTAAGGTATGTATTTAATTGTGGATAAAGCCCTTTAAACCTTGCCTGTTGGTTAAAAACCTCACGCCGATCAGAGCCATAAAAAATCTGCACCCTATAACCATAGGCAGAAACGATGGGTTTGCCTGGTTTTACTTCTCCAGAGCTTTTATAAACAGCAATACGTTTGGCTATTAAACTATCAATTAAAGGGTCTTTTATTACCGTTACTTCTCCTTTTTGTGCAAAAGCAGTATTAAAAAGAAACAAAAAACAGATAAAAGTTAATATTTTTTTCATGTGTAAAAACCTGAGCATTTATGAGCAGATGAGTAAAATATCATCTCATATCTTCTTAACAACAAGAATGCCGAAATCGTTGCAAAAATCGGCATTCTTTATGGGTTAAGCAAATTGATATTATCCGAACGAAATATTACCTGTCGAATGGATTGGTAACCTTTAAACTGGAAAGCCTATCAAAGTCTTTAAAATTTCGTGTAATAAGAGTAAGGTTGTTTACAATAGCTGTTGCAGCAATTATTGCATCGGGCAATTTCAGGTTATAATATTTGCGTACCTCTACAGTTTGATTTTTAATTTCCTGGCTTAGTTCATACACATAAGAATCCTTAATAAAGTTTCTTAATATGAGTAAATCGTTTTCAGTAGCAGTTTTCCAGCAAAGAAGTTCAATCTCAGTGATCGCAGAAATGGCAGGCTGGTTAGTAGATATTACATTGTCAATAAACTTTTCAGCTGTTGGTGCAAATTGCCTTTGCAGAAAATAGATTACAGTATTGGTATCCCAAAGATAACTTATTCCCACTCGTTTCGTATACTATTTAATTGTTCATCAACATCTGAAATTGGCTGTTTTTGCATCGAGCCCTTATATTTTGTGATCAGATCGTTACCAGAGAGATCCTGAGTCTTCGAATCTATTCTTAAGCGAATAACTTTAAGCAATTCCAAATCTTTTAAAAGATCTAATGCTTTATCGTTTAAAATATCCACTGTTACAGTTCTCATACTCAAAAATACTAATTTAAATACAAAAACCAGTCAGCTTAATCCAAAATCTGCATTCTTTATGGGTTAAGCAAATTGATATTATGCGGGTTAGTTTTTTCGGTTTGTCATTTCTTCATACCTCAACAATGTCGACCTTTTTTAACAGATCTGTCAATGGTAGCGTAGCCGAAGGATTTTAACCACAGATCTACACAGATCAGTTTGCTACGGAAACACAGAAAAGCACGGAGAATTCATAGATTTTAATCCCTTATTTGGGTCATCCGTAGAAGATCTTGTTTCCTAAGAATTTTAGGTTTTCTCCTCATCTCAATAAAAAAGCCAGATTCGTTTTAAAAACCAGCGTTATAAAAAAAGCCCCAACAATATGCTGAGGCTTAATGTGAAATATTTATTCCGGCTATAAGTTTGCGCCGTGGCAGTTTTTATACTTTTTACCGCTACCACATGGGCAAGGTTCGTTTCTACCAACTGTAGCTTCTTTACGGATGGGCTGTTGTGGAACGGCCTCACGTGTATCGCCAAACTCAATACCTGGTTCTTCTCTGCCAAACTCTTGTTTAGTAGTTTGCAACTTTGGTTGCTTTACCGAGCTGGCGCTTCTCTAACTTCATCTGGCTCTTGCTGAACCGGGATACCACCTTTATATAAGAAACTTACCACTTCTTTATTTACCGCATTAAGCATGTTTTTAAATAAGTTAAAAGCTTCCATTTTATAAATTACCAATGGATCTTTTTGCTCGTAAACTGCATTTTGTACAGATTGCTTTAAATCGTCCATTTCGCGTAAATGCTCTTTCCAGCTATCATCAATTAAGGCCAGAACAATGGTTTTTTCGAACGAACGAACCACTTCTTTTCCCTTATTTTCGATTGCTTTCTTCAAATCAACCGCCACCTGAATACCGCGGATACCATCGGTAAAAGGAACTACAATTTGCTCGATGTGCTCACCACGTTCTTGATAAACCTGGGTTAAAACCGGTAATGACTGTTGAATAATTGCTTCTGATTTACGTGCATAAAATGCTTCAGCTTCATCAAACAACTTTTCAGTTAACTGAGGAGTACTGGTTGAAGTAAATTCTTTTTCGGTAATGGCGGTATCTAAAGAGAAGTTCTTAATCACCTCCAGTTTGAAACCATCATAATTTCCTTCCTGTTTATATTCGCTTACGATATCTTCTGCAACATCGAAAACCATATTGTTCATATCTACATCTAAACGTTCGCCAAACAAAGCGTTTTTACGTTTAGCATAAATTACAGTACGTTGCGAGTTCATTACATCATCGTACTCCAATAAACGTTTACGTATACCAAAGTTGTTTTCCTCTACTTTCTTCTGTGCACGCTCTATAGATTTGGTAATCATTGAATGCTGAATTACCTCACCATCTTCAATACCCATACGCACCATAATGCTCGAGATACGCTCTGAACCAAATAAACGCATCAGGTTATCTTCTAACGAAACAAAGAACTGAGATGAACCCGGATCACCCTGGCGACCGGCACGACCACGTAACTGCCTGTCTACACGGCGAGATTCGTGGCGCTCAGTACCAACGATGGCTAAACCGCCAGCTTCTTTAACACCTGCACCCAATTTAATATCGGTACCACGACCAGCCATGTTGGTTGCAATGGTTACAGTTCCTGCCTGCCCGGCTTCTGCAACAATATCAGCCTCTCTCTGGTGCATTTTAGCGTTTAACACATTGTGTTTAATGCCACGGAGTTTAAGCATGCGGCTTAACAATTCTGAAATTTCTACAGAAGTTGTTCCTACCAATACCGGACGGCCAGCTTTTGGCTCAAGTTGACCTGTTTCAGGATTAACCGCAGGAATTAATGCACCTTTGGCATCAAGTTTTGGTACGGCTCTGCCAGTTTGATCGTATTTAACAACTGGTTTGCCATCTTTTTGCTTTACATTACCTTCTTTATCGGTTTCGTATTCTGTTTCGTAATGAGAATATGGAAAAACAAGGTACTGGATCTCTGCAGCAACAGCGTTGTATTTTTCGCGAACGGTACGATAAACATAATCCTGTTCATCTATTCTTGAAATGTTCCTGTTTGTTGGTATTTCTACAACGTCTAATTTATAGATCGACCAAAACTCGCCTGCTTCTGTTGTTGCTGTACCCGTCATACCGCAAAGCTTGTGGTACATACGGAAATAATTTTGCAGGGTTACAGTTGCATAAGTTTGGGTAGCATCTTCAACCTTAACATTCTCTTTGGCCTCAATTGCCTGGTGCAAACCATCAGAGTATCGACGGCCATCCATAATACGGCCGGTTTGCTCATCAACAATCTTAATTTTGCCTTCATCGATGATATATTCTACATCAATTTCGAATAATGTATAGGCCTTTAACAATTGGTTTACCGAGTGAATGCGTTCTGCCTTAACAGAATAATCGCGCATTAAAGCATCTTTCTCAATTACTTTTTCTTCCAATGGCAAATCAGATTTCTCTAACTCGGCTACTTCCGTACCAACATCCGGCAATACGAAAAAGTGAGGATCTTCTCCCGATTGGGTAATCAGTTCGATACCTTTTTCAGTTAACTCAACCTGGTTATTTTTTTCATCTATATAGAAATACAATTCAAAATCTACCTTAGGCATATTCTTGGATTGATCGGCCATATAGTGGTTTTCTGTTTTTAACAACAAACCACGAACACCGCTTTCACTTAAAAACTTAATTAAGGCTTTGTTTTTTGGTAAACCACGGTAAGCACGCAATAAGGCTAAGCCACCTTCGCCCTCTTCGGTTCCGCTATTACCGGCGTTAATTAATTTTTTAGCTTCGTTTAACGCTTGTGTAACATAAGCTTTCTGTGCATTAACCAAACGCTCAATACGTGGTTTTAACTCATAAAATTCATGCTCATCACCACGGGGAATCGGGCCCGAAATAATTAAAGGTGTACGGGCATCATCAATTAAAACTGAATCGACCTCATCCACCATTGCAAAATGCTGTTTGCGTTGTACCAGTTGATCTGGCGTTTGCGACATATTGTCACGCAGGTAATCAAAACCAAATTCGTTATTGGTACCGTAGGTAATATCTGCGGCATAAAGCTCTTCTTCTTTCTTCGGAGTTTGGCTCATGCTTATCAATACAATCAACAGTTAAGCCATGGAATTCGAACAACGGCCCGTTCCACTCACTATCCCTTCTTGCAAGGTAATCGTTCACAGTTACAATGTGTACACCTTGCCCGGCCAGGGCATTTAAATATGCAGGCAAAGTACTCACTAAAGTTTTACCCTCACCGGTAGCCATTTCGGCAATTTTACCACTGTGTAAAACAATACCACCAATTAACTGCACATCATAGTGAACCATGTTCCAGGCCACTTCAGTTCCTGCGGCATCCCATTTATTGGCCCAGTGTGCTTTATCGCCAACAATTTTAACATTGTTTTTTCTTGCAGCATAATCTCTGTCAAACTGGGTTGCGGTAACTTCTAAATAGTCGTTTTCGCTTAAACGGCGTGAAGTTTCTTTTACAACAGCAAAAGCTTCAGGAAGAATTTCTAAAAGTACTTTCTCCAATTCTGTATCGCGGTCTTTACCTAAAGCATCAACCTGATCATAAATTGCTGTTTTTTGATGAAGATCTAAATCTTCGTTTTCTGCATCAGCTTTTAGGGCTGAAATTTTTCCGTCTATATCGGTTAAGAAAGTAGAAATCCTTTCTTTAAATTCTATGGTTTTACCACGTAACTCATCATTGCTTAGTGCAGATAGTTTACTGTAGTGTTCGTTAATTTTAACAACCAATGGCTGGATAGCCTTTATATCTCTTTCTGATTTACTTCCGAAAACCTTCGCTAAAAATCCTAACATTATAATATTTTAAATCGTATTTATAAAAAAATGGTGTGTTACAACAACCAAGCCATTGTCTGTACTAAGTCAGTTTGGCAGTTATTGCTATCATTGGGGGCTTAAAATCTTTTAAAAGATTCTTTTAACAAAAGGAACTAAGGGCTGTTGTTCTTCGGTTTTTTTCTGATGGTTAAATCGGCAATTACCTGATTTACACTTACGTACTTTGCAACTTTTAATTGTGCTTGTGTGCCAATTAAAGCCAGTTTAGTGTAGGATAACAGGTAAGGATTGCGCGCTTCGTTAAGCTGAACCGAGGCCTTACCAGTTGCATTGATACTAATGTTATGCTCATTACAATATTCATTTAATATTCTAAGCCCTTCAACGCGTTCGGCTTTCGCCAAATGTGTTAAGCTAAAAAATACAAGTGATATGGTTACGAGGTGTTTCATTAATAGCGGCAAAGCTAGTTTTAATTTTTATAAAATGAAATTACATCATCCCAAAAATCGTACCTCATTTTTTAATCCTGTATTTCTTTTATCGCCCCTTGATTCTATTTTGCTGAATTGGCTTTTTATAATGATGCCTCTGCTTTTTATAACGATGCCCCCACTTTTTATAATGATGCCCCCGCTTTTTATAATGATGCCTCCGCTTTTTATAATGACGCCCCCGCTTTTTATAATGATGCCCCCGCTTTTTATAATGATGCCCCCGCTTTTTATAATGATGCCCCCGCTTTTTATAATGACGCCCCCGCTTTTTATAATGATGCCCCCGCTTTTTATAATGATGCCCCCGCTTTTTATAATGATGCCCCCGCTTTTTATAATGACGCCCCCGCTTTTTATAATGATGCCCCTGCTTTTTATAATGACGCCCCCGCTTTTTATAATATTGTTTTATTTTTTAAAAAGACATTAGGAATTCTTACCGTCTTTTTTAATTTTATGGCATGTTGAAAAAAGTAATTACGCTCTGCTACCGAAAAATAATTGATACCACCAACACCAGTGCCTGGGATAAGTTTGTGCATGAAGATAGTTTTGCAGAGTTTAAGATGCAGGCTCAATTTTACAATCAGGAACAACGTTTTACCACTTTTGCCGAAATGTTGATCAATACTCCTGAGGCAGAAAAACTGCACTTTTTGGTAAGCGCAGCCATTACCGGATATTTACGCCAGTTAAATGGCATTATACCGGATATAATGGACAATTTAGGCCGTCGGTTTCTAACTTTTGAAAACTTTAAGTTCGAATTGATCAACTCAGATATCAACGACCTGGAAAAACATAAAATAGCGATCAACTTTTTTTCTAAACCACTTATTTGGCACGATACCGTTGATAACCTGCTTTTAGTATCGCAATTTAAAGAAGCAAATGAAGCTGAGGTTTTTACAAATCTTTTTCAGATTCAACCTTTTGTGAGCATACATGCTCTAAAACATACAGATTAAACGATGGAACTTACACCTGGAAAAATATTTTTGGCAGATCAGCGCGGATTAACCGAAAGTTCAGTTTTAAGAAGTTACAATACCTTTAATTTCGAAAAATATTTTAACGAAAATAAAGAGGCTTTTGGCAATCTGTTTATATGCAATGACGAATCGATTGTTGGCGGCAAGGTTACATTTTTTCTATGTAAAGAAGATTCGCTTCAGCTATTTATGCCCATTACCGGCGGCATTGATATTGTTGCCAATGGAAAAGAATTCGCTTTAGAAACCGGCCAGATACAGGTTTTAAATATGGGTAAAGGTGAAGTGTTGGAAATTAGCAATCCTTACCAGAACGATACCATTAATTACATGCAGTTTGGGATTAAAACCGACATGTTTTTGATGCGTGCAAGTGAAATGCTTTTTGGTTTTGATTTTGAAAAGAGCCCGAATCAACTGATCAAAATTATCGACAACCAGAAATTACCCTTTAAATTAAGCGCAGGTATTTTTGCCGAACGCCAAGCAGCAGTTTATAAAATGCAAAAGGCGGATAACAATTTTTTTGCTTTTATTATTGAAGGTACTTTCGAAAATGAAGGCCGCTTAATGCACGCCAGAGATGGTTTAGCGCTTTGGGATATTGAGCAGGTTGAATTGAAAGCCCTAAGTAATAATGCGATTGTGGTGGTTTTGGAATTTGGGTTTTAGCTTTTAGGTTTTTGCAAACAAATGGTGTGTGAGGACACGAACCATGACGTAAATTTATCCCGCAGATTTTAGAAGATTATTGCTGAGTCGTTCGACAGGCTACCCTATATAGAATCCAAAAAAAAGATCGGCAACGCTGAGGAGGAACGACGAAGCAATCTATCATGCAATTTATTATTAAAAAAGATTGCTTCACGCCTACGCACAACCCCTTCTTCAGTTCGCAATACGAAAACAAGACCCAAAACTCACGTGAATATAGCAGCATTTTCCCTTAATGTTTTTTCGACGCTGGGTTTTGCCTTAGGGATTGGAAGGGTTTGGTACCGAAAAAGCATCTGTTTTTATTTAATTACGGTATGCTTGCTTGTTTACAGGTTTTCATCGGTACCGCAGCGAAGCGCAGCCCTGAAAAGCCCGCCCCTTTTCCGTTCTCAGGGGATTGGGGAACTCCCAAATGATTAAATAAAATAAATTAACTGATGATCTGCCGACAGGCTCAGGATGTTATTTTATTTAAAAACTACCTCTGTAGCCCCGTAGCCAAACTTTTCTTTCCGTGCATCCATATAGGTTTTCACATGTGGATTTTTACTGATCAGTTTATGAATTTTATCCCTCAAAGTACCATTTCCTGAACCATGGATAAAAACAATTTTATCGAAATGATGCACAACCGCAGCATCCATAGCCGTTTGAAAATGATTAATCTGGATCTGCAGCATTTCATCAGCTTCTAAAAAATGATGATCATCTCTGAGTTTTTCGATATGCAGATCGATTTCTTTTTGTGGGGCTGCAACCGTTCTTTTCTCTTCTGTTGATTTAAAAAAGCTTTCTTTCAGTTTCTGAGGATCGATGTTTACAGGCACAAGATCATCTAAACGGATTAACCAGCCTTTATTTTTTAATTGTGGCAATTCTTTTTGCTCTGTACTAAAATCTTTTGCCCTAAATTTTTTGGCAATCACCAATGGGTCAATAGGTTTTACATCGGCTTTACTAAAAACCAAGACCTGGAAATTAAATTCCGGCCAAAGATCTAAATCAGCCAGAGAAGCCGAATAAACCAAGGCAGATGCATAAGATTCTACTACCCCATGAAAGGCACCCGCATATTTTTCTTTACGCGCTGTGGTTAAACTCACTAATAAAATATTGGGCGAATGATTTTGCAGGTGGAAATGCACCACATTACCCGCTTTATCATCTGTAGCTACAGCAACATAAATTCCATTTTCAATTTTACTAATACCGGGAACATTTACCTGGATGGGTTTCGGTATATCAACCTCTTCGGCTACCACACCATGGCCATGTACCGAAGTTAAATTACTAACCGCTACAGGAATTTCGAAACCATCTTCATCAGTTACACCTAAAGTTTGGGCATCGATAATCTTCGTTACATAACCTTCACGTTTTTCATCAACAAAACGCACAAAATCTCCAAGTTTAAATTTCATAGCCCCTAAATCCCCTAAAGGGGAATCTCCATATTATTTAGTAATAGTTATTACAATTTCTCCAAATTTCACTTCACCATGCAGATCCCCTTTAGGGGCTGGGGGTTAATGACGAGTATCGTTTCCGTGATAAATACTCAGGTAACTTTCGTATCTGGATACTGCAATTTCGCCATCATTTACCGCCGCCATAACTGCGCAGCCAGGCTCATTAATATGCCTGCAATTGTTAAACCTGCAACTGTGTGAGGTTTTAAAAATTTCCCTAAAAAAATGTCCCAGCTCTTCTTTTTCAATGTCAATAACACCGAGTTCCCTAATTCCCGGCGAATCTACAATAAAACCACCCTGAGGCAGTTCGAACATTTCGGCAAAAGTGGTGGTATGCTGCCCTTTATCACTCCAATCTGAAACCTCTCCTGTTCTTAAATCGCGATCGGGCAACAATGCATTAATCAAACTTGATTTCCCCACGCCGGAATGACCGGAGATGAGGGTAATTTTATCGGTAATCAGCTCCTGGATCACCGAAATATTGATGCCTTTTAAAGCCGAAACTTCATAGCAGGCATAACCAATATTTTCGTATATATTTTTAAATTCCTGAAGGATTTCTAAACCCTCTTTACTAAACAGATCGAGTTTATTAAATACCAATACGGCAGGCACATCATACGCTTCGGCTGTTACCAAAAAACGATCGATAAAACCTAAAGAAGTGCGTGGCGAGGCCAATGTAACCACCAACATGGCCATATCAAGGTTCGCAGCAAGTATTTGCGCCTGCTTACTCAGGTTAATTGATTTGCGGATGATGTAGTTTTTGCGGGGCAACATCTCGTTAATCAAGCCCTGGTTACTGTCCTTTTCAAGGTCGAATTTCACCCTATCGCCAACCGCAATCGGGTTGGTGGTTTTAAGTCCTTTAATTCTGAATTTCCCTACAATACGACAGTCGTAACGTTCACCATTATCGGCCAAAACGCTATACCAGCTCCCTGTAGACTTAATAACTAATCCCTGCATATTTGCGGTAAAGGTATGAATATGATTTCATTGGTAGAAGCAGCCAGCGTGGATAAAAGTTTGGTTATCCGCAATAAAGATTTAAAGTTTACAGTAATTTTCACCTTATATTTTCCTATCTACCAAATATCTTACATAAATTCAACGCTTTAAAAGGCAAAAAACCTAAATTTGCGACAATAAAAATCAAAAATATAATGAGTTTCAGAATAGAACACGATACCATGGGCGAGGTGCAGGTACCAGCCGACAAATACTGGGGTGCACAAACCGAACCGCTCACGCAATAACTTCAAGATTGGGCCGGAAGGTTCGATGCCAAAAGAAATTATCCACGCTTTTGGATACCTGAAAAAAGCTGCGGCACTTGCCAATACGGAACTTGGCGTATTATCGGCCGAAAAAGCTGAATTAATTGCCAAAGCCTGTGATGAAATTGTTGCCGGTCAACTTGATGATCAATTCCCATTGGTAATCTGGCAAACGGGTTCTGGCACACAGAGTAACATGAATGGTAACGAGGTAATTGCCAACCGTGCGCATGTAATTAATGGTGGTGCACTGGCCGATGATAAAAAAGTACTTCACCCTAATGATGATGTAAATAAATCGCAGTCATCAAACGATACCTTTCCTACTGCAATGCATATTGCGGCATATAAACTTACGGTAGAAACCACTATCCCCGGTTTAGAGAAACTTAGAAATACATTAGCTAATAAAGTTGAAGAATTCAGTTCTATTGTTAAAACTGGCCGTACTCACTTTATGGATGCTACCCCCCTTACCCTGGGGCAGGAATTTTCGGGCTATGTACAACAGATTGATAACAGCATCAGGGCAATTAAAAATGCTTTGGTGATGGTTGCTGAGTTAGCTTTAGGTGGTACCGCTGTAGGTACTGGTTTAAATACACCAAAAGGATACGATGTTTTAGTGGCAAAGAAAATTGCCGATTTAACAGGCTTGCCATTTGTAACCGCCCCGAATAAATTTGAAGCTTTAGCAGCACACGATGCGATGGTAGAACTATCTGGCGCATTAAAACGTACCGCGGTTGCTTTAATGAAAGTAGCAAATGATGTTAGGATGTTAAGTTCTGGTCCACGTTGTGGCATTGGCGAAATTGTAATTCCTGATAACGAACCAGGCTCTTCTATTATGCCCGGAAAAGTAAATCCTACACAACCAGAGGCTTTAACCATGGTTTGTGCACAGGTAATTGGTAACGATGTTGCCGTTTCGGTAGGTGGTATGAGCGGCCATTTTGAACTTAATGTATTTAAACCGGTTATTGCGGCCAACGTATTGCAATCAGCACGTTTAATTGGCGATGCCTGTGTTTCTTTTAATGATAAATGTGCTGAAGGAATTACAGCCAACTTACCAGAAATTGAAAAACATTTACAAAATTCGTTGATGTTGGTAACGGCTTTAAATCCACATGTAGGTTACGAAAACGCAGCTAAAATTGCAAAGAAAGCTCATAAAGAAAATAAAACCTTAAAAGCAGCAGCTGTAGAACTGGGCCTGTTAACTAATGAACAGTTTGATGAGTGGGTACGCCCGGAAGATATGGTAGGCAGTTTGAAATAATTTAGAGGATCGTCATTCCCAACTCGATTGGGAATCTTAAAGCGTATTGCATTAAGATTCCCGCCTGCGCGGGAATGACGTCACTTTGAAAAATTAGTTTTTTAATCAATACCATTAATCAAAACAACTGGTAATATGAATTCGATATTCGCTACAATGATCAGTATGACATCGATCATTGCGCCATGTATTGTACTTGGGGCATGTTGCTATTTTTTATCAAAGAGAACGGTTGTTGAAGCTATTTTAATGACCATTGGGGCTGGAATGGGTTTAGTTATTCATGTGCTTTATCTTTTTATGCCAATGTTAACGAGCTATAAAAATATACCCTACACTGATATCTCTAAGTATTATACCGTAATTGGTATTTTTAATCTCATTGCCAGTCTTTGCTTTGCCATCGGTTTTTTAATACTGGTTACCAACACAGTTAAAAAGAATACTGATTTTACTAATCAATTTCCTAAAAGCATCGATTAACCATACAATGAACAAACTGCAGCCGGGTTTAAAGGGTTTTTACATCATCCTTTTTGCATTATCTATCTTTTATATCGCTTGTAGCCCTAGGCCTAACATACAGGGCAAGGGAGAAGATTTTATGCAGGGCGTATGGAACGAAGATTCGGTTGCCTTTAGCGATAAATTAAGTAATTATACCCAGCACCATTTTCGGTTTAGCTGCGATTCTGTTTACATCGATATGGTTACACACAGTAAAGTAAACCTTTACGAAGATTCGTGCTATCATAATGGCGTTTGGAAAGAATATGCAAAGGGTGTTTATGCCGTTAAAGGCGATACACTATTTGTTGGCGCAACCTTTACGCATGCCAATTACAAACAAAAAATATCGGGCTGTTACCGAATTGGTCGATATGAAAAGAATTTCCTGATTAAAAAGCATACCGCAGATACAATGTCGTTAGAAAGCTTAAGTGATCAGCGTGAAATCAAATTAATCCTCAAAGAAAAAATTACCTGCGTACAAAAAGAATTATAAAATGATTTTTACATCAATTAAAAAGAAACTAACCACAGCTTTAGCACTTGGTTTTTTAGCTTATTTACCAATGCAAGCAAATGCATGGGGCACCATTGGCCACCGAGTAGTTGGTGAAATTGCCGATAGCTATTTAAAGGCCAAAACGCGCAAAGCCATTCAGGGTATTTTAGGTTACGAAACTTTGGCCATGAGTGCCAATTGGGGCGATTTTATTAAATCGGATTCTACCTACAATTATATGTATAATTGGCATTTTGTTAATCTTCCTGCCGGATTGGATAAAAATGGTGTATACAACTTCCTATCTGCCGAAAAAGCACCAAGCCTTTACACTAAAATACCCGATCTTATTGCTGTTTTAAAGAAAACAAGCAGTACAGCCGCCGAAAAAAAACTTGCACTACGCATGTTGGTGCATTTGGCAGGCGATTTATGCCAACCTATGCACGTTGCCCGTAAAGAAGATTTAGGTGGTAACCGTGTTTCTGTTTTGTGGTTTAACGAAAAATCGAATATCCATCGCGTTTGGGATGAGCAGTTAATTGAATATCAGCAGCTAAGTTATACCGAATATGCAAAGGCAATTAATCATGCTTCTGCAATTCAGCTTTATAACTGGCAAAATACAAGCTTAAAAGATTGCATTTATGAATCGTATGGCATTTGCAACAAAATTTACGATAACACAAAACCCGATTCGAAATTGAGCTACCGCTATAACTTTGAATGGGTGGAAACGTTAAACGATCAACTTTTAAAAGGCGGCGTACGCTTAGCCAAAATGTTAAACGACATTTACGGGTAAACCATTTTGATAAGATTTTAATGCCTCAACGCCTAAAAGCTTGAGGCATTTTTTATTTCTTGTAGCATATTAATCGTTACTTTCGTTAAAGGGGTATAAACTAAAACGCTATGAAAAAATTAATGTTGATGTTGCTGGTTCTTTTCTCCCTTTCCTGCAAAAAAAGCCAAAAAGAAGATCCCATTACTAAACAAAAATGGGTATTAGAAACTGCTATTGTTTCTCCAGCTTTAAACATACGAGGCGAATTGGTTAGCGATTATAAGAAATTGGAAGGCAATGATGGCTGTTTATCCAACAACTTTACACTAACATTTCTACCTAAAGGCACCTACCGGCAATCTTCTACCGGATCGCTATGCGATATGGTAGAAAATGATGAAAATCAAAAGTGGAGAAGATCAGGTGAGCAGATCATTTTAGGCCACAGTCCCAATACGGAAAATATTTGCACCATTAATGGTAACAAATTAACTTATACATTGGTAAATTCGCCAGGAATATTTTATTCCAAAGTGGTATATACTTTTAAAGCACAATAATATTGAAAATTTTAATGGTTTGCCTGGGTAATATCTGCCGTTCGCCATTGGCCGAGGGCATTATGCGCCATCTTGCAGATAAAAGCTCTTTAAACTGGGAAATTGCTTCTGCCGGCACAGGCAACTGGCATATTGGTAGTGCACCTGACCATAGGAGTATTGCTGCGGCCAAAGCACTAGGTTACGATATCAGTAAACAACGTGCGCAGCAGTTTAACCATTCTATGTTCGGTTATTACGACCTGATTTTAGTTATGGACCGTAATAATCTCGCTGATGTAATAAGCCTCGCCAAAACCCCTGAAGAAAGAAAAAAAGTTAAACTTTTTCTTGATAACAACGAAGTTACAGACCCATATTGGGATAATGCGCTTTTTAGCCCCGTTTGCAAACAGGTAGAGGAAAGATGTATGGAAATTATCAAACAACTTTCTTAAATTTAAAATTCATAATCACACACTAACCAAGTCTGCAAAATGAAAAAGTACCTTTCCCTCTGTTTATTAATTGCATCCGTTTTTTTACTACAAAGCTTTACCACAGCAAAAAAACAGGCAAGAGTTTTAGTTTTTTCTAAAACCAAAGGCTTTAGGCATAACTCCATTGAAACCGGAAAAGAAGTAATACAAAAATTAGGGCTTGCTCATCATTTTGATATTGATACCACCGAAAATGCTGATGCTTTTACTGAAGATAACCTTAAAAAATATGCTGCTGTAATTTTTTTAAGCACTACCGGTGATGTTTTAGACAGCAAACAGCAAATAGCTTTCGAAAGATACATCCAGGCGGGTGGAGGTTATGTAGGCATCCATGCGGCCACCGATACAGAGTATGATTGGCCTTGGTATGGTAAATTGGCGGGGGCTTATTTTATCAGTCACCCAGCCGTACAAGAAGCAAAATTTATTATTAAAGACAAAAAACATCCCGCTACTAAATTCCTTACTGATTCGGTTTGGATCAGAAAAGATGAATTGTATAATTTTAAAGATATCAATCCAGATATTAAAGTACTAATTACCTTAGATGAGAAATCGTATACAGGTGGTAAAAACGGCGATTTTCACCCATTTAGCTGGTACCACAGTTTCGATGGCGGAAGAGCATTTTATACAGGTATGGGCCATACCAAAGAAGGCTGGGCCGACGAAAAATTTCAGAACCATTTATGGGGAGGAATTGAATACGCAATTGGCAGCCAGAAAAAATTAAACTACAGTAAAGCGCATTCTAAATTTTAAGTAACCATTGCACTTGTTGATTCATCATCAATAAGTGCAATGGTTTTATGTTTGTCGTTTCTTGTAATTAACCAAATAAATATAATTCAACATACAGAACGAAGCCACTGCACCAAAGGTATGCCACAAAAAGTGGGTACCGATGCTCAATATATCCCATTTATCGGCAATACGAAAAGTGAGTGCAAATACAAAAGCAACCAAAGCAAAACCAACCCATTTACCATTTTTCCATTCTGTTTTAATGAGGTAGCCAAACACAGGGAATAAAACAAGTGCTGCCATAAAAGCATAGTTGATGTTGATAAAAATCTGAAAATCGCCGTTACTGAAAAGCCGCCTTACATAAAACTGAAATAAGGCATACACTGCCACAATTAAAGCGGCGAAGTACCATTTTGTAAGTTTGGATAAAAAATAAATCCCCGCAGATAAACACAACAGCATTATAGGCATCCAGTCCATCATAATGAATATTGGCCAGCGCCTTAAGCCATGGTAAGTAGTGCCTCCTATCCCTCCAATATATAGCAATACCAACGCAATGCTGAGAAAAGTGTGCTGTTTAAAATTCCCCCAGAGTTTTATCGTCCAGTAAACGGCAATGGCCAAAAACAAGCAACTTGTTAGGGTATTAAACGGTTCGGGAAAAAGCTGGCTCAAATTGGTTTCGGTGTACATTGTACCGCCATCGGGAGGGTTTTGATTTAAAGCGCTCATGATAAGTTAACGTATACTGAAATTAAATGTTTCATGGATCAGTGTAACGATGAAGATGTAAAAATAATTTCGCATCTACATTTCCGGCAGATTAAATATCAATTAACCTCTACTTCAAAAATCGTATTTATTTGTACTTTAGTTTTAGCTAAGCTATACCATTATGAGCAAATTATTAATTGTTTTTTTATTCCTCTCTACCAGTATTTATGCCCAAACACCTCCTAAACCTTATGGTGCAGTGCCATCGAAAAGGCAATTGGCCTGGCATGATATAGAGGTATATGGCTTAATTCATTTTACACCCACTACCTTCGAAAGTAAGGAATGGGGTTTTGGTGATGCCGATCCGAAAACTTTTAATCCAACCGATTTTAATGCCGATCAGATTATTAAAGCAGCAAAGGCAGGCGGGTTAAGAGGGATTATTTTAGTGGCTAAACACCATGATGGCTTTGCGTTGTGGCCAACCAAAACCACTGAATATAACATTAGTAAAAGCCCATTTAGAGCAGGAAAAGGGAATTTAGTTAAAGAAGTAGAACAGGCTGTACGTAAAAACGGTTTAAAATTTGGTGTGTATTGCTCGCCATGGGACAGGAACAATGCGCTTTATGGCACCGATAAGTATCTTGCCATTTATCAGGCGCAATTAAAGGAACTCTACAGCAATTTTGGTGAGCTATTTATGAGCTGGCATGATGGTGCCAATGGTGGCGACGGATATTATGGCGGCGCAAAAGAAAAACGATCTATTGAAAATACCACATACTACGATTGGAAAAATACCTGGGCAATTACACGGAAAATGCAGCCAATGGCAAATATTTTTAGCGATATTGGTTTGGATATACGCTGGGTTGGCAATGAAGATGGTAATGCTTCAATAACGTCATGGGCCACTTTTACACCAATGGCACCTGATGGAAAAAGTGCAGCCGTACCTGGCCAGGCAAATTACCCGCAAAGCCCCGAAGGAATTAGAAATGGTAAATTCTGGATGCCGGCCGAATGTGATGTTCCTTTGAGGAAAGGCTGGTTTTATCACCCTAATGAAAAACCAAAAACACCAGAAGCTTTATTCGACCTGTATTTAAAAAGCGTTGGCCGTGGTGCAGGATTAGACCTCGGTTTAGCACCCGATACCCGTGGGCAGCTGCACAACGATGATGTTGCTGCACTAAAAACGTTTGGCGACATGGTGAAATATACTTTTGAGCATAATCTGGCTAAAAATGCATCAATCAAAACAAGCAATAGCCGGGGTAAAAAGTATAATGCGGCTAATCTGCTTGATGGCAAAAAGGAAAGTTACTGGGCCACAGAAGATGATGCCCATAAGGCAAGCATAGAACTGGATTTAAAAGCAGCCAAAACCTTTGATATCATTAGCCTGCAAGAATTTATTCCTTTAGGGCAACGAATTGAAGCTTACACTATTGAAATACTCGTAAATAACACCTGGAAAAAAGTTTACGATGGTACGAGCATCGGCGCAAAACGCTTAATTAAACTGGAGAGCCCTGTTACAACTAATAAAGTAAAAATCAACATTACCAAATCTCCGGTTTGTATTACTTTAAGTGAAATTGGGGTCTATAAAACCACCCATTAATTTTGATTTGCCCTGCTCAGGCTATCGCTGAGTTTAAAAGTGAGTTCGGCAACATTCGAAATTGCTTTTGATGTTTGCTTGCTGTATTTTGATACACTGTCTGCTTCAATATCTCTGAGCATCAAGGAAGCCGCGAGAGACATCTGCTTGGCAATTTCAGCTTTCTGAGAACGATCGTAGGCATCCAGTTGCTTAAGTTTAAGTGGCTGCATTTGCTTAATAATTTGCAGATTATTATTACTTGGCAAAGTACCATAATCATTAACTTCCTGTAATTTTTCTGCTTTTGATGAAGATACTTTTAAATATAAAAGCTGATTAAATGAAATTAGATTGTCGCTAAAGCTATCTCTTAACTTTTTATATTGTTCTGTTTGATAATTTGGCGTAAAAAACGCGATTCCGAAGGAGAAAGCAGCAAATAATATGAATACACCTGCATAACGAAGCTGTATGTTTTGCTGAGGTTCGGTTTTTAGCTTAAAACTTAATAGATAACAAAAAATAAAGCCAGCTATCATGCCTGCAATGTGTGTTGCGTTATCTGTTAATCTGGATAGCGAACCATTTAAAATAATTATTGCCGCTACAAAAACAGTACTGATCATTAATGCTTTGGTAGCATTCTTCTCAAAATTATTATTTAGCAAAAGGGCAATAAAAGCCCCCATTACGCCCATAACCGCCCCCGAGGCACCAAAAATATTGCCAGCCTCGTGAAACAGTAAACTGATGAAACCACCACAAATACCACTCAGCAAATAAATAGTAAGGAACTTTTTCCAGCCCAATTTATTTTCGACCATTAAGCCTAAATAGATTAAGGCGTACATATTAAAAAAGAGATGGGAAAATGATCCATGGATAAACAAACTGGATATTAACCTCCAATATTGGCCATCCAGTACCAAAAATTTATTGCTAACCCCAAAGTAAATCAACAGGGTTTGCATTTTCTCTACAAAACTCTCTTTAGAACCTGTTTGATAGGCTTGCGTTAATAAATATTGCCTGTAAACAAAGGTTGCAAAAGTCATTAAAAACCAATAGAGCACATTTAATATGACTAAAATTGGTGTAACCGTGTACCCTTTCTGTGGCAAAAATAAAAATAATGCATTTTTGATCTTATTCTTAATGGCTAGGGGTGCCCTTTCGAAATAAGCATCATCGGAAGTGGCTACAAACTCCTGAAATTTAGTTCTGCTTTCATCCCACGAATCTTTAAGATGAAACTCAACATATTCAAATTCATGAAAGAACTTTTCGAGGTTTAGCTCATTTTTACCATAATCATTCAATAGCAGCTGAATTCCTACACACTCACTTTTTACCACTGCAAAATTACGGACAATCCTGACTGAGATTTCTTCGCTATACGACTGAAAGGATAATGGTGTATAGGCTATAATCCCTGTTTCTGACAAGTGGCTTAACTTCCAACCCAGATTTTCGATCGCCTGCCTGGCAATAATTAAATATTTATCTGCCGGAAAATCGGCCAAAGGAATATATTTTTCAATTTTAGGCGAGTAACCCCAACTTACAGACATAGCGCGTTAATTTTTCTTCGCCACTAATATAATATAAGGTGATAGATTTTTGCTTTCGAAAGGGATAATCTTTGTAAATACTTTACCTGTTAACCAAACTGCTTTTTTAAATAAACGAACACCTGCAGATTTTTGGCTTTCATTCTCCAACCATACGCTAAAACGACCAAAATAGCCCGATTTTACTTCACTGAGACCAGCTTGCTCACATATTGATTTCAATAACGCGGGATCCATGCTATCGATATTATGTTTGTCGTAGTTTTCTTTATCAAAATTCTTTTGAAACCAACCGTTAACCGCTTTAAAATTTGGCAATGTAATAAATAAAGTGCCTCCAGGTTTTACAAAGGCAATGTGGCGGTTAATTATATCAGCAGTATCATTAAAATGTTCAATTAAACCACAGCTTAACACAAGATCGTACTGTTTTTCGGGCGTGTAGTTAAAAAGATCGGTTTCGATGATATGGATATCACTATCAGTTAAATTATTTTTCTCTAAAAGCTCGTTTACAACAGGTGGATGCACAAAGTAATCTAAAAGCGTAACATCAAGCTTAAAGTATTTTTTTAGGAATACCGCATAATAACCCGGGAAACCACCCAACTCAATGGCAGTTTTAACATTATTCTTTTGAATAACATCGGCCAGTTGCTGGTGAAATAAATAGTTTGAAGGTAACTGAACCGCTAGTCCTTTTTTACTTTCCCAATAATTTACCCAAAAAGCCCTGTCGGTTAATAAATTTGCCATGTTTTAAATAATTCCAACCCCAAAGAAACGGAAAAAAATGGTTAATTGTTAAAAGTGGTTAACTGTTTAAACTGTGAAAATGCGTTAAAAGCATATGCTTACTTCAAATCTTTCAATATTTCAGCTACTGCTATTTCCAGTTGAGGATCTTTATCTGCCAGCCGGTCTTCGAAAGTATTTTTTACAAAAATATCTGGTTTAACACCTTCCTTTTCGATATTCTTGCCATCCATAGTATAACAACCCCAGGATGGTAAACGGTATGAAGAACCATCAACCAAACCTTTAGCTGAAGTAAAAATAATCCACCTATAAGTTTCTGTTCCAACAATTTTTCCCAATTTCAGCTGTTTAAAACCCGCAGCAGTCATTTCTGCATCACTTAAAGATTGCTCATTAACCAACAGCACAATTGGCTTAGCCGCCGGACCAAAATTACTCTGCGGAGCCAATTTGCCACCACGGTATTTCCACTGGAGGTACGGCCGCTGAGAAAGAAATTTCAGCACATCATCATGTACATTTCCACCCGTGTTGTAACGCAGATCGAGAATAATAGCCTCTTTGTTTTCTTCCTGTGCAACCATATCCAAAAGAAAAGTTTCCAATTCGCCACCGCTCATATTTTTCATATAAGAATAGGCAATTCGGTTATTGCTCCATTTATCAACATTTATATGGTTTCGACTAATCCATTCATCGTAAAGATTTCCCCTCAAAGTACCCGAACTTTCTGGATGTAAATTAACAAATACATCCTTTCCATTACGTTTAAAGGTTAAGGTAATCTCTTTATCTAACGATGGCTTACTAAAATAATAATCGCGGTCTATTTTTTCATCAACATTAACACCATTCACTTCTGTTAAAATATCTCCTGGTAAAATATTCGTTCCGTTACGTGCAGCATTACTTTTTGCAGCCACACGTACAACCTTTAACGGGTTTTCGTTATCAAAAATAATCCCTGTTTCATTGGTGGTATAATTCAGATTTTTACGTTCTTCTGCGCCGGTACTGTTAAAACCCATGTGCGAAGAATTCAACTCGCCCAACATATCATTTAATAAAATTCTAAGGTCGCTCCGGTTATTTACATAAGGCAAATAAGCAGCATAACGCGTTCTCATTTTATCCCAATCAACACCATGGAATTTTTCATCATAGAAATTCTCATCCAAACCTACCCAGGTTTCGAAAAACATCTGGTTAAATTCTGCATTCAGATTTCTCGTAAATTTATAGTCGTGGTCTACCCGATCAAGTTTATTGCCTTCTAACGAGTACTTGTTAATTGTACCCCGCGATAAGACGTAAAATTTATCACTTGCTGAGATAATTGAATAATCGCCACCATCGGCCACCTTTTCGGTTTTATTGGCTTCGAAAGGCTCAATGGTAGTCCGGTAAAGCCCGGGAGCACCCCCTTCGTGGTTAGAGGAATAAAACACATAGGTTTTATCCCCTTTGGCAAAGGCATCAGTTCCGTATTGGCCACCAAAAGCCGGGCCAACCAGTTCAATGCGATCCAGAATATTCTGGGTATTAATTGTGATGATATTTGCCGGCTTTGGTGTTGGTTTTACCTCTGTTTTCTTTTTAGCGGTATCTGCTTTTGCTTTTTTAGTATTGGTTATTGCAGGCTTAACTTCGGTTGGGGCAGACTTGGTTTCTTTAAATAAATCATCAAATTTATCAGAGCGGTAAGCTTCATCATAATTATCCAATGCCATCCTGTAAATATGTGCATTGGCCATTCCTGTTGGATAAGATGGCTTGGTGCGTGCACTTGTAAAGAAGATATATTTTCCGTCTGGCGACCAGGCCGGCCCGGTTTCGGTAACACCGGTATTGGTTAAATTAATGGTTTTATTGCCTTTAATGTTGTGTACCATGATATCCTGTTCAAAGTTTCGATAAACGGTAAATAGTACATATTCATCATTAGGTGAAAAACTTGGTGCAGCATTTTGTAAAGCCCAAAACTCATCGGTTACTAAGGTTTTAGCTTCGAAAGTTTTAAGGTCCATCAGTTTAAGCTCATTTCTACCGCTCAGATACACGGCCATGGTTTTGGTTTTGTTCAGTGTAACATCGCGCACATTTGCTTTATCTTTGGTAAGCTGTTTTACCGATCCTTTTCCATCACCGGTAATGGTAAACCAATTTTGATAGCCGTTAGCGGTTTCGCTGAATAATATTGTTTTATTATCTGCAAGCCACTTACATTCGAGTGCCCGTTCACCACTATTTGTAATTTTCCGGATAAATTTTCCGTCAGCATCACTTACAAATACCTCACCCCTCGAAACAAAAGCCATTTTTTTACCATCGGTGGATACGTCAAATGCTGAGATATTTCCGCGTACTTCATACTCCTGCTCTTTACTCAAAACCTGGTTGCGGGATGTGCTGATATTCACCCTTTCTGCCTTTTTTGAGGTTACATCATAAGTATACAATTGATAATCCTTTTCAAAAACAACGGTGGTTCCATTGGCCGATACAAAGGGGCGTTTAATAGATGTATCAAAATTAGTAAGTCCGGTTTTTTTACCTCCAATAAACGTGTAAAGATTGTATTCTTCATTGCCTTCATCCGATACGAAAAATATGTTTCCTTTTTGATCGATGCTCGTCCAGAAATCTTTTCCGATATAATCGGTATAGCGTTTATAACTTTTTGATTTTGGATTATACGATTGAATATCAGGATTATATGCCCCTTTATAATGTTTGCGGTTTGCAAATCGATAACTTTCCCATGTATCGTTAAAAAACAGCTCACCATCAGGCGATTCGGCAATATGATGAGTAGTATTAAAATAATTATCGAACAACCGTTTGGCTGTACCTCCAGTTACACTTACTTTATAGCTTGAAAAAGAATTGTATCGGCCGGAAGTAAAATAGATCGTTTTCGAATCCCAGCTCCAGTTGTCTACTTCATCCGCAGCATCATTAAATGTTAGTTGTTTAATGTCGCCACCCGTTAAAGGCATCACATACACATCATAATTGCCAAACTGATTGGATGAAAAAGCCATCCATTTGCCATCGGGAGATATTTTAGGGTTAATTTCTTCGCCCTGCATCGCTGTAACCCTTGCCGCTACACCACCTTTTACAGGTACTTTCCAAATATCACCATCATAGCTGAATACTATTGTTTGTGCATCGGGCGTTAAAGCAGGGTATGCCGCGAAATACGTTTGGTTTTGAGCAAAAGAATGAACAGGCAACAAAAACGCCAGTGTTGCAAGCGATTTTAACAGGGATTTGATCATGATTTATTTTGTTTGGCTTTGATGCATGAACCCGGCTTGTTTAAAATAATCATTAATTTCAAACATGATTATTTTAAACATCAAAGGCTCCATCCTACAATTAAAAAGCATTAAAAAATATTAGGATGAAATTACGCAACAGATTTTATATTCGTAAACAATAAAATGTATTTTTGATTGATTTGAAAGTTGTACACCTAAATACCTATGATGGAAATGGCGGAGCAGGGCGGGCCTGTTTGCGCTTAAGTGACGCCCTAAAGGCCAATGGGATCGATTCAAAAGTATTGGTTTACTACAAATTTGGCCAAAACCCAAAAATAGATACTTTTAGCAATTCGCCTTTCCAAAAAGCAAAAGCAATTTATAACATTTTATCTGAAAGGTATTACGCCAAATGGCTAAGTAAATCGGTAAAAACACCCTTTAGTTTACAGTGGTTTGGCCGTTCGGTAATTAACCATCCCGATGTTAAAAATGCCGATATTATTCATTTACATTGGGTAAACCACGGTTTTCTTAACCCAAAATTTTTAGCGCAGCTTGATGAACTGGAAAAACCAATTGTATGGACATTTCATGATAGTAATGCCTTTACAGGTGGATGCCATGTGCGTTATGGTTGCGAAAACTTTCATCAACAATGTGGCAATTGCCCAATTTTGAAAATTAGCGGCAAAGATGATATTTCGCACAAAACCTGGCTACGCAAGCAAAAAGCTTATACCAGTTTAAACTTTCACATTGTTGCACCAAGCAAATGGATGGCTGCTTCAATAAAATTTAGCAGTTTATTGGGCACCAGAAAAGCCACAGTAATTCCAAATACCATTGAAACAAAAATTTTTAAACCCTACGTTAAATCAGAAGCTAAAAAAATCCTGAAAATTAATCCGGATAAATTTGTGCTGATGAGCGGATTTATGCCCTCAAAAAATGATAAACACAAAGGAACGCCTTATTTAATTGAAGCGTTAGAAATTTTATCCCGAAGGGCTGGAATACAGAAAGAAAATATCGAAATCGTAATCTTCGGCAATAAAGAAAATGCCGAAATGCCAGAATTCCCTTTTAAAACCACTTTTTTAGGCACCATTAATAAAGATGACCATTTAGCCAAATGTTACTCTGCTGCAGATGCTTTTATTACCCCTTCATTAGAAGATAACCTGCCGAATACTGTGATGGAAAGTTTATCATGTGCTACACCTGTTGTTGCTTTTACCACAGGTGGTATTCCAGATATGGTTAAACATATGCAAAACGGTTACCTGGCCGAATATCAGAATGCAGAGGACCTGGCAAATGGAATTGAATGGCTTTACCACCGCCCAAATAAAGAAGAAATACAAAAAGCAGCAAGACTAAGCATTTTAACTGATTTCTCTGAAGAAGTAATTGCGGCAGAACATATTCATTTTTACGAAACATTGATTGATTTACAGCCGAAATAGAGTTAATCTTTTAAGAAATTTATATTTTGGTTTGCAAAATCTCATTTTCGTTTTAACAAACATAAATTCTGTCAACTTTATTAATTTATATCCTCTGAAACTGTTAAATGGAAAGCATCACTAATTATTCTGAAAGTATTAAAGCATTAAAATCAGCAATTTTATCAAGTCGGTATAAAGCTGCTACTTTAGTAAATAAGGAACTTTTACTATTATACTTTACCGTTGGTAAATTCATTTCAGAAAAGATAAAGAAAGAGAAATGGGGTGCAAAAGTTATTGATAACCTTTCTACCGATTTACAGGCTGAACTACCAGGCCTACGTGGATTTTCGGCAACAGGGATTAAAAGAATGAGATTCTTTTTCGAATCATGGCAAGAATATTTTCTTATTGAGCCATTGGTAAAAGGCTCAACTTCAAATATTGACATTGAGGAACTTGTATTTAGTCCAACAGTGTTGACCAAATTACAAAACACTGATCATGAGCTATTTAAAATCAGACCAACACTGTTGGCCCAAATTGAAAATCATTTCTTTAAGCTTAGTTTTTCACATCACATTGAGCTAGTTCAAAGTACTGAAACCTTGGATGAAAAGATATACTACATCCAAAAAACAGCAACCGAATTTTGGAGTTTAGCTACGCTAAAACACCAGCTCAAAAATAAATCATTTAGCAATTTTGGCAGTTTACCTAACAACTTTTCAAAAACAATTTACAATGATGATATAAGACAGAAAGCATTACAAGCTTTTAAAGATGAATATTTACTGGACTTCATCAATATTGAAGATGCTGACGAAAATGATGAACGCGTTTTAGAAAGTGAAATCGTACATAATGTTAAAAAGTTTTTAATGTCTTTAGGTTCTGATTTTGCTTTTATCAGTAACCAGTACAGATTGATTGTTGAAGAAGAAGAATATTTTTTAGATCTATTATTTTTTAACCGCCGTTTACAATGCTTGGTTGTTTTTGAATTGAAAACCGGGAAATTCAAGCCTGAATATTTAGGTAAAATGAATTTTTATTTATCCGCATTGGATGAATACATTAAACAGCCACATGAACAACCCTCAATAGGCATAATACTTTGCAAAGAAAAGAAAAATAAGATTGTAGAATTTTCATTTCGTGATTTTAATAAAGCCATGGGTGTTTCTACCTACAAAACCAGCAATGAATTACCACAAGCCTATAAAGGGCTATTACCGGATGTTGAAACTTTGAAAAAACTAATGGATTAGACTAAATCGCATTTAGTACCCCATTACGCTTAAGAAAAACGAATTGTTTACATAACTTCATTTTTACATCTGGAAAGAAAAATTGAGTAATCTTTATTAAATTTACTCCAATCCAAAAAAGCCATCCCTTGCCAAAGCTAACAGTCATCACTATTGTATACAATAACGTTCGCGATATCGAACGTACCCTCCAATCTGTTCTTAACCAAACATATAAAAAAATTGAATATATTGTAATCGACGGAGCATCAACAGATGGCACTTTACAGGTTGTTCAGCGTTATAAGGATCAGCTTACTAAAATTGTATCGGAGCCCGATAAGGGTATTTATGATGCCATGAACAAGGGGCTGGCACTAGCTACAGGTGATTATGTTTTATTTATGAACTTCAGGAGATGAGATTTATGATAACCATACCGTAGAAGATGTTTTTGCATCGGCTCCAGGTGCCGACATTTATTATGGAGAGACTGAAATGTACAACGACAACTGGGAAAACCTGGGCCGAAGAAGGCATGAAGCACCAGAAAAATTCGATTGGACCAGTTTTAAATATGGCATGAATATAAGCCATCAGGCGATTTATATCAGAAGAAGCATTATTACGCCTTATGATTTAACTTATAAATACAGCTCAGATATTGATTGGATTATAAAAGCAGCAAAAAAAGCATCTAATATTGTAAATGTTCACCGCTATGTAGCCAAATACCTTGTAGGCGGCATGAGCAAGAAAAAACACCGAGAGAGTTTAAAAGAACGGTTTAAAATATTCACCAAATATTATGGCCTAATTCCTAATATTTTTAACCACATCGTTATTGCTAGTAATCTGGCCTTATATTTTGTTAAGCACCGTAGAACAAATGACTAATATTTGTCTGTCATTCTAAACTTACTTCAGAATCTGTCAGGCTTGAAAATAGGCAGAACTGATATCCCTAAACTAAGGTTAACTATTATCTCTAAAAAAAGATGCTGAAACAAGTTCAGCACAACGATCCGGCTAGGCATATCTTCCCCCTAATCTCAAATTTATAAAAACAATAATTTTCCTCAACTGTCTTTAATACATCACCTATTAAAAATTTAAAGATTATGGGACAATTAAGTAACCGCACTATTGCTGTACTTTCAGAAAGCGGATTTGAAGAAGTAGAATTAACCGAACCAGTTAAAAGGTTAAAAGAAGAAGGAGCTACCGTTCACATTATCTCCTCAAAAAGTGGAAAAATTAAAGCTTGGGATCAAGATCACTGGTCGATCGAAGTAGATGTAGATAAAACTATTTCTGAAGCAAATGCAGAGGATTATCATGGTTTGCTTTTACCTGGCGGCGTAATTAACCCTGATCAGTTACGTGTTAATGAAGATGCAATTGCTTTTGTAAAAACATTTTTTGCTGATGGAAAACCTGTAGCAGCGATTTGCCACGGACCACAGACATTAATTAATGCTGATGTACTTCAGGGTAGAAAAATGACATCCGTGAAAAATATTTCACAGGATTTGATCAATGCCGGAGCCATTTGGTCTGATGAAGAAGTTGTGGTAGACCAAGGTTTTGTAACCAGCCGCACACCAAAAGATTTACCTGCTTTTAACGATAAAATTGTAGAGGAATTTGCCGAGGGTGTTCATGAAGGGCAACACGCCTAAAAACTTTGGACGCTCTTTCTAGATTCACTCAAAAACGGTTGGCAAAATTGCCAGCCGTTTTTATTTTTATTTCTGTGTTCCAGAAGATGTTACCTAACCACTTATAATTTAACTTGCCTGATGATATTTTTAATGTTCAATTCAATAATATCGGTCATGGTTTTACAACGCAGGTAGTTTGTATCCTTAAAATAATCACTCATACTTTGTTTTAGCAAAGCGATGTTTTCAGGGGTAGTTAATTCTTCTTTATTCGAAACATCTCTTAAATCGGTTAACCGGTGCCTTTCAGCTCCGTACTCGGTGCACAATCGATGATCTTTCTTCCTGTTGATATTGCAGCACTGTTTTTTCAGTTAACTGTTCCATGCTCATTTTTACATAAGGCAGGTTCTCCTTAAAAAACTGGGGCAGATATACCTTTAAATTTCCCTCATAAAATTGCTGGTCAAAATCAATTGCACGGATCCTGAATTGAATATCATCAAAATCAGGCGTAATCTGTACCACAAAATTATAGGCCCGCATGTCGCCCAAAAGCATAATTAAACAACGCTCGTTAAACTTTACAAACTCTTTTGCAATACGGGTAGGGTTAAATTCAGGAGTATACAGCTGGCCTTTGGTAAAAACATCACCCGGAATTCCTGCAATGTGTTCCTCAACCAAAGTATTGCCATCAACAAGATAATTGACTTGGTTTGGCGAAAGAATTTCTTCCATTTCCAGGCCATAAATACGCGAGGCATCGGCTTTCTTGATATAAAAATAATCGTAAACATCATTTAAACGGTTTACAATGCGGATACGGAAAGGATGGGTATTTCCGAAAGTACAATATTCAATTTTATCAATGTACTTGTGCTCTACAATTCGCAGGTTTCCTGAAGCTTTTAGGTTGGCATAAATTTCCTTCAAACCATCATGTAAAGTTTCAATTAAGTCTTGCGCATAGATAGGGCCTTCCCAAAGTGAATCTTTACCAAACTTATCCATTAAAGGAAAAGCCTCGTTAAACTGCATTAAATCATTGTAACCGATGGGTAGTTTTGCTTCACGCTGGTAAGTGCGCAAATATTTTTGCAAAGCAGGTGTAACCGGAAAAATCGGCTTCTTTTTTGAAATTTTTACATCATTGTTTTCCATGTAGAGGCAATTTACCATTTTAAAAATTTAACCGCAAAGGCCGCTAAGTTTTACGCGAAGAAGTAAAAGAAAAAAACAGTAGTGCGAACTTTGCGGTTAAAACTTGGGATAACTAAATGGCAAGCCGCTTAAATACCTGCTGATTTTACGGTAAGGATAATTGCCGGCACCGTGATCTGCAAACTGTACAATTATGGTATTTGTTTTAGGATCTATATATAACCTTTGCCCAAGCATCCCCTCTGCCGCGTAATCACCATTTTCTCCTTCCTGCGGAATCCACCAGAGATAATGATGTGCAGACTTTTGCCAACCTTTGGCAGAGGCAGGTAGTTCTTTACCGATATTGATTGATTGATTAACCCAACGCTCCGGTACCACCTGTTTTCCGTTATATCTGCCATTATTTAGAAATAATCGCCCAATTTTTGCAAAATCAATGCCCGTAACCTGAAAACGGCTTGCGGTATTTGTTAAACCATCAACCTGATCTAAACCCCAGGTAGCATTATATTCTGCACCAATTTTTTGCCAAACATTCGCCTCAAAGTATTGCGCTACCGATTTCCCAGTTGCATTTTTTAAAACCCAGCCTAACAAAATTGGGTCAATGCTCTTGTATTTCCAAACTGTGCCGGGTTTATTTGCCAGCTTAACTTTCATCAGCTGTGCTTTCATATCATCCGTATAATAATACTTGGCCTCATCCGAAAAAAATGCTTTCACAATTCCACCCAAGGCATCCTGAAATTCCAGTCCGGATTTCATATCCAGAAGATTTTTTAACGTAACCTGCTCAAAAGCTGGATTTGATTCTAATTCGGGAATGTATCTGGTTACTTTATCATTTAAGTTTTTAATTGAACCATCTTCTAAAGCTTGACCAATCATGATGGAAATTATACTTTTAGCTCCAGAAAATATACTTGTTAGCGTGCTATCGCTATATCCATTATGATACCTTTCGTATAGCACACTATCGTTCCTGATCACCATAAAAAGATTGATTTCTCCGTTTTTTATATATTCTTTTAAAGGAATAGATCGATTGTCACCATCCAAAACATGGAGAGTATCTAAGTCATCACGTTGCTTACCAGTTCTGATAAAATGAAAAATGGAGTCACTTTTATGCGAAACTTCCTGAGGAAAGATTTTATACGTTTCTGCATTTGGAGTTCTATACTTTATAACATTTAATAAATAAGGCTTCCAAAGGAATAATACGAACAGCGAGAAGAAAAAAGTATAGATTAAGATTAAAAGCGTTTTTTTTAAGATCTTCATTAGATAGGCGTTGTACAGGCAAATATAAAATATTTAGGTATTTATGCCTGCTTAGCCAATTGATTTATTGCAAAAGAACTTGCATTTTTAGGCTGATATTTCCACCTTTTATGGCTCCACAACCAATATTCAGGCCTGGCCTTGATCATTTCTTCCAAAAAACGGGTATGCATTTCTGTAATTTCAAATTCAGCAGTTCCGGCCGGATTTAAACAAAGCGGTATACAATCTACACTATAAAAGCCCCGTTTAAGTACATTGATTTTAAAATAAAATATTGGCTGATTGGTTCTTTTAGCAATTTTTTCTATACCCAATTGAACAGAACTCGGTTGATTCATAAAAGTTGTCCAATAATGTGATTCATCTTTTGAAGGTGCCTGATCGTTCCCAAAACTAAATATGCTCGGCTTATCTTTGCTCGCCTGTAAAGCCCTCATGGTTTGGCGCATGGCAATTAATTTATTTCCGAATTTACTGCGCACTTTTTTAAACCAGTTATCAAAAGTAGGATTTGTTAATGGCTTATAAATTGGATAATGATCTGCATTAAAATTAAGTCCAATACCCAAAGTACCCCATTCCCAGTTGCCATAATGTGCCGCACAGATCAATACGCTTTGACCCCGATCTAAGTATTTTTGAACTTGCTCCTTGTTGTGAAATGTAAAACGCTTTTCTATTTCCTCTGTCGAAATACTTTTCATCTTAATAACTTCGAAAACCAAAGAAGCCAGATAGCGGTAAAAACGTTTTTCTATAGTGATAATTTCTTTTAATGACTTATTAGGAAGGGCCTTTAACAAATTTGTTCTCACTACTTTCTGCGATAGCCGAAAACAAAATACAGCAGTAAGTAAGCGCCATCAGCCAACACGTATAATACAGATAATGGAAGCAAAGATAATACGCCTAAAAAAAATATCCCCAGATGGGAAATCCCCTTTTTAATCATACCAGAATGAGTTGAAATGCTAATTTAAAAAGCAAGCCAAAAAATTATGCCACGAAAATGTTAGTTTTCCAGATAAGACAAAAAGATGAATTTACGCAATTGCATCCATCATATTTTCATCTCTTTGGATGATTGCAGAAATTTTTGGTTCAGGTTTGTACTTCCATCTGCGGTGGCTCCACAACCAATAAGCAGGCGCGTCTTTAATCATATCCTCTAAGAAATGTGTATGCATTTCGGTGATTTCGAATTCGGCAGTTTCAGAAGGATTTAAGCAGATCGGCACACAATCTACCTCATAATAACCTCGTTTTAAATGGTTTATCTTTAAATAAAAAACCGGACGATTGGTTTTCCTGGCGATTTTCTCTACCCCTAACTGAATAGATGATTCTTGATTTAAAAAAGTTGTCCAATAATTCGATTCCTCTTTTCCAGGGGCCTGGTCGCTACCAAAAGTAAACATGGTTGGTTTATTTTTGCTGGATTGAATAGCCCGTAACGTTTGACGCATGGATACCATATGGTTACCAAATTTACTCCTCATGGTCAAAAACCAATTGTCAAAAACATCACTGCTCAGTGGCTTATAAATTGGGTAGTGTTCGCCCGAAAAGTTTAAGCCAATGGCCATACAAACCCACTCATAATTTCCATAATGGGAAGAGCAAAAAAGTACACTCTCGTTGTTTTTAAGATAAGCCTCTACCAGATCCTTATTTTTAAACCTTACTCTTTTATTCAACTCATTTTTAGAAATACTTTTCATTTTGATCACTTCGATAAAAAGAGACGACAAAAATTTATAAAATCGCTTTTCTATAGCATAAATCTCAGCGGTATTTTTTTCGGGGAATGCATTATTGAGATTTTCTTTGACTACTTTTCTTCTATAACCAAAAACATAAAATATCAATACATAAAAAGCATCTGCCAGTAGGTATAAAATAAATAATGGCAATAGCGAGAGCATATTTAATAAAAATATACCCGCTTTGGATAACCCTTTATTAATCATGATGTGGGATAATTAGTTTGCTTTTATAAATGCAAAATTACAGTCACAGTTAAAATCAATTGCCATCAAACTGTTAGTTTTTTATTCCTACAGGTTTTATGAAAAAACCATGACAAAAAAAGATTGTCCTGATTAAAAATTGCTTATTAACAGGCACTTATCTAATGTTATTGCTCCGCTTAATAGCATCCCAACCTATTTAACGGCCCACATTTTACAAACCTTCTTGTTATGGTATTCGCTGATTTATCAAAGGGAATTTAACGAAAGAAAAACTAACATTAATAAATTTCGGCTATAATTGTCTTCCTAAATATTTACGCTGGTAGCTCAGAAATATTTAACCCCTATAATTAATAACTTCATTGCTGCTTTACTAAAAATTACCAATGCCAAAACCATTAAACGCAAAAAAGCCCCGATTTACATCGAGGCTTTAATTAGCTATATTTTAAGTCTCCTTTAAGACATTAAGCAAATTGCTTTCCTTTAACTTTACGTTCTTGCTCAGTTAAATAGATTTTACGTAAACGCATGCTAGCAGGTGTAACCTCGATATACTCATCAGCTTGGATGTACTCCATAGCCTCTTCTAAAGAGAATTTAATTGCTGGTGCAATACGGGTATTATCATCAGTACCAGAAGCACGCATGTTTGTTAATGCTTTACCTTTTACCACGTTTACCACTAAATCGTTATCGCGGATGTGCTCACCCATAATCTGACCTTCGTAAACATCAGTTCCCGGATCAACAAAGAAACGACCTCTATCCTGTAATTTATCAATTGAATAAGCAGTAGTTTGTCCTTTTTCCATTGAAACCAATACTCCATTCAAACGACCAGGGATTGTACCCTTCCAAGGCTCGTAAGCTTTAAAACGGTGTGCCATAATTGCCTCACCAGCAGTAGCAGTTAATACGTTGTTACGCAAACCGATAATACCACGAGAAGGGATTTCGAATTCTAAGTGCTGTAAATCGCCTTTTGGCTCCATAATTAACAACTCACCTTTACGCTGAGTTACCAATTCAATTACTTTACCAGAAACTTCACCCGGAACATCAACAATTAGTGTTTCAATTGGCTCATGTTTTTTACCATCGATTTCTTTAACGATAACCTGTGGCTGACCAACCTGAATTTCGTAACCTTCACGACGCATGGTTTCGATTAGTACTGATAAGTGGAGAATACCACGACCGTAAACCAACCATGAATCTGGAGATGCTGTTTCAACAACTTTTAAAGCTAAGTTTTTCTCAGTTTCTTTGATCAAACGTTCTTTAATACGTTGAGAAGTTACCAATTTACCTTCTTTACCGAAAAATGGAGAGTTGTTAATGGTAAACAACATATTCATTGTAGGCTCATCGATGCTGATTACAGGTAGTTGTTCTGGTGCTTCAAAATCAGCGATAGTATCACCAATATCAAATCCATCAATACCTACAACTGCACAAATATCACCTGAACTTACTTCTGTGGTACGGATTTTTCCTAAACCTTCGAATGTATATAGTTCTTTTACTCTTGTTTTTACAATTTTACCATCGCGTTTAATTAAAGTAACCGGTTGGTTTTCTTTAATTGTACCACGGTGAACACGACCAATTGCAATACGACCTACGAAAGATGAATAATCCAATGAGGTGATTTGCATCTGTAAAGTACCGTCGTTAATTGGTGCTGGTGGAATGTTAGCCACAACTGCATCCAATAAAGCAAAAATATCAGTAGTTGGTTTTTGCCAGTCAGTACTCATCCATCCTTGTTTAGATGAACCGTAAATTACAGGGAAGTCTAATTCCTCTTCTGTAGCTTCAAGGTTAAAGAACAATTCGAAAATCTGCTCATAAACCTCTTCTGGGCGACAGTTTTCTTTATCCACTTTGTTTACCACCACAATCGGTTTTAAACCAAGGGCTAAAGCTTTTTGCGTTACGAAACGCGTTTGAGGCATTGCACCTTCAAAAGCATCGCAAAGTAAAAGTACACCATCTGCCATTTTCAAAACACGCTCTACCTCACCGCCGAAATCCGCGTGACCAGGAGTGTCAATAATGTTAATTTCCACGTCTTTGTATTGAACCGAAACGTTTTTAGATACAATCGTGATACCACGTTCGCGTTCTAAATCGTTGTTATCCAATATCAAATCTCCTGTTTGTTCGTTGTCACGAAAAATAGAACAAGAATGTAAAATCTTATCAACCAAAGTAGTTTTGCCGTGGTCAACGTGTGCTATAATAGCTATATTTCTAATCTTTTGCATAAAATGCGCCTCAAATTTGGCGCAAAGATAGTGTTTTGAAATGGATTTTCTACTATATCTCTCACTATTTAATATGATGATAATGTTGTAATTATCTCATTTTTAAATGGAACGAAAAGCAATACTTTTTTTATTTCCCAAATGATCTTTTGCAAAAACTTCTTCAAAATATTAAACTTAATTTAGCATAGCGAAACACCTATCCATATTCGAAAACAAATGAAAATTATACCCCATACCGTAAAAGATATTCAAATTGCCGAAGTAGCTTCAGAAGAATTAATTATTAAGCACGCAGAAGATGGATTAGACTTATTGGGCAACCTATATTACCAGGGATTTGACAAAATAATTATCCATCAACAAAACATTATACCTGCTTTTTTTGATCTTAAAAACGGAATGGCAGGAGAAATTCTTCAGAAGTTTTCAAATTATCGGGTAAGCTTGGCCATTATTGGTGATTTTAGCGCATACCAGAGCAAAAGCATTAAAGATTTTATGTACGAAAGCAATAAAGGTAACCACATTAACTTTCTAAGTTCAACCGCCGAGGCTTTATCGAAACTTGCTGGTTAATCATTTGCTAATGCCAACCAATCCTTGTACGAAATTACACCCAAACCTGGCCTTGCCGCCCCTTCCAAAATGGCAATAAACTCCAATGCATGCCCGTCAGGATTATTAAAATAAATAGCCAAAGCGGGCATCCAGGCAAAAACCATCGGTTCGTTATTGCCATTGTTGAGAAAATTATAGGGCTTTAGGTTTTTAGATTCCAGAAAGCCGACAGATTTATTTAGCACATCATCCACATCGCAGCTAAAAGCAAAATGCCTGATATCAATCTCATTCTTTGGCTTTTCCCAAATCCCCAGCATAGCCTCTTTCGGCTTGCCGATCCAGAAAAAAGCAATTTTGCGTTCCTCTTCATAATGGCATTGCGTTAAACCTAAAACATTGCTGTAAAAATTTATCGATCTTGCCAAATCTTCAACATATATATGCGTTTCAAATAGTCCTTTTATCATATTATGAAGGTAGATATAAGTTGTAGCCCCAAAAAATCATGTTTATCGATATACTTATCGACAAAATTGATAGCACCACATTAATTTTATTTCTAGCTTTATTGAATAAGCCAGCTGTTTATAGAAAGTTTTAATTTTTGCCTGATGAAAGTTTTTAAAACCCTAGCATTTATAATTATTGCCAGTTTTATTTTAATGGTTTCTCCTGCTTACGTTTTCGCACAGAAAGCATTTGAATATGAATACTATGTAGGTAAAACCAAAGATATGACCATTAAGCTTTCCTTGGCAGATGGTTATATTGCAGCCAGCGAAATTAGAACCGTTGGTTTTAAAAGCAAAAAAACTTCCCGGTTTTTAACCGAAACAGGTTATGAACAAGCTGACCTGAAAATGAAGTTTTACCACTACTCCGCTTCACAAAAAGAATTTCCTGAATATTTTATCGTTGATAACATTAGAGATGCCTACAGAGCAGCTGCCGAAAGAAATGCATGGCAAATATTATTTTAAAAACGAGGTAATTGCCTTTACCTTAAAAATTATAGCAGGCCATCGTTAGGGGATCAATCAACATTGTGTATATTAATGGCATAGATTGAGAAGTTTATATTAAAAAGCATGACTAAAAAGATTCTCCGCTATACCCGCAATTCGCTTTTTATACTGATAGGTTTTATCCTGTTTTACTTTCTCTGCGCCTTTTGTTTCTCCCGGATAACCATCAATAAAAACCCGGCAAACAAAAAGGAAATTACCATTTATATCATGACGAACGGTGTACATACAGATATCATCGTTCCGGCAGTTACCCAAGAAATTAACTGGACAAAAGAAATCAGTTATAAGAATACGCTGGAAGCCGATAGCACGTACCAATACCTGGCTATGGGTTGGGGAGATAAAAAATTCTACCTCGAAACACCCGAGTTTTCGGATCTAAAACTCAGTAATGGCCTTAGGGCTATTTCTGGCTTAAGCACTTCTGCAATGCACACTACCTATTACCAAAATGTACAGATAGATGTGAACTGTAGAAAAATCCTAATCAGCAAAGCGCAGTACAAACAGCTCATTAATTACATCTTAGCGAGTTTTAAAAAAGATGACGCCGGGCATTTAATCAATGTCAAATCGAACATCCATTACGATATCGGTGATGCTTTTTATGAAGCAAAAGGAAGTTATAGCATTTTTAAAACCTGTAATACCTGGGCAAATGCAGCATTAAAATCATGCGGACAAAAAAGTTGCCTGTGGACCATTTTTGACACCGGTATTTTCCTGAAATACAATGATAAAGATTACGTAAAATAGTTATACAGCATACTTTACACCTTTAAACAATTAGCCGTACAACTTTTAATAAGGTATTAACCAGATAGCTTAAAGCATTAATTTTATTCCTAAACGAAGTATAATTTTAACGCCATGCTGTTTAACTCCTTTAGCTTTGCGGTTTTTTTACCAATTATTTTTGTGCTGTACTGGGCATTAGGAAAAGAACGCTTAAAAGCCCAAAACCTATTATTGTTGGCTGCAAGCTATTTCTTTTATGCCTGCTGGGATTGGCGTTTCCTATTTCTACTCATCTTCTCTACCCTATTGGATTATTTTACAGGTTTAAAGATGGCCGAAAGCAAAAATAGCAAGTCTAAAAAATTTTGGTTCTGGTTAAGCATCTCGATTAACCTGGGCTTTTTGGGTGTGTTTAAGTATTATAATTTCTTTGCAGATTCTTTTGCCGAAGCCATTGCCAATTTTGGCCTTCGGGTAAACCCATGGACGCTAAAAGTGATTTTGCCAGTCGGGATTTCTTTTTATACATTTCATGGTTTATCTTACGTTATCGACATTTACAAAAACCGGATAACCGCAGAGAAAAATTTTGTTGATTATTCATTATTTGTGAGTTTTTTCCCTTTACTGGTAGCCGGGCCAATTGAACGGGCAACACATTTGCTTCCTCAAATAAAAAAAGAACGATCGTTTGATTACAGTAAAGCAATTGACGGTTTAAGACAGATTTTATGGGGATTATTTAAAAAAATTGTGATTGCAGATCAATGTGCCAATTATGCAAATTTAATTTTCAACCATTCTGCAGATTATTCAGGAAGTACATTATTGCTTGGTGCCATCTTTTTTGCCTTTCAGATTTATGGTGATTTTTCCGGTTATTCTGATATCGCCCTCGGTACAGCAAGGTTATTTGGGATAGAACTGCTGAGGAATTTTGCTTACCCTTATTTCTCCAGAGATATTGCCGAATTTTGGCGCAGGTGGCACATCTCACTATCTACATGGTTTAGAGATTATTTATATATCCCCCTGGGAGGAAGCAAAGGCGGCACCTGGATAAAAATACGGAACACTTTTATCATCTTTTTGGTAAGTGGTTTCTGGCATGGTGCAAACTGGACATTCATGATCTGGGGACTGCTGAACGCACTTTACATTATGCCTTCGATTATTTTTAATACCAACCGATCAAACCTTGATACTGTTGCGCAAGGGCGGACGTTTCCAAGCTTAAAAGAATTTATTTCAATGATATTAACATTTGCGCTAACTGTTTTTGCCTGGATATTTTTCAGGGCAAATTCTGTTCAACATGCATTTAATATCCTATCATCAATTGGTTCCGAATCATTTTTCAGCCTTCCAGAAATACTGCCTGTTAAATTATTCCTTTTACTGGCCTTATTTATCCTGATAGAATGGAATGGCAGGATGGAACAATACGCTATATCAAAATTTGCTTTATCGTGGCCAAAACCGATAAGATGGGGCATTTATTATGGCCTTGTATTGGCGATTTTCTTTTTTGCCGGAGCAGAACAGCAATTTATTTACTTTCAATTTTAATGGTGATGAAAAAATTCATTAAATATATAAGCGTTTTCCTCCTTCCGATCATTTTAATGGGTTTTATTTTTGAACTACTGATCAGAAGAATTCCAAACGATTATGAATACAAAAAAAATTACCTCGATCACCATGCGGAGGAAGTAAATACCTTATTTCTTGGCAGTTCTCATGTTTATTATGGCATTGATCCTAAATATATCAAATCGAGTTTTAACGCAAGTTATATTTCACAGTCATTCGATTACGATCTCGAAATATTAAGGAAATATGAGCATAAGTGGAAAAACTTGAAATATATTGTTATTCCGGTGGATTATTTTTCATTTTACGGCCGTTTAGAGAACAGCCCGGAAGCCTGGCGGGCAAAAAATTACCGCATTTATTACGATATCAACACCGATCATAAGATTTTCAACGGTACAGAAATGCTAAGCAACAAACTCGGTGTTAATCTAACTCATCTTTACAGTTATTACCTCAAAGGTGAAAATGATATCAGTTGCAGTAATTTAGGCTGGGGATGGAGCTATAAGGCAGTAAAACATAAAAATCTAATTAAAAGCGGTACAGCAGCAGCAGCAAGGCATACAGCAAAAAATAACCTTCAATATGCTACCAACCTACATTTATTGGATAAAATAATTGCATTTGGTGAGCAAAAACACATCAAAATTTTATTATTTACAAGTCCGGCGTATAAATCTTATGTAACACATTTGAGTAAACAGCAATTAAATGCCACACTTTCTACCATCAAAAAATTAAACAGCGCACATCAAACCATCAAATACTATAACCTATTGCAAGATAGCACGTTCCAGGCACAAGATTTTTACGATGGTGATCACCTGAATGAAATCGGCGCAAAAAAGCTGAGTTTAAAAATGAATGTTCTTTTGGGGAAAATCTAAATTATTCTTAAACCTCAAAGGCCCAATCTAAAAAAGCAGGCATTACGCTTTCCCAGGTAGGAACATCGTGTTTACCTCCCACTTTTTCATAATAAAAAACATTTTCAGGTCTTTTATAACCTTTATTTAAAAGTATTTTAACAATATCGATAGTATCATCGATCGAATCGATAATCATATTTTTATTTCTGTCTGCCTTTTCATCCTCAGTACCTGTCATTAACCAGAATTTCATATCAGGTTTGGTAGATGAACTTTCTAGCTTGGCATGCATAATCCGATCGGCATCGGTATAACCTTCCGCAAGGTCTTTTTTCCTCCACCAAAATGCACCCGAAAAAACACCAACGGCATCAAAAGCAGCAGGATTGTTCAACGCTATATCAAAAGCCGATAAACCACCTAAAGAAAATCCTGCAAAACCCGTTTTACCGATAATTGGCATGGCAATTTTCTTTTTAACAAAAGGTAAAAGTTCTTTAATTACAAAATCGCTATATAAACCGGCTTTGGCACCACGGCCTTTAAAATCAGGCATACCTGCCACACCATATTCCATTACACGATCTTCGGATGCCTTAATGGCTACAACAATTAATCTGTGGTTTCTTTTACCATGGTGGGCATCTTCTAAAATTCGCCTGAAATCCATTTTGGCCACATCCTGCCCATCATTCAATAAAAGGAGCTCTATTTTCTCATTCCCTAAAATACCTTCAGGGGTGTAAATATCTATTTCTACCTCGTGCTTTAAATAAGCAGATGGAATTTTAAAATCGCTTTTATTAACCTTTACCGATAAAATTGTTGTGTACATCATATTCAAAATCCCCTATCACATGGCTATCGCCTCAGAATTCGGGGCAAAGGTACAAATCTTGCTAAACTATCAATTATCATAGGTTAATTTTTACAATACAGTTTTATTTGCTTCAATTTTAGCACTCAAACTGTTCGTTTTACAAATTTTAATTTATACCTTAAATCATTCAATTGTTATTATGGTTAAAGAAGAACATAAGAAATGGTACAGCCCGAATTTAAGTGGCGAAATCGACATGCTCATCTTTGGTCACGGTGGTATCCCTATCCTACTGTTCCCGACAAGCATGGGTCGATATTTTGAAAATAAGGATTTCAAACTGATAGATTCTGTTGAGGGATTTATCAATGAAGGAAAGATTAAAATCTATTGCCCTGATGGTGTTGATAAACTGAGCTGGTACAACAAAAGTATTCATCCCGCAGATCGGGTAAAAAATCACATCTGGTACGACAAGTATTTACTGGAGGAAGTTGCACCATTGGCGCGGCAAGAAACCGGGCATAGCAAAATTATTACCGCTGGCTGTAGTTTTGGAGGTTACCATGCAGCAAACTTTGCGTTTCGCCACCCATGGCTGGTGAGCCACATGTTTAGCATGAGCGGTGCCTTTGATATATCCGGTCAGTTAGATGGTTTTTACAACGATGACGTTTATTTTAACAATCCGGTTGATTACCTTTTAAACAACAGCAATCCGGAGCTGCACTACATGAAAATTGTTTTGGGCACAACTGATCGCGACATGTGTAAACCCGATAACGAACGTTTATCAGAAATCCTTCATAAAAAAGGAATAGACCACTGGCTGGATATCCGCCAAAATGCCGATCACGACTGGCCAATCTGGAGAGAGATGTTTCCAAATTATATCGCACAGCTATAGGAGAGTATTGAGCCGTGAATTTGAAGTTTTGAGTTGATGAACTATAATAATCAAACAATTAACCGATTAACCAGTTAAAGAATTAAACTTAATACTTACCAATGAAGAAAATAGGGATTTTATTCGGACAGGAGCGTTCTTTTCCTGAAGCCGTAATCGAAAGGATTAACCAAAAAGCAGAAAAAGGCATTACCGCCGAAGCTGTTAAAATCGACAAAATATTTCAGAACGCACCATTGGGTTATTCGGTAATTATCGACCGCATTTCACAAGATGTGCCTTTTTACCGTGCATCGTTAAAAAATGCGGCAATTACTGGTACCGCAGTGATCAATAATCCATTTTGGTGGAGTGCAGATGAGAAATTTTTTAATAATGCACTTGCAGAGCAAATTGGCGTACCCGTACCCAAAACAGCTTTAATTCCATCAAGAGAACATCCTACAGGAACAACTGGTGAAAGTTTTTCTAATTTAACCATGCCCTTAGATTGGGATGCCATTTTTGAATACACAGGTTTTCCGGCTTATATGAAACCTTATGATGGCGGTGGCTGGAGAGATGTTTATAAATTGCATGATAAGGAAGACTTTTTCGACAAACATAGCGGCACGCAACAACTCGTGATGCTTTTGCAGGAAGAAATTATTTTCGAAGAATATTTCAGGTGTTATTGCATTGGCGGTAAACACGTTCGTATTATGCAGTACGATCCTCGTAATCCACACCATTTGCGTTATGCCACCGAAGGCAAATCGCCGGATCCGAAACTGCTCAAAACCGTTGAGGAATATACCTTAAAACTATGCAGATATTTAGGTTACGACTTTAATACCGTAGAATTTGCCGTTCGTGACGGTGTGCCAATCGCAATTGATTTTTGTAACCCTGCTCCCGATGCTGATATTAAAAGTGTTGGACAAGAAAATTTCGACTGGGTAGTAGAAACTACTGCTAATTATGCCATAGAAAGGGCTAAAGCCCAAAAAGACGGTCAGGATAATTTAACTTGGGGCGAATACATTAAATCTTCAGTTGGCGGCACACCATTAATAGCTAAAACAGCACCAAAAGTAGCTAAAACCGCGGTTCCAAAAAAAGCCGCAGCAACCGAAAAAACACCAGCAAAACCTAAAAAAGCTGCAGCAAAAAAATAATTGGGATTTATATTTTAATCAAAATTAGGATGAACGAGTTTACGCTGGGCATAGAAGAAGAGTATATGGTGATTGATCCCGTTACCAGAGAGCTTACTTCTCACGACCAAAAAATTGTAGAGGCCGCACAAAAAATACATAAAGACCAGGTTAAAGCAGAAATGCACCAGGCCGTTGTGGAAGTGGGTACCGGAATCTGCAAAAATACAACCGAGGCACGTAAAGAAATTTCGCAGCTGCGTTATACCGTATCGCAGCTTGCCGGCGAGCAGGGTTTAAGAATTGGTGCATCAGGTACTCACCCATTTTCGCATTGGGAGAAGCAATTGATTACAGAACATCCGCGCTACAATGAAATTGTGAACGAGTTGCAGGAAGCTGCCCGTTCTAACCTAATTTTTGGTTTGCATGTACATGTAGGCTTTCAATCGCGCGAGTTGGCCATTCATATCGCCAACCAGGTAAGGTATTTTTTACCCCACGTTTTTGCCTTATCAACCAATTCTCCATTTTGGGAATCGCGGAACACAGGTTACAAATCGTTCAGAACTAAAATTTTTGATAAATTTCCACGTACAGGTATTCCAGATATTTTCAACAGCATAGAAGACTACGACAACTATGTAAAACTGCTCATCAAAACCAATTGCATGGATAATGCAAAAAAAATCTGGTGGGATATCCGCGTACATCCATTTTTTGATACTGTTGAATTCCGCATTTGCGATTGCCCGATGTTGATTGATGAAACAATGGCTTTTACAGCCTTATTTCAGGCACTTTGCGCCAAATTATATAAACTGCGCTTACAGAATATGGAATTTATCAGTTACTCCAGAGCACTGATAAACGAAAATAAATGGCGTGCTGCCCGTTACGGGATTGATGGAAACCTAATCGATTTTGGTAAGGAAATGGAAGTCAACTGCCGCAACCTTGTGCTGGAATTATTGGATTTTGTGGATGATGTAGTAGATGATTTAGGTTGCAGGGAAGACATTAATTATGTGCACAAAATTTTAGAGCATGGTACAGGGGCCGACAGACAGTTGGCGGTTTACCAACAAACTGGTAACTTTGAGGCGGTGGTAGATTACATTACTACTCAAACACTTATAGGCGCAAAGTAATTTTATAATGGATAAAAGTGGCTTAAAGGTAGCCGTTATCGACTTGAATAACGGTGCACCTAATCAGGGTATGCGGGGGATTCAGGAAATTTTATCCCGTTTCAAAAATGAAAATAATATCAACCTAAGTTTCGATATTTTCGATTTAAGGCAGAAAGGCGAAATACCCAACATCGGGTATGATGCTTACATTTCTAGCGGTGGCCCTGGCAGTCCGATTGAAAGCAAAGGTGAAAAATGGGAAAATGATTTTTTTGATCTTTTAGATCAGATTGAAGCATATAATCAGCATCATGAAGAAAGAAAAAAATACGCTTTCCTGATCTGTCATTCCTTTCAACTGGCCTGTAGAAAATATGGATTAGGCAATGTAACTGAAAGGCGTTCTAACGCTTTTGGAATTTTCCCGATTACTTTAACTGAGGATGGGGAAAAAGACGAAATTTTTAATGGCATAACTAATCCTTTCTTCTCTGTTGATAGTAGAGATTGGCAAGTGATTGAGCCAGATTTTGACGCTTTTGAGAAAAAGGGAGCAAAATTATTAGCCATTGAAAAAGAACGGAAACATGTTGATTTAGAACGCTGTATGATGTCGATCCGCTTTACTGACGAAATTATCGGCACACAGTTTCATCCCGAAGCCGATCCGGTAGGCATGAAAATGTATTTACTTCAAGAGGAAAAGAAGAAAGCAATTGTTGATATGCATGGCGAACAAAAATACCTGGATATGTTAAACAGTTTAGACGATCCGGCAAGAATTGTGCTTACTCAAAGTGTTATTTTACCTAATTTCTTGCAAAAAGCAATTGGTAATTTGCAAGTGGTATAAGTCTAAGCGTATGGAAATGGAGGTAGATTATAATCTTAAAGATGTTGAATTACAAGATATTGAATATACACTTGGATGCCTGGCAAAATCCTTCCAGATCACATTTCATCCAAATGCCTTCGAAAAAATAAAAACGTTTGGAGATATCTGTCAAGTATTTGAAAAAAACCTTTTTTATAAAAATGAGGAGAGTTGCACCACTCAACAAGCTTTTTATAAAATCCGAAATGCCATCGCTGTTTCACAAAAAATTGACAGAAAAAATATTAGTCCTGGTACGCGCCTTGATGAAGTTTTCCCTAGGATTAAACGCAGAAAGAAAATAAAAGAATTTCAAAAAGAACTAGGTATACCAGTTAAGTTTTTAACTATGAAAACTTGGCTGCTACTTCTAATTATCTGCAGTTTTATAACCTCATTATTAGCTTTTTTCTTTAGCTGGAAACTCGCCTTGACGGGGATTATTACATGTTTGATTTTTAATTGGGTTGCAACCAAACTTCAGCAAGAAATGGACTTAATTTCAATTGGGAACCTTACTGCAAAGGTAACTAGAGATTACTATATACAGGCACGAAGGAATCATGATACTATAAATAAAGCAGAAATTACAAAGATTATACAATGTGCTTTTATTGCAGATCATGACTTAGAACCAACAGATTTATACCCTGATGCATTACTTTGTAAGTATTGACCTAATACCCACCTTATGATACCTGCTCAACGCCAAAAATACAATCAGCAATTTACAGAAGAGAAATACCAAACTTTTTTAACAGAATTGCAACATGGTTATGCCGAAATTCCGTTCAGGGTTGCAGAAACGCCTGTATTTTTTCCCAAAGTGCTAAAAGAAAAGTTAATTGCAGCAGGAGAAGAAATCATAAATTTGATTAAACAGACCGATTTTAAAACGCTTACTCAACAGGCTATTCCATCAAATTGGAACGTGCCTAATGAAAATGAACAACCACACTTTCTGACGTTTGATTTTGGCATTTGCAAAAATGATGAGGGAGAACTTACACCTATGCTCATTGAAATGCAGGGTTTTCCATCGCTATATGGCTTTCAGCACCATTTAGCCAAAACCTTTCGCGCTAATTTTGAGATCGACGGCTCCTTGAACCATTTATTAAATGGTTTTAATGAAGAGCGATATATTAATCTGCTAAGAGAAGTTATCATCGGCAATCATCAACCAAACGAAGTTGCCCTAATGGACTTAGATGCTCCAAATCAAAAAACAGCTATCGATTTTTTTGTTACCCAAAAATTGTTAGGCATTAAGATTTTAGCACTGGAAGATATCAGAAAAATAGGAAAGCAACTGTTTTATCAAGAAAATGGCCAACAGATTCAATTAAAAAGAATTTATAACCGCTTAATTTTTGATGAAGTTGCAAACAATACCGAAATATTTAATAAAAGTTTTGATCCCCGCGAAGAACTGGATATAGAATGGGTAACACACCCTAATTGGTTCTACCGGATCAGCAAATATACCATGCCATTTTTAAAAAGCGAATTTGTACCCGAAACACGTTTTTTAAATGAATTAAATACAATCCCAAAAGATTTAGAAAACTATGTTTTAAAGCCATTGTTCTCCTTTGCCGGTATGGGGGTAATTATTGATGTAACTGAAACAGACATTATCAATATTAAAGATCCTGAAAATTGGATTTTGCAGAAAAAAGTAAATTACGAGCCGGCAGTACAGGCACCTGATGGTGGCGTAAAAGCTGAAATCAGGATGATGTATTTATGGCCCGATGGTGGCGAACCCCAGCTTTGTATTAACTTGGCAAGGTTAAGCAAAGGCAAAATGATTGGCGTGCGCTACAATGCCGATTTCGATTGGGTTGGTGGTACGATAGGTTTTATGGAGGAATAACTTTACTTTAATCGTAAAGACCGCTAAAGGAAGACCCAAATATTATTTATTTAACAACCGATCGCACAGAGAAGAGGCACAGAGAACATAACAATTATTAACTCAATAATCATTCAGCCACGGAAACACGGATGCCACGGAAACTATGCTAAGTATCTTCGGTGTAAAGATTCGCTTTTGCTGTGGTAAAAATACACTAACCTCATTTCGATTATTAATATTTCTTTAAAAGTCTACCACAGACATTTTTGGTTCATAGCCGTCACCCTGAATTTATTTCAGGGTTTATTTAGCAATAAAGATGCTGAAATAAATTCAGCATGACGATGGCGGTAGTTTCACGGGTTTAAAATTAGTCAGTATTAATCAAAATGAGGGTACTAAAAAAAGGATAGTACACAGTGATACAATCCCTCCGTGTTTTCTGTGACTCCGTGGCAAAAACCGCACTAAAACCCTCTCGGTGCCCTCTGTGTAAAACTCGGTTATCTCTGTGGTAAAATTTAATGATTTCGTATAATCTAAGAAGTTGAAGATTAACCACCGAGTCACGAAGAAAACGGTACAGAGAAACACAGAGAAATAATTTTTCCGTGCTTTCTGTGCATCCGTAGCAAAAACCGCACTAAAAACCCTCTCGGTGCCCTCTGTGTAAAACTCGGTTATCTCTGTGGTAGAACTTAATGTTTCTCTGCGCAATGCTTTGTGCATTTTGCAGTTAATTACACATAGCACTCGAATATATTTACATTCAACTGAACACCAAAATACTAAAAGCCTTTATATTTGTATTATGGATATTCAAACGATTTTAGTCTTTCTACTTTTTGCAGTAGCATTGGTATATGTTGGCCGTTTGGTTTTTAAATCTTTACAGGTAAAAAAAGATGGTTGTGGTGGAAATTGCAAATGTGGTGTAGATTTTTCCGATATTAAGCCCGTAAAAAAATAACATCACAATTTATGATTCATCAGTTCCAAAAATATTTACAGGAAAAAATTGAGATTACTGATGAACAGTTCGAAAGCATATCATCTGTTTTAAAGGTTAAAAAATTCGAAAAAAACGAAATACTTCAGTATACCGGCGATAATTTTAAGCACGGATATTTTGTAGGTAAAGGTTTGCTGCGTGCTTATTCGATTGATGCGAAAGGAAAAGAACATATTTTGCAGTTTGCACCAGAAAACTGGCTGGTATCCGACCGCAACAACATGAACAATGAGCCATCAATATTTTTTATCGATGCCATTGAAACCACAGAAGCTGTATTAATGCCCAATAATTTTATGGAAGAGGCAGCAAGGCAGGTACCTTGTTTACAACCCATGCAAATCAGGCTGTTAAATAATTCTATCCGCTTTATGCAAAAAAGAATTAATATGCTTTTGAGTGCGACTGCTGAAGAACGTTACCTCGATTTTATAAAACTATACCCCAATCTTACCCTTCGTGTACCACAATGGATGATTGCATCATACCTCGGTATTACCCCCGAATCGCTTAGCCGGGTTAGAAAAGAACTGGCAAATAAACATTTCAGGCCATAGCCAACTTTAAATGAGTGAATGGCATATTAAAAGTTGACCTGACAATATTATCTTTCTATCCAGCATTTAATCCTGCTTTCAATCTATCATTCCTTTCTTACCATACATCAATCTCTATTCAAAACCTGCGCTGTACTTTTGTGTTGTAAATATTAAACATCTCAAAAACAAAAAGATATGGCAACTACAAAATGGACATTAGATCCAACCCACAGCGAATTACAATTTAAAGTAAAACACTTAATGATTACCACAGTAACTGGTAATTTAAAATCTTTCTCTGCAGAGTTATCATCTGAAGGTGATGAATTCGAAAATGCAGAAATTTCTTTCAAAGGTGACATTGGTTCAATTGATACTGGAAACACTGACCGCGATAACCACTTAAAAAGCGGCGATTTCTTTGATGCTGAAAACTTTGCACACATCGAATTCAAATCCAATTCAGTAAAAAAAGATGGTGATGATTATATCGTTAGCGGTGATTTAACCATCAAAGGCGAAACCAAACCAGTAAAATTAACGGCAGAGTTTGGTGGTATAGCTACCGATCCTTGGGGAAATACCAAAGCAGGATTTACTTTAAGCGGAAAAATTAACCGTTCTGAATTTGGTTTAACCTGGAATGCTGCGTTAGAAACAGGTGGTGTAATGGTGAGTGAAGAAGTTCGCATTTTAGGCGAATTACAGTTTGTAAAACAAGCATAGCGCGTAGAGCTAAGCGTATAGCGACACTATACGCTTAGCCCCATGCCTTATTTAACTATAAAAGGTAATGGAAACAAAACAAATAGAAAAAGTATTAAAAGCCCCTGCCCCACATATGGTTGGCGATGGTTTTAGGGTACACAATTTTTTTCCAAGCGGATATGAACTCAATATGAGTCCGTTTTTTTTAATGGATTATGGCTCAAAAATCGAGTTTTCTGCAAGGAAAGAACCAAGAGGCGTTGGTGTACACCCGCACAGAGGCTTCGAAACCGTAACTATTGCTTATCATGGCGCTGTTGCACATCACGATAGCTCTGGAAACAGTGGCGTAATTTATCCCGGCGATGTACAATGGATGACTGCCGCAAGTGGTATACTACATAAAGAATATCACGAAGAACAATACAGCCTGAATGGTGGCCCTTTTCAAATGGTTCAGCTTTGGATTAATCTTCCTGCAAAGGATAAAATGGGTAAACCAAGATACCAGGCAATTAAGCAGGCAGATATGGCGCACTTCGATTTACTTGAAAATGGAGGTAAAATCGAAATTATTGCAGGCAATTATCAGGGTATAAAAGGCAATGCCAAAACGTTTACTCCGATTGAATTGTACAATGCAAGGTTAAATAAAGGAGGAAAAGCTTCTTTTAACTTTCCTGCAGATTTTAATACCGGATTTATGGTAATTGAGGGCTCAGTGATTATTAATGAGCAAGAAACAGCATCTGTTAACGATTTTATCCATTTCTCAAATAAAGGTGAAGAAATACAGCTCGAAGCTTTAGAAAACAGTGTGGTATTGATTTTAAGTGGACAACCTATTGACGAATCGATTGTGCAATATGGCCCTTTTTTAATGAATACCGAAGCGGAGATTCACCAGGCCATTGAAGACTATAACCAAGGAAGATTTGGTTATTTAGAAGAGTAAACTGATGATTTTACGGCTGAAATAGTTTTCAGCAGCTTAATATATAATCCCAATTTTTAAAAAGGGAAAAATGCCGGCATTTTTTTTTAAAATCTGTCGGCTTTTTTATGTTTATAATTGCTGCATTCTTTTTGTTCAGCACTTTATAAACTGTTAAATAAACAGATAAAAACAGTACCTTAGGTAAGAACTAACGATCTATAATCTCAACCATATCCCATTAAAATCATTCATCCAATCTTCATATTCGTTAGTGACATTTGATTATAAATCAGAACAGAAAAATGTCCGGAAAACAAATATTTCAAACTGAAACTAAAAGACGCTGGCACACTTTTACATGGGTAAGCCGCACATTCTTTTTAGTTTTTATAGGCGCAATAATCTGCGTGGTGTACACCCTTTCATCTGTACAGGAACCAAATTTGCCTTTCATTAACACCAATTCACCGTTAACGCAAAAACAGCTCGATAAATTAAAGAAATCACAGCAGTACAAAGATTTTACCATCGAGAAATCGAAACTTCAAAAAATAAAGAAAGATCGTGAGCACCGCATTTTAACCCATCGGGGCAACAGCAAACGCATAAACATGGCTTTTTATGTAAGTTGGGCTTCAACCGTTGGCAAATCGCTTCCCGATCTTAAAAGAAATATCGGTCATCTGGATATGGTGGCTACAGAATCATTCTTTTTGAATGGAGATTCTATTGTGGATAAGTCTGATACTGCGGCTTTAAAAGTAATCCATACAGCAAAAAAATCAGCCATTGCCGTGGTATCTAATTACAATAAAGACCATTGGGATGGCGCTGCAGTAAGGAGATTATTAAGCGATCAGCCTGCGCAACAAAAGTTGATTTACGACCTCATCGCCATCACTAAAAAATATGGATACAATGGCATAAATATAGATTTTGAAGAACTTAACCTTCAAAATAGTGATAGCTTTAATGCTTTTATGAAAAATCTTTACAGCCAGTTTCATGCAGAAAAACTGATTGTTTCTCAGGATATTTCACCGGAAAACGATGATTATAAACCCGAAATACTTCAAAAGTATAACGATTACATTGTTTTGATGGCTTATGACCAACATACTGAACAGAGTAATGCCGGCGATATCTCTCATCAGGAATGGGTAGAAGAAAAACTGGATGACATTTGCAGTAAAGTAGATGCCGATAAGGTGATTTTGGCCCTGGCCTGTTATGGTTACGATTGGCCAAATAATAGCGTTGGCAAATCGGTAACCTACGAAGAAGCAATGACCACAGCTGTTAATTTCAAAAGTAAAATAAACTATAACCCTGCCTCAGCCAATTTAAATTATAGCTACAATGATGGTAGTGGCATTAAACATGAAGTTTATTTTACCGATGCAGCAACTTACTTTAACCTGATCCGTAAGGCTGATGATTGGGATATTGCTGGTGTGGCACTATGGCGCCTGGGTTCGGAAGATAAACGTTTATGGTCTTTTATTTCTAACGACCTAAGTCTTGATACCCTAAAGAAAAAGCCGTTCGATTTGCGAAAAATTGCCTCACTAAACATGGGTGGTATATCGTACATCGGTGATGGTGAAATATTAGACCTGATTTCTACACCAACACCAGGAAGTGTAAAATTCACTTTAAATAAAGACAACTTCTCTATCGCTGATCAAAAATATACCAGGCTCCCTGAGCAATATGTAATTAAAAGATTTGGAGAGGCTGACAAAAAAATTGCGCTCACATTTGATGATGGTCCAGATCCGGTATACACCCCACCAGGTACTCAGTATTTTAAAACAGGAAAAAGTACCTGGCTGTTTTTTCGTGGTAGGGATTATGGCCGAAAAAAACATGGAATTGCTTAGACAAGAATACAATGATGGCTACGAAATTGGAAATCACACCTTTTTCCACCCCGATATGTCTGCAATTGGTCCGAGGCGAGTAAAGTTCGAGCTAAATGCCACCCGCAGGTTAATTGAAGCGGTTACCGGCCATAGTACCATTTTATTTCGCGCACCTTTTAATGCTGATGCTGAGCCACAAAACATTTCAGAAATTTTACCCGTTGCCCAAAGCCGTAAAGAGAATTACATCAACATTGGAGAATATATTGATCCTGAAGACTGGGAACCTGGCAAAACTGCTGATCAGATTTTTAATGAGGTGGTAAAACAGCAAGATAACGGCAATATTCTTTTACTGCATGATGCTGGCGGAAACCGTGAGGCTACCGTTGCTGCTTTGCCCAGGATAATTAAATTTTTCAAAGCAAAAGGTTACACTTTTACAACAGTAGGCGATTTAATGGGTAAAAAAAGGTCCGAATTGATGCCTGCAGTTAAATCTACAGCAAATAGTGGTTTTTCTGGCTCCGGAGATTATTTTTTTATTAATTTCTTCTATTATGGAAACATGAGTTTAAATATCATATTTTCTGTCGCTATTGTTTTGGCTATTTTAAGGACAATCTTTATTGCTTATTTAGCCATCAGACAGCGAAAAAGAGCTAAAAGCAATATTGGCAAATTAATCACAAATCCAACAGAAAAAGTAAGCATCATCATCCCCGCTTATAATGAAGAAGTTACCGCTGTGCAAACCATAAACAGCTTGCTAAAAACCACTTATCCCGATTTCGAGCTGATATTTGTAGATGATGGCTCAAAAGATAAAACCTTTGATATCATTAACGAACATTTTGGAAATCACCCGCAGGTAAAGGTTTTCAGAAAAGAAAATGGCGGCAAAGCATCGGCACTAAACTATGGTATATCAAAAGCAACTTCCGATTTTGTAGTTTGTATTGATGCCGATACCCAGCTAAAAGATGATGCAGTTACCGAATTGATGCGCTATTTCTATAGCGATAAAATAGCTGCTGTAGCAGGAACGGTTAAAGTTGGCAATGCCAATAATATCATTACCAAATGGCAATCAATAGAATACATTACAGCTCAAAATATGGATAGGCGTGCTTTTGATCTGCTAAATACCATTACGGTTGTACCCGGTGCGATTGGTGCATTCAGAAAAAATGTAATTCTTGAAGTGGGTGGTTTTACCATTGATACCCTTGCAGAAGATTGCGATTTAACCATGCGCATTTTAAGGGCAGGTTACAAAGTTAAAAATTGTGATAGTGCAATTGCGTACACCGAAGCACCAGAAACTGTAAATATGCTGTTGAAACAGCGTTTCCGTTGGAGTTTTGGGGTGATGCAAAGTTTTTGGAAAAACAGGAAAACTTTACTTAATAAGAAATATGGCTACTTTGGAATGGTAGGAATGCCTAATATCTTAATTTATCAGATCATTTTACCGTTATTTTCACCGCTAGCCGATCTATTCATGCTTATTTCGCTCATTAGCGGCTTGTTTTCATTAAGTGCGATCAATAATTTAACCTTAACAGGCTTCTCAGGTATATTAAGCTTACATAATGGTTTTGGCCAGGTACTTTTTTATTACATCATTTTTATTGTTGTAGATATGATTTTTGCCGCTATAGCCTTCCGGATGGAAAAAGAAAAATACACGAATTTACTCTACATCTTTCCGCAACGTTTTTTCTGGAGGCAATTGATGTATGTTGTGCTGTTCCGCTCTTTCAGAAAAGCCATAAAAGGTGAATTGGAAACTTGGGGAACAATAAAAAGAACAGGTAACGTTAAAGAGCAGCTAGTTTAATGGCTGTTAATGAATTTGTGTTGCATAAAACAGATATTGATTGTCAACGGCGGATTTAAGTTTATAAAAATTGGGGTGGAAATAATATTTACACCCCATAACTTTATTCCCGAAACAAATGGATAGCTTGGTAACTTAAAGGGAAATAAGATTTTCTCTTTCGCGCGAGTTGTATACCGTTAGCTAGCTTTATCCTGATTTTTGCGTCTACTTACCCATTTCAGACTTCAGCGGAAGAAAATTGTAACACCGTTATGGTTTTTCAATCAGACAAACGGCATAGGCAACCACACCTTCTTCCCTACCAATAAAGCCCATTTGCTCGTTTGTAGTGGCCTTAATTGAAATATCTTCTGTAGACATGCCTGTTGCATCGGCAATATGCTGTTGCATTGCAGGGATATGCGGATTAATTTTTGGAGCTTCAAGGCAAAGCATTGCATCGATATTTCCTATTTGCCACCCTTTTTCGGTCAATAACTTAACGGTTTCTTTCAATAAAATCAGGCTACTGATTCCTTTCCATCTATCATCGGTATTTTTAAAATGGAAGCCTATATCGCGAAGGTTCGCCGCACCTAATAGTGCATCGCAGATGGCGTGAAGTAATACATCAGCATCCGAATGCCCAAAAGCGCCCTTATGATGATCCAAAGTAACACCACCAACAACAAAAGGATGCTGATCTTTTAATTGGTGTACATCGAATCCGAAACCTACTTTAATTTTCATGTATATTTTGCTTTAATCTATTATCTTTTGCTTTTATTTTCGCCAAAGTTAAACAATAGACCAAAACGAAGGGTATTTGCAAGCGGACTGCTTTGCGCATTTGCAATTAAATAAGAAAAATCAATGTTAAAAATATTATACTTTAAGCCAAGGCCTAAGGTAAAATAACGGCTATCGCCTTTTTTAGGACTTTGATAATTGTAACCTGCCCGAACAGCAAATTGCTGGTTATACCAGTATTCTAAACCTGTAGAAATTCCTACTTCTTTCAATTCTTCGCTAAAACCACCTGGTGCATCGCTAAAAGAACCAAAAATACCTGCAGGCACCGAGCGGTTTGGATCCTTTCCGCTTACGATATTATTGTTCGAATCGTAAATCGGTTGTGTGGGTACCAATAGCTTGTTAAAATCCAGCGCAAAAGTGATCGTACTAAAATCATCTACGTTTACAGTAGATGCACCTCCAATCTTGAAATTGGTAGGTAGAAAGAAATTTTCGCCACCATCAGAATAACTCATTTTTGTCCCGATGTTCGAAATATTGGCACCAGCCGAAAGAATAGCCGGTTTACCGAATAATGTGGATGTTGTTTTGTACAATCCTGATACATCAACGGCAACAGCATTTCCTGAATGTACCTGACCAGAAGATGAAAACTGCCCTGAGGCCAAATTGGAATAAATATACCTTAGAGAGGTTCCGAGCGAAAATTCTTCGCCAAAATTACGCGCAAAAGAAACATCAAAAGCCAGTTCATTTGGATTGGAAATCCCAAGATCCTGCTGGTTGATATCGGTAAGCTGAATTGATCCTAAAGAAAAATAACGCAATGATGCACCAATGGTATTGCGGTCGTCTAATTTATAAAACCCACTAAGATAAGCGAGGTTAATATCAGGAACCAAACTTTTTAACCATGGACTATAGGAAACAGAAAAACCGTAAGGTTTATCCAAAAATGCAAGTTTAGCGGCATTAATACTGGCCGAATTTACATCACCTGCAACAGCTACCCCGGCATCACCCATTGCGCCAGCACGGGCATCGGGAGTAATAAGCAGAAATGGAACTGCCGTTACAATATTGTTTGCCTCACTACCATTTGTTTGGGTATTGCCTATGGTTACCTGAGCATTTGTTTTACCAAATACCAAGGCCATTGAGAGTGCAGAAAAAGCAAGTTTACTGATGTACTTGAAATTCATCCTTTAAAGGTACGTAATTTTAGATTTTGGTATTTAGCAATAACTGGAGAATATACCCTTTAACGTAAAACCAAAACTTATATTTCACCAAATTACGAATTCTATATTATTTACTAATTAAACCTACGATTTTTACATACCGGTGTGACTGTAGATAATGTAAGTACAAAGCCAGTAGCAATTTAGCTAAATTATTGAATTCATATTTCTCAAATTTATCTTTTAACCACCTGGGATATTGCCCTGATCTATAAAAACCAATAAATCAAATATGGTTAATTTATTGATAATCTCCATCAAATAATTATAACAGAACTTTTAATTTTCAATTATTAAACCCTTCAACAGCTCCATAGCTGAAATATATTAATGGATCCCTTTATTTTATTGAGGTTGATTTGTAGAATTTTACACCACAACTCAAATTACTTTCTTTAAACAGACTACACAATTTTAAGATTAATTTATTTTATCTAGCTTATTTATAAATATTTAGCTAAATTTATACCTCAAAACTAAACAGACACAATACCACGTAAAATAATACATTATGCCTTAAAAATATATTCAATATTTTATTCTCACATTATTTATATATTCATTTAAAATTGTTTAATTTTATCGGTTGAATCCCCGTAGGAACGACATCGAACGTATTATATGAAAAAACTATTACTATATTCTTTTACCTGTTTGTCATTAGCAGCTTTACTTTCGGGTTGTAGCTCAAAAAGTGCCAGCTCAAGCAAAACAGGTATTCCTTATGCCGATAGGAAAAGCAAAAACAACCAATCTGGTGCGTTTGCTGTAGCAACACAATACAAAAGGGCACCAGGACCGGGTTTAATTCCGATTGAAGGCGGAGTTTTGGTAGTAGGTGGCAGTGCCATTGAAGTACCTGGTGTAGAGCCAAATATTTATAATTATAAAAGGCAGGTAACGGTGCCGTCTTTTTATATGGATGAAACCGAAGTTTCGAATACCGACTGGTTAGAATACCTGCACTGGATCCGTTATAACTTTCCAGAAGATCGCGAATTCTACTACAATGAGCTGCCGGATACTTTAGTTTGGCGCCAGGCTTTATCTTATAACGAACCTTATGTTGACAATTACTTAAGGCATCCGGCTTATCGCGATTATCCTGTTGTAGGTGTTTCATGGGAACAGGCTTCACGGTATTGCGAATGGAGAACGTCCAGAGCAAACGAATTTATTTTACGTGAGAAAGGTATCTTAACAGATTACAAAACTTTAGCTGGCAACGGTAGAGGAAACAATAACAATGCAACCGCTGCGGCTACGCCAAAACCATCTAAACCTTTTAATACTGATGCTTATTTAAATAACCAGTATGATGATAAGGGTAAAAATGCACCGATTGATTACAATACTCAATCTGGAGCGGCTACTTCAACTGCTGGTGGTACAGCGGCTACAGGCGGAGGTAGAAACAATCAGCCAAGAAGAACTGCAACGCTTGAAGATGGTGTAATTATGCAGCCTTACCGCCTACCAACAGAAGCCGAATGGGAATATGCTGCTTTGGGTTTAATTGGCAATACAGAATACGAAAACATCAACCAAAACAAAATTTACCCTTGGAACGGTTTGGGTGTGAGTTCTGCAAAAAAGAAAACCAGAGGAATGATTCAGGCCAACTTTAAAAGGGCTCCTGGAGATTATATGGGTGTTGGTGGTTCATTGAATGATAAAGGAGATTTAACTGTTCCGGTTATTCAATATACGCCAAATGATTTCGGTTTGTATAATATGGCCGGTAACGTAAATGAGTGGGTAAATGATGTTTACAGAACTGCTACTTTTACTGATGCTGATGCATTTAACCCATATCGTGGTAACTATTTCACCAATAAAAAATTAGAAGATTCGCAAAGCGGCAAAATTGCCCTTGATAAATATGGCAATCCGATTAAGGAAAATGCATATGCGGGCAGAAAACAAACCTGGGCAGAAAAACAGAGCTCAGGCAAAACGTTCTGATTCAATTTCAAAATCGACAGATCCTCAAGCTACATCAGCTACTGCTTCAACAAGTTATCAGGCCGATCAGAGGGGTTACCGTGATAGACAAAACACTTTATTGAATGAAGAAGGCGTTACACTTGTGAACGATAAATCCAGAGTATATAAAGGTGGTTCATGGAACGATATGGCTTACTGGTTAAACCCTGCAACACGACGTTTTATGCAACAGGATGAATCATCTGCAGAAGTCGGATTCCGTTGTGCCATGACAATGCTTGGTGCGCCTGAGATTAGTACCGCAGGAAAAAGAAGTTTTAAAAACCCTCCGCAAAAACCTTACAGGGTTAGCAGAGGTAAATAATAAAAAAGTCCCGATGAAAATCGGGACTTTTTTTATGTCTTATAGTTTGTAGTCTACTTCGACTAATTAAAATGAAATTCGTCATCTCGACTGAAGCGCAGTGGAACGGAGAGATCTATCTAGACAGATTTCTCGACTTCGTTTTTACTCCGCTCGAAATGACGTACCTTGAATTACTTAAACTGAATCAAGATCTGATTTTTCTCTACCTTATCACCTTGTTTAATTAGTATCTTCTTAATTACCCCATCCGTTGAGGATTTTAATATATTTTCCATTTTCATGGCCTCGAGGATAAGCAGGTTATCGCCTTTTTTTACTTCGGCATTTTCTTCTACCAATACTTTAAGTACCAAGCCAGGCATGGGTGCTTTAATTTCAGACACTTTATTTGTGGCTAAAGTATCTAATCCGAGCTGCTTTAATAAAACATCAAACTGATCTTCGATGCTAAGCTGGTAAATATTCCCATTGACTTTTATTTTACAGGTTTTATCTGTTTTATTAAGTTCTACAAGCTCAGTATTAAAAGATTTATGATCATATAAAACATGGGCATTATTATTTCCCAAGGTGCTTAAATCAAGCTGCACAGGTTTGCCATTAACCAAAAAAGCTGAATCTTTTTGCTCAACTTCAAATACAAATTGGTCATTTACTTTTATTTTATGCATAGCTTATTGAGTTAAGGCGTACTGAACCAGATTCGCGCCCATTTTAAGCGCTTTAGTTCTCGTTTCTTGTGTATCTTCAGGGTAAGTACCAAAATCTTCCCAGCCGTTGCCTAAATCGCACTCATAGGTGTAATAACAAACTACCCTTCCTTTATATACTAAAGCAAATCCTTGTGGCCTTTTATTATCATGTTCATGAATTTTCGGTAAGCCGCCCGGAAACTTAAATTTTTGGTTGTATATGGCATGATTTGCAGGCAATTCGACAAAATTCAGCTCAGGAAACACTTTTTTCATTTGTGGCCTGATAAATTTATCCAATCCGTAGTTATCATCAATGTGCAAAAATCCTCCACCGGTAAGATACTGTCTTAAATTTTTCACTTCCTGATCGCTAAAAACCACATTTCCATGCCCGGTCATATAAACAAAAGGATAATTGAAAATTTCTTTAGAGCCAACATCAACTATGCTTTCTTCGGCATAAAAATTAGTTTTCAAATTAGCGTTACAGTATGCTATTAAATTTGGCAACGCGGTTCTGTCTGCATACCAATCACCACCACCACTGTATTTTAATTTTGCCATCCGGTAGGTTGGTGGAGTGAAAGCGAAAAGCATAAAGCTAAAAGCTAAAAGACCAAAGCTGAAAGACCAAAGCTGAAACCTGGAAAACTGAAAACTGAAAACTGAAAACTTCAAATTGATTATCGGTTAAGGTAATTGATTTCAAAACAAACAGCTAACGCAGCAGTTTCAGTGCGTAACCTGTTATCACCTAAAGTTAATGCTTTAAAGCCTTTGTTCAAAGCTAAATTAACTTCATCAGGTGTGAAATCTCCTTCGGGACCAATAAGAACCAGATATTTTTGATGTGGGGTGATAAGATTGGAGATGTACTGCTTTTCACCACTATCAATGCAATGTGCAATTAACTGCTCTCCTTCAAAAGGAGTTTTTAAAAACGTATCCAAAGAAACAGCATCGTTTAATTTTGGATGATAAGCTTTTATCGACTGTTTTACGGCAGAAGTAATTACCTTGTTCAAGCGGTCTTCTTTAACCACTCTACGCTCTGATCGATCAGTTATAATTGGGGTAATTTCATCAATTCCCAATTCGGTGGCTTTTTCTAAAAACCATTCTATCCGATCGATATTTTTTGTGGGGGCAACGGCAATATGCAGATAGTGGTTTCTTTTATGAAACTCGGTTTCTACATTTAATATTGATAAGGTAACTTTTTTTGGATTATCGGAAGTAATTCCAGCAGTGTAAAAACCACCTTTTCCATCAACCAGGTTTACAATTGTACCAACGGCCAGCCGAAGTACCCTAACGCAATGTTTGCTTTCTTCTTCGTTAAGGGTATAGGTATTTTGGGTAATATCCGGTGTATAAAAAATATGCATAGTTGAAATTAGTGATTATCAACCATATCTTCTTTACTGATAACCAACTCTAATTTAATAGTTTCGATGTTCTGCTCTGTCTTTTTTAGAATAGTGAACAGATAACCATAAGATTCGTTACTTTCGCCAACCTCTGGAATACGCTCAAAAACGTGAGAAACCAAGCCCCCGATAGTATCGAAATCTTCGTCTTCAGGCAAATCATGAGGCAGATATTCATTAACATCATAAACCGTAGCAAATGCATTCACGATAAATTCGTTATCAGATACTTTTTCTACCAATGGTTTTTCTTCATCATATTCATCCTGAATTTCGCCCACCAATTCTTCAACAATATCTTCCAAAGTAACCATACCTGCTGTACCACCAAATTCATCGAGTACAATAGCAATCTGGATGCGGTTGCTTTGCAATTCACTCATTAAATCGTTTATTTTTTTGGTTTCCGTTACAAAATAAGGTTTACGGATAATGTCATTTAATGTCCAATGTTGATTACCTGCTGCAACCAATGGCAAAATATCTTTCGCGTGGATAATCCCCACAATTTTGTCCATGATTTCATCGTAAACAGGTAATCGCGAATAGCCTTCCTTAATAATGGTATCAATTACTTCCTCTTTAGGCGAAGTAAGTTCAATGCCTGAAATTTTGGTTCTTGGCACCATGATATTCTTAACTACACGCTCGTTAAAATCGAATACGTTTTTAATCAGTTCATGTTCGTTATTATCCAAGGCGCCGCTTTCCTTGCCCTGATCGAGCAGGTATTGCAATTCTTCAGTGCTGTGGATTGATTCGTGCCCGCCTGAGGTATCGATACCAAAAGGTTTAAGGATTATTGCAGCCAAACTGTTCAATGTCCATATTGCGGGCCTTAATACAACGTAAAATATCTGTAGCGGGATGGCAACAAAAAGCGTTGTGGCTACCGGTCTTTGAATAGCGAACGATTTAGGGGCAAGCTCACCAAATACAATGTGCATAATGGTAATGAGCGAAAAAGCCACAATTGTTGATGCGGTATGGATGGACGCATCACTTAAGCCCCATTGTAAGCTATCGAAAAGATTTTTAAAGATGGTATGCATAACGCCTTCACCTACCCAACCCAGGCCAAGAGATGCAAGCGTTATACCTAACTGTGTGGCGGCCAGATATCCATCAAGATTGTGGATAATGCCTTTGGCCATTTTGCCTACACGGCTGCCTGTTTTTGCCTTAATCTCGATTTGTGATGCGCGGACTTTTACAATTGCAAACTCTGCAGCAACAAAAAAACCATTAAGTAACACCAAAAATAATGCAAAGAATAATCGCCAGCCAACAGAACCTGTATCGGGTTCTTGTAAAGCAACCAAAACTACGTTTGTGGGCAGGATTGCACTTAACTCAAAATTTAAAAACAAACATACCGTGGGTAAATCCATTAAGCCAATTCTCTAAATGTTGTGTTATAAAGTTCTATGCTTTCTTTAATTACTTTATGCGCATAACGAACACCAAGTAAATGTTCGATAGTTACATTTTTATCTTCTAATGCTTTATAATCCTGAAAGAAACGAACAATTTCTTTCATTTGATGCGGAGGTAATTCATCTAAATCGTTGATGTAGTTTACAGACATATCGTGAGCTGCAACTGCAATGATTTTATCATCCTGCTCTCCATTATCTACCATGTGCATTACACCTACTACTTTAGCCTCAATCAATGTCATAGGATATACATCCACTGAACAAAGCACTAAAATATCTAACGGATCTTTATCATCACAATATGTTTGTGGAATAAAGCCATAATTTGCAGGATACATTACTGACGAAAAAAGAACCCTATCCAATTTAATCAGACCTGATTCTTTATCTATTTCGTATTTTGCTTTTGAACCTTTTGGAATTTCAATAATTGCATTTACAACCTCTGGAAGGTTTGAACCAGGAGATACGCTATGCCACGCGTGATGATCGTCTTTTGCCATTTCTAATTTAAATCTGTTTTATCCTCTTCAGGGCCACTTACTACTTTACTTTTTACAAAGGTAATTAATAATGGTATAGTTGTAATAAGGATAAAGCCAATAATAATATATAATAAATAATCGTTAATTTCTTTTTCAAACTTTCTGCCCAAAAAATAACCAAGCAAAGTTAAGGAGCAGATCCAAAGTACACCGCCAACAATATTGTACAAAGCGAACTTTTTAAAATCCAGCCGTACCACGCCTGCAAAAATCGGTGCAAAAGTTCTTACAATCGGCACAAACCTTCCCATGATGAGCGCAAAGGCACCTTGTTTGTGATAATAATCTTCTGCTGCCTTTAAATATTTCTTCTTAAAAAAGAAACTGTCTTTTCTGGTATACAGTACAGGCCCTGTTTTACGCCCGAACCAATACCCGGTAAAATTACCTGAAATTGCAGCTACACACAATCCGGCTAAAAGTACAGCAATGTTAACATCCAGTTTACCTGTTGCAACAAACATTCCTGCTAAAAACAATAAATAATCGCCGGGAAGAAAAAAACCAAAGAACAGGCCCGTTTCTGCATAGATTACGAATATGACTAGATAGAAACCGCCCTCCCTCAATAATTTCTCGGGGTCAAGTAGTTGATGCAGGTTATTCCAAAAATCGTGCATATTCAATTATTCGTAAAACTACAAATAATTATTAAAGAACAGCATACCTATATCACGTTTAAAATAATTGCAGGGTAAATACCTAAAATAAGTGTGATTATTACTGATACGAGCAGCACAACTTTATATTGTGCAGGTGTAGAAAGCTCAGTTTCAGCGCCATCTTTAAACCACATGGCAACAATTACCTTAAAATAGTAATAGAAACCAACCAAAGCGTTTAAAATCGCAAATGCAACCAATAAGGTGTTATACTCTGTCATTACATTGAGAAACATTAAATATTTCCCGATGAAACCTGCAGTTAATGGAATTCCGGCCAGAGAAAGCATTGAAATGGTAAGGCATAACGCCACCAGCGGATTTTTCTTTCCTAAGCCATTAAAACTCTCAAAGCTATCGCTACCGGTTTTTTGTTTAACCAGGATGAGCACAGCAAATGCGATAATTGATGCAAAAGTATAAGCCGCGGCATACACCAAAACATTGTTGCCTGAGTTTTTGGTTAACACAATAAGTGAAAACAACAGATAACCTGCATGTGATATACTGGAGTAAGCCAGCATGCGCTTAAAATTCTTTTGGAAGAGGGCAGTTACATTTCCGATAAATAACGTTAAACAAACGATAACCATCAATGGTGCAACCCAAAAATCGTGTAATGGGGCAAGAGAACCAGCGAATAACCTTAAAAAAGCCGCAAAACCAGCTGTTTTAACCACTGTACTCATGAAAGTAGTGATCAGCGATGGTGAACCTTCATATACATCGGGCGTCCAGAAGTGAAAAGGAGCAGCACCGATTTTAAAGCATAAACCGATCATCATTAAAATTACACCTGGATAAAATATTGGCGAAATTGATGTGGTATTATCAACAAGATATGATTGGATTTTATCTAAATCGAACGAACCTGTTGCACCATAAATTAAGGTGATGCCAAACAATAAAAAGCCTGTTGAAAAAGCTCCCATTAAGAAATACTTCAGAGAGGCTTCGTTTGAGGCAAAATCTTTTTTACGGATACCTGCAAGGATATATAAGCTTACCGACATGATTTCCAGGCCTACAAACAACATGGCCATATTTTTATAAGATACCATCATGATCATTCCGGCAAGCGCAAAAAGTATCAAAGTATAATATTCGGCTATGTTATCGCTTTTGGCGTGAAAATAGTTTTGTGTGAGTAAGAAAATCAATAAGGTGCCAACAATACAAACCGCTGAAAATGCAAGGGCAAAATTATCAGTCTGCATCATTCCGAAATGAACTGCATTGCCATTCCATGCAGAAAACGTAAATCCTAGCGCAGTAAGTAAGCCAACAACGGTAAGTGGTAGTAATGCTTTATTTGCCTTAAACAAACCTGCATAAAGCACTATAAAAGCTGTTATACTAATGGTTATAATAATATTCATTGCTTAATTTACTGTGTTTAATTTTTGATTTACCTGTTCTAATAAATGTTGTACAGATGCCTCTGTTAAGTGCAAAACTGGTTTAGGATAAACTCCTAAAATAATAATTAATGCACATATGGTGTAAAGAACCAATTTTTCGGTTCCTTTAATATCAGTGAAAGTGATTGTTAAACTATTGGTTTCGCCCAGCATTACATTTTGGTACATGCGCAACATATAAACAGCGCCAAAGATGATGGTTAATCCTGCAATTGCAGCTGCCCAGATGCCATAGTTATAAACGCCCATCAGCAATAAAAATTCGCCGATAAAACCATTTGTACCTGGCAAAGCTACCGTTCCTAAAACTATGATTAAAAAGGTAATGGCCAGTTGAGGTGCTACTTTAGCAATCCCGCCCAATTCTTCTATTTTATTTGTTTTTAAGCGGGAAAAGATAATATCCAAAATGAAGAATAATCCTACTACGTTAATACCATGACTCAACATTTGTACCATTGCACCCTGCATGCCTTGTTGGTTAAAAGCAAAGATACCAGCAGAAATTAATCCTACGTGGGCAATAGATGAGTAAGCCACTAAACGTTTTGCATCTTTTTGTGTAAATGCAATTATTGATGCATAAACAATACCTATAATGGATAAAATAATAGCTAGCTGACCCCAATCGTGAACTCCTGCCGGAACAATTGGTAATAACCATCTAATTACACCATAAATACCCATTTTTAACATGATACCCGATAATAACATGGTTCCTTGTGCAGGAGCTGCTGTATATGTATCAGGCTGCCAGGTGTGGAAAGGGAAAATTGGCATTTTTATCGCAAAAGCAATAAAGAAAGCCCAAAAAATCCATCCTTGTTGTGCACTGTCTAAATTTAAAGCGTAAAATGCCTGAATATCAAAATTGCGTGCCGGGTTTTGAAGGTATAGATAAATAATCCCCATCAGCATAAACAATGATCCTGCGATGGTATACACAAAAAACTTCATGTTGATACGGACGCGGTCTTTTCCGCCCCAGGTGGCACAAATAAAGTATATTGGAATTAATGCTGCTTCCCATCCGATGTAAAATAGAAAAGCATCTAATGCAGTAAAAACCAACAAAAGACCACACTGCATGAATAAAATAAGAGCATAAAATGCAGCCGGACTTTTATATTCATGGTTGTAGCTTGATAGAATGATAATTGGCACCAGTAAATTGGTGAGCAATACCACTAGCATGCTGATGCCATCGATACCCGCATGAAAATTGATACCCAAATCAGCAATCCAAGGCAAATTAACCTCAAACTGAGTACTTGCATTTGGAATGAAATTGCAGGCAATAACCAAAGCCAGGCCTAAAGAAGCAACCGAAAATACGGTTGAAACTATTTTTGCCGACTTACCAGCAAATGCTGTGATAATTGCACCTGCCAGCGGAAGAAATATAAGTAGTAAAAGTTGTTCCATTATTTAATTTTGAACCCTTTTTATATGTAATAAAATGTATAAGCAAGCAATACGATGATACCGAATACCATCATAAATATATAGAAACCTACGTTTCCACTCTGTAATAAACGGATTCCTTTACTGGCTTCATTAGTGCTCCACCCTAACCCGTTCACAATTCCATCGATAAACTTGTTATCGATAATTCTATAAAAGAATTTCGAAAGTGCATCCAAAGGTTTAGTGATGATGAAATCATAAATTTCATCTAAATAAAATTTATTGTAAGAAAGTTTTGCCAGTGCAGAGCGCGGTGCTTCATCAGCAACAGGAACGCGAGCTCCTCTTACATATCTACCATAAGCATAAAATAAGGCTGCTACAGCGGCAGTTACAGATATTCCCATTAAACCTATTTCAGTCGAATGACTTAAATCCAATTCGTGTTGTGCTACTCCAGCTCCTGATAACCAATGAGCCAACCACTCGTTTCCACCAAAAATATGAGGGAAGTTGATTGCACCACCAATTGCGGCAAGAATAGCCAAAATGATTAAAGGCAAAGTCATCACTGTTGGCGATTCGTGTACATGACTTTCTTCATGGTGTGTTCCACGGTATTTGCCAGAGAAAGTTAAGAACATCATTCTGAACATATAAAAAGCAGTCAAGAAAGCTGTTAATACTCCAACTCCCCATAAAACCGGACTAGCCTGGAAAGCGTGTGCTAAAATTTCATCCTTCGAGAAGAAACCCGAAAACGGTGGTAAACCTGAAATGGCAATTGTACCGATCATCATGGTTAAAAATGTAACCGGAAGTTTCTTTCTCAATCCACCCATATGGCGCATATCCTGCTCATGATGCATGGCGTGGATAACCGAACCAGCACCTAAGAATAATAATGCTTTAAAGAATGCGTGGGTTAATACATGGAAAAACGAACCTGTGTAAGCACCAACACCTAAACCTAAAAACATATATCCCAATTGCGATACTGTTGAATAAGCCAATACTTTTTTGATATCTGTTTGCGTAAGTGCAATAATTGCTGCCACTAATGCTGTTGCTGCGCCTACAATTGCGATAATGTGTTGTGTTAGTGGCGCAAGATCGAACAATACACTCGAACGTGCAATCATATAAATACCAGCTGTAACCATGGTAGCTGCATGGATCAAAGCCGAAACCGGCGTCGGCCCGGCCATTGCATCTGGCAACCAGGTAAACAATGGCAACTGTGCAGATTTACCGCAAGCACCTATAAATAATAAGATGGTAATTAAAACCAAAGTATTATGGCCTGGTAACATGTTTGCCGCCTGAGGAAAAATTTTAGAGAATTCGACACTTCCGAAGAAATTGAAAATCAAGAATACACCAAGCAAAAATCCTAAATCGCCGATACGGTTCATTACAAAAGCTTTTTTTGCTGCCGATGCATAAGCCGTATTGGTGTACCAGAAACCGATTAACAGGTAAGAGCATAAACCTACTCCTTCCCAACCGATAAACATTACGATATAGTTTGAACCCAATACCAATAAAAGCATGAAGAATAAAAACAGGTTAAGGTAGCTAAAAAATTTACCAAAGCCAGCATCATCGTGCATATAGCTTGTAGAATATAGGTGGATCAAAAAGCCAATTCCGGTAATGATTAAAAGCATAATTGAGCTTAAAGGATCTACCAGAAAAGATAACGGAATGTGCAATTTACCAGCACTAATCCAATCAAATAAAAATACTTCGTGAGATTTTTGTGTGTCGCCTTGTAAACTAAAGAAAATAACTACGCTGATAATAAAAGAAGCCAGGATTACTTCACTTCCAATTATTCCAACAAGTCCTTTAGATAAAGAGTTTCTGCCCAGTCCATTAATTACAAACCCTAAAAGAGGCAGTAACGGAACCAACCAAATCAATTGTTCTATTGTCATTCTTATTATATATTTACCACTTAAGGCGATTTAAAACATTAATATCTATTGATTTCGTATTCCTGTATACCATTACGATAATCGCCAAACCTACTGCAACTTCTGCAGCGGCTAAAGCCATAATAAAGAATACGAAAACCTGTCCGGATGGATCGTTGCTATGAACCGAAAATGCAGTTAACAGTAAGTTCACAGCATTAAGCATCAGCTCAACGGACATAAAAATTACGATGGCATTTCTGCGTGTTAGTACACCTATTACGCCAATAGAAAAAATGATGGCACTTAAATAAATGTAGTGGTTAAGCGGAACGCCTTGAAGTTGTGATGTTAAATTTTCCATTATGCTTCTACCTCATCTCTTTTAGATAATAAAACGGCTCCAACCATTGCTGCCAACAGTAATAGAGATGATAATTCGAATGGTAATAAAAATGGGCCGAAAAGTTCTTTACCTAAATTTTCTACCAGTCCTAATCCTGGATTTTTTAAGATCAATGGACTTGTAATGCTTGCTGATTTTAGCGAACCGATTAAGGTTACTACCAAACAACCGCCTGCAATTACACCAACGATTTTAATTAGCGGTGATTTACTAGGCTCAGTTTCATTGTTCAGGTTAAGCAGCATCAGTACAAAAAGGAAAAGTACCATAATTGCCCCCATGTAAACAATAAAGTTTACTACTGCTAAGAATTGTGCATTTAACAGCACATAATGAACGGTGAAGGTAAAAAAGGTAAGAATTAAGTAGAGCACGCTGTGGATCGGATTTTTTGCAAAAATCACAAGCAGCGAGAAGATGATACTTAATGTGGCTACGAAATAGAATACTTGTGTACTCATTAATTGTTTATTTATTTATTTGTTTTCGTCACCCTGAATTTATTTCAGGGTCTTGCTTAAGAGATGCTGAAATAAATTCAGCATGACGATTCTATATACTATTTTTTCATTTCCAACGGAGCCTCTACCAACTTATCTTTCCCGTAAATAAAATCTTTACGTAAATAATCAGCCGGAACAATTGGTCCATCTAAATAAATTGCTTCTTTAGGGCAAGCTTCTTCACATAACCCACAAAAGATGCAACGCAACATATTGATTTCATAAGTTGCTGCATATTTTTCCTCACGGTATAAATCCTTCTCTTCAGGTTTACGTTCGGCTGCAATCATTGTAATGGCCTCTGCCGGACAAGATAAAGCACATAAACCGCAAGCAGTACAACGCTCTTTACCGTTTTCATCACGTTTTAACGAGTGCATCCCTCTAAAGTTGGTAGAAAATTCGCGTTCTACCTCCGGATATCTTATTGTAGCCTCTTTTTTAAATAAGTGACTGATGGTAATGCCCATACCCTTAGCAATTGCCGGCAGGTACATACGCTCCATAAAGCTCAATGGCTTTTGTTCCAGTACTTTTTTCTTATTACTTAATGATTCCATAATTAAAACTTCTCAATAATCGCAATCACAACACCTGTTATTATAATATTGGCAATTGCCAAAGGTATTAAACCTTTCCAACCTAAATTCATCAATTGATCGTAACGGAAACGAGGGATTGTCCAACGTACCCACATAAAGAAAAAGATGAATATGCATATTTTAGCAAAGAAAACTGCTGTACCAAAAAGTGGTGCCCAGGTTGGTCCTAACCATACTGCCATAGAATCCATACCAGGATAATTGTAACCACCCCAATATAAGGCTGCCATAACAGCAGATGATACAAACATATTAATATACTCCGCAAATAGGTAAAAACCCAATTTCATTGAAGAATATTCGGTATGATAACCACCAATCAGCTCAGTTTCACACTCGGGTAAATCGAACGGGGCACGATTGGTTTCTGCAAAAGAACACACCATAAAAATGATGAATCCAAGTGGCTGATATAACACATTCCATCTCCAGCCATGTTGCTGATCAACAATTTCTTTTAAGCTTAGCGTATTCGTCATTAAAAGCAAAGCGATAATGGATAATCCCATTGCAATTTCATAACTGATGTTTTGTGATGCTGCACGGATTGCACTTAATAACGAGTACTTGTTATTTGATGCCCATCCACCGATCATTACACCATAAACACCTAGGGAAACCACTCCAAAGATATACAAAACACCTACATTGATATCAGCTACCTGTAAGGAAACCGTTTTGCCTGCAATTAAAACCGGGCTTCCCCACGGAATTACTGCAGTACCAATACAGGCACAAAGCAATGCCAAACCAGGGCCGGCGATAAATAAAAACCTGTTTGATGATGTTGGAATAATTTCTTCTTTCATAAACATTTTAACACCATCTGCCAGCGGTTGTAAAATACCAAAAGGGCCAGCTCTGTCTGGTCCTAAACGATCTTGTAAATATGCGGCAACTTTACGTTCTGCATAAGTAGAATACATGGCAATAACTAAACTGATGCCGAAAATTACAGCTACCAGGATAAATTTTTCTATAACAAAAGCGCTATCCATTAGTATTTAACTGTTTTATGTAATTCAATTTCATTTGCAGCTTGTAGTGCCTCATTTGGCTGAATAACGTGCAAAGGTTTTAATGTTTCGTAGTGGTTTGATGCAATTACCGAAGTATCATCAATATGAGTAGGGTGTTCGATTACCCAATCAGCCGTTGCTTTTTTATCAAAGCGGCAAGTATTACAGATAAACTCTTCTACTTCTCCAAACTGATCTTTACGTGCAGTAACACGTAAAACATCTGCTCCTTTATACCAAAGGGTTACTTTACCATTGCATTTTTCGTGATCGCAATCGCGGTGTGCGTCAACAGGTTTGGTAAACCAAACACGATTTTTAAAACGGAAAGTTTTATCTGTTAAAGCACCTACAGGGCAAACATCAATTACATTTCCTGAGAAATCGTTATCAACTGCCTGGGTAATGTAAGTAGAAATTTCTGAATGATCGCCACGGTTTAAAATACCGTGAACACGTTTATTTGTAATCTGATCAGCTGTGAAAACGCAACGGTAGCATAATATACAGCGGTTCATGTGCAACTGGATCTTATCACCGATATCGATTCGCTCAAAAGTACGGCGCTCAAACTCATAACGTGTTTTTTGCAAGCCGTGCTCGTAACCTAAATTCTGTAAATCGCACTCTCCTGCCTGGTCACAAACAGGGCAATCTAACGGGTGGTTAATCAATAAGATCTCTACAACTCCAGCACGCGCTTCCAAAACTTCTGGCGAAGTAATGTTAAGCACTTCCATCCCATCCATTACCGTTGTGCGGCAAGAAGCCACTAATTTAGGCATAGGGCGTGGATCTTTCTCCGAACCTTTAGTCACTTTTACAATGCAGGTACGGCATTTACCACCACTGCCTTGTAATTTAGAATAATAGCACATTGCTGGCGGAACAATATCCCCTCCGATTTGCCTTGCAGCATTCAGAATGGTTGTTCCGTTATCAACCTCTACTGTTATCCCATCTATCGTAACCTTAACTTTTTCACTCATGGTTAATGATATTCTTTTTATTTTTTATGCTCATGCCGTCATTGCGAGGCACGAAGCATTTTTTTTTATAATTTATTATTTCTCTTTCGAGACTTTGTAACCAATTTGCTTTCTTGGTTCTGCTTTCTGTTCCAGTAATTCGTCAAAATATCTGAATATGACTTCAATATTTTTATCTTGATTATCTACTTTCTTTTTAATCTTTTCTACTTCTAATCTAATTTCTGTATTGCTTAAAACCATTGTTCTAAGCTGTACAAAAACATCAATAATCTTAATACTTACTTCTACCGCCTGTTTACTTGTTAAAACATTTGATAATTGTAAAATACCATGCTCACTAAATGCAAACGGAAGATACTTTGAATATTTTCCTTGTTCTAAGGTCACAAATTGTGACCTTAGAACATCATTCTCTTCTTTAGTCAATTCGAACATAAAGTGTTTCGGAAAACGCTCTATATTTCTTCTAACTTGTTGTTTCAACTTCTTAGTCTCAACACCAAAGAGTTCTGCCAAATCAGAATCTAACATCACCTTAACTCCTCTAAAAAGATATATTTTATTAACTATTACTTCGTTGGGGATGATTGCGGGTGATATTTCTTCTTTCATTTACATAAATTAATTGTGTTAAGTTAAATCTTCTAAGGTCGCAAAATGCGACCTTAAAATTTTAGTAGTACAAACCGTAATACTAAATATTTATTTCTCTTCAGTTACCGGAGTTTTCTCTATCGGAGTTGCATAATTTGCAATACCATAATTTTGGCTCTGGCTCTTAACCGGCTCTTTAATGTGCCATTCAAATTCATCTCTAAAGTGACGGATTGCGCTGGCTACTGGCCAGGCTGCAGCATCTCCTAATGGGCAGATGGTGTTTCCTTCAATCTTCCTTTGGATATCCCACAATAAATCAACATCTTCCATTTTTCCATGGCCGTGTTCGATTTTGTGCAACACTTTCTCCATCCATCCAGTACCTTCACGGCAAGGTGAACACTGTCCACAGCTTTCGTGGTGATAGAAACGTGCGAAATTCCAGGTATTACGAACAATACACTGATCCTCGTCAAAAGCAATAAAACCACCCGATCCCATCATGGTACCAGTAGCAAACCCACCTTCGGATAACGATTCGTAACTCATTAAACGAGGTTCACCGTTAGCATATTTTAAAGTTAAATTAGCTGGAAGGATAGGCACAGATGATCCACCTGCAACTGTTGCTTTTAAGCGTTTTCCATTGGCAATACCACCACAATATTCATCAGAGTAAATAAATTCTTCAACTGGTAAACCCAATTCTATTTCATAAACGCCAGGTTTTACTAAATTACCTGATGCAGATATTAATTTTGTACCTGTACTTCTACCAATACCGATTTTTGCATATTCATCTCCACCATCATTTATAATCGGTACCACTGCAGCAATCGATTCAACATTGTTTACCACTGTAGGGCAACCGTACAAACCTGCAATTGCAGGGAAAGGCGGTTTAATGCGGGGATTACCCCTCTTGCCCTCTAGCGATTCTAACAAAGCAGTTTCTTCACCACAGATGTAAGCACCTCCACCTGGCTGAACATATAACTCTAAATCGTAACCTGATCCTAAAATGTTTTTACCCAACCATCCGGCAGCTTTAGCTTCAGCAATTGCCTTTTCTAAAATGCGGATCTGAGGCATCATTTCGCCACGCACATAGATGTAAGATACCTTGGCACCTAATGCGAAACTCGAGACAATCATCCCCTCGATTAATGCATGAGGAATATAGGTCATTAAATAACGGTCTTTAAAAGTTCCTGGTTCAGATTCGTCAGCATTACAAACTAAATAACGCGCAACACCTTCTGGCTTGGCCAAAAAGCTCCATTTCATCCCCGTTGGGAAACCCGCACCTCCGCGACCGCGTAAGCCTGATTTCTTTACTTCTTCAACAATCTCTTCAGGAGTTAAAGTTTTAAGGGCTTTTTCCACAGCACGGTACCCGCCTTTTTGACGGTAGACTTCAAGAGTATTGATGCCTGGTACGTTTATATGCTCAAGTAACAGTTTTCGAGACATTTTAATTAGTCTATAGTCTGTAGTCCATAGTCCATAGTCTTAAGTCAGAACGACTCTCAACTTAAGACTCTCGACTTAAGACTTAATTTTCAAATCTTCAATCAATTTATCTACACTTGCCTCAGTAAGGTTTTCGTAGAAGGTATATTCCGGGCTAATTTGCAATACCGGACCAAAACCACAGGCAGCTAAACATTCAACTCCTCTAAAGCTGAACAAACCATCGGCAGTAACTTCACCTTCTTTAACACCTAACTTGTTTTCCAAGTGGTCTAATATTTTTTCGGCACCTACCAGGCAGCAAGGCCCTGTACGACAAACCTCCAAAGCATATTTACCTTGTGGTTTTAAAAAGTACATGGTATAAAACGTTGCCACTTCGTAAACTTCAATCGGCTGAATATTTAAATACTCGGCAACTTTATCCATAGCCGATGTTGGTACCCAAAGAAATTCAGCCTGTACCAAATGCAAAAGTGGTAGTAAGGCCGATTTGCTCTTATCTGCCGGATAACGGCTTTTTACCTCATCAAATTTGGCTATCAATTCTGACGAAAACACTACAGGTGTTTGTTCTTCTACTTTAAGCATCTAATTCTCCTGCAATAATATTCATACTACTCATGTTGATAATGGCATCAGACAATAACATGCCTTCGCTCATTGGTGCAAACATCTGGTAGTTTATAAAACTTGGTCTGCGGAAGTGCAAACGATATGGGGTACGGCCGCCATCATTAATAAGATAAAAACCTAACTCGCCATTTCCACCTTCTACAGCATGATAAACTTCAGCTTTTGGAGCATCAATTTCACCCATCACAATTTTAAAGTGATAGATCAATGCTTCCATATTGTTGTAAACTTCTTGTTTTGGAGGAAGATAAAACTCAGGAACATCAGCATGAAAAATACCTTTAGGTTCTGTTTTTAATTTCACAATTGCTTGTTCGATAATGCGCACACTTTGCCACATTTCTTCATTACGCACCAAATATCTGTCGTAAATATCGCCACTTGTTCCTACAGGTACTTCAAAATCGAAATCTTGATAAGAAGAATATGGATCACTTACACGCACATCATAATCTACACCGGTTGCACGCAAAAGCGGGCCTGTCCAACTGTATTCTAAAGCAGTTTCTTTGGTTACCTCTGCTACACCAGCCGTTCTATCAATAAAAATACGGTTACGGCTTAACAAGTTTTCGAACTCTTTTAAAGCCTTTGGAAATTCTTTTAAAAACTTATCAATTTTAGCAAATGCGATATCATTGAAATCTCTTTCAAAACCACCAATGCGGCCAATATTTGTAGTTAAACGTGCTCCGCAAACTTCTTCAAAAATCTCGTAAATATGTTCACGAAACTGAAATAGGTATAAGAAAGTGGTAGTTGCTCCGGTATCCTGACCAATAATGGTGTTACAGATAATGTGATCGGCAATACGCGAAAGCTCCATGATGATTACCCTAAGATAATCTACACGTTTCGGCATTTGAATATTTAACAATTTCTCAACCGTCATGTGCCAACCCATATTGTTGATAGGCGAAGAGCAATAATTTAAACGGTCAGTAAGTGGTGTAATTTGATAAAATGGGCGATGCTCGGCAATCTTTTCGAAAGCACGGTGGATATACCCAATTGTAGAAACCCCGCTAACAATACGTTCGCCATCTAATTGCAAAATGTTTTGAAAAACGCCGTGTGTTGCAGGGTGAGTTGGACCTAAGTTTAGGGTTACCAGCTCACTTTGCGGGTCGTTATCTGTAAATACCGGATGGTTATGATTCATAATTTACCTTCCAAAAAATTCGTCTTTTTTATCTACTCTGTTCGGATCTTCCAATGGATATTGTTCAGCATCGGGTGTACGCCTAAATCGTCCATATTTAAAATACGGCGAAGATCAGGATGCCCTTCAAACTTAACTCCAAATAAATCGTAAGTTTCGCGCTCCATCCAATTGGCACCTTTCCAAACAGTTGTTGCGGTTGGAATAGTTGGATTTTGTTCTGAAATAAAAACTTTAATCCTGATCCTTTGCTTCTCTACCATGTTGTGTAAATGATAAACAACGGCAATGCCATGTTCCTTACCTGGATAGTGAACTGCAGTAATATCAGTAAGGAAATTAAATTTTAATTCTTCTTTAAGATGTGAAAGCACATTGATGATAACATCTTTGTAGGTTACAAAGGTTAATAAACCATACGGCTCAGAAACAGCAGTAACTTTTTCGCCAAACTTTTCAGTTAGTTTTACGTGGATGTCGTTATTTAACGTCGTTTCTTCCATTATTTAATGCCGTATTGACCTAAAAGATCTTTGTAATAATCAGAATTTCTTCTTCTGCCAGATTCGTTTTTCACCAAATCCTGAATACGTTGAAAACCATCTAAAATGGCTTCTGGTCTTGGTGGGCAACCCGGAACATAAACATCCACCGGAATAACCTCATCAATACCTTGCAGAACGGAATACGTATCGAAAATACCACCACTACTTGCGCAAGCACCAACAGCCATTACCCAACGAGGCTCTGCCATTTGGATATAAACCTGCTTTAATACCGGAGCCATCTTTTTAGCGATAGTTCCCATTACCATTAAAACATCTGCCTGACGGGGAGAAAAACTCAAGCGTTCGGCACCGAAACGACCAAGATCGTAGTGAGAACCCATGGTTGCCATAAACTCAATTCCACAACAAGAGGTTGCGAAAGGCAATGGCCATAATGAATTTGAGCGAGCCAAACCGATCACTTTATCAAGAGAAGTGGCAAAGAAGCCAGATCCTTCTATTCCTGGAGGCGCATCAACTATATTAATTTCACTCATGTTTATAAACAAAAAATGCTCATCCCTTTGCAGAATGAGCAACAAATTTACAATATTTTAAAGGCAATTAAACTAGGATTACCAGATTTAGAACCTTTCTAAATAACTTGAAAACAGATACAGTTAGTGTTCAGGATACACATGCAGTTTTCGGTTCTCAATTTTCAGTTATAGTTTCAAAACTGCCAACCGTAAACTGCCCAATGCAAACTGGTATTGCCAACTGACCTAGTTCCAGTCTAAAACTTTTTTCTTAATTACGTAAATGAAACCAAGTAATAATGTACCCATAAAAATAAACATTTCGATCATGCCGTCCATCTTTAATGCGCGAAAATTAACTGCCCATGGATACATAAAAATTACCTCCACATCAAAAAGCACAAATAAGATTGCTACAACGAAATATTTAATGGAGAAAGGCTGACGGGCATTACCAACAGATTTAACACCAGCCTCAAAAGTTTCCAATTTATCGAGTGTTTTACGCTTTGGACCTAAAAAGTGTGTAGCAACCAATGTGGTTACCACGAAACCTAAAGCTACAATTACTTGAAATATAATTGGTAAAAAATCTATAGCCGAACTTTGCGCTTGCATATTATTTATATTTATGTTGCAAAAGTAAAAGAAAAAGGCAGAGTAACCAAACTCTGCCTTTTCTAAATTATTTAACTTTTTTAATTATTTACCTTTACCTTTTGCTTTTGGAGCAGAAGCAGGTGACTGCAGTTCTTTTAATCTAGCTGCTGCGTAAGTATCTGCAGGATCAAGTGCTAAACTTTTAGTGAATGCATCTATTGCTTTTGCCTTATCCTTATCAGAATACCAAGCACCAATATTGTTATATGATTCAGATAAATTTGTTTTGTTTGCTGCTACTTCCTCAGGCTTAACTAAACTCACATATTTTTCAAAATATGGGATACCAGTTCCTTTAGGATTAGTTTTATCATCAATTAAATTGGCTATTCTTCCTCTAGTGAAATAACCCAAAGCAAAGTCAGGAGAAACTTTAGCTAAGTGACTTAATGCAGAATCCGCTTCAACTAAAGCTGCTGTATTAAAAGGTTTTTTCTCTTTTTGAGCGATATAAGCTTCGTAAAACCTAGTTTGACCTAAATAGTAATAATTGGTAAGTGAACCTTTTCCGTTAGGATTATATTTAATAGCCATTTGGAAAATTTCAGCTGATTTAGCATATTTTTTAGCTTTCATCAAAGATAAACCAGCCTCAGCTAAAGCATCTGCATTTGTTGAGTCTATTTTAGCAGCCTCAATAATATTCATTACAGCTAAACTATCCTGACCAGCTTGCAATTGAGATTTACCCAAATAAAGGTAATCATTACCTAAAATTTTAGACTTATCTTTTTCTTTGGCAAAAAACTCAGTCATGTAAGTTAGCGCTTGAGGATAATTTTTGTTTTCGTAAGCGGCCCAACCTTTTAATCTTGAAACAACAATTCCTTTAGGATCATTTGCTGGAACCTGTAAAGAAGTAGCTACTTGCTCAAGAGTTTTAAAATCTTTTGCATAAAATAAGAACTGAGCATAACGCAATTGAGATTCCAAAGATTTATCAGTTAAATCCATGTATTTTTTATAATTCTCGATGCCTTTTGCTGCTTTTTCTTTATCAACACCAAAGCTACTCCATTGTAAATATAACTCACCTAATTCGCGATAAGCCGGACCATAATTTGCGTCAGCAGCAATTACATCCAACAATTCTTTTTCTCCTTCAGGAAAGGCCCTTGATTCTTTATACATTTTACCAATCTGAGTTTTGGCTCTTCTGTTGTTTGGATCCACATCACCAACACGCATATACGGACCTAATGCTTCAGAATTTTTCTTTTGCAAAGCATAAGCATCTCCCAATGCCAAGAAAACTTCTGCATCCTTGTCTTTCGAATCTAACTCATCTGCTTTTGTAATATTAGCTAAAGCATTTGTAAAATCTGGTTTAGATACATCATCACTAGGTTTATCCTGAGCTAAATATGCTTTACCGATATACAAATAGGTTTTGTAGTCCTTTGCAGCTAATGCTACAGCTTTATCAAAATTAGTTTTAGCAGAAGTAGGGTTGTTGGACAACATATCTGCTTCACCTAAACCAATAAGGTTTAAGTTGTTTTTAGGATCAGCGGTAATACCTTTGGTAAATACGGCTCTTGCAGAGTCGATATAACCGGTTTTCAAATAAACCAAACCAAGATTGTAATAGTTATTACCATCTGATGCTTTTGAGCTCACCAATGATTTAAGCATTGATGATGCTTTCTGATACTGTTCAGCGTCAATGGCTTTTTTCGCGTCATTTAAATCTTGAGCAAAAACTGCAGAACCCATCAACACTAAACCTACATTTAAGGTTATTGCTTTCTTTAAAATTTTCATCGGATATTCTGTTTTTTTATTTAATAAAAATGAAGTGTCTCTTTAGATTTACTTCGTGGTTCAATTTATAGTTTTCTAATTTAATTCTATTTTGTCAGGTTAATTTGTCTTGGCATTAATTTATGTGGACCAAGTCCTGATTTAAGTACAATCAATTGCCCTCTCTGACTTCTTAACCATGTTGCAAATCCTGTGCCTAAACCATCTCTTCCTTCGCAATCTATGATATTTATATTTCTTAAGAAAGGATAAACGCCATTAATCAGATTATCCTGAGTTGGTTTATAATATTTATCATCACCTGGAGCACCTTTCACGTTCTTTACACCTAACACTTTCACCTGCGAGAGGTATTCACTCACTTCAGTATTCTTATTGGTAATCCAATTTACGCCCAAAATACCAATAAAATTTTTATCTTCTGCAATAAGTTTGATCACTTCGTTGCTAGAATTTTTAGAGTAAACGCCTGTAGTAGGAAATTGACTGATTTTAGCCAGTTCTTTAAAATACTGAAAGGTACTTGAATAAGCGTTATCAAAGACCAATTTTTTATCTGATTTCTTCCCCTGTAATATATCAATCACATCTTTAACGTTAATTGTACTATCAATATTGCCCTGATTTGTAATTAAAGCAATACCATCTACAGCAAACCTTGAAGTATTTATTTTGATATTACGTTGGTTGTAATATTTTTCTTCAGCTTTCGTCAATAACCTTGGCAACACAATTACCCTTACGCTATCGTTTAAAAAGGCGGGCAAAAGTTTTTGTTCGGGTTTTACTGTGGTCTCAAATTTCGCTTGTGGGTAATCAAGACTAAATATATCAATCTGGTCTTTTACAATTGGCCCAACGCTTTCATCAACCAGCATTTTAAGTGTTCCGCTTGTTCGGGTTTCTTTAACTGTTTCGGCTTTGTTTTTACGTTTGCAAGAAACAAGAGCCAGAATTAGAAATATAAATAGGAAGTTTCTCATTGATTAATCTCGCCTGCTCAGGCTTAAAAGTCTTACAAAAGCATAAATAATTAAAAAGATCCCTATTGCGATTCTACCCCATTGCGGAATCCCTGGTAAACGTAATGCTATCGGTTCCCAGAACATGAAGGCTAGCCCTAATACCACGTAAAAGACAAACATGGCAAGGCCTAAAATGAGCAAAAACCGCTGTTTAGGCGATTTTTGCTTAAAAATATCAAAATTTAACATCTACTATTAGTTCAATGTAAAGTTAACGTTGATGTTGTATTTTACCCTTACCGGCTTACCATTTTGGATACCTGGGTTCCAACGTGGACTAGCTTTCAATACACGGATAGCTTCTTCATCAGTTCCGCTACCCAAACCACGGGTAACCTGGATATCTGTTAATTTACCATCTTTTTCTACAACGAAAGATAAAAATACTTTACCCTGTACGTTGTTTTCTTGTGCCATTGGTGGATATTTAATTGCTCCTCCTAAGTACTTATAGAATTTTGCAATACCTCCCGGATATTCTGGTTGTTTCTCGATACTAACAAAGTCATAAACTTTATTATCATCAACTGCAACAGCAGCTTCTCTTTTTGGTCCTTCACCTACTGGTTCAGCAATAACAATATCTGCTGTTGGGTCACCTTTGATATCTCTCTGACCTGGATCTGCTTCCTTCAATTTTTCAACCGTAGGTGGTTCATCACGAACCTCGATATCGGGTTTTACAATTGGAGGTGGCATTTTCACCTGGTCAACTTTCGGTGGCGGTGGCTCTACCGGTGGTGGAGGTGGTGTTTTAGGATCCACTGGTGGTGGCGGCGCTAAAATTACTTCCTGTGCTTTTAATTGCTCATCTTCATGCTCCATAGAACCTTTGATAAGGCTATAGATTTTCGGAGAGAAAAATAACACTAGAAATATTATAGAGCCAATAATTAATGCTTTTGAGGTATTTGCACCATTGGTTTTACGCAACTGGTACGCACCATAGGTTTTGTTTTTATCTGCAAAAACCACTTCAAGCCATTCTTTTCTGAATATATCTAACTTCGACATAACTATTGGTTTTATTGATTATAAAATTCCTTGCTCTTTCATGAAATTTTTCTCGCTATCAAGGATATTATCATCATCAATCTGACGAACCTTAATTTTAAGAATTTCCAGTTCATCCATAATGTCAACAAAGTTCTGGAAAGTTGATCCTGTAGTTGGTTTAACCAGTACTACGAAATCTCCCGGAACGCCTGATGCATCTGCTGTTTTTCTATTTTTAACAATAGCAGCTTCCACTTGTGAGCCTGATTCGATCGTTGGTGCTGTTTCACCTGCAACGCCCATGTACCAAGCTATCTTATCCTTTTTACCTAATAAGATGGTCATGGTTTTACTTGCTTTCAGCTCTAGTCTGTTTTCAGGTAACTTCTCATTCTTATCTGGTTTTGCAATATCCATCGCTTGTGGTGTAGATATTGATGTAGTTAAGATAAAGAATGTTACCAAAAGAAACATTAGATCCACCATCGGAGTCATATCAACCCTTGGTGTGGCTTTCTTCCCGCCTGTATTTAATTCTGCCATTTCTTATTTCTTTTTAGCTTCAGAGTTAGTAACCAATAAAAATTTGTTTACACTTTGTTTCTGAAGCACATCAATAATCTTTTTCACAACTGGATATTCTTCTTTAGCATCACCTTTGATACTAACGCGCATATCCTGATTATTTATTTCTTTAGTTGCTTTACGAGCATTTAAAACCCATGAGTTTAATTGGTTATCGGTAGAATCTGTAGGGATACCAGTTTGTACGCCTGGTTTCATACGATCCGATCCATTCATAGCGATAAATCCTTTTAAACTTGCAAACGGCACACCGAAAGTTGATATTACTGAGAAACGTTGAAGTTCATCAGGTGTAAACTTTACACTGTATTGCTCGCCCATTAGTTCTAATGTTCTTCTTCTTACATTATTTCCTGCTACTTCAAAGAAAACCTTACCCTGGCCGATGGTTAAAATCGCATTGTTTTCTGCCGGCACCTTAAATTCATATGTAGATGAAGGTGTAGAAACGGCTAGTGGTTCTGGTTGCCTTGCAGTAGCAGTTAAGATGAAGAAAGTAAGTAACAATGAAGCCACATCACACATGGCGGTCATATCTGTTACTGTACTTGTTCTTTTAACTTTAATTCTAGGCATAATATTTTTTACTAGTTTTTAATAATGATGATCTTTTTTCCGGTTTTCCATAAAGCCGGTAAAAATTTTTTCAAAATTCTTATTTATGCGAACTAGCGTATGTTTGAACGATGCTGAAACCAGCCTCATCGATTGCGTAAGTTAACTTGTCAATTTTAGAAGTTAATATGTTGTACATGATAATTGCTACAGTTGATACCAAGATACCTGTTGCAGTGTTGATCAATGCCTCAGAGATACCTACCGCTAATGCTGACTGATCTGGTACTTACCAGAGTTTGCTAAACCGGCGAATGCACGGATCATACCTGTTACTGTACCCAATAAACCTACCAATGTACCGATTGACACCAAAGTTGCAATTACAGTTAAGTTTTGCTCTAACATTGGCATTTCTAAAGCTGTAGCTTCTTCAACCTCTTTTTGGATTGCAACGATTGATTGCTCAACATCCATGTTGGTATCTGCTTCAACTTCGCTGTATTTTTTCAAGCCTGATTTAATTACATTAGCAACTGAACCTTCTTGTTTATCACACTCAGCTTTTGCAGCTTCGATGTTACCTGCGCTTAATAAACCTTGTACTTTGCGGATGAAAGTATCTAAGCTAGATTTTCCACTTGCTTTACCAATAACGATGAAACGTTCGATAGAGAATACAATTACTACTAATAGTAATCCAACTAAGATTGCCACAATAGGGCCTCCTTTGTATGCTGTTCCAAGATAGTTACCAGGTAATGGTAATTTCTCTCTGTCGCCATCGATAAAGTTACTTCCTTCTCCGAATACGAATCTCCAAACACAGAATCCAATAACAATACAGATTGGAATAACGAATGTTGCAAATACATTTGAAGCACTAGAAGAGCTCTCTTTTTTAACAGTTGTTGGTTTTGGTGCGTTTGCCATTTTTTTTGAAATTTTAGTTTTAGTTCTTGTTTTTAATTTTTAGCTGTTTTTTTTCTTTTGTACTACACACAACGTTTCTTATCCGAAATTGTTGCGAAAAACAAATTTATAAATTGATTTTAAATTACAAATTAATAAATCAATAAGCAATTAAATCGTTACTTAGAATTTAGTTTCGGTAAACCACCAAGGGTGTATAACAAAAAAATTGCCCCAGCCGAGGCAATTCTTTCACAATAAAAACTAAAAAAAAATCGAATTGCAAATTTTTCTCTCAAAAAATGCATTTTAAAGTGCATTTAACATAATTTTAACGCTTCGTGTCTGCTTTTTGATACTTTTGTCAGTTCGAAATGCCTGAAATTTTCTGAAAAGGCATCTGCAAGTTGATAAGCCTTAAAATAATATTCTTCCTGATTATCCCATGTTTTGGAGGGGTCTAAAATATCATTCGGAACTCCCGGACAATTTAACGGCATCATTAATTTAAACACATGGTGCTGTTTATAATTATTGTGTTCGAGATCTCCGTTCAATGCGGCACTGATCATTGCCCTGGTATAACTCAACTTCATTCTTTTGCCCACGCCGTAAGCGCCCCCACTCCATCCTGTATTTACCAGCCAAACATTTACTTCGTGTTTCTTCATCTTTTCGCCCAATAAAGTAGCGTATCTTGAAGGGTGTAATGGGAGGAACGCTTTACCAAAACAGGCTGAAAAGGTTAATTGTGGTTCGGTAACACCGGTTTCTGTTCCTGCAACTTTAGCGGTATACCCACTCATAAAGTGGAACATGGCCTGTTCTACATTCAGTTTAGAAATTGGTGGCAACACGCCGAATGCATCTGCTGTTAAAAAAAATATGTTTTTAGGAACTGAGGCTATGGAAGGTAAAATTGCATTGTCGATATAGTTTATCGGGTAAGCTACGCGGGTATTTTCCGTTTTGGAGATATTGCTATAATCAACGTTTTCAGTACCCGGTAAAAAATTGGTATTCTCTAATAATGACCCAAATCTGATTGCCTTATATATCTGCGGTTCTTTCTCTTCCGTTAAATCAACACATTTGGCGTAGCAACCACCTTCAAAGTTAAAAACAGAATCATTGCCCCAACCATGTTCGTCGTCTCCGATAAGCCCTCTTTCGGGATCGGCAGACAAAGTTGTTTTCCCTGTGCCCGAGAGGCCAAAAAATATAGCGGTATCTCCATCTTTACCAACATTGGCTGAACAATGCATAGAAAGTGTATTCTTGTATACTGGAAGAATAAAATTTAAAACTGAGAAAATCCCTTTTTTAATTTCGCCGGTATAACCTGTTCCACCGATCAAGATCATTTTCTTTGTAAAATTGATTATAGAAAAGTTTTCCTGCCTGGTACCATCAATTGCAGGATCGGCCAAAAAGCCTGGTGCCGCAATGATGGTCCACTCTGGCGTTATGCCAAGCTGATCTTCTTCAGGGCGGATAAATAAGTGATGAGCAAAAAGATTCTGGTAAGCGGTTTCTGTAATCACCCTGATCGAAATCGAATAATCCGGATTGGCACAGGCAGATGCATCGCGAACATAGATTTTTTTATCTTCAAGATAGCTGGTAAGTTTGTAAAACAGCTGGTCGAATTTTTCCTGACTGATTTTAATGTTTACATCGCCCCACCAAACCTCATCTTCTGTAACTTCATCGCACACAATAAAGCGGTCTTTAGGCGATCGCCCGGTAAATTTTCCGGTATCAACCGCCAATGCTCCGGAAGAAGCCAGCGTACCTTCCTTATTTAATAAGGCGTCATCAATTAATTCCGTTGGAGATAATTGGTACTTTACAGCAATGTTTCCGCCTAGATTTAAATAGCTTAAATCTGGCGTTTGCAGTTTCTTTTTGCTCATAACAATAAGTTAGTTAGTACAGCAAAGGTAAAGACTTATCTTCCAGAAAAACTAGTTTTAAAGCGTAAATTTTTACATATTGTAGCAAATACACTATTATGTAAATATTTTATTTACAGCTATTTACAACTGATTTTACAAGCATAAAAAATATTAAAAATTACACTAAGTACAATTTGGTAAATGGTTTTAGTTTGCTAAAATTTGATGACAGCCAGAGACCAATGTACTTACAGGTTGAAAATCGGTAATGAGAGAAAGCTTGTATGTAGAAATGAATTAAAAGATTGTAAAGAGGTAATGTTAATTTCCAAAAATTATTTGAAGTACGATAAGGGTTCAATTGTTATTTGTGAAAATGAAATTGAGCTTGATTTTTTAGATTAAAACTGTTGAAAGCTAAACGTATATATTTCCGCTGTTTCCAAATAACAGATTTAGCATATCTAATGCCTAAAGTAGGCATCAAAAGAAGATCTTTTGGGCACCTTTCCATTATTAAAAAATAATTCGTCTATTTCATCTACTTAAACGTTTTAATAAAAATTTCGAAATAAAAATCAAAAAACATTTGCATTTTAAAAAAATAATCTCCTACTTTACGGTGTACAAAGTACACAAAGACAAGATGAATTTTAACACTTCGATTATTACAACGATTATTATTACCACCGGTATAAACCAGCGGGGCTAATTTGTTGTAAATTGAAAAAACATAAAACACAGAGAGCGTCCCGATGAAAATCGGGACGCTTTTTTTTTAACCCAAGCTGATTGAAAGCTGTACGAGCACCTTTAAACAATGAAAAAATTTGCACAGTATCAAACAGTTAAAACCAATATAAACTAATGAAAGTACTTAAATTCGGCGGCACATCCGTAGGTTCGGCCGAGAACATTAAAACGCTCTTGCGCCTGGTTGGCGAAGAAAAACAGAAGAATAGCCCGGTAGTTGTATTATCGGCAATGAGTGGTGTTACCAACCTGCTTACCGATATGGCCGAAATGGCTGAGCGTGGCGAGGATTACGACACCCAGTTAAAAGAAATTGAAGCAAAACACTTTGCTGTAATCCGTGCGCTTTTACCAGCTGCTGCACAAAACCCGGTATTTACCCGCTTAAAGATATTTTTTAACGAATTGGAAGATTTGCTGCAGGCGGTAACCAACTTGCGTGAACTAAGTTTGCAAACCAAAGATCAGATTTTAAGCTATGGTGAGCGCTGTTCTACTTTCATGATCAGCCATATCGCTTCGCAAAATATTGGCGACGCGCTTTATGTTAATGGGTCTGAGTTGATTAAAACTGACAGCAATTTTGGTCAGGCGAAAGTAGATACGGACTTAACCGAAAAGCTTATCAACAATTTTTACCAGGAAAATAAAAATAAAGTGCTTTTTGTTACTGGTTTTATTGCGAGTAATGCCTCAGGCAGGGTTACTACATTAGGTCGCGGTGGTTCTGATTATACAGCAGCGGTTTGGGGTGCAGCTTTAAATGCGGAAGAAATAGAAATCTGGACGGATGTAAACGGCATGATGACGGCTGACCCACGCATTGTGAAAAAAGCATTTTCTTTACCAGAGTTAAGTTATACCGAAGCCATGGAGCTGAGTTATTTTGGCGCGAAAGTTATTTATCCGCCTACAATGATTCCTGCTTTTATGAAGAAAATTCCGATTGTAATTAAAAATACTTTTGAGCCAGATTTTGCCGGAACATACATTAAAAGTGATGTTAAAGCATCAAGTTTACCCATAAAAGGGATTTCATCTATTGATCATATCAGTATTATCAACTTAACCGGAAGCGGTATGGTGGGCAAGGCAGGCTTTAGCGGCAGGTTATTCTCGCTTCTATCGCGCGAGCAGATCAATGTGGTGTTGATTACTCAATCTTCATCAGAGGCATAGCATTACTTTCGCAGTTAAACCAACAGATGCTTCACAGGCAATTTCTTTAATCAAAAAAGAATTTGAGCTTGAACTGGACGCAAAGAAATTAGAATTGCCTGAAGTTGAAAACAACCTGGCAGTTTTGGCAATAGTGGGCGAAAATATGAAACGTACACCAGGCATGAGCGGACGTTTGTTCAGTGCTTTAGGTCGTAACGGTATTAATGTGAGGGCCATTGCACAAGGTTCTTCTGAATATAATATCTCGGTAATTATTAGTAAAGACGATTTATCGAAAGCGGTTAATGCTGTACATGATGCTTTTTTCACAGACCTGAAAAGAACATTGAATGTTTTTTGTTTAGGTACAGGTAATATTGGAAAAACATTGTTCAATCAGTTAAAAGAGCAGATGCCTTTCTTAGCAGCAAATAACGATTTACAGGTAAAAGTAGCTGGTATAAGCAACACCCGAAAAATGATTTTCAATGCTGATGGCCTTTCACTGGAAAATTGGGAAACTGAATTAAACACACAAGGTGAAACTGCCGATTTAGCAGGCTTTGTAGCGAAAATGAAAGCTTTGAATCTCCCAAATTGCGTATTTGTGGATAATACTGCTGCAGAGTCGCCAATTGAATTTTACCAGGATATATTCGAAAGCAGCATTTCGGTGGTAACCTGTAATAAAAAAGGTAACTCAGCTGATTTTGCCCAGTATAAATCATTTAAAGATACAGCCCGTAAGTTTGGTGTCGATTTTTATTATGAAACCAATGTAGGTGCAGGTTTGCCGATTATCCGTACCCTGCGCGAGTTGATGATGAGCGGTGATAAGGTTGCACGCATTGAAGCCATTTTATCAGGAACCATTTCTTACATCTTCAATAATTTTAAAGGTGATGCGGGTTTTTACGAAACGGTAAAGGAAGCGCAGGAACTGGGGTATACTGAACCAGATCCACGTGATGACTTAAATGGAAAAGATTTTATGCGTAAAATGCTGATCCTGGCCCGTGATGCAGGGTATCCATTGGAAGCGAGCGACGTAAAAATCGACAACATTTTGCCTGAAGCTTGTTTAAATGCAACTTCAGTAGAGGATTTCTATTCGGAGTTGAAGGCAAATGCAGCTTATTTTGAAAATTTAAAGAATACCGCAGCCAATGATGGAAAAGTTTTGCGCTACATAGGCAAGTTGGAAGATGGAAATGTAGAAATCAGCCTGCAAATGGTTGATGATAGTCATCCATTCTATATGTTATCGGGAAGCGATAATATTATCTCGTTCACTACTGATCGATATAAATCGCGCCCGTTGGTGGTAAAAGGCCCAGGTGCAGGTGCCGAAGTTACGGCCGCTGGTGTTTTTGCCGATATCATTAATGTAGGTACTTTAAATAAATAGATAAGCCAATAATAATAATGAAAAATAGTATAAAAGTTTTCGCTCCGGCAACTGTTGCAAATGTAGTTTGTGGCTTCGATGTACTGGGTTTCGCTGTAAACGAGCCTGGCGATGAAGTTGAAATGCGATTTACAGATACTCCTGGTGTAGTGATTAAAAAAATTACTGGTGATGATGGCCGTTTACCTTTGGATGCCGCTAAAAATACGGTTAGCGCAAGTGTACAACATTATTTACAGCATATCAACCGCTTAGATATTGGCGTAGAGATTGAACTCCATAAGAAAATGCCAATTGGTAGCGGATTGGGATCGAGCTCAGCCAGTACAGTTGCAGGACTTTTTGCCATTAACAAATTAATGGGCGATTTATTAACTGCAACTGAACTTGTTCCATTTGCGATGAAAGGTGAAGAACTGGCCTGTGGTTATGGCCATGCCGATAATGTTGCGCCTGCCCTATTGGGTGGTTTTGTACTGGTAAGAAGTTATGAACCATTAGATGTGATTTCTTTACCTACACCAGCTGGCATGTATGCCGCTATTGTATATCCGGAGGTGGATGTACCAACTAAGGATGCACGCCAGATGATCCGCAGTAAGGTGGCCTTAAAAGATGCTGTTACTCAATGGGGAAATGTGGCGGGTTTGGTAAGCGGATTGTTCATGAACGATTTCGACCTGATCGGACGAAGCATGAAAGATGTTCTGGTAGAACCAACTCGTTCGATCCTGATACCAGGTTTTGAAGAAATGAGGAAACTGGCGATGGAAAACGGCGCAATCGGTTTCGGAATTTCGGGTTCTGGTCCTTCTGTTTTTGCCTTAACTAAAGACGAAGAAACGGCCAGAAAAATAACCAAATCTCAACAACAGCACTTACATAAAATAAATATTAACAGCAAAGCTTTTGTATCTCCGGTTAACGCTGAAGGGCCAAAAGTGATGTAAACAAGGCTAAGGTAAAAGGTTCAGGGCGTAGGGTTGTACTTAGCGCCATAATCCTTTTACCATTATCTAAACTTGCACCTTAAAATGAAACTATACTCAACCAACAATAAAGATTTACGCGTTTCTTTCAAAGAAGCCGTTTTTAACAGCATGCCACAAGATAAAGGTTTATACATGCCTGTTGAAATTCCTCAGCTTGATGCAGATTTTATCGAAAATATCGAGAAATATTCGCTACCAGAAATTGCTTACAAAATAGCTTCAACTTTATTAAAAGATGAAATTCCTTCTGAAGATTTAAAAGCTTTAATTGATGATGCCATTAACTTTGAAGCTCCTGCAGTAAAATTGGATGATAAAACTTTTGTGCTCGAATTGTTCCACGGACCATCGTTAGCATTTAAAGATTTTGGCGCCCGTTTTATGAGTCGTGTGATGGCATATTTTTTAAAGGATGGCGAACAACTTTTAGATGTTCTGGTAGCTACATCAGGCGATACCGGCGGTGCTGTTGCATTGGGTTTCTTAGGTGTACCAAACACGAGGGTAACAATTCTTTACCCTGAAGGCAAAGTAAGCCCGATACAGGAATTACAGTTAACAACCAATGGCGAAAACATTAGGGCCGTGGAGGTAAAAGGAACTTTTGACGATTGCCAGGCTCTGGTTAAACAAGCCTTTGCAGATACGGAACTGAATGCAAAATTCAGATTAACTTCTGCCAATTCGATTAACATCTCCCGATTGATCCCGCAAACATTTTATTATTTCAATACGTATGCCCAACTGAAAAAGCAAGGTTTAACTGATGTAGTATTTTCGGTGCCAAGTGGCAATTTCGGAAATATTGGTGCTGGCTTATTGGCCTATAAGCTGGGTTTACCTGTTAAACAGTTTATTGCAGCCACTAATGTAAACGATACTGTACCACGCTTTTTAGAAAGTGGTGTTTATGAAACTAAGCCATCAACACAAACTTACTCCAACGCCATGGATGTTGGTGCACCAAGTAATTGGGTACGCATTATGGATTTGTTTGATCAGGATATTGAAAGCATTAAAAAGGTGGTTACCTCATATCGCTTTACTGACGAAGAAACACTGGAAGGAATAAAAGTGCTAGATGGTAAACTCAATTACGTAGCCTGTCCGCATACTGCGATAGCTTATTTGGCTATTGAAAAATACAGAACTGAAAAACCAACTGATGAAAGTGCTGCTGTTTTCTTATCTACTGCACACGCTTGCAAGTTTCCTGATATATTTCCTGTGGGTATCGCTGCTAAAATTGAAATCCCTGAACAGGTAAAAGCTTTAGAAAATAAACCTAAACATGCTGATCAGTTGGGTGTGGATTTTGAAGGGTTTAAGAATTATTTGCTTAAAGGCTATTAGAAACATAAAAAAAGAAGTCAAGTTTTAAAAACTTGACTTCTTTAGCATTTATATTAATGTCCAGATTTTATACTTGTTTGCTGCTCAATGCCTTTTAATCTTTTGGAGCAATAAATACCGAAATACAAAATAAAAAGGTAACACACCAATGGCAGAATAAATGAATGGTGAACACCAATTTTATCGGCTACGGCACCTTGAATAAGCGGCATAATGGCACCGCCTAATATGGCCATCACCAGCAAAGATGATCCCTGACTGGTATATGCACCCAATTTAGCAATTGATAGCGTATAAATATTGGAGAACATAATGGAGTTGAAAATTCCGATACCTAAAACGCTGTACATCGCCAATTCACCTTTATTTACCATTGCTGATACTAACAACAACACATTAATGGCAGAGAAAATAGCCAAAGTTCTGGCTGGCGCTGATTTTCCGACTAAAAATCCAAGGAAATTTAATGCGATAAATGCCAAAAAGAAACTGATCTGTGCAAAAGTTAAATCTACAATACTATAAATTAAGGCAAAAACCAAAATAGCTGTACCCAACATGTAAATGATTTTTTTTGACTGACTTAGGGTGTGGTTTAGAGAAATTGACCCTACAAAACGGCCAATCATTGCTCCACCCCAGTAAAGCGACAGGTAATTTTTACTTACCACCTCATCCAATCCGGTTATTTCAGGCAATCTTAAAAAGCTGATGATAAAGCTACCCACAGCCACCTCTGCACCAACATAGCAGAATAAAGCGATGATTCCCCTGGTTAAATGTGGAAATTTTAATACGCCCAAACCTTTTACTTGTTCCTCTTCTTCAGGCTGGAAAGATGGAAGTTTAACATAAAAAATAAGCAAACCCACAAGCAACAAGATGCCTGCAAATATTAAATAAGGAATGCGTGTTGCGGAAGCACTGAAACTGCCATCAGCTTCAGAAAAGAATTCAAAAATAAGATGACCACCTAAAATTGGGGCAATTGTGGTTCCGAAAGCATTAAAGGCCTGTGTTAAATTTAAACGGCTGGATGCACTATCCTCAGGTCCTAATAAAGAAACATAAGCGTTGGCCGTAATCTGTAAAACGGTAAAACCCAATCCAAGCACAAATAATGCACCTAAAAACAGTGGATAAACAGAGTAGGTAGCCGCCGGAAAAAACAAAGCACAACCGATTGCTGCAAGTACAATACCGAATAGAATTCCTTTTTTATAACCCACTTTATTAATTGGGTCGCCATTGGTATAAGAAATTAGGAAATAAATTAATGATCCGACGAAATAAGCTCCGAAGAAACAAAATTGCACCAGCATAGATTCAAAAAAGCTCAATTTAAAAAGCTGCTTCAAATATGGAATCAAAATATCGTTCATGCAGGTGATGAATCCCCACATGAAGAATAAAAGGGTAATGGTAACTAAGGGAACGGCGTAATTTGATCTAGACTGGCTTTCGGCAATTTTCTTATTCATTTAATTTTAATATTAATATGGTAAAGCTAGTCCAATAATTGCACCAGGTGGCTTTAACAACAGATTAGTTACCATTTTTTTACTTTCAGTAATTATATTTAATGAAAAATCCCGATTTACATCGGGATTCATTCTATTTTGCATTTTGTGATTTTAACGCTCTTAATTCGCGCTGTAATTGTTCAATTTGCTGTTGTTGCTCTTTTATACTGGCCACCAAAAGCGGAACTAAATTTTCGTAATCAACCTTGGTTATGGTAGCGTTTTGAAAAGCATTTTTACCGGATGGATAACTTTTTGCCTGAACGGAAACAAGTTCAGGAACGGCAGCTTTAGCATCGGCCCCTACAAAACCATATTGTGGTCTGGCAGATAATTTCAATTTCTCTGCCCAAACTTTATCATAGGTAAAACTTACTGGTTGCAGCTTTGTAACCTGTGTTAGGGCATTTTCTACTGGTTTAACATTATTTTGCACAACCTCTTGTGCACTGATTTTTAACGAAGCAGCGATTAACAACACTGCGAATGAAATTGCTCGTTTCATATATATAATTTGTAATTTTTAAAATAGATAATTGTTTCCGTTTCTTAGAAGCGGAGTTGAACGGTAAAAATTTATTCTTATACGGAAGGTGGAGGAGTTAAAACCTCAGGAAAGTAAGCTAATTTAAAAGAATGATCGGGGATGATGACCTTTTTTGAACTTTGAAAAGGGAAATTTATCTCATATTGAAACATCATCTGCTGCACAGCATATTCAGTTTCTATTTTTTTTTCTTCTTTCTCTGTCGCGTCATCATTGGTTGATAAAACTTCAATATCAGCAGAATAGCTTAAATACGAAACCAGATTGCTTACTTTTAAGAAAAAAGTTAGGGCAATGCAGCTGATCAAAACGTATTTAAAGGTATTAAACTTCATTGTTGCAAATATAAGTTGTGTACCTTAAAAACAATAAAATTATGGTTAAAGTTCTGTAAGAATTCGGAGCATGGTTGTAGTAACTGATTCCACATCACTAGCTGATGTACGCCAATTTACAAAAGCAGCCCGGATTCCTTTTTTCCCATTGTAAAATGTCGGGGTCATAAAAACCTTACCACTCGCATTTAATTTATTCAGAAATGTTGTTGCTATATTTTCATCGGTTAATGAGAAACAAACCGTATTTAAACGCACGGGTGCCAGCAATTCGAAGTTTGAATTTTCGTTGATGAAATCGGCAAACTGGAGGGCCATTGCAACGTTACTTTCTACAATATCCCGATACCCTTGTTTTCCATAACTTGTTAAGGTAAACCATGCAGGTAAGGCCTTTAGGCGGCGTGAATTTTCTGGCAGAAAGTTTAAATAACTGAAATTTTCTAGCGGATTACCTAAATAAGCAGCATTGGAGTTTTGGAACGTTTCTACCTGTAACAGCTGATGCTTTTCTTTAACAAAAAATACCGCACTTTCGTAAGGCACATTTAACCATTTGTGGCAATCTACTGTAATGCTATCGGCATTTTCCCAGCCTTTAAGCAGGTGTTTGTATTTGGGCGAACAAGATGCGAAACCGCCAAAAGCAGCATCAATGTGCCACCAAAAATTATACTTATCTTTCAATACATTAATGGCTTCAAAATCATCAAAGTCTACCGTATTTACAGTACCTGCGCTAGAAATTAAGATGAAAGGCTCGCCATTTAAAGCTTGTATTTTAAGCTCAAGATCTGCAACATCCAAAGCTTCGCGATTGCCTTGCAATACATTTACCTGTATAACATTGCTGCTGCCTAAACCAAGCATGGATAAGGATTTAATGGCAGATGAATGTGGCGTGGCAGATAGTATTTTTACATTTTCCGAAATGCCTTCCTTAGCAAAATCTTTACCCATCTGTTTTCCAATCCATTGTCTGGCTACCGCTAAACAAGTAAAATTAGATAAGGTAGCTCCTGTTACAAAACCACCAAAGAAATCTTTCGGCAGGTTAAATAAGGAAAGTAATAACTGAATGGTTTCGAGTTCGATTTTTGCCGAAACATCCCCATTACCATTTGCGCTTTGGGTGTTTTGATCGTAGATGGTTGCAAGCCAATCGCCAGCAATAGCAGCAGGTGTGGTTCCTCCGGTAACAAAACCCCAATACCTTGGGCCAGAAGAGGCTACCATAATGGGTTCGAAACGCTGGTTAAATTGGGTCAGGGCATTTTTGACACCAATCCCCTCTTCGTTTAAATTGATAACCGTTTCTACATTACCCGAACTTGCTGTTGAGCGTTCATGAATGTGATTTAAATAATTTATTCCCTGTTGTTTAACTTGTGTTAGTATAGCATCAAGGTTTTGTTGATCTGTATGTAAATTGTTCATCGCTAACTATTTTTGCCACGGAAACACAGATTACCACGGAATAAGGGATACTTGGTAAGTAATATTAAAATATGGCCTTTGCAATTTTTTTGGTTTGCTCAGGGCGGCCCATTGTATAAAAGTGTAATACCGGTGCGCCAAAATCTATCAATTCTTTACATTGTTTAATCATTGCTTCTGTACCGATCTCTTTTGCCTCATTATTATTTTTGGCATGCGATAATGCATCAGTTAACTCATCTGGTAAATCTATATGAAAAATCTTTGGCAAAACATTTAGCTGTGATAAGGTGCTAATCGGCTTTAAACCAGGTATAATTGGCACATTTATATCATTTTCCCGGCATTTTTTTACGAAATCGAAATACTTTTGGTTATCAAAAAACATTTGGGTTACAATAAATTCTGCTCCTGCTTCTACCTTCTTTTTCAAAAATTTAAAATCGGTACTCATATTGGGTGCTTCGAAGTGCTTTTCTGGATAACCTGCCACGCCGATACAGAAATCACTTTTAAAAGTTTCTACATCTTCGTGCAAAAATTTACCCTCGTTATGGTTTTTAATGTGTTCGATCAAATCTGTAGCATAACAGTGTCCGCCAGGAGTTGGAACGAAATTTCCATCTGCCTTACGGGCATCACCACGCAAAGCCAAAACATTATCTATACCTAAGAACTGTAAATCAATCAGTGCATTTTCGGTTTCTTCTTTGGTAAAGCCACCGCAAATCAGGTGTGGAACGGCATCAACTTTATATTTGTGGATTATGGCCGCACAAATAGCAATGGTACCAGGACGCTTACGGTATGATACTTTTTGCAGCAAACCATTTGCCTGTTCTTTATAAATGTAATCCTCACGGAGCGAAGTCACATCAATAAATGGCGGATTAAACTCCAAAAGTGGTTCTATGGCATCGTAAATCCATTGGATACTCTGCCCTTTTACTGGCGGTAATAATTCAAATGAGAATAAGGTTTTACCCTTTGCGTTTATTATATGGTCTGTAATCTTCATAGCCTAATCCCGAATAATCGGGACTTTAAATTTTAATTGTAATACGATTCCCTTCCTCTGTTGTGGATTGGGGTTAATAAGCTAAATTCGGACTTAACCACCGTTCCACTTCTTCAATCGGCATGTTTTTCCTGATGGCATAATCCTCTATCTGATCTTTGGTAATTTTTCCTAAACCGAAATATCTTGAATCTGGGTGTGCGAAATAAAATCCACTTACTGCTGCTGTAGGATACATGGCATAACTTTCGGTTAAATGTAATCCGATTTTATTCTCTGCATCAAGCAATTCGAATAAAGTGCCTTTTTCAGTGTGTTCCGGACAGGCAGGGTAACCTGGTGCGGGACGGATACCTGCGTATTCCTCTTTAATTAATTCCTGATTGCTTAAGTTTTCATCTTGTGCATAACCCCAGTATTCTTTTCGTACACGTTCGTGCATGCGCTCTGCAAAGGCTTCAGCTAAACGATCGGCCAGTGCTTTGGCCATAATGCTATTATAATCGTCGTAATTGGACTCGAACTCATTTACCAATTCATCAATACCGATACCTGCCGTTACTGCAAAACCGCCAAAATAATCCTGAATACCGCTTTCTTTCGGCGCAATAAAATCAGATAATGCATAATAAGGCTGCCCATCTACTTTTTCTGCCTGCTGGCGGAGGGTGTGGATGGTTACCAGTTTGGAGTTCTCAGCTTTCAGTTCAGAGTCATTTGACAACTGATCACTTTCAACTTTCAACTCAATATCATCTCCTACTGCATTTGCTGGCCAAAAACCAATTACGGCTCTTGCTGTTAACAGCTTTTCATCAAGGATGCGTTTTAACAAAGTCTGCGCGTCATCGAAAAGCTTTTTTGCTTCATCGCCAACATTTTTATCATCGAAAATTTTTGGATAGCTTCCCCGGAGCTCCCATGTATGGAAAAACGGTGTCCAATCGATATATGGTACCAGTTCTTCTAAAGGATAATTATCGAAAACCCTGGTGCCTGTAAATTCCGGCACCGGCAGGTTGGGTTGAAAATCGATCTTAAATTTATGCTCACGCGCTTCCTCAAGTGTTTTAAAACGTTTATCCGATCTTTTATTTAAGTGTGCTTCTCGGGCTTTATCATATTCGGCTCTTATACCAGCAATGTAATCGTCTCTTGTTTCAGGGTTCATCAAGGTGCTGCAAACGGTAACGCTTCTTGAAGCATCCAACACGTGAATGGCAGGACCTGAATAATTTGGTGCTACTTTTACCGCAGCATGGATTCTTGAAGTTGTAGCTCCTCCGATAATTAATGGAATGGTAAAACCTTCGCGTTCCATTTCTTTGGCAAAGTGAACCATTTCATCTAATGAAGGTGTAATTAATCCGCTTAAACCAATAATATCTGCTTTTATTTCTTTGGCCTTTTTAATGATTTCCTGTGCAGGAACCATCACGCCCATATCTACAATTTCGAAGTTGTTACAAGCCAATACCACACCCACAATATTTTTTCCAATATCATGTACATCACCTTTAACTGTGGCCATTAATACTCTTCCTGCTGATGAATTTTGATCCTGATCGGGATTATCCAATTTCTCTTGTTCGATAAACGGCAATAAGTAGGCTACGGCTTTTTTCATTACCCTTGCTGATTTTACCACCTGGGGAAGGAACATTTTCCCGGCACCGAATAAATCCCCTACGATGTTCATTCCATCCATCAATGGCCCTTCGATAACCTGGATTGGGCGGGCATATTTTTGCCTTGCTTCTTCTACATCATCATCCAGGTATTCTACAACTCCTTTTACAAGCGAGTGTGATAACCTTTCTTCAACCGGGCCTTTTCTCCACTCTTCATCTTTAACAACTTCTTTTCCTTTTGATTTTACCGTGTCGGCATATTCTACCAATCGCTCTGTAGCATCGTCTCTTCGGTTTAAGAGTACATCTTCTACCCTTTCTAACAATTCAGGTGGAATTTCCTGGTAAACTTCCAACATCCCTGCATTAACGATTCCCATATCTAAACCTGCCTGAATGGCGTGATAAAGAAATGCAGAGTGCATTGCTTCCCGAACGGTGTTATTCCCCCTAAAAGAGAAAGAAATATTGGAAACCCCTCCGCTTACTTTTGCATGAGGAAGGTTCTCTTTAATCCATCGGGTGGCATTAATAAAATCTACAGCATAATTATTATGCTCTTCTAAGCCGGTTGCAACAGTTAAAATATTTGGGTCGAAAATGATATCCTCTGCGGGGAAACCGATTTCGTTTACTAATATATCGTAACTTCTTTTACAGATTTCTTTTCTGCGCTCATAATTATCGGCCTGCCCTTGCTCATCAAATGCCATAACAACTACGGCAGCACCATATTGCATAATTTTGCGGGCACTTTCGCGAAATTTATCTTCTCCTTCTTTTAGTGAAATGGAGTTTACAATTCCTTTTCCCTGCAAACATTTTAAGCCATTTTCAATAACCGACCATTTGGATGAATCGACCATGATAGGCAATTTGGCAATATCAGGTTCAGAGGCTATGAGGTTTAAGAATTTGGTCATTGCTGCTTCCGAATCCAACATCCCTTCATCCATGTTCACATCAATTACCTGTGCACCACCTTCAACCTGTTGTAAGGCAACGGCCAGTGCGGCTTCGTAATCGCCACCTAAAATCAATTTAGAAAATTTTGGCGATCCGGTGATATTTGTTCTTTCTCCAATATTTACAAAAATGCTTTCTGGAGTAATGGTTACAGGTTCCAATCCGCTTAAACGCATGTAGGGTTCAAGTACAGGGATTTTCCGTGGTTCGGCTTTTCTTGCATTTTTGGCAATACAACCAATATGATCTGGCGTGGTACCGCAACAGCCTCCAACAATATTAACGAAGCCTGATGCAATAAAATCATCTACCAAATGTGCTGTTTCATGCGGCTGCTCAATCGTATGCGCCGAACTCATTTGGTAAACCTGCGTTTGGATAGGCCGATACATAGCAGCCTGCTTTTGCAGCAAGTTCTTCTATATGCGGCCGCATTTCTTTAGCTCCTAAAGCACAGTTAAAACCGATACTTAAAGGTTTTGCATGCATTACAGAGTTTAAAAAAGCTTCGGCAGTTTGGCCTGAAAGTGTTCTGCCGGAAGCATCGGTAATGGTACCAGAAATCATAATTTCCAGTTTACGACCAATAACTTCCTCATATTTTTTAATGGCTACAATAGCCACTTTAGCATTTAAGGTATCAAAAATGGTTTCGATTAATAAGACGTCTGAACCTCCATCTACCAAACCACGTACCTGCTCGTAATAAGCTGCTTCGAGTTCATCAAAATAAACCGCTCTAAAACCAGGGTCGTTTACATTCGGCGACATGGAAAGGGTGCGGTTGGTTGGGCCTATAGCACCGGCAACGAAACACTTACGGTCTGGATTTGCAGCCATAAATTCGTTTACAGATTCTTTTGCCACACGCGCCCCTTCGAAACTCATTTCATAAGAGAGATCTTCCATCTGGTAATCGGCCATAGAAATGCGCTGGGTACTGAACGTATTGGTTTCGATAATATCGGCACCAGCTGCCAAATACTCCAGGTGTATGGTTTTAATAATATCCGGACGTGTAATGTTAAGCAAATCATTATTGCCTTTTACATCACAAGGATGATTTTTAAATCGCTCGCCTCTAAAATCTTCTTCTGTTAAAGTATATCGCTGAATCATGGTACCCATTGCACCATCGATCACCAAAATACGTTTCTCTAATTCTTCTCTTATGCTCATTCTTGTTGTAAGATTTGAGATATGAGATACGGGATGTCAGAAATCAGATATGAGATATGAGATATGAGGTGTAAGATATATGAAATTGGGTAGACGCTATGTCTCAACTTTCAAATCTACGGTCTCAAATCTATGGTCTCAGATCTATACTCTCAAATCTATAATCTCAAGTCTCTAAAAGGCTTATTTAAAAAGTTGGTACGTGAATCGTAATCCTAAACTTATCTGGTCCCGAATAATTCAGGATAGAATTTAGCACCTTGTACGGTTACAGGTTGCTAAGACTTCGTTGGGTCTAATCCCTCCGTCTTTCTTAATAAGCATACAAAAATGCAACAAAGCTACATCAATTCCAAAATTTATCGCTTTGCTGCCAAATAAAATTACAAAGGCCATGCAATTCTGCACGGCCTTAAGAATATTGTTTTGTTAATGTCTATTTTCTGCTTCCGAAAATACGTAGTAAGAAAAGGAAGATATTGATGAAATCCAGATATAAATTTAAAGCCGCCATTATTGCCAGTTTTTTAGTATCTGCTTCTGGAATTGCTTCTCCACTCTCTTGGATTCCCATCCCAATTCTTTTGATTTTCTGCACATCATATGCAGTTAACGCAGTAAATACTGCAATACCTACAAAGGCCATAATCAGGCTAAATTGTTCGCTTTTAATAAACATGTTAAGAATGCTCGCAATAAATAATCCAGCAACACCTACCATTAATATAGGACCAAACTTACTTAAGTCGATATTAGTAGTATAGCCCATAAAAGCCATAATGCCAAAAATACCAGCAGCAGCGGCAAAACAGGTAATGATTGAGGCTCCCGTATAAATTAAAAGGATAAAGCTTAAACTCACTCCTAATAAAATAGAGAAAAGCACAAAAACGCCTAATAGTGCACCATAAGATAATTTGTTAAAACCCGCGCCCATTAATAAAACTAATCCAAGTGGCGCAAACATGGCTACATAACCTAAAGCTGTTCTTCTACCTGTTTCAAAGTCGATTAACGACCTTAATGCACTCTCACTGTTCGAAATGTAAAAAGCCGAAAGCGTAGATAATAGCAATGCAACGAACATCCATAAGAAAACGTTTGCAAAGAATTTTTTAGAAACAGATTTTTCCTGTACAAAAACACTGTCCTTTTGATATTGATAATTTTGTTGTTCCATTTTAAATTTTGTGTATTTAACTATATAAAAATAAATATTTAGTTCAATCTTTTTGTCAGCAGTTCTTCAACTTTTTTAAAGAATTGTAAGGGCTTTAATGTTCGCCATGGCAGATGGTCAAAAGCACCCCCAAAGTTAATGTAATAATCGATGTTATTATCCCTGAACTCGGTAATTACATGCTCCTGAAAATTGATACCAACAATCCAGCCATCTTCTACTTCCTGAAACCACTCTTCGTAATAGCTATCGTCGGATGCATGGAAATTCAGTACATTTTCACCGATAAGGATAAATTTATTAATGCCTTCATCCATCATGAGTTCTAAAATATCGCGCTTCATTAACATTATATCGTTGTTAATGGCATCGTTCCACTCACCTATAAACTCAATAATGGCGTAACTGCGGTCGTAATCGGCATACAACACTTTCATATAAAGTGTATTGGAACCAAATTCGTCCCATTGCGGGTGCAATAAAAAGTTATATATCTGCTTATCGAAGTAAAGTTCAGAATATTCGGTATTGTAAAATGGCGACCGCTCATCTTCTGCCGAAATATAATCATCTCTCCACTGGTAATAAGGCTCTATCTCGTGCATAATTTTTATTTATTGAATAGATAAATTATTGAATGATTAAATTCATTCAATCCATTTTTCTATCATTTCTAATGTCCTGCTTCTACTGCTTTACGTACACTTCCGTAACGGGTTAACAATTCTGCGGCTTCATCGTAACCAATATTCAGTTCATCGGCAACCATTTGCGTCCCTCTATCCACTAATTTATGATTGGTTAACTGCATATCTACCATTTTATTGCCAACCACACGCCCTAACTGCACCATAACAGTAGTGCTTAACATATTTAATACCAGTTTTTGCGCCGTGCCCGATTTCATTCGTGTAGATCCGGTTACAAATTCTGGTCCAACCACCACTTCTACCGGGAAATCAGATTCTGCTGCAATAGGTCCGCCAGTATTACATACAATACATCCGGTTAATATGCCATGTTTGCGGGCAGTATTTAAACCCCCAATTACATATGGTGTAGTACCTGATGCAGCCAAACCCACCAGGCAATCTTTCTCATTGATATTGAATTCCTGCAAATCTTTCCAGGCTTGCTCGGCATCATCTTCAGCAAATTCTACAGCTTTCCTAATGGCGGTATCGCCACCGGCAATAATGCCCACAACCCAATCAAATGGAACGCCATAAGTAGGTGGACATTCGGATGCATCTACCACGCCCAAACGGCCGCTGGTACCTGCGCCTATATAAAAAAGACGACCACCTTTTTTCATCCGCTCGGCAACTGCCGATGTTAGTTTTTCGATCTGAGGCAAAGATTTTTCTACTGCAAATGCAACTGTTTTATCTTCGTTATTAATGCCCTGCAGAACTTCTAACACCGACATCTGATCGATGTGGTTATAATTAGATTCTTGCTCGGTAACTCTGTTCATAAATTTAATTTTGATAAAATTCGGTAAATTCTTTTTAAAAACTGCCTTAAAAATCCAAAAATATGCGCTATAAATTTCAATATATACCCAGGTTGGGTTAATTTATGTTAATTATTATAAACAAAAGACACTAAAAAGCAGTTAAAAAATATATCAACCCGCTTATTTTCATAAATTTGCAGTAACGCCGATGAAAAAAAATACCCGTAACAACATGTTGATTGCTTTGAGCTATTCTGTTATTTTAATAGCAGGCATGTTTTTGGGCATAAAATTTATTAAAGATCAAGGTTTTGGCGTAAAAAAAAGTCCTCAGCTTGCCAGCAACAGCGATGAAAAATTAAATGAAATTTTACACATCATCAACGGAAATTATGTTGATGACATCAATACAGATTCGCTTCAAAATTTACCGATAGATAGTGTTTTACACCAACTCGATCCGCATAGTGTTTACCTGCCACCAACCGATGCACAGGATATGACAGATAACCTTGAAGGAAACTTTGAAGGGGTGGGTATAGAATATTATATGCTGAATGATACCATGATGGTTACCGGAGTGGTAAAAGATGGCCCTGCTTACCAGGCAGGCATAAAACTGGGAGATAAAATTTTAAGTATTGATTCTACCACAGTAAGTGGAAGAAATTTACCAAAAGACCAACTTACCGGCCGGTTTAAAGGCAGGTCGGGCACAGGAGTTAGCGTGGTACTTTTACATCCTGGTGCACCACAAACCAACCGGATTATGGTTACCCGTGGCAAAGTAAATATTAGTAGTATTGATGCGGCTTACATGATCAACAATGAAACCGGTTATGTAAGAATAAGTAAATTTGGTGCCAATACAGACAATGATTTCTCTGTTGCTGCAAATAACCTCAAAGCGAAGGGAATGAAGAAACTCATCCTCGATCTCCGGGATAATGGTGGTGGTTATTTTACCGCTGCAACTGGCCTTGCCGATCAGTTTTTGGCCGAGAATAAACTCATCGTGTATACGCAGGGAAAACATGAACCACGAACCGATTATTTTTCTACAGGAACTGGTGCTTTTCAAAATGGCAAGCTGGCGGTGTTAATTAATGAAAATACAGCTTCGGCCAGTGAAATTGTAGCCGGGGCAATTCAGGATTTAGGTCGCGGAATTATTGTTGGCCGCCGATCTTTTGGTAAAGGATTGGTACAGGAGCAATTTGCCTTTGGCGATGGCTCTGCGCTGAATTTAACCATCGCCAGGTATTATACTCCATCGGGCCGTAGCATTCAGAAATCTTACAAAAAAGGTTATGATGCCTATAAACACGAACTTGATGAACGCATGATGGATGGGGAATTAACTGGCGACCGTACTTCTTTTCAGGATTCGATTGAAAAAACTGAAGGTGTAAATATCCAGCCTACAAAAAAAGTTAAACCTTTGGGCGGCATCCAGCCCGATATTTTTGTAAAATTGGATACCACTGGCTATAATAAATTTTACAGTAATCTGGTGAGTAAAAAAGTACTTTCTGATTACGTTTTTAATGTACTCACCGCAAAATACAGTGCCTCATTTGTGGAGCAGAATATCAATATCTTCACTATAAACGATAACGACTTTAAAGATTTTATAGGATTTTTACAACGTAAAAATGTACAGATAGATCGATTTCAGTTATACAATTCAAAAACGATTATCCTTAATGATTTAAAGGCATTACTTTGCCGCTATTATTTGGGTGATGTGGGGTATTACAAAGCCGCAAACCAAACCGATAATGCGGTAAGGCAGGCACTTCTTAACCTTCAATAAAGTCTATATTCCCGTAGATAATCTAATTAAATGGCTCCTCAAATTCTGGTAGCTACAATTGTATTGAATACCTCCTTGCAACACAAACATTTCAAGCTGATTGATGTTAAATATCGATGCTGAATAAGTGTTTTTAAATTAAATCAATTAACATGAAAATAGTAATTGTTGGCGCAACAGGTACGCTCGGTAAAAAGGTGGCTGAAGCATTTGCGCAAAAGCATGAAGTAATCCGTGTGGGAAATACATCTGGTGATGTTCAGGTAGATATTACGGATGAAACATCTATAAAAGCCATGTTTGAACAGATTGGCGAGTTTGATGCCTTAATTAGCACCAGCGGAAAAGCACCATTTGCACCTTTAAACCAAATGACGGGGGAAGTATTTAAAAGCGGATTGCTGGATAAGTTATTAGGGCAGGTTAATTTGGTACTTATCGGCCAGCATTACATCAGCAAGGGTGGTTCTTTTAGTTTAATATCGGGAATATTGTCTGATCATCCTGTTGCGGCAGGTGCTGCCCTAAGCACAGTTAACGGAGGTTTAAATGCTTTCGTTATTGCAGCAGCACCCGAACTTGATAATGGCATTCGCTTAAACGTGATCAGTCCAAATGTGGTTGAAGATTCACCTGCCTATTTTGATTCGTTCCCGGGAGAGATTCCTGTTACGATGGATAAAGTGGTTAAGGCTTTTGAGAAAAGTGTTTTAGGAATTGTTAGCGGCCAGGTAATAAAGGTATTCTAATTTTAGAAAAAGATTGTTTCAAGGTCTCTGGATGAGGTAAATTTTATTTTTTATATAATTCACCAAAACTCATGCTGTTTTTATTGTTATTAAAAATCCATAGCATATATTGATCTGTTTAATACTCTCGAAAAATGATAGAAACTGAACGCCTCATTTTAAAGCCTTTAACACACGATCAACTTTTAAAATACATTAAAGACGATCATTCGCTGGAAAAAGAATTCGACCTTTTACCAACCAAAAAAAATATTTCTCCCTCTTTGCAGTCTGCTCTTGAACAAACGATTTTACCTCATGTTTTTGATAAGGATAAAGACTATTTATACCACACACTTTGGACAATCATCTCCAAACCCGATCAAAGAATGATTGGTGAAATTAGTTTTGTTGGTGAACCTGATGCGAACGGTGAAATTGAAATTGGTTACGGTACTTATGAAGAATTTAGGGGCAAAGGATTTATGACGGAGGCAGTAGGCAGATTAATTGAGTGGGCAAAAGCGCAACCAAAGGTGAAATCTGTTTTCGCGGCTACTACAAAAGATAATGTGGCATCCTATTCTATTTTGGAAAAGAATAATTTTAAACATATTGGCGAAGTAGATGATATGTTGAGCTGGAAGATTGAGTTGAAGTAAGTTTTACCGACACGAATTAAAAATATGTCTGAATAGAATCTATGTAGTTACCGTCATCCTGAATTTATTTCAGGATCTATCCAACAAGGTTATTTTTTACATGAAAGATGCTGAAACAAGTTCAGCATGACGACCGTTTTATAATTACAGCAGAATCTCAAATAAACTCAAACTAATGCCTTCGTAATGCTTAGGTAAACCATCTGTTTGTTCCATTGTTACAACGCCAACATAATTGAAACCCGATCCGGTGTAATATTCGAGCAGTTTTTCATTATCGGCCCAGGTATCCATCCTGATAAATTTTATGCTATTCTGGAGAGCGTAAACTTTCGCCCATTTGATAATTTCCTTAACAAAAGCATAACCCCGAAATTCGGGATGTGTAACTATACGGTGGATATAAATGGCATCTTGGTCGCGTTCACCCCAAATTAACTTATCATTGAAAGTAACAGCAAAAACACAGGCTACAATGCCATCAACCAATATTTTATATTGGCGGCTCTCATCAATTTCATTTTGGACCATCTCTCTACTGAAGCCCTGCCAATGTTTATTGAATACTTTTTTTTGATGGGCTACAGCCATATCATAAAACTCGAAAATGGTATCGATATCGCTTGAAAGACTATTTTGAACTTGGATTTGCATTTGCCAAAGTTACCGATAAATTACAGCTTGTGGCTCCCACGGATGGGAATCTTAAAGGTTAGTGCATTAAGATTCCCAACCCGATAGCTATCGGGTTGGGAATGACGACCTCTCTATAAATGCCGCTTCAGTCCAAATGTTCCGTAAATGCTTATTCAGAATGACAAAAACAAAACAGGGCCGCTTCCGCTATGGAATGCAGCCCTGTTTAATAATATTTCTGGGTATTTTCTCCTTAAGATATGTACCTTGAAGCCCTTAACATTAACCTATTTCTGTCTGAAATAAATTTGGATAGGTGCCCCAGAGAAATCGAAGTTTTCTCTTAATTTATTTTCAATAAAACGTTTATATGGATCTTTAATGTACTGTGGCAAGTTGCAGAAAAAGGCAAACATTGGCGAAGTGGCATTAATTTGCGTGATGTACTTAATTTTAATATGTTTTCCTTTCAATGCCGGTGGTGGAAATTTCTCGATCAACGGCAACATTACATCATTTAATTTAGATGTAGGAATTTTCTTACTGCGGTTTTTATAAACTTCTAAAGCGGCTTCAATTGCTTTGAAAATACGTTGTTTGTTTAATACAGAAGTAAAAATAATTGGCACATCAGTAAAAGGGCGGATGCGTTCGTGAATCTGATCTTCGAAAGCTTTCATGGTTTGGGTATTTTTTTCGATCAAATCCCATTTGTTTACCAAAATTACAATCCCTTTTTTGTTTTTTTCTGCCAAATGGAAGATATTGATATCCTGACTTTCGATTCCTTCAACAGCATCAATCATCAATACCACAACATCAGCTTCTTCTAAAGCTTTGATGGTACGCATTACCGAATAAAACTCCAAGTTCTCTTTAACCTTCGTTTTCTTCCGTAATCCGGCAGTATCAATTAACATAAACTCATGTCCGAATTGATTGTAATGAATTTTAATCGAATCGCGGGTGGTACCTGCGTTAGCAGTAACGATGTTACGTTCTTTACCGATTAATGCATTTACCAAAGAGGATTTACCTACATTGGGCCTGCCTGCTATGGTAATTTTAGGCAACTGGTTTTCTTCTTCAGGAATATCTTCGAAGTTTTTAACAATCTCGTCCAGCAATTCTCCTGTTCCAGAACCCGTCATTGATGATAATGGGTATACTTCTCCTAATCCGAAACCATAAAAAGTATGAATTTCATTATATAAAGCAGTATTATCTACTTTATTGGCACAAAC
>NZ_CEEDAI010000001.1:0-416901 GCF_979252805.1 Pedobacter sp. AC402 | reverse complement strand
TGGCGTGTTTACGATACGAAAATGGCTTTCTTTCGCGAAGCTGGTTTGGTAGATGAAGCGTATAAAGCTGCAGAAAGACAGGTGACTGCAGAAGTTAAAAAATCGAGTATTTTAACGCAAACCAAAACCAATGCAACAACGGTGCTTAAACCAATTATTGAAGGATTGGGTTATAAGAATGTGAAGTTTACTTTTGAGTAGGGTTTAAGGTGTAAGGTTGAGGGTGTAAGGTTCTTAGCGATTTGCACACGTAATGTCGTCATCTCGACCGGAACGCAGTGGAGCGGAGAGATCTACCTCGAGATAGATTTAGCTTCGCTGAGCACTTCGTGGTTATCGACTTCTTTGCATCCGATAGCTCTCGGGTCCGCTCGAAATGACGATCACCAGTCTTACTTCAAAAAATCTTCCCGATGCGGATTAAAAATATCGATCAACAATCCATTTTCCAAGCAAACCACACCATGGAAAACATTGGAAGGGGCAAAGAAAACGTCTCCTTCATTTAAAATCTTCTTATCATCGCCCATTGTTACCTCGAAACTCCCTTTTGCAACATAACTCATTTGTAAATGAGGATGATTGTGAATCGAGCCAATGGCATCTTTTTCAAATGCCACTTTAACAAGCATCAAATTTTCATCGTAAGCCATAATTTTGCGTTTAACGCCAGCACCTAAATCTTCCCAATCAATATCGCTGTCAGCAATTAATGTTTTGTTACTTAAATCTTTGAAATTCATTTTTTTTATTTTTTTGCGTTAAAAAAAATCGCCATCTCGACTGGAACGCAGTGGAATGGAGAGATCTATGCTTAACAGATTTCTCGACTTCGTTGCACTCCGCTCGAAATGACGGAAATATATATACGGTTAAATAATGTTAAACCAAATATTCAAACAAAGTTTGGTCTTGATTCAACTCAATAATCTCGAATTTAAAATCTTTCATGCGTTGCAATAAACTCGCATAATCATTTTTGTTCGAAAGTTCGATGCCAACCAATGCAGGTCCGTTTTCTTTATTTGTTTTTTTAATAAATTCGAAGCGGGTAATATCATCCTGTGGACCTAAAACCTCATTTACGAACAGTTTTAAAGCTCCTGGTCTTTGCGGAAAACGGACAATAAAATAGTGTTTCAAGCCTTCGAAAAGCAAAGATTTCTCTTTAATCTCCTGCATGCGCTCTATATCGTTATTTCCTCCGCTAACGATACAAACTACTGTTTTACCAGCAATCTGGTCTCTCAGTTGATCTAGTGCAGCTACAGAGAGTGCTCCAGCAGGTTCTACAACAATTGCATCTTCATTATATAATTTTAATATCGTGGTACAGATTTTTCCTTCTGGAATTAAATGCATCTGATCCAGCAGTTCCTTGCAATATTCGTAAGTAATGTGGCCAATTCGCTTTACTGCAGCACCATCCACAAAACGATCAATCTCTTCTAAAGTAAAAGGCCCGCCGTGTTCCATTGCTGTTACCATTGAGGGCGCTCCAAGTGGCTCAACACCAACCAATTTTACATCGGGCTTAACGGTTTTCATGTAAGCACTCACTCCAGAAGCTAATCCACCACCACCAACAGGCATCACTACCATATCCAGATCTGGCAAGTCTTCGTAAATTTCTATACCTACGGTTGCTTGTCCTTCAATTACTTTTTCATCATCAAATGGTGGTATAAAAGTTGCCGATTTTTCTGCGCTGTATGCCAGGGCTTCTTTCAAACAATCATCAAAAGTATCACCCACCAAAATTACTTCCACACTGTCGCCACCAAACATATAAGTTTGTTTTAACCTTTTGTTTAGGCGTAATTTCGGGCATAAAAATTACCCCTTTAATACCCAGTTTTTTGCACGAATAGGCTACACCTTGTGCATGGTTACCTGCACTTGCACAAACTACGCCGTTAATTAATGCATCTTGAGGCAAGGAGCTGATTTTGTTGTAAGCACCACGCAATTTATATGATCGTACAATTTGTAAATCTTCCCTTTTAAGGTAAATGTTTGCATTGTAATGTGCAGAAAGCCCGGCATTAAACTCTAAGGGTGTACGCTTAACTACGCCCTTTAACCGTTGAGCGGCAGACTGAAAATCTAATGTATTCGGTGTTGTAGTATTCATTGTTTTAGTATCGGGTAGAGTTAGTTCAGTGTGTTAAGTATTGATGAGCAGCACTGATATTCTCTTTTATTTTTTGTAAAGCAGGGTTTGGTATTCCATTGGTTGCAGCTGTTCTGCTTTACATTTTATTCAGCTGCGCTTAATGCCCATTTCATCCGATAGCTATCGGATCAGGTTTAGAGAACTTAAGTCAATGCGTTAAATTTAAACGCTAACCTCTTACCACTAAACCCTAAAAGGGTTACGCCAAATGTAAAGCAACCAATTGGTTTAAATCATAATCGTTAATGCCTTGTTTGCCATCGGCTAAAACCAAAAACTGTTTGTAAACAATATCTAAATGATCTTTTTCCAATTTATGGCCTAAGCGGTCTAAATGGTGTTTTAGTGCGTGGCGACCGCTTCTTGCTGTTAATACAATTGTTGCATCGGGGAAACCAACATCTTCGGGTTTAATGATTTCGTAGTTTTCACGATTTTTCAAGAAACCATCTTGGTGGATACCGGAACTATGAGAAAATGCGTTTCCACCAACAATTGCTTTATTTGGTTGTACTGGCATATTCATTTGGTTACGCACCATATGGCTCATTTCATAAAAACGGGTAGCATCAATTTGAGTGTTTAACCCCAAAATCTTATGCGTTTTTAAAATCATGACGACTTCTTCCATAGATGTATTGCCTGCTCGCTCTCCAATGCCGTTAATGGTACATTCTACCTGGCGGGCTCCATTTTGTAAGCCAGCAATAGAGTTTGCTGTAGCCAAGCCTAAATCGTTGTGGCAATGCACTGAGATTATAGCTTTATCGATATTTTTTACGTTTTCTTTTAAGTAAAGAATTTTAGAGCCATACTGATCAGGCAAGCAATAACCGTTGGTATCTGGAATATTTACCACAGTTGCACCGGCAGCAATTACGGCTTCGACCATTTTAGCTAAAAATTCTATATCTGCACGGCCTGCATCTTCTGCATAAAACTCAACGTCTTCTACAAATTTTTTCGAATACCTTACGGCTTCAACAGCACGTTCTAAAATTTCTTCGCGGGTACTGTTAAATTTATGTTTGATATGGAAATCAGAAGAACCGATTCCGGTGTGGATCCGCGGTCTTTTTGCATAGCGTAAGGCATCTGCAGCAACATCGATATCATTTTTATTTGCACGGGTTAATGCGCATATTATCGGGTTGGTTACAGCTTTTGACAATTCGATTACGCTATTAAAATCTCCGGGACTAGATACCGGGAAACCTGCTTCAATCACATCAACACCTAAAAGCTCAAGTGATTTAGCGATTTCTACTTTTTGGTTTGTATCTAATTGGCAGCCTGGAACCTGCTCGCCGTCACGCAATGTCGTGTCGAAAATATAAACTTTGTTCGGGTCGTGAATCATAATCTTAAGTTTAGGATGTGATTAATTTTTGGGATAAGAATTTAAGTAACAATTTGCCCATTTCGGCTGTGCCTAAAACTTTAAATCGGTTTGTGTTTTGGTCGGCAATATCGTGTGTTCTAAAACCATCTTTCAAAACCTGATCGATGGTATCAACCAGTAATTTGGCTTCTTCTTTTAGGCCGAAACCAATTTCTAACATTAATGCTGCCGATAGGATAGAAGCCAATGGATTGGCTAAATCTTTGCCTGCAATATCGTGTGCGGAACCGTGAATGGGTTCGAAAAAACCTGTGCTTTCGCCAACAGATGCCGAGGCCAGCATACCCATTGATCCTGCAATTTGCGAGGCTTCATCTGTTAAAATATCTCCAAATAAATTGGCAGTTAAAACCACGTCGAATTTTTTAGGATTTTTAATCAATTGCATGGCTGCATTATCAATAAACATGTGTTCAGTTTCTACATCAGGGTATTGTTTTGCAATTTCCTGAACGGTTTCGCGCCATAAGCGCGAACTTTCCAAAACATTTGCTTTATCTACTGAACATAACCTTTTATTACGTTGCTGCGCGGCTTGGTATGCTTTATGCGCAATGCGTTCTACTTCATAGCGGTGATAAATCATTAAATCTGAAGCAGTATTGCGATCTTCTGAGCGTGTTTTTTCGCCGAAATATACATCTCCGGTTAATTCGCGGAAGAATAAAATATCGGTGCCTCTTAAAATTTCTGGTTTTATGCTTGATGCCTGAAGAAGTTCATCAAATAGTAATATCGGGCGGAGGTTGGCAAATAAACCCAGTTCTTTACGGATTTTTAATAAACCTTGTTCCGGTCTAACTTTTAAACTTGGGTCGTTATCGTATTTGGCATGGCCAATTGCACCAAAAAGGATTGCATCACTTTGTCTTGCTTTTTCCAAAGTTTCATCAGGTAAAGGCTCGCCTGTAACTTCAATAGCCGCATGGCCCATTAAAGCTTCTTCGAACGTAAATTCATGTCCGAAAATTTCGCCAATTTTTTCTAATGCTGCTTTTCCCCAAGTGGTAACTTCGGGTCCGATACCATCTCCAGGTATTACTAAAATGTTCTTCTTCATTGTTTACTCCTCTTTTGCTTTGCAATTGCTTATTGGTTGCCACGGAAGCATATAAATCACAGAAAATTTTGTTTCCGTGTTCACCGTGTTTCTGTGGCTAAGCTTGCATCAGCTTAATATTTCTGTGTTTAAACTTTCGACGACTTTTACTTCGCCTTTTTCTAACAATATTCTTTTTTCAATGCAGGTTGGCAGCTGCGATTCAAAGTGGCCAACATAAATTAAGGTCATTCCATTGCTGCACAATTCATCAACCAATTGGTTAAAATGTTGTGTTTGCTGTTGGTCTAAACCCTGGCAAGGTTCATCCAGAATTAATAGTTCCGGATTTTTTATAATCGTCCGCGCTAAAAGTACCAATCGCTGTTTACCGAGTGGAAGTGCGGTTAATAATTCATTTTTGTTTTCGGTAAGGCCAAAATATGCTACCAGTTCATCAACCTGGCTGCTTTTGGTATATGGCAACTGCTGAAACAAACCTACGGTATCATAAAAACCTGAGGCAATACTTTGCCATACTGTTGCAGAGGCATCAAAATACCAGTGAAACTCTGGCGAAATTAAGCCGATATGTTGTTTAATATCCCAAATGCTTTCACCGCTTCCTCTTCTGTTGCCAAATAAATAAAGTTCGTTGGCATAAGATTGTGGATGATCGCCATTTACTAAACTCAACAAAGTAGATTTTCCTGAACCGTTATGGCCTTGTAAAAGCCATTTTTCTCCTGCCTTAACTTCCCAGTTGATATTTTTTAGTACCTGTTTCTCGCCATAGCTGATGTTTACATTAACCATTTTTACAATATTCTGGGAGCTGTAAACAGGCGATTCTTTTAAGAATTGTGGAATCTCTCTTAAATGGATTTCATAAGCTAAACTTTCTAAAGCATCTACTTTAACTAATTTCCCATCTCTTATTTCGGCAAATGATGTTATACAGTTCGGTAATTCAATATCGTTGCAAATTAAAATCAATTGAACACCTTCTTCTGCAATATGATCTAGTAAAATGTTCAGATTTTTGCGCGAAGCTGCATCTAAACCGGTATAAGGCTGATCGATGATCAGCAATTGCGGTTTTAACCATAAGGCTTTAACGAGTTGCAGTTTTTTATGCTCTCCGCTAGATAATTCGATCAATTGTGAACTGGCAAATGTTGCAAAGCCTAAGGCTTCTAAAATTGGTTCAACCTGATCGAAGTGTAAGCCTTTTTCTTTACCATAACCAACCAATTCTGCATGAACGGTTAATGTATCTTTAGCCTGCTGACTGGTATAACGTTGTTGGTAATAAAAATTGGCAACTCCTTCGAGGTTTTTAAACTGATACCAGCTATCTACATAAAGCACTTCTTTTGGAAGCTTACTCAAAGCATCAAAATCAATCTCAATACTTCCCTGAGCTGATATTAAACCTGCAATTGCTTTGGCTAAAGAAGTTTTTCCTGTTCCGCTTTTGCCGCCAATTACATAGTTTTCGGTAATATTCATTTCCCAATACAAATCCTTTAGCACCACTTTGTTGTGGTAACTTAAATTTAAATGCTGTATGTGAACGAATGGCTTAAACATTATCTTGCTTGTTCGAATTCTTTAATTAACTGTTTTTGATTTAAGATGAAATCGATATCATCATAACCGTTAATCAAGCATGATTTTTTGTAAGGATTGATCTCGAATGATTCATTAGCCCCGGTTTCGATAATGGTAACGGTTTGGTTTTCTAAATCAACTTCTAATGCTGATTTTGGATTTTGATCAACCGCCTGGAAAATCTGCGATAAGAATTCTTCGCTCACTTGAATGGGCAATAAACCATTATTTAAGGCATTACCCTTAAAAATATCTGCAAAAAAGCTGCTGATTACGGCATCAAAACCAGCATCTTGAATAGCCCATGCGGCATGCTCACGGCTACTGCCACAACCAAAGTTTTTTCCTGCCACTAAAACCTGACCGCTATAGGTTGGGTTGTTCATCACGAAATCAGTTTTGGGCTGGTTATCGTTTTCATAACGCCAATCGCGAAACAAGTTTTCTCCGAAGCCTTCGCGGGTGGTTGCTTTTAGAAACCTTGCAGGGATGATCTGATCGGTATCGATGTTCTCTATATTTAACGGCACTACTGCCGATGTTAACTTTGTGAATTTTTTCATTATTAATGATGATTACACAGATTAAATGATTTCACCAATTGAGGTGATTTTCATTGATTTAATATTTACTATAAACCTTTAGCCTTCTACCCTGGTAAAGTGTTCAACTGTTGGGAAAGGATCATAAAAGTGGTGCAATAACTTTTTCCATTCCTGGTATGCTGTTGATCCTCTGAAACCTTCGGTATGTGCCTCCAGTGTTTCCCAGTTTACCAACAGGATATATTTGTTTTCTACCTCTACACATTTCTGAAGCTGATGCGAAATGTAACCTTCCATTGAGGAAATGATTTTTTGTGCTTCGCTAAAAGCTATTTCAAAATCAGCCGATAAACCGGCTTTTACATTTAATATGGCAACTTCTAGAACCCCCAACCCCCTTAAAGGGGCTTTTGATTGAGTGCTGGTAGTATTATTATTCATCTTGTTAAAGTCCCCTCTAGGGGATTTAGGGGTTAAGCTTTCTCCAAAAATTCCCTTACGTCGGTTATTCTTCCCGTTACGGCTGCTGCTGCTGCTGTAAGTGGACTGGCCAATAGCGTACGTGCATTTTGCCCTTGTCTGCCTTCAAAGTTTCTGTTCGAAGTTGATACACAATATTTACCAGTCGGGATTTTATCTTCGTTCATGCCCAAACAAGCACTACAGCCTGGTTCGCGTAATTGAAAACCAGCAGCTTCAAAAATTTTGTCCAAACCTTCGTTTTTAGCTTGTTGTTCTACTTGTTTCGAACCTGGAACAATCCAAACGGTAACATTATCTGCTTTGCGTTTATCTTTAACAAAATCGGCAACTTCGCGTAAATCTTCAATGCGTGAGTTGGTGCAACTTCCAATAAAAACATAATCAACAGGTTTCCCTATTAATGAAGAATCATCGTCAAAACCCATGTAATCCAAAGCTTTCTGGTACGAGAGTTTTTCTTTTTCCGGTTGTGCGCCAGTGGCCGGAATATGTTCCTGAATGCCCATTCCCATGCCAGGGTTTGTACCGTAAGTAATCATTGGTGCAATATCTGCGGCATCGAATGTTAAAACGCTGTCGAACTTAGCGTCAGCATCGCTATATAATGTTTTCCAATAAGCCAATGCCTTATCCCACTCTTCGCCTTCGGGAGCAAATTCTCTTCCTTTAATGTAATCGAAAGTGGTTTGGTCTGGTGCAATTAATCCACCACGTGCACCCATTTCGATACTCATGTTACAGATCGTCATCCGGGCTTCCATACTTAAAGCTTCAATTGCCGAACCTGCATATTCGATAAAATAACCTGTACCACCAGCGGCAGAAATTTTGGCTATAATGTATAATATAATGTCTTTCGCACCAACGCCTGTTCCAAGTACGCCATTAACTTCAATTTTCATGGTTTTAGGTTTAGACTGCAACAAACATTGTGTTGCAAAAACCTGCTCTACCTGAGAAGTACCGATACCAAATGCAATGGCGCCAAAAGCACCATGGGTTGAGGTGTGACTATCGCCGCAAACCATTGTTTTACCCGGTAATGTAATGCCCAATTCAGGGCCGATAACATGTACAATGCCTTGAAAAGGATGCCCTAAACCATATAATTCTATTCCGAATTCTGCACAGTTTTTGGTAAGCATATCTACCTGATAGCGCGAAAGCTCTTCTTTAATGGGCAGCAATTGATTTAACGTAGGCACGTTATGATCAGCAGTGGCTACAGTCTGCTTTGGTCTGAAAACAGGTAAACCTCTTTTACGCAAGCCATCAAATGCCTGTGGAGAGGTTACCTCGTGTATTAAGTGTGTATCAATGTATAAAATATCAGGAAATCCTTCTTCACTTTTTACAACGTGAGCATCCCAAATTTTTTCTACTAATGTTTTTGACATTTTACCCCCTAGCCCCCTAAAGGGGGAATTTAAGTTTGTAATTATTTTATTTTTATAAGACCTGTCCAAAGTCCCCTCTCTTTTAGGAGAGGGGATTTAGGGGTGAGGTTATGCTGTTTTAATCGCTTTCATTGCCGTCATTGCTTTACGCAGGGTTGCGCCAATTTGCTCTACTTCGTGAGAACGGATAGCCTCATTGATGTCGATTAATTTTCTGTTATCAACAGCTCCATCTTTGCCTTCATTAAAGTTTTTACCTACTAAATCGGTATCTACTTTTTTCATAAAATCGCCTAAAAGTGGTTTACAAGCCTGATCGAACAGGTAACAACCATATTCAGCAGTATCAGAAATTACGCGGTTCATTTCGAACAGTTTTTTACGTGCAATGGTATTTGCAATAAGTGGTGTTTCGTGTAACGATTCGTAATAAGCAGATTCTGGTTTAATACCTGCCTGTACCATTGTTTCGAAGGCCAATTCAACACCGGCGCGTACAAAAGCAACCATTAAAGTATAGTTATCAAAATATTCCTGTTCACCGATTTTAACATCGCCTGCCGGCGTTTTTTCGAATGCAGTTTCGCCTGTTTCAGCTCTCCATTTTAATAAATTTGTATCTCCATTTGCCCAATCTTCCATCATGGTGCGACTAAATTCGCCACTCATAATATCATCCTGGTGTTTTTGGAACAATGGACGCATGATGTCTTTCAATTCTTCTGAAATTTCGAAAGCTTTGATTTTAGCAACATTGCTCAATCTATCCATCATGGCTGTAATACCACCTTGTTTTAAGGCTTCGGTAATCACTTCAACGCCATATTGAACCAATTTAGAAGCGTAACCTGCATCAATTCCTTTTTCTACCATTTTATCGAAAGATAGGATTGATCCTGTTTGCAATAAACCACAAAGGATAGTTTGCTCACCCATTAAATCTGATTTTACCTCAGCTACGAATGATGATTTTAGTACACCAGCTCTGTGGCCACCTGTACCTGCGCAATATGCTTTTGCTTGTGCCAATCCTTTACCTTGTGGGTCGTTTTCAGGGTGAACAGCAATTAATGTCGGAACTCCAAAACCACGCACATATTCTGCTCTAACCTCGCTACCAGGGCATTTAGGCGCAACCATGATAACAGTTAAATCTTTGCGGATCTGCATGCCTTCTTCCACAATATTAAAACCGTGAGAATATAATAAAGTAGCACCTTCTTTCATTAAAGGCATAATGGCATTTACTACAGCGGTATGTTGTTTATCTGGCGTTAGGTTAATCACCACATCTGCATTTGGAATTAATTCTTCGTAAGTACCAACTGTGAAATTGTTTTCAGTTGCATTTTTCCACGAATCGCGTTTACCTTCTATTGCTTCCTTACGTAAAGTGTAGCTTACATCTAAACCACTATCTCTTAAATTTAAACCTTGGTTTAAGCCTTGAGCGCCACAACCTACAATTACCAGTTTCTTGCCTTTTAATGCGCTAACGCCATCTAAAAATTCCGAGCTGTCCATGAAGTCGCAAACACCTAATTGGTTTAATTTTTCTCTAAGAGGTAGTGTGTTAAAATAATTTGCCATTTTTTTATTGGTTAATTTCTATTTAATTATCGGGTTATATATTTTTTTTTCTTCGGTTTGATTTCAAGGATGCCGTGATTACACTGATTTTTTTATTATCAGTTTCACATCTTTCATCACTTATAGTATTTTTTTTAATGCCCATGCATAGCCGTAATGTACATTATCGTGGCCAACAGTGGTAATCAGAACTTCTTCTATGCTATTCAATTGTACACCATAGGTTGCTGTTGTAAAAGGAGTAATGCTGCTGAATTTTTCTGCTGCATAATCTGCTTTTATTTTTTCAATGCTTGATAAGGCCATGCCTTTCAATTCTGCTATTTCTTCTTCGGTAACGGTATAAGTTGGCTTGGTATCTTTTTTATAATACTCGTTGAATTTCACCGAAGCCGCATCTTCTAATATACCTGTACGAACGTAACAAAGGGTTTGAGTACTTACAACAATGTGCCCGAAATTCCAGATGATGTTATTATTGAAGCCATGCGGAATTTTATTCAGTTCTTCATTGGTTAAGCCATCAATCAATTGAATAAAGGCCTTGCGTGAGTTTATTATAAAATCAAATACTTCGTTCATTCTCTTTTAATTTTTGTCGTTGCCTGGTTTATTAAGGATAAGTTATCTATCAATTTGATTTAATCTTGAAGATTTACATTCAAAAAGATTCATTTTGTCGCTTCTTTAGGCAATAACAGTGTGTTTTCGGCTTACATGGTGAAAATTTTGCCGCCTTTTTCTAAAAACTCATTTTCTACCAATTCTTCACCAGGTTCGAAAGCTTCAAATTCTTTTAATTTTTCGTGGAAACCTGCGCTATCTTTAATAATGGCTACCCTTGCAGATCTTACAAATTCAATTAATTCATAAGGTTCTAAAGCTTTTACCAAAGCATCAGTTTCTTCACGGTGGCCGGTTACTGCAAAAACAGTATAATCTTTACGGATCACTACCGCACTTGCACCATATTGCCTTAATAAACGCTCAACAGTTACTTTTTCAGCAATTTCATCTGTAGAAACCTTATAGAGGGCCAGTTCCTGCCATATAATTTCTTCGTTCGTGTTGAAATAAACTTTCAATACTTCAATCTGTTTTTCTATCTGACGGGCCAGCTTTCTTACTACTTCGTAACCTTCATGGATGACGATGTTGAAACGGTGTATCCCTTCAATTTCTGATGCGGAACTGTTCAAACTTTCGATATTGATTTTTCTTTTAGAGAAAATAATCGCAATCCTGTTTAATAAACCAATGCGGTTTTCGGCATATACCGTAATGGTGTATGCCTGCTTTCCGTCGATATCGGTTTGATCTAGTGTGTGTTTTAATGTATCTTCAGTACTCATGTCCAAAATTTTTACCACCAAGGCACAAAGGCCACGAAGGTTTTTGTTTATGCTATTTTCGCTTTAATCTTTCAGCTTACTTTAACCTGATTTCGCTTACACTCATCCCTTGCGGAACCATTGGGAAAACATTATTTTCTCTACCAACCATTACTTCCAATAAATAAGAACCTTGATGGTTAATCATCGTTTCTAATGCTTGCCTTAAATTTGCACGTTCATCAACTTTGCTTGCTTCGATATAATATGATTTAGCCAAAGCCACAAAATCAGGACTGGTGATATTTACGAACGAATAGCGTTTATCATGGAATAACTGTTGCCATTGACGCACCATACCCAAAAAGCGGTTGTTCAAGATCAGAATTTTCACTGCTGCGCCAAACTGCATAATGGTACCCAATTCCTGAGGAGTCATTTGGAAACCACCATCGCCGATAATGGCTATAACAGTTTTATCAGGTGCGCCGTATTTGGCTCCAATTGCGGCCGGTAAACCGAAGCCCATTGTGCCTAAACCTCCAGATGTAATGTTGCTGCGGGTATTGTTAAATTTAGCGTAACGGCAGGCCACCATTTGGTGCTGACCTACATCGGTAACGATTATCGCATCACCACCACAGATTTCGTTAATGTTGCGCAAAACTTCGCCCATGGTCATTTCATCACCCGAAGGGTAAAGTTCTGGCGTAATTACCTGATCTATTTCCTGTTGGTTATAATCTCTGAACTTGGCTAACCAATCTTCGTGTTTATTTTCGTTAACCAGGTTGGTTAGTAGGGGTAAAGTTTCTTTACAGTCGCCCCAAACGCCCACTTCTGCTTTAACATTCTTGTCAATTTCGGCAGGATCGATATCTAAATGGATTACTTTGGCTTGTTTGGCGTATTTATCCAATCGACCAGTTACACGGTCATCAAAACGCATACCGATGGCAATTAAAACATCACATTCATTGGTTAATACATTTGGTCCGTAATTTCCATGCATCCCCAACATTCCTACATTGAGTGGGTGTGCAGTTGGAATGGCGCCTTCGCCCATGATTGTCCATGCGGCAGGAATACCAGCTTTTTCAATAAATGCTTTAAATTCTTCTTCGGCTTTACCTAAAACCACACCTTGGCCAAATAAAACAAATGGTTTTTTGGCTGAGTTGATTAATTCGGCTGCTTGCTCAATATATTCAATCCTAACTTTAGGTTTAGGGCGATAACTGCGAATGTGGTTACACTTTACATATTCAGGAAATTCCTCTAACTGTAATTGTGCATTTTTAGTAATATCGATTAATACCGGGCCTGGTCTGCCACTTTTAGCAATGTAAAAGGCTTTTGCCAATACTTCCTGAATTTCTTTGGCATCAGTAACCTGGTAATTCCATTTGGTAACCGGAGTGGTTATATTAATCACATCGGTTTCCTGAAATGCATCAGTACCCAATAAATGAGCAAAAACCTGTCCGGTGATGCAAACCAATGGTGTACTGTCTATCTGAGCATCGGCCAAACCGGTAACCAGGTTTGTTGCGCCTGGTCCGCTGGTTGCGAAAACAACACCAACTTCGCCACTTGCTCTGGCAAAACCCTGAGCCGCATGGATACCTCCTTGCTCATGGCGAACCAATATGTGTTCTAATTTATCGGCATAATCATAAAGAGCATCATAAATTGGCATGATTGCTCCACCCGGATAACCAAAAATGGTGGTAACACCTTCTTCAATTAATCCATTCAACAAAACCTGCGACCCTGTTCCTTTAAATAAGGTTTTTGAGGTTTCTGCTTTCGCCTCGCTTTGTTGTATTGTATCTTGTGCAGTTTCCATAGTTATGTTTTTGCGGTTCTATTATTTTTTAATTTTAAACCCAATTCTTTCTCTGTCGTTCCACTTCAATTGAGCGATTTTTTCGTCTATTAAGTTTTCCATTGCATCGTAAAGTTCGTTAAGCTGAACATCATGTTCGCCAATGCGCTCTTTAATTTCTGTTAGCTGTTCGTTAAGGTTGTTTTGCTTTAGCAAAATTTTCCGAACATCTACAAAGGCTCTCATAATGGCAATGTTCATGTTAATTGCCTTGTCACTCTTCAAAACGCCACTCAACATGGCAACACCTTGCTCTGTAAAGGCATAAGGCAATTTTCGAGTACCTCCCCAACTTGAAGTCACAATTTGTGACTTCAAGTTGGGGCTGCCTGTTATCACAATTTGTGATGATGTACCCTGATTATTTGCATCAATCTGAAGTTTTATCTCTTCAAACTCAGCAGAAGTTAACTGAAACATAAAATCTTCTGGAAAACGCTTTACGTTACGTTTCACCGCCTGATTCAGCACCTTGGTTTCAACTTCATAAAGCGATGCCAGATCAAAATCAAGCATTACTCTTTCTCCCCGGATGTCATAAATCCTATTCTGAATACTTTTAATTATTTGCATAATCTTTTCTTTTAGTAATCAATTAATCCAGGGATGATTTTTTTGATTTTTAGTCTTCGTCAGTTACGCAACCACTAGCTGCATCTGAAACTGTTTTAGCATATTTATATAAAACACCTTTTGTTACTTTTAATGGAGGCTGCACATAATTTCTTCTACGTTCAGCAATTACTTCATCACTTACTTCTAGGTGGATAATATTATTTACTGCGTCGATCAAGATTCTATCTTCATCTTCTACCAGGCCAATAAGACCTCCTTTGTAAGATTCGGGAGTGATATGACCAACTACGAAACCGTGTGTGCCACCAGAGAAACGGCCATCCGTAATTAAAGCGACAGATTTGCCTAAACCAGCACCAATAATTGCGGAGGTGGGTTTTAACATCTCTGGCATACCTGGTGCGCCAACAGGGCCTGAGTTTTTAATTACAATCACATCGCCGGGTTGAACGCGTCCGCTTGAAATTCCTGCAATTAAATCGTGCTCACCATCGAATACACGTGCAGGGCCTTCAAATTTTTCACCTTCTTTTCCGCTGATTTTTGCAACAGAGCCTTTTTCAGCAAGGTTTCCATAAAGAATCTGTAAATGCCCAGTTGCTTTAATTGGTTCACTTAATTTCTGAATAATTTTTTGGTCGTAATCCATAACCGATTTTACATCAGCTAAATTTTCGGCCATGGTTTTTCCGGTAACAGTTAAGCAATCACCATGTAATAAACCTTCATTTAATAAATATTTCAATACCGCCGGGATACCTCCATATTGATGCAAATCCTGCATTAAGAATTTTCCACTTGGTTTAAAATCAGCCAAAACCGGAGTTTCATCACTCATGCGTTGGAAATCATCCTGAGTAACCTCTACACCAATGGCTTTACCGATAGCAATAAAGTGTAATACCGCGTTTGTACTGCCACCTAAAATAATAATTGATCGGATTGCATTTTCAAATGCTTTCCTGGTCATGATATCAGAAGGTTTGATATCTTTTTCCAATAAAACCCTAATGTATTGACCTGCATCCAAACATTCCTGTTTTTTTTCTTCGCTTACTGCAGGGTTAGAAGAAGAATAAGGCAAACTCATACCTAAGGCCTCGATGGCTGCTGCCATAGTATTTGCAGTATACATGCCACCGCAGGCACCAGCACCAGGGCAGGTATGTTTTATAATGCCTTGAAAATCTTCTTCAGAAAGATTACCACATATTTTTTGTCCTAAAGCTTCGAAGGCAGAAACGATGTTCAATTCTTCACCCTTGTAATGGCCTGGGGCAATTGTACCACCATAAACCATAATTGAAGGGCGATCTAAGCGTGCCATGGCCATAATGGCTCCGGGCATATTTTTATCGCAACCTGGTATTGCGATAACACCGTCATAATATTGGCCTCCGCAAATGGTTTCAATACTATCTGCAATTACATCGCGGCTTACCAATGAGTAACGCATACCATCAGTACCGTTGCTCATGCCATCACTTACGCCAATGGTATTAAAAACCAAGCCCACTAAATCATTGTTCCAGACCCCTTTTTTGACATCTTTTGCAAGATCATTCAGGTGCATATTGCAGGTGTTACCATCGTAACCCATACTAGCAATACCGACCTGCGCTTTAGCCATATCAGCATCAGTTAATCCGATTCCGTAAAGCATAGCTTGTGCTGCCGGTTGTGTAGGGTCTTGTGTAAATGTTTTACTGTACTTGTTTAATTCGCTCATTGTTTAAAATGTATATTCTGGTTCTGTTAGTTGTATAATTTGAGGCAAAAAAAAACCGCCTCGTTTCGGAGGCGGTTTCGGTATGTATATTTTTTATATTATACGCAACGGTTTCCACCTCTTTTTTGAGAAATGACAATAATTAAGTTGCTAATAATGTTTGTGTTTATATTCATGTTTTCGATGAATCACAAACATACTAACTATTTAAAAGATGCAAAGAACTATTTTAAGTATTTCTCTATTTTTTTACTCCGATTACAATCCCGGTTGCCCAAACCTGCTTTGTTAAAAGCAAATCATCTCTGGATTCTAAATCTTTAATCAACTTAACTGCTTTTTCCTGATGCCCTTCAGGCCAGTTTTGTTGAGGTAGCATATCATCAATAATATAAAATCCGCCGGTGTTCAGCATGGATAAAGCTTCATCTAAAAGCAGGTATTTACCATGCCAGGTATCGGCAAAAATGTAATCGAATTTTTTGTCTTTATTATTTTTAATCCATTCGGCACCGTCCGTATCCACCAAGTTTAAGCGTGTGTCATCACCTAAAAAGGTTTCAGCGATGGCTAAAAATTTTGCGTCGTTATCGATTGAAGTAAATGTACTTTGCTGATCCAAACCATCCAATATCCATGATGTGGATAAACCTGTTCCGGTTCCAAGTTCTAAAAATTTGCCTGATGGTTTAGTCGCAGCCAGTGTTCTGAGTAAAGCGCATGTCAACACATCAGAAGCCATACCAAATCCTGATGCTTTTGTTGCATCGCTGATTTGCTGGTAAGCTTTTGGATAATGTTGATTGATCTCTTCAGTCATTTGCTTTTAGATGCTTTTTATTTTATTTAAGTTTATTTTTGGTTGATGATTTTTTAGTCGATGGCTCATAGCTTGATATGCCATTAACCATGAACTAATTAACCATCAGCCAGTATGCTTCTCACTATATGATTACCTCGTAATTTACTTTTTCCAATACCAGGTTTTTATAAGCGCGTTGTATGGTATAACCGATAGATTCTCTCCATAATGGGCGATAAACAATGTCATCAATCGAGGCAATGCCTGCAATTTCAGTAGCGGTACCACATAAGAAAGCACTATCTGCATTTTTAAGATCTTCTACAGTTAATTTTTTCTCAATACATTCAATATCAAGCACGGTACAAAGTTCTTTTACGGTTGCACGTGTAATGCCAGGTAAAATATTTCCTGCTGACGGGGTATAAAGTTTTCCATCTTTTTCGAGGAAAATATTTGCTCCGGATGCTTCGGCAACAAAACCATGCATATCTAAAAGGAGTGCTTCATCGTAACCTTTAATGTTGGCAGCAGTGGTAGCGAGGATTGAATTAACATAATTGCCACTCAACTTTGCTTCCATTGGAGTTGATTTTGGATTTGGCCTTTCGTAATCTGAAACTGTTAACTTCAATAATTTATTGCCAGAGTAAGCATCCCATTCCCAGGCACAAATCATGATCGAAACTCCACTAGGACCGTTTAATTTCATATTTGGGTGGCAAAATACCAGCGGACGGATGTAAGCATCTTTTAACTTGTTTAATTGAAGCAATTTATAGGTTGCAGCAATTAATTCCTGTTTATTCCATGGAAAAGGGATATTTGCCAGCTGGCACGAACGCTTCTAATCGGTCGAAATGTGCTGCAGCTTTGAAAATCCGGTTGCCATTATGTGTTTTATAGGCTCTAATACCCTCAAAAGCAGCATAGCCGTAATGTAGCGACTGCCCGTAAAGATCTGTACTGCTATTTACAGCCTTTTCGAAAGCACCATCAAGGTAAATAATCGTATTAGAATTGTAGTATTTCATCTGTTATCTTATTATTTTGTCATCAGTCAGATGGATCTTATCATGATTAATTAAGCCTTGCAATTGTGCTTTTTGGTTTATTAATCGTGGCCGGTTCATAATACTGTGTTTTGTTATTTAAAAAAAGCGTCCCGTTTGTATCGGGACGCTTTAAGTATATTAGTTTTTTAAAATCTATTTATAAGCTGCCCGTTTTCATTTCTGCTAAAATATTTAGGAGTAGCAGGTTAAGTAAAATGACAGGTAACAACACTACATTGCCAGCTGCTTTAGCAGTAGTATATGTAGAAACTATGTTGTTTTGAATGATCATTATTACCTTATTGTTTACAAAAACCAATTTAGTTTTTGGTTCATTAATATGCAAGAGAAATCAGAAAAAAGTGAAATCAATACATAATTCTTTATAATTATGTATTATCAGAATATTATTCTTATTTGGAGTCCGAATAGTTATTTAATGCCGATAGCCTTATACCAAATATCAAAACGGTATACGGTATGTTTATTATGCTTGCATTATAAATTTTCTATTTTTCTGCTTAAATCCCTGTATAGTGCGCTAAAAGTTGAAAATTTTGGCTGTATGTGAAATTGAAATCCGGATGAAAATTTAAGTATATATCAACAATTTTAGTTGATTATGTTTTTGCTTTAATTCTGGTTTCCAAATAAGGCATTTGGTTAGCCTATATAAAAAAAGCCTCCCGGATTTTTTAAATCGGGAGGCTTTTTAAATGAGTTAATTATTCTGCTTAAGCAATACCTTCAGCTAATACCACAATTTTGTTGTGGATAGCTTCAACCACACCGCCTTTAATAAAAAAGCGTTGCTCGTCAGCTTTGTTTGCTTTTATAATAACTTCTCCATCTTCTAAAGTAGAGATGATAGGGGCGTGGTCTTTTAAAATCTGGAAAGAACCTAAAGTACCAGGAACCGTAACTGCTGTTACTTCACCTTCGAAAACTTTTTTATCTGGAGTTAATATTTCTAAATTCATTTTGAATAGATTTGAGATTTGAGATACAAGATTTGAGACCAAGTCTCTCTCATATCTCATATCTAGTGTCTCACGTCTTTCTTAGTTTGCTTCTGCTAATAATTTTTTACCTTTTTCGATTGCATCTTCAATGCTACCAACCAAGTTAAATGCAGCTTCAGGGTACTCATCAACTTCACCATCCATGATCATGTTAAATCCTTTGATGGTATCTTTAATGTCAACCAATACACCTTTTAAGCCTGTAAATTGCTCAGCTACGTGGAAAGGTTGAGATAAGAAACGTTGAACACGACGTGCTCTTGATACTACTAATTTATCTTCTTCAGATAATTCGTCCATACCTAAGATCGCGATGATATCCTGTAATTCTTTATAACGTTGTAAAGTTTCTTTAACACGTTGTGCAGTATTATAATGCTCATCACCCAAAACAGCCGGAGAAAGGATACGTGAAGTAGAATCCAATGGATCTACTGCAGGATAAATACCTAGCTCAGCAATTTTACGTGAAAGTACTGTAGTAGCATCTAAGTGGGCAAAAGTTGTTGCCGGAGCCGGGTCAGTTAAATCATCCGCAGGTACATATACCGCTTGTACTGATGTAATTGATCCACGTTTTGTTGATGTGATACGCTCTTGCATTAAACCCATTTCAGTTGCCAATGTTGGTTGGTAACCTACTGCTGAAGGCATACGACCTAATAAAGCCGATACTTCAGAACCGGCCTGGGTAAAACGGAAGATGTTATCAACGAAGAAAAGGATGTCTTTTCCAGCGCCTTCTCCATCACCATCACGGAAATATTCTGCAACTGTTAATCCTGATAAAGCCACACGAGCACGTGCACCAGGAGGCTCGTTCATTTGTCCGAAAACCAAGGTTGCTTTTGATTCTTTTAATTTTTCAGTATCAACAGCTTTCAAATCCCAACCACCTTTTTCCATTGAGTGTAAGAATTCGTCGCCATAATTGATTACACCTGATTCGATAAACTCACGAAGTAAATCGTTACCCTCACGAGTACGCTCACCAACACCTGCGAATACTGATAAACCAGCATAAGCTTTAGCGATGTTGTTTACCAACTCCATAATTAATACTGTTTTACCCACACCAGCACCACCGAACAAACCAATTTTACCACCTTTAGCGTAAGGCTCTAATAAATCGATTACTTTAATACCTGTAAAAAGTACCTCAGTTTCAGTAGATAAATCTTCAAACTTAGGAGGAGTAGCATGGATCGGACGACCATCAGTTTTATCAACTGCATTGATACCATCAATCGCTTCACCAACTACATTAAATAAACGACCTTTAATCTGGTCGCCAACTGGCATTTTAATTGCAGCGCCAGTATCAACTACTTTCATACCACGAACTAAACCGTCAGTAGAGTCCATCGAAATTGCACGTACACGGTCTTCACCTAAGTGCTGTTGAACTTCTAAAACAATTTTTTGTCCATTTTCTTTCGTTATTTCTAACGCATCAAAAATTTTAGGTAGATGGGCATCATCAGCAAAGCTAACGTCAACCACTGGGCCGATAATTTGTGCTATTTTTCCTAAGTTAGGCATATCTGTTGTGAGTAAATTTATTACAGTCAATGAATTAAAGCTGTTTAAAGGGGCTCCAATTCGGTTGGCAAAGTTAAGTTATTCTAACTGAATTTTAAATATATATTATAAATTTTTTCAACATGGTTTTTATCGATAATTTAGAGGCTGAAATAAGCAATATGAAAACCATTTTAACAACAGGGAGCAATGGCCTTTTAGGACAGAAAATAACCGAAAAGGTACTGGCTGAAGGTAGGGTGAAATTGGTGGCCACATCCAAAGGTGATAATCGATATCCTGTAAAAGATGGCTATGAATATGCAGAAATGGATATTCTGAAGAGCGATGAGGTGAGGGGAGTTATTAAGAAATATCAGCCTGATGCGATTATCCATACTGCGGCGATGACCAACGTTGACACCTGCGAAGCCAACAAAGAATTATGTAACCAGCTTAATGTAGATGCTGTTCAGACCTTATTGTCGATTTGTGAAGAAAAAAATATTCAGCTGATCCATCTAAGTACCGATTTTGTTTTTGATGGTGCCGACGGACCTTACAGGGAAGAAGATGCCGTTAATCCGGTAAGTTATTATGGCGAATCGAAAGTGCTGGCGGAAGAGCTGCTTAAAAATTCAAAGGCCAGCTGGGCTGTTTTAAGAACGATCTTAGTTTACGGAATTACGAATGATATGAGCCGGAGCAATATTGTATTATGGGCTAAAGGCGCTTTAGAAAAATTATCTCCCGTAAACGTGGTAAACGATCAATGGCGCATGCCTACTTTGGCCGAAGATTTGGCCGAGGCCTGTTTGCTGGCTGTTGAGAAAAATGCACGGGTATTTCTCAGTGTATCGGGTAAAGATTACATGAGTATTGCAGGTTTAGTGCGGAAAGTTGCCGATTATTGGGCGCTCGATCAATCTTTAATTAATGAAATAAGCTCGGTAAGTTTAAACCAAGGGGCTAAACGCCCGGTTAAAACAGGTTTTGTGTTGGATAAAACGATAAAAGACCTGGGTTACAATCCTCATAGTTTTGAAGAGGGGCTCGCGATTTTAGATCGACAGATGAAAAAAGATTATTAATTCATTAGTCTGGCTACATGCATTAACGACAATTGAATTATTGAACCAATTAATATATTTAAACAATTAAACAAATTACCCAATGGCATTACAAGTTGGCGATACAGCCCCTGATTTTAAATTATACAGTTCTGATTTAGCAGAGATTTCACTTTCTGCATTTAAAGGCAAAAAGGTAATCATACATTTTTTTCCTATGGCTTTTACTGGTACATGTACCGAACAATTGTGCACCATGCGTGATAATTTCAGTTATTATGAAGGAATAAATGCACAGGTAATTGGTATTTCTGTTGATTCGCCATTCTCTTTGGGTAAATTTAAAGAGGTACAAAGTTATCAGTTCCCATTATTGTCTGATTTTAATAAAGAAGTTTCTAAAGCTTACGGTGCTTTTTATGATGAATTTGTGTTCGGATTGAAGGGTGTTTCAAAAAGAGCGGCTTTTGTGATTGATGAAGAAAGAAAAATTAGTTATGCTGAAGTTTTAGAAGATGCACATGATTTGCCTGATTTTAAAGCAATTAATAATGCATTAGGTGTATAAAGCATAAACTGTAGAAGATTTTTTTGATATTTTTTTAAAATTTAATTGGAAATTAAAATATCAAATTATACCTTTGCAGTCCGTTAACGATACGGAAACGCATTTGTAGCTCAATTGGATAGAGCATCTCACTACGGATGAGAAGGTTTGGGGTTCGAATCCCTACAAGTGCACTGAAAGGGAGGATTGTAAAATTCTCCCTTTTTTTATGTCTTAAAATTAATTATACGCTTGTCATTCAGGTAATTGTATTTTAATTTTCAATTAAGCATCACCTATTTATAATTTCCACTGTCAAATACTAATTGTGAGGGGATTCACTTTTAAACACCATTTTTTTCTGATAAACCTGCTCGATATTTCATTTACCTCATCTGCTGCTTATTACAGATAATTCCTAATCGGTACAACATTTCAAATTTATATGATTTCCTTTTTGTGCAGATCGAATCTATCATATCACAGTTTAAAAAAATGTTTTGATTTTAGCTAAACAAAGTTTAGCTTTGGTAAACAATAACCAAATAAATTTCATTCCCATCATTTTCAAATCGATAGATTTTAATCTAAAATGGAAAATCGCGATAAACTTTCTGATTATGATGTGGTTGCGCAGCTTCGGATGGGAAGTGAAGACGCATTTATACAAATCTATAACCGCTATTGGGAAACCCTTCTTAATTGTGCTTATCAGCGTTTGCATTCAAAAGCAGATGCAGAGGAAGTAGTACAGGAATTATTTGTAAATCTTTATTTCCGGCGGGAAGAAATAGATCCAAAATCCAATTTAGAAGCTTACCTTAAAACAGCACTTAAGTTCAAAGTGATTGATGCCTATCGTTTGCAGCAAATGCATTATAAGCATATTGATAACCTGGTTTATGAAGCCAATCTGTTGCCAGCTGCAGTAGACGATCAGTTAGAAAAAAAAGAATTTAAAACGCTGGTACTTGCTGCATGCAACAAACTACCCGAAAAGTGCCGGGAAGTATTTATCCTGTTCCGTTTCGAAGAATTATCTCATAAGGAAATTGCCGACCGAACTGCAATTTCTGTGAGCACTGTTAAAAAACACCTCCATAAAGCCATGCACTTTCTTAGGGAAGAATTTAAGGGAAGCAAAACTTTTTTCACTGTCGTTTGCATGTTTTTTTTATCGAAATAAATTTTTTTAAAAAATTATTTATTTGATAATCAATAATTTAATTGCTTTTTGATATTTTTTTTCCTTTGGCATAGAACCTTTTTTCTTTTGCTTCGAATACCTTATATGAGCAACAATCAAAATGCTTCAGATAAGCACCTGCTGGAAATAATAACCAAATTTAAAAATGGAGAGGCTACGGCAGCCGAAATCATGCAAATTGAACGTTGGTATGATCGTCAGGCCGCTAATGAGGGCTATACCGATCATATGTCATCGGAAGAACGTTTAGCAACCCAGCAGATGATGTTGATGCGAATTAACGACAGCATTAAACAAGCTCAAAAACCAACAATAAAACTTTCTAAACGCAAATGGTTAATTACATTGTCAATAGCTGCAAGTATAGCTCTTGGCCATAGGCATATCAATGTATATTGGGTTAAGTTCTCAAAAAGTAGTTAACCACAATCAAATTGTTAACAATGTTGATGTGGCTCCAGGAAGTGATAAAGCAACATTAACACTCGCAAACGGAAAAAAAATCAGTTTAGCTGCCCTAACCAATGGTGAGGTTGTTAATCAAAACGGGGTTCGTATTGCTAAAACAGCCAACGGGCAGTTGGTTTATGAAGTAACCGGAAATTCAGCATTGAAAAACCTTAAACCCGAATTTAATACCATAGATGTCCCCTTAGGCGGTCAATGGCAGGTAATTCTTCCCGATCATTCTAAAGTATGGTTAAATGCATTGTCAAGTATAACCTATCCATTACAATTTGTTGGTAAAGAGCGGGTTGTGGAAATTTCAGGCGAAGCCTATTTCGAAGTTGCCCATAACTCACAAATGCCATTTAAGGTAAATGCGAGGAATGAAGTTATTGAGGTTTTAGGTACTCATTTCAATATAGCGGCCTATGCCGATGAAAAACAAATTAAAACAACGCTTTTACAAGGTTCGGTAAAAATTTCGGATGGCAAAATAACCAGGTTACTCGTTCCGGGAGAACAGGCTGTGGCAAGCTCAGGAAAGATTACGGTAACGAACGATATCGACATGGAAGAGGTTGTGGCATGGAAAAATGGTTATTTTAAATTCGACGATAACCTCGAAACCATTATGGCCAAAGTTGCGAAATGGTACAATGTTAATGTTATTTATGAATTCAAACCTGATCCAAACAATATATACGCAGGCAAAGTGTCGCGTTCAAAAAATATCTCGTCCTTATTGAAAATCATTGAATTTAATGGTGATGTACACTTTAAAATAGATGGAAGGAGGGTAATTGTGACGAAATAACCCCATACAAACCAGGTAAATGAAAAAAAATGGCCAAAGGTGTTCGAGCACCTTCGGCCGGATGCTGAGTTTACCCATTCCGACAAGTCGGAATAAAATTTAACGAAGAATTAATCCGAAACCCAACAAATCAAATTTATGAATTTAAACTTACATAATCGGTATGGAGGTAACTGCCATATCTATTACAAAATTCTGCTGGTGATGAAAATTACTACATTTTTTCTGATTATAGCCATAATGCAGGTAAGCGCGGGTACTTTCGCGCAAAAAGTAACCCTTAACAAGGTGAATACACCCTTATCATTAATAATTAACGAAATACGGGATCAGAGTAATTACGATTTTTTTTACAATAAAAAAGCCCTAAAACTGGCCAAACCGATTACGATTAATGTAAAAAATGCTTCGGTAGAGGAGGTATTGAAAATTTGCTTCAAAGATCAGGCACTTGAATATCAGATTACAGATAATATCGTGATGATTAAAGGAAAGGAAGCAAAATTTAATTTTACCGATCCATTTCAGTTTACGGCCGAAAAAATAACAGGTAAAGTGGTTGATGAGCAAGGCCAGCCAATACCAGGAGCAAGCATAACCGAAAAAGGTACTACTAATGTAAGCCAAACCAATGGTAATGGAGAATTTACCATTAGTGTGAAAGACAATACATCTGTTTTAGTGATTTCTTTTATAGGTTACCAAAGTAGAGAAGTGGTGGCAGGTAACGTGAAAAAAGGTAATGTTACACTTACAGCATCACAAGAAAGCTTAAGTGATGTGGTTGTAACTGCTTATGGTAAGGCTAAAAAAAGCAGTTTAACTGATGCTGTGCAAACTATTGATGGCAAAGTATTGGAAAACAGGCCTATCCGTACAGTAACTGATGGATTAATTGGTTTAGCACCTGGAGTGAACATCAGAATGCCAAGCGGTGCTCCTGAATCCAATCCCTCAATAAACATTAGGGGCTTTACCTCTATTAACAACACAAGTGCGCCATTAATATTGGTTGACGGAGTTGAAAGGCCAATTCAGGATGTTAATCCTAATGATGTAGAAACGATTTCCTTTTCTGAAAGATGGGGCTGCAACGGTTATCTATGGTTCAAGAGCACCTTATGGGGTATTGTCAATTACCACAAAAAGCGGTAAAGAAGGAAAGCTGTCGTTTAATTATACCACCAATTCAAAAATTGGCAGGATGGTGCTTTTTCCAACGCAGCCGAATTCGCCAGATTGGGCAAGATACATTAACATTGCGCAGCGAAACGGGCAACCTAACGGAACAGGTACAGATGGCGTTGATGCACTTACCATTGCACGGATGGAGGCTTGGCTGAAAACAGGATTGGAACGATCCTTCATTTAATGCGATAAGAACTCAATTTGGAGATAAAGCGCAGCAATATATTGAAAACGGACAGTTTCCGAGTGGGAGATGCCAGTTTTAAAGGCTGGAACAGAGAACAATTTTTTGCTACAACAAAACTATACGACAGCTATTTTAATAAGTATGATTACAGTCAGCAGCACAATTTAAATTTTAGCGGTGGAACAGATAAGGTAAGTTACTGCTCTAGTTTCGGCTATAATGATACTAAAAGGCTTGTTAAAAGGCGATCTTAATTACACATACACGTTATAATTTTCAAACCAAACTTAAAATACAAGGCTGCCGATTGGTTAGATTTGAGAACAGATATTAATTATGCCAGGCAGGCAAACCAAGGCCCCAACTATATAGGTAACGGAGCAGATGTTGCCAATTATGACGCTATTTTCGCCGGTATGACGACAGTATTTTGCTACACCCTTAAAAGTTCCATCAGGTAATGCATATTCATGGATCTTAGGTGCAGCGGGTATTTTAGGTGATGGTGGACTTATTAACAACACCAGAAACGATATTGTACTTAGCGGTGGCGCAACCATAAAGCCATTTAAACATTTTGAAATTAACGCAGATTATTCAAGAAGACAGAGCTTTTCTGAATATTCTAAAGTTACAAAAGTAGTGTATACGGAATTTCCGGATGGTACGAAAATTCAAAATAACCGATCTGCAAATTTGAGTAGTATTAGTAAAACAAATGGCGTGCTGGGGTACCAGATGGGGCTAGATTGAATGCCCAGTACAGCAATACTTTTGCACAAAAACATACTTTGCTTGCACAATCTTGGTGTTCAAACAGCAGAAAACCGGTTTTAAATCTCTAACAGGGAGCAAAACAGATTTATATGCTCAGGATGCAAAACAAGCACTTAGTGCTGCGGCGAATAACCCGGCAGCAAGCGATAACATATACGAGTGGAGTACTTTCGGGTTTTTAACGGGGTAATTTTACCTATGATTCTTATCTAGAAAGTATACATGATCAAATTTGCCGGTAGAAGAGATGCAAGCTCCCGTTTTTGCACCTAAATCCAGATGGGGTTTATTTCCATCTATATCAGGAGCGTGGAACGCGGCGAAAGAGAAGCTTTTGGCCGTTGAAAAATATTGTTTTCAGAATTCAGGCCCTGTGTTTCCTGGTCAACATCCGGAGATTCGAAATACTTATAAATCAGATGGTATTACTCCTGAATATTATACGTATTTACCTACTGTACCTACTTCCTTAAATAGAAATCTGCTTTTAGGAAATGCGTACTTCGAAATGCTGCATCAACACCTGGCTTGGTTAATTCAGACCTCGCCTGGGCAAAACCTACAGTTTTAAACTTTGGGTCGGATATTACCGCCCTGAAAAAATAGGTTCACCTGAACGTTACGAATGGTACCAACGCACAGTAATAGATCAAAATCGGACCTGGTAGATCCACTTCGCACAGGTGTTCCGTACTGAATCCACCACAGAAAAACAATGCGGTTTCCGAAACCCGTGGTTGGGAGCTTACAGTAGGTTGGGCCGATCAGTTTAAGGCAGCAGGTAAACCTTTAAACTATTCGATTAAGTTTAATATGAGCGATTATATCGGCTATGTTAAACAATATAATTCAAACAAAACAGGGGTAAGTAATATTTGGACACCCGGCCAGCAATTCGGACAAAACTTTGTGTACGACGTAAAGGGCATTGCTCGGAACGCTGCCGACCTCAAAACAGGAACATTGAACGGAACTTATAACTATCCAGGATACATTATGTATAATGATGTTAATGGCGATGGTTACATTAATTCTGGTAACGGTGGCTTTTGGTACAGCAGGGGCGATTTAGTTAATGGCGGTTTTAATTACCCGCGTAAAAGTTATTCTATACTCCCAACTGTTTCCTGGAATAACATTACTTTTTCTGCAGTGTTGGAAGGGGTAATGCAATGGCGGGTTTACAATGATACTGAATGGGTTTGGGGTACAAGAGCAGGTAGTGACCTGGCTTATTTCTATACGCCTGCATTTAAAGAAAGTACTGATTTAGGTTATTGGAGCCCTGGTAACACCAATGCTTTTTTTCCGGCATTTAATACAGGCAGAGGTTTGCCAACAAATAAATATTCGTTAAACCTGGCCAATTTAAGAATCAGGAATATTACGCTTGCTTACGATTTACCACAAAAATGGGTAAGCAAGGTTAAATTGAAAAAGGTTAACATTTATTTTAGTGGCGAAAATTTAGGCTTTATCTATAATAAATCCTTTATTAAATACGATCCTGAACTCTTAAGGAATGGTGTAAATGGTTACCCGCCATTGCGCTATTATTCAATGGGATTAAACATAAACCTATAACTAATCTATCACTTCATACATAAATAAAATCGAGATGAAAGCTTACATTAGTAAATCAAGCAAACTCATATTTACCCTCTTTATAATGATGTGCTTTGTGGCCTGCAAGAAAGATTTTTTGGAAAAAACACCTTTGGATTCGGTAAATCCAAGTGATTTTTTTAAAACTGCAACACAACTGCAAATTTTTGTTAATGGATTTTACGGTCGACTTGCACCACAATATAGTGGAATAAACGGTACAGGTACACCTACAGGAGGCAATAGCAATCTAGGGCTGGATGCCAATTCTGACATGATGATTGTACAAACCACAGCTACAGCTAGTTTGTACAGGTGGGATGCTGTTTCAGTAGCACCAGATGCAAGTGCAGCTTGGTCTGGAAGTTATGCAAGTATCCGATCAGATAACTATTTCCTCCAGAATGCTAACCTTAAAGCCGAAAAAACAGATGCTGCCAACCATTACATTGGTGAAGGATACTTTTTTAGAGCGTGGGATTATTTTAGCTTGCTCAAAAACTTTGGCGGCGTGCCTATAATTACAGAATCCTTAAGTGAAAATGATTTGGACAAATTATTTAAGCCAAGAGCTTCGAGATATGAGGTAGCTAAACAGATTATTGCAGATTTGGATTTAGCTATTGCTAAGCTAAACTGGAAAGGAGAAGGCCAGGCGGCTATTGCAGGAAGATTAAATAAAGAATCTGCATTAATATTAAAGGCAAGGGTTGCATTATACGAAGGCACATGGGAATATTACCATGGTAAAAAAAGCAGTGCTTATGCCTTAGCCGGTAAAAATGGGGTTGAGTTTTTAGAAATGGTAGAACCTACAGTTTTGCAACTCATGGCAAGGAACGGTGCCAAAATATTTACAACAGGTGATAAAACAATGTCATACAATCAGCTTTTTGCACAAAGAAATGCTGCAAACCTCGACGGTGTTTTCCTTTATAAAGTATATGATGCGGCTTTGCTGGCTACAAGCCATAATTTCTTCACTAAGATTATGGATTCCGGTCCTTCTATTACCGATCACCTGGTTGATATCTACTTAAATAAGGATGGAACACCACAAGTATCTCTCCCCTAATTATACAAGTACACTAAATCAGCTTGGTGATAATTTAGATCCCCGGTTTAAACAAACCGTGTGGACTCCAGATCGTGGTCCGCTTAATCAATTGCCAGGCCGCGGTAGCGATGGCGTTTCATTCAGGTATCCGATTATTGCTTCGCAGCCTCCATATAGTTCGTTAGGTTTTACTTCAACCGGATATCGTAATTACAAGGGTGCAGTTTTGGCACAAGAGTCTACTAGAGGTGAAACAGATGATATCCTGATGCGCTATGAAGAAGGTTTGCTGTCATTAGCTGAAGCCAAAGCCATATTAGGAACAATTAATCAAACAGACATCGATAAAACTGTTAACCTGATTAGGAGCCGTGTTGGTATGGTACCATTAAATATGAATACCATTACTCCTGGAGCATATCGCGAGGATTTAGGATTTGATCCTACCGGAACACCTGTTTTAAATGAATATCAGAAGAGAGCGAACTGTAGAGTTTGCGCTTGAAGGTTTTAGGCTCGATGACATAAAGCGATGGGCCGTATACGAAAAGGTAATTAATGGTTATCAGCCAAAAGGAGCTTCATTACAGGAGTTTTTAGATTATTTTAACCGTACACCTGCTCAAGTCGTTATAGATAAAGGATCAGACCCAACATTATATAGCCAGATCAGAAAAGATGGTTATATCCTTAACGAATTTAGCTTGGTTATCGGTAACAATGTAGATAAGTTTACCAGCGGAAGAATGAATCCTTACTTTAAAGTGCCTGATTTTAAGGTTGGCGGACGAGGATTATTCATCGAGTCAGGAAGAGATTATCTAAGTGCCATCCCGCTACAGCAAATAAAGCTTTATCAGGCAAACAATGCTGTGCTGAGTCAAAATCCAGGTTGGAATTAATTCATTATTGATATTTACTAAACTATTAAAAAATGAAACATAAAAATATATTATATGGTTTGATGTTGATGGGCATTGTTGTTTTATCGTCTTGTTTGTAAAACCCAGGGTAGAATTGGATGATACCAAGTGGGGAGATAATGCGGTGATAACAAACGTGCAATTGTTCAGGTATGATGAGGTTAAAAACCAGTTGGGCTACGGAGAAACGGTTACCGGTTATCAGATAACAGGTATAACTACCGCCTCAAATGTTATTGATAAAAGCCAGGCTACGGTTAGAATTGTTGTTGTAAAGGGGACAGACCTAACTAAGGTTGGCATTAGATTTTCTCATTTTGCAAAATCAATTGAGCCTATAAATGGTGCGCCAACTGCCGGCATAATTGCTGATTTTTCTAAAGGCGATTTTACTTATCGGCTCCATTCGGCTGATGGAACTGATCGTGACTGGAAAATTTTAATTTCAGTGGCACCGTAAGTTAATTAAAACCCAATGCCAAGTGGAAACAATTTCTGCTTGGCATTTTTATTACATAAAATAGAAACAATTATCCTGATTTTACCGCAAATTCCAGTTAGCCGGATCAAATTATTTAACACAAATATTGTTAGCAATGAAAAACTTAAACAGAAGAGAATTTATCAGCGGGATGTTTGCCACAGGGATTGTTCTGCAGATTCCTGATACTGCTCTCTGGCCATGTTTTCGCCGAAAGCAAAACCGATTATAGTTGGTGTAATTACCGATTTACATCAAGATGTAATTCATAACGGCAGCGAACGGTTAAATGCTTTTTTAACCCACTGTAAAAATATTGATCCCGATCTGATTCTTCAAATGGGTGATTTTGCCTATCCAAACGAAAAAAATAAGGAACTGATAGATCGCTTTAATGGTGCCCACCCTAGGCATTGCATGTAATTGGCAATCATGATACAGATTCAGGCCATACCAAAGCACAGTGCATCAGCTATTACAAAATGCCAGCCAGGTATTATACAAAAGAAATTAATGGGGTATGTTTTATTGTGTTGGACGGGAATGATAAAGGATCGCCAAAACATAAGGGAGGATACCCATCATTTATAAATGATGAGCAAAAAAATTGGTTGCAGCAACAATTAAAGGAGATCAATAAACCCATTATTATTGTAAGCCACCAACCGCTTGCAGGTGCTTTGGCGGTAGATAATGCCGAAGAAATACAGGAAATACTCAGTTCGGCTGGTGATAAAATTCTATTGGCTATAAATGGTCATACCCATATCGATTGCCAGTTGTTGATTAAAAATGTCAATTATCTTCACATTAATTCAGCCTCTTACTTTTGGGTGGGAAGCAAATACAAACACAATAGCTATCCTGAAGAAATTCATCAAAGCCATCAATGGATAGCCAGCACCTGCCCTTACGAGGATTCGCTTTTTACTACCTTAACAATTGATCCCTCATCGGCAAGCATTATCATCGAAGGCAGAAAAAGCAAATGGGTTGGCCCATCTCCAAAAGAACTGAATTTTAAGGATGAAACGGGGTTGCTTGTCGGCAAAGAGATTGTTCCTATTATACGCAAAAGAAGAATTATTGGTGTAGGGAAAAAATAAGTTTGATACACTTGAAATTCATTTTTATGGTAGTTGCCATTGCGTTATGCTGATGGTAGCTACCTTAATTATAAAAGAAGCTTCCAGAAAATAGGTAAAGCGACATAATTTAAGCTAAAAACATAATTAAAAGCAAAAAAAATGCTGACGTGTTTCCACGCCAACATTTTGATGTTAATCATTGGGTATTTAATTGAGCGCTTATGCGTTTGCCGGGGCTCCAGATATAATGCTTAAAACTTCCTTTAGCTCGTTAATCACAGCATCTGGATTTGCTTCTTCCAATTGTTCTTGTGTATGTGCACCTGTGGTAATGCCAATACTTAATCCGCAACCTGCATTTTGGCCTTCTTCTATATCAATATTCGAATCGCCAACTTTAACCACAAGTTTTCCATCATTTATTCCATGTTGTTTCATGGCCAATAAAATCATATCCGGTTCAGGTCTGTTTTGGCTAACATCTGATGCTGTAATCAGGGTATCAAAATCAACGCCCGCTTTCCAGCCAATTTTATCCAGAATAGCTGTTGCAGTAGATCGGTCGTAACCTGTATTCAGCACTGAAATAATTTCTTTTTCACGAAGTTTTTTAAAAAGTTCAATCGCACCCGGTTGTCCTGAAATATCTTCCTTTTCGTAAGCGAGTTTTAATTTTCCGATAAACTCATCATAAATGTCTCCTACAACACTTTCTTCAAAATTACCTTCGTAAGTTCTTAATACAGACCTAATGGCTTCTCTTTTTTCTTTTCCGGCGGCTACAGCGAGTACCTGATCGAGACTGTAATTAAAACCAGCCGCATTTATAGCATTCATTAAAGTTTTGTATACCAGGTTATTTTCGTTTATTGTTGTGCCAGCCATATCAAATACGACCATTTTAATTTCAGTATGCATTGTGCTTTTTATCTTTAAGGTAAATTAATTTTTTAAACTCAGTGGCCAAATATAATACCTGAAAAGTTACTAAACAAATGTTTAGTAATTGTTAACATTTACATTAACATTTGTTTACTTTTGCTAAACATTAAAAACGTTTATTTGCCAATTCTTGGCAATACACAAAAATGTGAGGCCACGATAACCAAATTGATCAATAGATAAATAAATATGAAAAATGCAAACTCTCATTGCCTTCAATGGATCAGGAAACCACCTTGAAGAAATGAAAACGGCTATTCCTGAATTGAAACCTGGTGAAATTCTTGTCGAGAATCTTTACACAACCATTTGTGGGAGTGATCTGCATACTTTCTGTGGATTACGAACCGAAGCCGTGCCCACGGTACTGGGCCACGAAATTGTTGGCGAAATTGTAGGTTTTCATCCTGAGCATGCCCAAATAGATTATTTAGGAAACCAGCTCAAAATCGGTGACCGGGTTACCTGGAGCAGTATTTGCTTCCAATACCGATTCGGACAGGGCGAGGGCAGGCATGCCACAAAAATCAGATGGGCTTTTTAAATATGGCCATGCTACCATAACTGATACTGATGCCCTTCACGGCGGACTTTCTACACACTGTGTATTAAAAAATGGTACCACAGTACTTAAAATCAGTAAAGAAATTCCGTTAAAGGTGGCAGCTACCATTAATTGTGCAGTTGCTACGGTTGCCGGTGCGGTACGATTATCAGGAAGTTTAAAAGGAAAAAAAGTGTTAATCTCCGGAGTGGGTTTACTAGGTCTAGTAGCTGCGGCAATGTGCAGTGCTGATGGGGCAGGAAGAGGTACTCGTTGCCGATGTAAATGCAGAACGCTTACAGCTGGCGCAATCATTTGGGGCTGGCAACCAATACTTATTAAACGAAAATCCTCAGCTTCCCAATAATATTGATGTAGTTTTCGATATGAGTGGCTCGCCAGATGCAATGGAAGCCGGACTTTCTACACTTACAGTTGGCGGCACGAGCAGTTCTGGATCGGAGCTGTATTTAAAGCCCGTGAAGTAAAGGTAAATGCCGAACAAATTGTTCGCAACCTGATCACCATCAAAGGGTTGCACAATTATAACCATGAAGATTTTACAGCAGCAGTTAAATTTATAGAAAATAATTATTCAAAATTTCCTTTCGAAGCATTGGTTTCAGCGGAGTTTGTGCTCGCTGAGGCCGAAGCTGCATTTAATTATGCAGTTGCGAATAAACCTATTCGTGTTGGGATAAATATTGCTAAAAAAGGCGGTAATGAACAGTAGCTCAAATACTTTAAAGTGGCGAGATGCTCCTGGTAACCATGTTGTGTTACCTCTTCTTTTATACTGGAAGGCACAATTTCGGCTGGGCAATAAAAGGTATGGTTGCAGAATTGCATATTCCTTACAGCACCATTGGCTGGATTAGCTTTTGTATGTTAATCGGTTATGCAATAGGCCAGTTTATCAACGGAAACCTTGCCGATAAATTAAGCCCGAAACTGATGATCGCAACAGGTGCCTATTTATCAATTCTGACAAATATTGCTATCAGTTTTTCCAACACGGCTACCTTAATTATGATCCTTTGGGGGCTAAATGGTTTCTTTCAATCTATGGCCTGGGCACCGGGTGCAAAACTGATTAATAACTGGTGGGATGAACACGAACGTGGTAAAGCTTTTGGTTTTTATACCATGGCGGCTGGATTATCTTCGGCAGTTACTTACCTGATTTCGATCGTGTTATTACAGCAGGGAATAGAATGGCGGATGTTGTTCCGTTTGCCTGTTTTACTTTTATTGATTACGGCTACCATACTTTTAATTGTAGCGAAAGATAAACCGGATGAGAATGAAAACACAGGAAATGCACAAGTTGATGCTCAGGAAACTGCTTGGTTGGATCGATATAAGGAAGCTTTTAAAAATAAAAAGTTTCTTCTCACTTCTTTGTCTTTTGGTTTCGAAAGTATGGCCCGTTATGGCCTTATATTTTGGGTTCCTGTACATTTTCTGGGTAAAGAATGGAAAGAAAATCCAGGCAATATCTGGGTTACTTTTCTGCTGCCGGTTGGGATGGCCATTGGTGCACTTTGTTTTGGCGTTTTGTCCGATACCATGTTTAAAGGAAACCGACTAAAGGCCATCATTGTGGGCATGTCGGTAAGTGCCGTGCTATCAATTCTCATTTTTATTGTGCCAACACAACAAATTGCATTAAGTGGTTTGCTGATGTTGCTTACAGGTTTCTTTGTATACGGTCCGCAGGCTTGCTATTGGCCATTAAGTCCTGATATGTTGGGCAGTAAGTTAACTGGTACAGGAGTGGGAATTATGAATATGTGTGGTTATCTTTTTGCGGCCATTGGCGAACCTTTTTTAGGTTACGTGATTGATATTACCGGCGATAGCAACAATATTTTTATTGTTACGGCAATTGCCTGTGTATCATCAGCTTCGATAGCATTTTTTGTTTCCAGAATGGGAGAAAAGACAAAAGTAGAGCAAGTTTTGGCCTAGTAAAGGCGATTACACAGGTTAAATTAAAAACCGGCAGTAAATTTTGGCTGTCGGTATGGTTCAAAGCATTTTTTTAAATAGAATATGAGTGTAAAAGGGATTAACAGGGCAACGGTAACAAACATGATCGGATTGCTTGAGCAATTGGAAGAGCTGGAAGGCATGGTTGGTAATGACCCTGAGGGTTGCGACCAAATCAGGAATCTTAAAGCAGATTTAATTACTACTTATCAGAAGTACGAATGTATGGTAAGGGAAATTAGTGAGCAGGTTGGTGTTTATCAGGATCTCTACGGAAAAATCAGGTTTAGATTTGTACCGGAAAAATTGAAATTACTCAGGCGAACTATTCCACAGGATAGCTACGAATTTGTGTTATTAAAAGCTAGCATTCAAAAAAGCCATATGATTTAAGTGTTTAATGCGTGCCATTAACTGTAAAATCAAAAATATCAAAATTGCGTGGATCACCCTGTGCTTTTAACTTATAAATAGCATTTAAGGGTTCTGAAATTATCATGGGTACCATTTCTTCATATCGGCCACCGTGCGAGCGTAAGGTGCCGTCTAATGCCTTTAAATCATGATGAGCGGCTGTTTTTCCGATAACAACATCACGGGCAGACAGTACAAATAGATCTCCGGTGCGATCGGCCGGTTGTTCCAGTATGCGGCAACCTGTTTCCTTATCATACACTTCAGTAATGCCAATTTGCTGCCTCAACCAGTTTTTTACCACTTCAATTTTAGCGGCATCATCCACATAAACCAACACATAAGAACCCAAGGCTCCATGGTGTTTAACATAAGGATCAGTAATGGGGCAGATTACCCTAAATCCACCACCAAATTTCTCATTAAGCATGGTTTCGATAAACAAAACATTTGGTGTTCCATCAGTTTTTATTTTTGCATTCATGCCATGATCGGCCGTTGCACCAATAACAGCTCCTAATTGCAGCATTTTTCCCAGTTCAATATCCTGTTCTTCGTAAAAAGCAAGCGATTCTTCCGTATCAGGTGCATAAGTATGTTGCATATAATCGGTAAGCGATAAATATAAAAAATCAGCCATGCCTTTTTCCAACAAGGCTACACCTGCTCTTAATACAAATAAACTCGCCTCTGCACTATAAATAAGGGGAGCTTTTTGCCCAATGAGTTCTTCTACATTCTCAATACCATGGGTTTGCAAATTTGCTTGTGCAGCCTTTTCAGCCGAAAAAGCAATGCCATTTAACTGATGTGAAAGGATATCACGTAGTTTTTCTTTTGCCGTAACAACTGCTACTTTTCTGCCAGCGTGCGCTGCTGCTGCCAATAATGTTTCGGCCCTCAGGTAATTGGAAGCATTCATCATTACCTCCTCATCTTTTTCGGCATCGTAAAAAAAGTTGCCACAAATACCATGTACTGCCGGACTCACCCCTGTTACGATAGACGAATTATTTACATTGGTAAAAGAAGGCAATGCACCGCGTACCATACCTCTGTATCCCTGTAGTATCATTTTTTTTAGGTTTGGCATCCGGTCGTGAACCAGTGTGGTATCAAGGTACTCGTCGGCCGAGCCATCCATGCAGATAACTACAATCGGTTTTGAGGGCGGTAAATAGGTTATATTATTTGCTGAAAAAGATTTGGTAGAAATAGCATTCATTGTTTGGTTACAAGGTTGTTTTGCGAACTGTGAATTTAACGCTTTATCGTGTAAAACCCATTATAAATATAGTTTAATTAATAAATACAGTGTGAGTTAATGAGCTTAGAAAATCCTGAACTATTTCAGCTATTCGTTTGCTAAAAGGTTTAATCAAATTTGATTAAATGCGATCGGAATTATTTGGCAAAATGCCCCAGTTATTGGAAGAATATGATGTGAAATATAAATATAGCATAAGATTCTTTGTTGATTAAGATAAATGTCATTAAAATAGCTCTTTTTTAAATAAATTCTTAATTTTAAATGGCTTCTAAATTAATAATTATATATTTGCAGCCTTGAAAGTAAACAATTTAACTAATCTTTTAGATCCAGTAATTTGTATTTACTTTTGATAGAGCCATAGGAATAAGGCTTTTTTAATTTTAAAGACAACCTAAACAACTTGAATGCTTAATTTAGTTCTCTTTGGCCCTCCAGGGGCGGGTAAAGGCACCCAATCTGAAAAACTGATTGCAAAATATCAGCTGGTACACGTTTCAACAGGCGATCTTTTTAGAGCACACGTTAAAGGAGAAACCGAATTAGGAAAAAAAGTTAGTCAATTGTTAGCTGATGGAGAATTGGTTCCTGATGCCATTACAATTGCCATGCTTGAAGAAGAGGTAGATAAAAATCCGGATGCCAAAGGATTTGTGTTTGATGGATTTCCACGTACCGTTCCACAAGCAGCAGAGCTTGATTTATTTTTAGAGCGTAAAGGCAGCAAAATTGCTGGTGTAATTGCTTTGGATGTAGATCAGGATGAGTTGACAAAACGTATTGCTGAGCGCCATAAAACGAGTGGCAGACCAGATGATGACGCTGAAAAACTAAAAAAGCGGATTTCAGAATACTTTGATAAAACCATCCACGTTTTGCCTTATTATGAGGAGCAAGGAAAGTTGAATAAAGTAAACGGTATTGGCGAAATTGATACGGTATATAACGATCTTTGTGCTGTAATTGATCAGTACAAGGTATAATTATCGATTTATATTATAAAACAATAGGATTATAGAAAGGGATTTAACCAATCCTGATTCAATATTTCAAAAAACATACAAAGAGTTATAATGTTAAAACGTTATAACTCTTTAATTTTAAAGGAGCTTGTATTAACAATGTTCCATGATTAACATTTCAATATTTAAATATGTCACAGGGTTCGAATTTCGTAGATTATGTAAAAATTTGTTGCCGTTCTGGTAAAGGCGGTGCAGGTTCGGCACATTTACATCGTGATATTTTAACATCAATGGGCGGTCCTGATGGTGGTGATGGCGGTCGTGGTGGCCACATTATTGTTAAAGGAAGTATCCACATCTGGACATTGTTGCACCTTAAATACCGCAAGCACATTATTGCAGAAGATGGTGGTGCAGGTGGCAGTTCTCATAAATTTGGTAAGCAGGGCACTGATGAAATTCTTGAAGTACCGCTAGGTACCATTGCCAAAGATGCAGAAACCGGCGAAGTACTATTTGAAATTACCAAAGATGGCGAAACCAAAATTTTAACAGCTGGTGGCCGTGGTGGTTTAGGTAACGCACACTTTAAAAATTCAGTTCAACAAACTCCACGTTTTGCACAACCAGGAGAACAGGGAAAAGAAGTTTGGAATATTTTAGAATTAAAAGTACTGGCTGATGTAGGCTTGGTTGGTTTTCCCAATGCAGGTAAATCTTACTTTGCTTTCTGTTGTTTCTGCAGCCAAACCCGAAATTGCCGATTATCCTTTTACTACAATCGTACCTAACCTGGGTATTGTAAGTTACCGTGGTGGCAAATCTTTTGTAATGGCCGATATTCCGGGCATTATCGAAGGGGCATCAAAAGGTAAAGGATTAGGTTATCGTTTCTTGCGTCATATCGAACGCAACTCTGTGCTTTTATTTATGGTTCCGGCAGATACAAGCAGAAGCATTAAAGAAGAATATGAAATTTTAAAAAGCGAGCTCGAATCTTACAATCCGGAGTTAATGCAAAAACCACATGTTTTAGCCATTACGAAATCAGACATGCTTGATGATGAATTAATGGAAGAAATGAAACAGGACCTGCCAAAGATTCCATCTATTTTTATCTCATCAGTAGCAGAAAAGAATATTCTTGAATTGAAAGATATGCTTTGGAAAGCGATTGAAAGCTAGTTTTTGGTTAATAATTTAAACTTTTTAATTGCTTAACTGTTGCTTTGAGCAATTAAAAAGTTAACCGATTTCATCAATCAAGCTATCATTCATCTAGGCTCTGAAGCGGTCTACAGCCAGTCCGATCCATTCTTTAAATAGCAGTTCCCACATGCCTAGTGTACCCGCGTTTGGTATAATGCAATCAGCCCATGCAAATTCAGTTTCTCCCAAAAAATTGGTAGGGTAGTATTCAATTTTATTTTTGGTTTGTTTGTCGAAAATCAATTTCGCCCTTGGTATGTGCCAGGCACTCGTAATTACCAAAATCTTTGCCTGTGGGTTGTTGTTGTTAATAAGCGCTATACTGTATTTAGCGTTTTCAACCGTGTTTCTGCTTTGGTTTTCTACAATTATTGCAGCATCCGGAATGCCAATCAGTTTCAGGTATTTAATGGCTAAATCAGCCTCTTTAACTTTATTATTCATCAGGTTCGCACTTCCGCTGCTTAAAAGAATCTGTTTAATCTGCCCCTTTTTATAAAGCGCAATTGCCTGGAATAAACGATCGCTTGCTGAGCCAAAAGAAATTTCATTATTCCGTTTATTTAAGCCAGAAAAGCCACCAAGTACAATACCTACATCATATTTTTGTACTTTCGGGTAGCCCGCTTCATAGGCATTCATCACTACGCCCCCAATAAAGGCATTTGAAAAAAAAGCAGCCAGCACCAATCCGAAAATTAAATACTGCTTCCCTTTTTTAGGATTCCTTGCTGCGGTTGCGCAAATTAAGAGTACAAAAACCCATACTATTGGTTTAATCAGAAACAGTAAAATCTTCGAGAGGATAAAAATCATAAATGGACATTATCCTGTAAAACTAAGAAATTGTTTAAGAGCTAGTGATGCGAATGCAGCGAAAATTCGTCATTTCGAATGCAATGCAACCGAAACGACGAATTTCTATTATAAACTTTAATTTTTATCCTTGTCCTTCTTGCACCTGACCATTTTCATGCGCGTTTTCCAGAATTTCTTTCACATCCGATTTGCGTTTCTTGGCAACCGTATGTTTAAAGTGAGGCACTTCATGTTCAACAATATCTTCTTCAATTGCTTCAACACCAAAAACTTTCTCTTTCAAAAGATTGTACTTATCTTGAAAACCATACCTTAGGTTTTTGGCACCACCTGCAATTTTTCCGCGTGTACCTGCACCACTATCAGGGGCAAATAAAATACTGATTACCGCACCCGCAGCTAAACCAGCCACAAGGGCAAGCGCTATTTTTGCACTGTTATCCGATTCGTGCTTTAAATATTTTCCGATTAACTTTCTGTATTTCATAACGTAGCATTTTTAAAAGCAACAAATGCTGGCTTATAATGTTTTGAGGTTTTTTGATTTGGAAAAGAAATGCATTTGGTTTTAAAGAAAGAAGAAGTGCTTTACCCATCATTTTTAAAAAAAGACCGGAGTTTTACTTAAGTTTAAAGTTAATGCACATATTTGAAATTCTAAAATGAATAATAATGGTAAAAGCAACAATAAATAAAGAACATTATGCCTGTTCGGTAAGCAATGGTTCGCACGATATTATCGTAGATGAGCCCTTCGAACTCGGTGGAACACACAAGGGTTTTGCTCCCAAAGGATTGTTAATGGCCTCTTTAGCATCGTGTGTAGCCATTACCTTAAGAATGTATGCCGATAGAAAAGAGTGGCCGATTGATAAAATAGAAGTAGAGGTAAATATTGATACCGAAAATGGTGAAACAGTATTTTTCGAAGAAATTACTTGTACAGGAGTACTCACTGAGGAGCAAAAAATCAGGTTGGAAGATATCGCTTCGAAATGCCCGGTAAGTAAAATCCTGGCGGCCGGGCATGAAATCAGGTCGAAAGTACTTTAAAGGTAAAGGTGTAAAACTCGTTTTTACAATGATAAAAAGCTTTAATATCTTTACCAATAAAAATGCCTCGGTGTACTTTGCACCCGTGGTTAAAACAATAATCAATGCCTACCGAAATAAAATGCCCCAACTGTGCACATGTTTTTCCGATGGAAGAAGCCATGGCCGAAGATTATAAAAAAGAGTTACGAGAAAAAGCGGCTGCTTATGCAAGGCAGAAAGATGAAGAATATCAACGTAAACTGCAGATTTTCGAATCAGAAAAACAACAGCAGGTAAAAGCATTTGATGCTAAACTTGCAGAAGAAAAGGCCAAGCTCAAAGATAACCTGGAAGAAAACCTGCGCAAAAGTATTTCTGCAGATTTCGAAACCAAGCTGCAGATGCTCGAGGGCAATGCAAAAGATAATGCCGAAAATTAAGGCTTGCACGCGAAAAAGAACTGGAGTTTTTACGTCGCGAGGAAAGCCTTAAAGTTAAAGAAGAAGAAATGGAGCTTGCCTTTCAGCGTAAAATGCAAGAGCAGCGTAACGAGCTGGTAGAGCAGATCCGTAAGCAGGAAGCAGAAAAAAACAGCATTAAAGATACCGAACATCAGTTGCGTTTAAAGGAGCTGGAGAAACAGCTCGATGACCAGAAAAAACTGGCAGAAGAAATGAAACGGAAAGCCGAGCAGGGCAGTATGCAATTGCAGGGCGAAGTGCAGGAGCTTATTTTAGAAGAATTGCTCCGTACCAATTATCCTTTCGATTTAATAGAAGAAGTTGGTAAAGGAGTTAGGGGAGCAGATTGCGTGCAGGTGGTGCGCAACCAGTTTGGACAGGAATGCGGCAAAATTATTTATGAAAGCAAACGTACCAAAGATTTTGGTGGCGACTGGATCGAGAAACTGAAGAAAGACATGCGCAGCATGGGTATTGATGTGGCCGTAATTGTAAGTTAGTGTTACCCTAAAGGTATGGATTGTTTTGGGCAACGCGATGGCGTTTGGATCTGTTCTTTCGAAGAAGTAAATGCCGTGGCCTATGTTTTACGTGAAGGGATTTTGCGACTGGCAGGTGCAGTGAAATCGCAGGAAAACCGCGGTGAGAAAATGCATATGTTATACGATTACCTGATGGGAGCCGAATTTTCGGAGCAATGGAAAGCAATTAGAGAAGGTTTTATGAGCATGAAGCTTTCCATCCAGCGCGAGCGTGATGCAATGGAACGGTTATGGAAAGCGCGGGAAAAACAGTTGGAGAAAGTGCTGTTAAATGCAACGCATATCCGGGGTTCGATAGAAGGTATTGCCGGGAGTGATAGTGTGCAACTGAGTTTGACTGATGATGATGACGATACTTTGCTTTTAGAATAAGAGAGAAAACCGTGACTCTGTTTCGCTTTTAAATCGGACCTTCATTATGGCTCAAATATATTGAATCATCATCCGGGCTTAATTTTCTATCGGATTGTTTTCTGGTTAAATGATATTGTTGGTCGTTTTGTCTATATTGTTATAACTGATCATCGTCCGGGGCTAGTTTTTATAGCAGATCGTCATCCTGAACTTGTTTCAGGAACTATTGATAAGAAACATTAGAACTGGCAATTTCCAACTGAAAACTGTCAACTGAAAACTGCCAGCTGAAAACTGTCAACCGAAAACTGTCAACTGAAAACTGATCTGGGCGTTACCCAATCCCGTGAAAAACGGGAAAGGGTCAGGCTTTTCAGGGCTGCGCTGCGCTCTGGTACCGATGAAGAATCGGTACTGAACCCTTACAATCCTTAACGCGGATGAAATTGATAAGAAGAATACTTAAGTTAATTTGATAGATACTAGATTGATTTAAATGAGATGAAATTATAACCGGATAGTCTGCGGCAAGATTTGGTAAGGATCTATTAAAATGATTAAATCTCTTTTGAGATACGATTTGAGTGTTTCACGATTTGAATTACCATTCATTCGGTACTGTTCGATAACATTATCAGGAAGAAATTAATAACTTTAAATAATTTTCAGGTTGAATAAAACCTGAATTGAATAACAATAAATAAATAATAAAATGAATAAAAATTCTAATCAATCTTTTAACCGCTCAGGGATTCTTACTATCCTCTGCACCTTAATTTTTTTTGGGAATAGTTTCGGGAACGTTCCCGAAAAAGATTTTAAGTCGCCGGATGGTAATTTGATAGCTCACTTTGCATTGGCAGAAGGAGGGGTACCTACCTACAGTTTAAAGTATAAAGGCAAAGACGTTATTAAAACCAGTAAACTTGGTCTGGAGCTTAAAGATGGCAAATCTCTAATGAACGGTTTTACCATTACCGATACCAAAACAAGCACCTTTAACGAAACCTGGAAACCGGTTTGGGGTGAGGTAAAAGAAATTGTAAACCATTACAACGAGCTGGCCGTAACGCTAACACAAAAAGAAAGCAACCGTTATATTATTGTGCGTTTGCGGTTATTTAATGATGGTTTAGGCTTTAGGTATGAATTTCCTGAGCAGAAAAACCTCGATTATTTTATAATCAAAGAAGAAAAAACCCAGTTTGCCCTGGCTGGCGATCATAAAGCATTTTGGCTTCCGGGCGATTACGATACGCAGGAATATAGTACGGTAACTTCAAATCTATCAGAAGTTCGTGCTAAAATGAAAGCCGCTGTAACGCCAAATGCATCGCAAACCACTTTTTCACCAACAGGTTTACAAACACCTTTAATGATGAAGAGTAAAGATGGTTTATACATCAATATCCATGAAGCCGCTTTGATCAATTATTCTTTAATGTCGCTAAATCTGGATGACAAGAACATGGTTTTAGAATCGTGGTTAACACCTGATGCTATTGGTGATAAAGGATATATGCAGGCACCATGTTTGTCGCCTTGGCGCACCATTATTGTAAGCGATAAAGCTGCCGATATTTTAACTTCAAAACTCACTTATAACCTTAACGAGCCAACTAAATTTAAAGATGTATCATGGATAAAACCAACAAAATATGTTGGTGTATGGTGGGAAATGATTACAGGTAAAAGTACCTGGGCTTATAATGATTTAACCAGTGTACAGTTAGGTGTAACCGATTATTCGAAAACCAAACCCAACGGAAAACATGCTGCAAATACCGCACACGTAAAAGAATATATAGATTTTGCCGCCAAAAATGGTTTAGATGCCGTTTTGGTTGAAGGCTGGAACGAAGGCTGGGAAGATTGGTTTGGTAAAACAAAAGATTATGTATTTGATTTTGTAACGCCATATCCTGATTTTGATGTAAAAAGAGCTACACCGTTATGCAGCCAGTAAGGGCATTAAAATGATTATGCACCACGAAACCTCATCGTCGGTACGTAATTATGAACGCCATTTAGATACTGCTTATAAGTTTATGAAAGCCAATGGTTATGATGCCGTAAAAAGCGGTTATGTTGGCAATATGATCCCCAGGGGAGAGCACCATTATGGCCAGTGGTTAAATAACCATTACCTGTACGCAATTCAGAAAGCGGCCGAATATAAAATTATGGTAAATGCACACGAGGCGGTTAGGCCAACCGGTTTGGCGCGTACTTATCCAAATCTGATCGGAAATGAATCAGCAAGAGGTACAGAGTATGAAGCTTTTGGCGGTAACAATGCCGATCATACCACTATTTTACCCTTTACCCGTTTAATTGGTGGACCGATGGATTATACCCCGGGTATTTTCGAAACCAAAGTAAGTGCTTACAATCCCGAAAACACCTCATTTGTACACAGTACACTCGCCCGTCAGCTCGCCCTTTACGTAACCATGTACAGTCCGCTGCAAATGGCTGCCGATTTACCCGAAACCTATAACAAGTACATGGATGCTTTCCAGTTTATTAAAGATGTTGCTGTAGATTGGGACGATACCAAAGTTTTGGAAGCCGAACCAGGTGATTATATTACTTTCGCACGTAAAGCAAAAGGCAAAAACAATTGGTTTGTAGGTCGTACCAATGATGAAGAGGCACGTACCTCTAAAATTGATTTCAGCTTTTTAGATCCCGGTAAAAAATATACCGCAACCATTTATGCTGATGCAAAAGATGCAAATTATGAAACCAATCCTGAAGGCCTATACCATTCGTAAAATGGAAGTAACCAATAAAACAAAGTTCACGCAATACTGTGCTCCAGGCGGAGGATATGCAATTAGCATCATGGCGAAATAATTTTGTGGTGTCAGTTGTTAACAATTGACGTTGTATTTAACGTATTATTTTGTTTTACCACGGATGGACACAGATAAGCACAGATCAAATATTATCTGTGCTTATCCTTTTTATCTGTGGTTAAAGTGTTTTGTGGCGCCAGTTGGCAACAATTGACGCTGTATTAACGTATTGTTTTTTTACCACGGATGGACACAGATAAACACAGATCAAATATTATCTGTGCTTATCCTGTTTATCTGCGGGTTAAAGTGTTCTATGGAGTCAATTGGCAACAACTGACGCTATATTTAACTTATTATTTTATTTTACCACGGATGGACAAAAATAAACACAGATTATAACTCACTATCTGTGTTTATCCTGTTTATCTGTGGCTAAATTGTTCTGTAGTGTCAGTTAGTAACAATTAACGCTATTTTGTTATTAGTTGGATGTCAACATTTGGCCGCACAGGAAATGCGATTGTTCATTCCGTCATACTGAGCTTGTTTCATTATCTATCATGCAAATTAGATCCTAAAATGAACTCATGATCACGACCAAAAGGTAAAACATAGTGTTCTATCAAATGGTATCATCCAACCGCACGTTTCTTTCATTATACCTTATTTTATAATATCTTAGCAAAACCATTAAATCAAGCACTATTACCATGCCCAGAACCAAAAACCACATCGAACTTCAATTTTTAAGCGAACCGTCAGACGTTAATTATGGCGGCAAGGTACATGGAGGAATGATGATGAAATGGATAGATCAGGCAGCTTTTGCCTGTGCTTTACAGTGGAGTCAAACGTATTGTGTAACTGTTTATGTAGGAGGAATCCGCTTTTTTCATCCCGTTCATATCGGCCATTTGGTTAAAATGGAAGCTCGCATCATTTATACCGGTAAAACCAGTATGCACATTGCTGTTGATGCTTTTTCTAAACCTGTAGGACAAACAGATTTTGTGAAAAACACCCATTGTATTATTGTGTTTGTGGCCGTAGATGATGATGGACAGCCAAAACCGATCCCCGCCTTTAAACCCAAAACTGAAAAGGAAATTGCCATGCATGGTTATGCCATTAAGCTAATGGAATTACGAAAAAGCATTGATAAAGAAATGGAGCCGTACATTGTATAAGTGTTTGCCAGCATAGACGCTACGGTTTTAAATACAAAGAAAATAGAGGAAAATGCACGGAGTTAATTGTTTAACAACTTTTCTTCTCTATTACCTCTGTGAAAAACTCTTGCCCTCTGTGGTAAATCATCACCTCCGGCACATTCTCTTTGGGTTTGTTGGAAAATAAACATTACGTGTATGAAGCAGCATAGCCGCTACGGTTTTAACCACAAAGAAAACATAGGAAAATGCACGGAGTGCACCGAGTTAATTGTTTAGGAATTTATCTTCTCTATTACCTCTGTGAAAAACGGTATGCACTCTGTGGTAAATCATCACCTCTGGCCCATTCTCTCGCCATTTCTTGGCGAATTAAACTTTGCGTCCTTTGCGGTAAAAAACGAGCAATCTATTCCACAACTGGTAAGCTAAAACAAAACTTACTGCCTTCACCAATTGCACTTACCACCCATATTTTACCTTGTTCTGCTTCAATAAAATCTTTCGAAATGGCTAGGCCTAATCCCGAGCCCGATTTATTTTGTCCATCGGTAGGTACCTGGAAATACCTGTCGAACAATCTTTTCTGGTATTTTTCATCAATCCCTTTACCAAAATCGCGTACCGAAAACTCTATAAATTTATCCTTATGGAAAACATCAATCATCACCTTCGATTTTTCTGAACTGTAACGCAATGCATTGGATAAAAAGTTAACCAATACCCATGCAGTTTTCTGTATATCCGCATTTACGCTAGGTAAATACTGGTCGCAGTTGAGCACCAGTTCAATTGATTTTTGTTCAGCCTGAAATTTAACGGCATCAACAGCATAACGAACAATTTCTTCAGGTTTGGTAATGGCAAAAGTGAGTTTCAAGTTGCCGGTTTCTACTTGTGAGAGATCCAACAACTCACTGGTAATTTTTAAAAGCCTGTCGCTATCTTCCTTTATATGGTTTAGCAATTCATGTTGTTCTTCGTTCATGTTACCTACACGACTATCGTTAAGTAACTTTAAACTCATTTTGATAGAAGATAATGGAGTTTTCAATTCATGCGAAACAGTCGCAATAAAATTAGTTTTGGCTTCATCAAGCTCTTTAAATTGTGTAATATTTTTTAGGGTATAAACACTTCCGGCAGATTTTGAGGAAGCAAACAAAGTTTTTTCCTCCTGCTCTTCGTAATTCGGAATAATGATTTCCCGGTTTTCCAACAGAAAATAAGATTCTTTATCGTCGGCATATATTTTTAAGGTATTATCTGCCGTTTCTGGTTTAATAATGCGTTTAAGCAACTCGTTTTTTTGCATCAGTTCTGCCACATTCTGTCCAACAACTTTGTCCTCATCAAGGCTCATCAGCTTTGCGGCCAGGTGGTTTAAAAACAGCACTTCACCTTTTTCATTCAAACCGATAATGGCATCCTGCATTTGTGCAATAATGGCCTCTATACGTGATTTTTCAGATTTGATTTTCGATAAATTGCTATTTTCCCATTCATTAAGTTTCACTACCATGCCATTAAAAGAATCGGCCAGTTCGGTAAACTCATCATCATTTTCGAAATGCAGGCGTTGTTTGTAATTTTTGCGACTGATCTGTTTAATGGCTGCACTAAATTCGGCAAGAGGATTTGCCACAAAGCCAGGGAAGTTAACGATGAAGGTAAATAAAATGATAAAACTTAGAGTTGCCGCAATCATGATGTATAGATTTGCCCTGGAGGAAGCTTGATTAGCGAGTTCATTTTTATCGTAAATGGCTTTCATATTTACCTTTTCGATATTTTGAAGTGCAAACCGTAAATCTCTGATGCTGTTTTCTTTTATGGTGATGGTTGTTGTAGAAATTAGGGTTTTAAAAGCGGTTTCCAGTTTCTGAAAAGCTACTTTTTCACCAGGCTCGGTTATGTTTTTACCTTCATTTTCTAAATTTTCGGCAAATGTGCTTTCCTGTTTCTGGCTTAGCGGAAAATTATTCTGGTCGATTACATTGCGCATGGCAGCAACATATTTGAGCGATTTGTAGTTATCTTTAAGAATCACCTTCGATTTATCAGACAGCTCATTTAGATAAAAGAGCGCAATTAACCCGAAGGATAATACGATTATAAAGAGAAACCCGAATCCGAGGCGGAGCTTGGTTTTTATTTTCATCTGTTTTTATTTTTATGGTGGTGAGCTATCATGATTTACTTATTATTTTGTAAATCATTGATTGGTCATTACTTTTTTGGTTTTACCGCAAAGGGCGGTGAGATTTTCGCTTGGTAACGCAAAGCAACTGCTCATTTTTTGGTAAAAATAGGTTATAATTAAATCTGTTTCTTTACTAACTACATTATATAACAAAGGTTACATACTTAGCGGTTGTTTAGCCTGTTTACAATAGCTATGCCAGTGGATTGGCGTATTATTTAAGTTGTTGTTTTTTAAGATTTTATGATTTTTTTGGTGATTGTTTTGAGCTAAAGACCTTTTCATTTTGGAAGGGTTTTTATCAAAATGAAAAATAGTTTCTGGAGGTTTAGGGTTGGTGATTTTTGTTCTTAACGATAGTGGAAAGCATGCCAACGAGTAACAATTGCTAGTTTTTTTGGAAAGCAGGTACAGTAACATTTTAGGTTTAGGCAGTTCCTGCTGTCCGCTTTACTACGTGCCGCTTCCATCGGGTTTAGGTGGCGCAGCCTGTAATTCTATTTAAGGTTGTATGGTGCTGGAAATAAATCAAGGCACTGTTTTTTGTTCCTAAACCTGATTATAATGGAAAGCCCATAAACGAGGTACGAGTGCGGACTTGTAATGAAAAGCAGGACTAACATTCCTATGGAATACAGACTTCGCTTTCCAAAGAAGATGATGCTAATATTTTTTGGAAAGCAGGGGCAGTAACATTTTAGGTTTAGGCAGTTCCCGCTGTCCGCTTTACTTCGTGCCGCTTCCATCGGGTTTAGGTAGGGCAGCCTGTAATTCTATTTAAGGTTGTATGGTGCTCAAAATAAATCAAGGCACTGTTTTTTGTTCCTAAACCTGATTATAATGGAAAGCCCGTAAACGAGGTACGAGTGCGGACTTGTAATGAAAAGCAGGACTAACGCTCCTATGGAATACAGATTTTGCTTTCCAAAAGAAGATGATGCTAATTTTTTTGGAAAGCAGGTGCAGTAACATTTTAGGTTTAGGCAGTTCCCGCTGTCCGCTTTACTTCGTGCCGCTTCCATCGGGTTTAGGTAGGGCAGCCTGTAATCCTATTTGAGGTTGTATGGTGCTGAAAATAAATCAAGGCACTGTTTTTCGTTCCTAAACCTGATTATAATGGAAAGCCCGTAAACGAGGTACGAGTGCGGACTTGTAATGAAAAGCAGGGCTAACGCTCCTATGGAATACAGACTTCGATTTCCAAAAGAAGATGATGCTAATATTTTTTGGAAATCAGGTGCAGTAACATTTTAGGTTTGGGCAGTTCCCACTGTCCGCTTTACTTCGTGCCGCTTCCATCGGGTTTAGGTGGCGCAGCCTGCAATCATATTTGAGGTTGTATGGTGCTGAAAATAAATCAAGGCACTGTTTTTTGTTCCTAAACCTGATTGTAATGGAAAGCCCGTTAACGAGGTACGAGTGCGGACTTGTAATGAAAAGCAGGACTAACGTTCCTATGGAATACAGACTTCGCTTTCCGAAAGAAGAAGATACTTATATTTTTTGGAAGATGATAAACGCCAATTTTTCAATTAGCTTATCAAGGAATCGTCTCGCTGAGATGCACCTGTAATCTGTTGTGGGTTATAAAATGTTTCTTAAAGAGACGAATGTTTTATTAAAATTTGATAAACTTTTCTATCTGTTCGTTGGTAAACTTAACTGTATCAGGCTGATTGAAATTACCTTCAGCATCCAGTTCGGCTTTAATATTGGGAATATGCAAACGAAGGGGCAAAATATTAAGATGAATATAATGGCAAACACCTGTAAAATGATCTACACCACGGATATTACCATATTTACCGGAAGAAATGCCAACCAATGCCGCCTTTTTATCATAAAAACTATCAGGAAAATTACAGGCATCGATTAACACTTTTAATACTCCAGGGTAGCTGCCATTATATTCGGGCATAATAAATATAAACTTATCGGTTTTATCGATCATGTTCTGGATTTCCTGAAAAGCATCCGATCTTTTGCCGTACATATCAGTATTTAATACATCAGCAGGCAGATGCTCTAAACTGAACAAATTAGCAGGATTGCCTTTTTCTTTTAGTTGGCTTTGGTAATATTTAGCAACTTTTAGCGTATTGCTATTGGGTCTGTTTGTGGCGGCTATAATCGTGATCATGGATAATTGTTAATAAGATGTGTAAAACCCAAATGCGCTTCTTGCTAAAATTGCCATATAGTTTGTATCTTAGCTGATTGTGAAAAAGGCCGTAAACAAGGCAAAAATAGAACTTTTTGCCAATTAAAGCGCATAAATATCACAGCCCAAATAAACGTTAAGTAAATTTCGGATACATAGATGAGCAAAATTATTGCATTAGCAAATCAAAAAGGTGGTGTTGGTAAAACAACTTCATCAATAAACCTGGCTGCGAGTTTGGCCGTACTAGAATATAAAACTTTACTGGTTGATGCTGATCCTCAGGCAAATTCGACTTCAGGTATCGGTTTCGATCCCCGGAATATTAAAGATAGTATTTACGAGTGCATCATTAATGATATAGATCCTTTACAGGCCATTCAAAAAACGGATACTCCGAATTTAGATTTACTGCCTGCACATATAGACCTTGTTGGTGCAGAAATTGAGATGATTAACCTCAATAACCGCGAATATAAAATGAAAGCGGTTTTAGAGAAAATTAAAGACCAGTACGATTTTATTATCATTGATTGTTCTCCATCCTTAGGTTTAATTACCATCAATGCTTTAACAGCAGCCGATTCGGTTATTATTCCTGTTCAGTGTGAGTATTTTGCATTAGAGGGATTGGGTAAGCTTTTAAACACCATCAAAATTGTTCAAAACCGTTTAAATCCTGATCTGGAAATTGAGGGTATTTTATTAACCATGTACGATGTTCGTTTACGTTTATCCAACCAGGTGGTAGAAGAGGTGAGAACCCATTTCCACGAACTCGTTTTCGATACTATAATACAGCGTAACACACGTTTAAGTGAGGCACCAAGTTATGGTGTTTCGGTAATTATGCACGATGCAAACTGTAAAGGAGCCATAAATTACCTTAACCTTGCCCGCGAAATTGTGAAGAAAAACGGTTTGTTAAAGGAAGAAGAAAACATTGGAACAGCAACTTTATAAATTATAGATGACATCTTTTCAGCGAAAAACAGGTTTAGGAAGGGGTTTAAGTGCGCTTTTAGATGATAGCGAATCTTCTCATCCGCCAAAGCAGCAGGTAAATGCTGTAAGCGAAACCGAGCAGATTGGCAATATCAGTCACGTAAGTTTAACTGAAGTTGAAACCAACCCATACCAGCCACGAACCGAATTTGATCAGGTAGCTTTAAACGAACTTGCCGATTCGATAAAAGTACAGGGACTGATTCAGCCGATTACGGTTAGAAAAACAGGCGCAAATAAATACCAGTTAATTTCGGGCGAACGCAGGTTCAGGGCTTCAAAATTGGCCGGTTTAACACAAATTCCAGCATATATTCGTAGTGCCAACGACCAGCAGATGTTGGAAATGGCATTGATTGAAAATATTCAGCGCGAAAATTTAAATGCCATCGAGGTGGCTTTAAGTTTCCAGAGAATGATTGATGAGGTGGGCCTAAAGCAAGAGCAATTGGGCGAACGCGTTGGTAAAAATCGTACAACGGTTACCAATTACCTGCGTTTGCTAAAACTTCCACCAGCAATACAAGCCTCAATCCGCGACCAGAAAATTAGTATGGGCCATGCAAGGGCTTTAATTAATGTAGATGGCGTGGATAAACAATTGTTCATCCACCAGGAGATTTTAGAAAAAGGCCTTTCCGTACGTAAAGTTGAAGAAATTGTGCGCAATTTGCAGCATTTACCTTTGCCAGCCAGTGAGAAACCTAAAGTAAAAGGTGTTTCCTTTCAATATCAAAAACTACAAGATGATCTGGCTTCAAAATTTGCAACCCGTGTAAAGTTAAAAATCAGCCAGAATGGTAAAGGGGCAATTGAGATTCCTTTTATGAGTGATGATGATTTAAACAGGATTTTAGAATTATTAGACTGGTAATGCAAAAGACTAAGCTTTTAATACTGGTTTCCCTATTTACATTTTTTCTTGTAAACTTCGCCTCGGCGCAGGTTAAGGATACGGTGTTAAAATCTGTTGAACCCACTAAAAAAATTAAACTATCCAAATCAATAGATACTGCGGCTAAAAAACCGATGACCAGGAAAGATTCGATGAAGGCCAAATACGTAAACCCTGGTAAGGTTGCAGGTAGGAAAGCCGTTTTCAGATCGATGCTGATTCCGGGTTGGGGGCAATTGTATAATATACAGTTGCTTAATGACGGTTATGGTACAAGAGCAGGCAAAAGCCAGGTATTACAAAAGCTGTATACAGGTGGTAAAATTGTAGCCATTTATGGCGGTGCCACTGCGCTCACTTTATCCTACCTTGATAGTAGGAAAAATTATAATCGGTTTTTGGCAGAAGCACAATATCGAGAACAAAATCCGGGAAAAAAAGCTGATCAGGGTTTATCACAATATACCAATCAGGGGATATTGGATGGAAAAAGCCTTTATAAACGAAATTCTCAGATCGTGCTTTTTTCTTATGGGTTACTCTATGCTGCCAATATTGTTGATGCTTATGTGGCTGCACGACTGCACTTTTTCAATATTGATAACAACCTTTCTTTTAAGGTTACGCCATCAATGATCAATTCAAGCACTATGTATGGCTTTAATGCCACACCTGCATTAAAATTATCGCTAACCTTTTAGAAAATGAAACGATAAATGATTTCTCCATTTTCAATATGAAATCTTGATCGTTTTATTACCTTTAAACCACTAAAGCTGTTTTAACGACAATTAAATTAACAAAAACGGAAATAAATATATAGAAATGAAAATTGCGCTTTTAGGTTATGGCAAAATGGGGCAGATTATCGAAAGATTTGCACTTGAACGCGGTCACGAAATCGTTTTAAAAATATCAATCGATAATCAGGAAGATTTAACCAGGCAGAATTTAAAATCAGCAGATGTGGCGATTGATTTCAGTACTCCTGATTCGGTTTTGAAAAACATTGATGCCTGTTTTGATGCCAACGTTCCGGTAGTTGTAGGCACAACCGGTTGGTATGGCAAGCTGCAAGAGGTTAAAGATGATTGCAGCAACAGTAACAATACTTTGCTTTATGGGTCTAACTTTAGTATTGGCGTAAATTTATTTTTTAAGCTTAACCAAACTTTGGCCAAATTGATGAATAATTATCCGGCTTACGAGGTGCAGGTAGAAGAAATTCACCATACCCAAAAATTAGATGCACCAAGCGGTACAGCCATCACGCTGGCCGAGGGCATTGTTGATAATTTGGAGCGCAAGCAGGAATGGTTAAATGAAGTGGTAGGTACTGATGTGGAATTGTTTCCTAAAGCAGATCAATTGCTTATAGAATCGCATAGGATAGAAAATATTCCAGGTACACATACCGTAATTTACAGTAGTGAGGTAGATGAAATTGAAATCAAACATACCGCACATAACAGAGCTGGTTTTGCGTTAGGTGCAGTTGTTGCGGCAGAATGGGTGAAAGATAAAAAGGGATTTTACAACATTACTGATATTTTTGAGTAGAAAAACAATTTTCGGTTAATGGTTGGCCAAATTCAGTTAATGCAGTTAACCGATTGACATGTCAAAAATAAATATGTGATATCACGCAATTTGTGAAATCACACCCAAAGAAATACAGATAACAGGTAAACGATCAAGTTGATCGCCAACCAAAAATAAGATATATGAATTACAAATTCTGGCAGAAAAAAAATGATGCCCCAAGGAAGAAAAAAACGAAAACCCGCGAATGGGTGGATGCTATTGTTTTCGCAGTAGTAGCAGCAACAATCATTCGTGTATTTTTTATCGAAGCTTATACCATTCCTTCTGGATCAATGGAAAGATCTTTACTTATCGGAGATTTTCTTTTTGTTAGTAAGGTAAATTATGGTGCACGTATTCCGATGACGCCCGTAGCTTTTCCTTTTGCTCACCATACTATGCCATTAACAACATCAACTAAAGCATATTGGGATGGCGTACAGTGGAAATATCACCGTTTACCCGGTTTATCCAAAATTAAAAGAAACGATGTAGTTGTTTTTAACTTTCCGGAGGGCGATACCGTTGCTGTAGAAAATCAGGCAGCAAGTTATTATGAGCTTGTTAGGGGCATGGGCCGCGAACAGGTAAGAAGTACTTATACCATTACAGACAGGCCGGTTGATAAGCGTGAAAATTTTATTAAGCGTTGTATTGGCATCCCTGGCGATGTAATTTCAATGAGCAATGGTGTTGCGAATGTAAATGGTAAAAACGAACCTTTAAAAAATACAGGTATGATGCCTTATCGCATCGAATTTAAAACCATGGATTTTAATTATGCTGCGCTTGACGAATTTAATCTGAACCTTGGAGGTACACCAGCAGTAGCTGCCAATACGTATGTGGTAGATGCTTCGCCGGAAATTGCCGATAAACTGAAAACTTTTGATTTTGTAAAATCGGTAACGCTAAGTCCTGATGCACCCGGTGCTGTTCCGGGAGGCGTTTTTCCTAATGATCCTAACCGTGTATGGAATAGGGATAACTTTGGTCCGGTTAAGATCCCTTCAAAAGGGTGGACGGTTAAAATTGATACCAATACCATGCCGCTCTATTACAGGGCAATTAGAACTTACGAAGGAAACAAAGTAGAACAAAAAGCAGGTGTTTGGTACATTAATGATAAAGTTGCCACTACTTATACTTTTAAAATGGACTACTACTGGATGATGGGCGATAACCGCCATAACTCTGCCGACTCACGCTATTGGGGTTTTGTACCAGAAGATCATATTGTGGGCAAAGCCTTATTTGTTTGGATGAGTTGGGACAGTACAGCATCGTTTTTACATAAAATACGATGGAGTAGGTTGTTTATGGGTATCCATTAATAAAATATAATTCTTTTAAAAGGGTGGATAATCGAAGATTATTCGCCCTTTTTGTTTTATGTCGATTCATAATTAACTTAAAAAAAAAATTAAAAAGTATAACTATGTTTTAAAAATATTTATTAAGTTTGAATATAATCAAATAAAATGTCTGTAATTGTGAAGAAAAACCAGCGTCTGAAGGCTGGTATCATTAAGCATTTATATTATAAGAAGTCGCTTTCACTTACAGATTTAAGTAAGTTGACACAGAAAAGTTTACCCTTGGTTACAGCTGTTGTTAATGGCTTAATAGCTGAAGGTTATGTTTTAGAAGAGGGTTATGCACCATCAACAGGTGGTAGAAGAGCAGCTATGTTCTTTATCAATCCAAAGCTGACCAAATATGTAGTTGCGATTGCAATGGATCAGCTTACCACAAGGCTAACCATTTACGATCTTTCCAGGAAGATGATTATGCCAATTCAATCATTAGAATTCAATCTATCATCCGAAAATAACAACATCAATGATCTTGTCAATTTTATAAATACCAGTATCAATCAATCTGGAATTGATAGAGATAATATTTTAGGTGTTGGCATTGGTATGCCTGGTTTTGTTAATGCAGAAGAAGGCATTAATCACTCATTCTTAAAGGTTGAAGAAGGTACTACATTGCAGGCATGCCTTGCTTTAAATATCGGTTTACCAGTTTATATTGATAATGACTCGAGTTTAATTGCCCTTGCTGAATTAAATTTTGGTGAAGCTGTTGATCTTAAAGATGTTATGGTTGTTAATATCGGGTGGGGTACAGGTTTAGGGATGATAATTGATGGTAAGCTTTACAGGGGAAGTAGTGGAAGTGCAGGTGAGTTTAGCCACATTCCACTTTCTGATAGTGATAATTTATGTTCATGTGGCAGACGTGGGTGTTTGGAAGTAGATACTTCTCTACTGGTAATGGCAAAAAAAGCAGAACAGGAAATTAAAAATGGTGCAGAATCAAGCATGAATAAATTGTTTGAAGATAAAAGCAAGCACCCCGCCGATCATTTCTTAACAGCTGTAAGACAGCAAGATCCGGTTGCTATATCTATTTTAGTTAAAGCCATTTTTCAATTGGGTAAAGGTATTGCAACTCTTATCCATCTTTTAAATCCACAGTGTATTGTTTTGAGCGGAAGAGGTGCTAAAGCAGGTAAAATGCTATTGCCTCCGATACAACAAGCTATACACGAATTTTGCATTCCCCGCATTGCTGAGCAAACTGAAATCAGGCTTTCTACACTAACAGACGAAGCCGAATTATTGGCTGCTGCAAGCTTAGCAGTTGAACATAGCCATTTCGAAGAAATGGTAACTAATCCACTCATTTAAATCATTATTATGGAGAAATAAAAACATTTACTAACTCGATCAAATCAAACAAATTTCAACTAATTTTTAAACTAATCAATAATCATGGAAAAAATGTACTTAAGGTGTTTAAGTATACTATTGTTATCACTTATAACGATAAATGCTTTTGCGCAAAAAACAATTACCGGAACGGTAAGAGATGCATCGGGAACAATTCCCGGGGTAAGTGTTTCTGTTAAGGGAACAACTAAAGCTACCCAAACCGATGGTGCCGGAAAATTTTCTATAGCAGTTAACCCGAATGAAGTACTTGTATTTTCGGCAATTGGATATGCCAGGCAGGAAGTTTCTGTAGGGGCAGAATCTACACTAAACATAACATTAAAACAGGATGCAAAAGCCTTAAGTGATGTGGTTGTAACAGCATTTGGTATTCAACGCCAAAAAAAGGCACTAGGGTATTCTACAGCAACTGTTTCTGCAAAAGAGTTAACAGAAGCTGGTAATACCAACTTTGCTTCGGCTTTATATGGAAAAGCTTCAGGCGTGCAGGTAACTACAGCACCAGGTGGTGCAAGTAGTGCAGTTAATGTTCAAATCCGTGGTATTAATTCCATTAACTATAACCAACAGCCACTTTACGTTGTAGATGGTGTTGTGATTCGTAGTGAAGGCCAATATGGTGCTAGCGGAAGAAATAATGGAGGTTTTTATGATGACCAACGTATTAGGGGAAATGGTATTTTAGATATTAATCCAGAAGATATTGAAAGTCTTTCTGTTTTAAAAGGGGCCAGCGCATCAGCACTTTATGGCTCTGACGCTGGATCTGGAGTAATTATCATTACCACTAAAAAAGGGGTTAAAGGTAAAGGACCAACAGTTGATGTAAACTATTTTGGAACAGTTGAGCAGCCGGCGTTTCTTCCTAACTATCAAAATGTTTATGGGCAGGGATACGATAGGGCAACTAACTTATCTGTTGGAGCTACCGAAGAAGGATGGATTGCAGATTCTAAATCACCTTCAGGCTTTCGCCCAAACTTTAGGGCATACGCCAATTTCGGTCCTAAAATGGATGGACAACAGGTGCGCTGGTGGGATGGTTCTATCCGTTCTTTTTCTCCACAACCCGATAACTACAAAAATATTTTCAGAAATGGTTTAAGCTCATCTGCTAATATTGCATTGTCAAATCAAACAGATAATTATAGCTACCGCATATCTTACACACGTCTTGATTATGATGGCATACAGCGCGAATCAGGTCTTAAAAAGAATTCATTCACTTTAAACAGTTCGTTAAAATTAAGTAAAAGCTTAAGTGTTGATGTTGTTGCCAATTATGTAAATTCAATAACACACAATAGGGCATACCAAACCAATAGGCTTGCACAATCATTTGATGGATTTTTTGGACGGAATGAGGATATCGATTTAGTACGCGAAAAATATCAAACCTCACAAGGTTATGCCTGGGTTCCTTTTAATCAAACTGCCAGAAACCCTGCTGAAGCGTTTGTTTTTAACGTTCGTCCTAACCTTTACGACTATTTTTGGTCAACCCTAAAAAATACCAGCGATGAAACCGAAAACAGGTTATACAGCAGTGCTACTTTAAACTGGGATATTTTTAGCAAATTAAAGTTTAGAGGACGTGTTGGTAATGATTATACCGGCCGTAATACTGAAGATAAAAATTACAGCCAATTTCCAGTAGCCTTTAACCCTGAAACCTCAAGCACTGGAGCATATTCAACGGGGAATGGTACTTATAGTACAATATATACCGATGCACTTTTAACTTACACCGATAATATCACCAAAGATTTATCTTTTTCTGCAAGTGCTGGCTTTACATCCAGAAAAGAAAATTATAAAGATCAATCTTCAGGAACACAATTTGGTTTGGTTTCTGAAAACTGGTTTTCGCTAAACAACTCCTATGGTATTCTTCAAACTTCTGCAAGTAGAAGATCCCTTTTAAAATACGGATCTTTTGGTATCTTAAATTTATCATATAAAGACTATCTTTTTGTAGAGGGTACCATTCGCCAAGAATCTTCATCAACACTGCCACCGTTAAATAATACATATTACTATCCATCTGTTAACGGAAGTTTTGTTTTTACAGATGCATTTAAAGGTGCCTTGCCAGAGTTTTTGAGTTATGGTAAATTACGTGCTTCGTACGGTGTAGTTGCTAATGCTTCCCTTCCATACGAATCTAATGTATCTTACGGACAAAACTCCTTACAAACCAACAATGGTTCTGTTCCGCAACTGGTTTTGCCAGGTGGCTACGGTAACGAAAGCTTGCAACCTGAAAAAAAGTATGAGCAAGAGTATGGATTGGAAACCCGTTTTTTAAATGGCAGGTTTGGTATCGATCTAAGCTACTATAGCAATCGCATTAGAAATCAAATTCTGCGCCTTCAAATCGCGTCAAGTAATGGTAGCGGAAGTCAGATTGTTAACGTAGGAGAGATAGGTAGTAAAGGTTGGGAACTTTCATTAAATGCAAAACCTATAGTTTCAACAGATTTTAACTGGCAAACCAGTTTAAATTTTTCTCAAAATAGAACAAAAGTATATGCTCTTCAGCTCCTGGCATACCTGAGCTTATCTTTTTTAATGGTGAAGATAACGCAATCCGGATTACAGCAAAGCCTGGTGATGATTTAGGAAACATTTATGTTTACCCTACTAAAACCAATGCAGGAGGCCAGAAAGTTGTAAGCGATGATGGTTTTTATGTTATCGATAAATCGCAGTATGTAAAAGCAGGAAATGTTACTCCAAGTATAACAGGAGGCTTATCTAACACTTTAAACTATAAAAATTTCTCACTTAGCTTTTTGGTTGATTACCGTTTTGGTAGTGATGTAGTTTCTACTCCTTTAAAATATGCTACTGGAACTGGAGTTTACGAAAATACCCTTCAATATCGTGATACTGAGCATGGTGGTTTAAGTTATTATGTAAACAGTGCAGGTGCTAATGTATTGTTGCCAAATGCAAACAGCGCAGCACCAGGTGGACAAAAAGTATATCACGATGGTTTAATCCTTCCGGGTGTTAAAGCTAATGGCCAACCGAATGATATCATATTGGATGCAGCAAGCTATTATTTCAACTCATTTGCCGCAGGTAGTTCTGATGCGCTTAATCAGGAAGGTGCAGTTTATAAAAATAATTTTATTAAGCTAAGAGAATTAACGCTTGGTTATAGATTGCCTAACAACCTTATTAAAAAAATTGGAATGTCTAATATGAGAATTTCACTGATAGGCAGAAACCTTTTATACTTCCATAGAACTTTAAAGAATCTGGATCCAGAAACTTTAATTGGAGACAAATGGTATAGTCAAGGTGTAGATAATGGTTCATTGCCAGCCACAAGAAGTTTTGGATTTTCATTAAATGCTAGTTTCTAGGCTGTAACCCATAAAAATAATTACAATGAAAAAGATATTTATAAATATAAGTTTGATACTTTCTCTAGTGCTGTTATTTTCATCATGTAAAAAACAGTTAACTGATTTGTATTACAATCCAGAGCGCTCAACAACAACCAACTTGTCTGGTTTTTTTACAGCCATGCTAAATAGCGACCGTGTTAGACCAGCTTACTGGAACCAGCGTACTTTTCTGGCACCGCACCCTGCAGTGTATTCCCAAGCTGCATCATTTGCTAATGGCAGCGAAGCATACCGTCAAATTGATGGGTATATTGGTAACTATTGGTCAGATTTTTACTATCCGGCTGGTAATGGTAGCGGTCCGTTGGGCGTATACAGAGCTATGGAAGTAACTTATGCAACGCTACCTGCAGCTGAACAGGCTAACCAGGAAGTTTATATGCAGGCAGCCAAAATTTTTCTTTATGATCAAGCTTCAAAAATGGTCGATTTATTTGGCGATATTCCTTTTTCAGAAGCGGGAAGTCTGGAAGCTACAAATGCGATTAAGGATCCTAAATTTGATGATGCAAAAGCATTATATACAACTTTAATTAAAGGGCTTGATGATGCTGCTACATATTTTGCCAATGCAAAACTTTCGGCTACCGTGGCACCTGCGTTTAATAAGGCAGATATTTTATTAACTGGTAACCTTGATAAATGGAGGAGGTATGCTAATTCAATACGCCTTCGCTTATTAATGCGCACATCATTTGTAGATGAAGCAACCGCAAGAACAACCGTATTAAATATGTTGAGTAACAGTACAAATTTCCCGTTGGTAGATGGTAATAATGTAGGCAGTTATATCTCCGGCAACAACTGATATATTATTGCAGCCATTAACTACAAATACCAATAGTTTAAGAAGTGCAATTACCGAAATCAACACTTACTTTGCTCCTGATTATGCATTGAATAAATTAATGCTTCCAGCCAACGATCCTAGAATTCCGTTGGTTTATGATAAATTTGGCCAGACGGTTAATAACGTTTTTGTTCCAAATAAAAACTTTAGGGCAATGCCTGTAACTTACACATCTAACCAACAGGATACAGCTTTTACCAAATATTCGATATTAGATTCTGCAACTTTCATAAACAATATAAAGGTGCCCGGGATATTGATTACAGCTTCTGAGGTTAACTTTTTGAAAGCCGAAGCTTTTGAGCGTTGGGGAACTACAGCGAATGCGCAAACCGCCTACAATGCTGCTTTAGCACAATCGGTTTCCTTTTATTATTATTTACACTCCATAGGAGGTGGAAAATTAAGTGCTCCACTTGCTACCGATGTAAATGCATTTGTAAATGCCAGTACATCAGCATATACCGGTACATCTGAGGAAAAGCTAGCTAAAATCTGGAATCAAAAATGGCTAAATTTCGGTTTCTTGCAATCTGATCAAGCTTGGTCTGAATATAGACGAACGAAATATCCTAAATTGACGGTTGTTCCGCAAACATTAGTTGGTTTTGAACTCCCTCCAAATCGGTTAACTTACCCAAGTGTTGAATCGGCTAACAATTCAAATTATAATTCAGTTAGATCAAAAGATACACGGACCAATAAAGTTTTTTGGGACGTAAAATAATTCAAACTCTACTAAAAATGCCTTGTAAATTTTTTTACAGGGCATTTTAATTATTTGATACATGAAAACAAGAATCGTTTTATTAGCAATTATCTTTTCTGCGAAAATTTTGCACGCCCAGCAGAACGATATCATGCCACAATCGGAGATTTACGAATGGCCTAAAGATGACGCCGTTAAAAAGAAACTTGATACCTGGCAGGATAAAAAATTCGGAATGATTACTCACTGGGGACTTTATGCTGTTCCTGGCATTATAGAATCATGGTCCATTTGCTCAGAAGACTGGATAGAAAGAGACAGCACCATTAAATACGAAGACTATAAAAAGTGGTACTGGGGTTTAAGTGAAAAATTTAATCCAACAAAGTTTAACCCCGAACAATGGGCAAAAGCAGGTAAAGATGCAGGCATGAAGTATTTGGTGTTTACAACCAAACACCACGATGGCTTTGCCATGTTTGATACCAAACAATCTGATTTCAGCATTGCTAAAGGTCCTTTTTCAACCAATGCAAAAAAAGATGTTGCCAAATATGTATTTGATGCTTTCCGCAAGGAAAATTTCATGATTGGGGCCTATTTTTCTAAACCCGACTGGCATTCGCAATATTATTGGTGGGATAAATACGCTACTGCAGACAGGAATAACAATTACGATATCAGAAAGCATCCATGGCGATGGAATATGTTCAAAACCTACACACAGAACCAGATTGGTGAGCTGATGAACAACTATGGTAGTATCGATATTTTGTGGTTAGATGGCGGCTGGGTTCGTCCACGGGCCAGCGTAAACAAGGAGGTACTTTCCTGGGGTGCTCCAATTCCGGAATGGAGTCAGGATATTGATATGCCTAAAATTGCAGCTGATGCAAGGAAATCACAACCTGGCTTAATTGTAGTAGATAGAACAGTGCACGGGCAGTTCGAAAATTACCAAACGCCTGAACAGAAAATTCCGGAAAAGCAACTGGATTATCCATGGGAAAGTTGTATGACTTTAGGCGGAGCCTGGGGTTTTGTACCCAACGATCAGTATAAGTCGGCAACCGAAGTGGTTCATAAACTGGTAGAAATTGTAGCCAAAGGCGGAAGTTTGCTTTTAGGTGTAGGCCCGAAAGCTGACGGCACTTTACCAGACGATGTAATTAAAAAATTGGAAGATATTGGCAAGTGGACCAGTAAAAACGGTGCTGCGATTTATGGAACAAGGATTACCAAAAATTACCATGATGGGCAAAACTGGTTTACCCAAAGTAAAGATGGCAAAACAATTTACGGCATCGCTTTGATGGGAAATACTCCGCTTAAAGAAATTTCATGGAAAGGCAGTATTCCGAAAAAAGGAACATTGATAATCATCATTGGCAACAATCAAAAAGTAAAATGGAAATTGACAGATGGTAAAGTACATTTTGAGCTCCCTAAAACGGAGGAGAAAATAGCCTTAACCTTTGCTTTTACGCCCGAAAATAATTAAGTGATGCTTAAACCAAAAAAAATCTTCTGTTTATTGCCCGTACTTTTTGTATGCAGTAATCTTTTTGCTCAGGTTAAAAAAGGGCAACAATCAGCCTATAAAAATCCAAAATTAAGTATCGATTTGAGGGTGAAAGATCTCATTTCGAGAATGACTCCAGAAGAGAAATTTTGGCAGTTATTTATGATTCCGGGGGATGTAACCGAAGCAAATAAAAATCAATTTAAAAACGGGATTTTTGGTTTACAGGTAAGTGCTGCAGCACAAGGCGGTGGTACTGCCCAGCAGATGTTAACTTACAATACGGCAGAAGATGGACTTTCACTCGCAAAAAAGATCAATAAAATTCAAAAATATTTTGTTGAAGAAACCCGTTTGGGCATCCCGATTATTCCATTTGATGAAGCTTTGCATGGTTTGGTAAGGCAAGGAGCTACCGCTTTTCCCCAATCGATTGGTTTAGCAGCAAGTTTTGATACCGCTTTAGTGGCCAAAATTGGTACAGCAATTGCCAGTGAGGCACGGGCACGAGGTTTAAGAGATCTTTTGGCTCCTGTAATTAATATGGCTACAGATGTAAGATGGGGCAGGGTAGAAGAAACTTATGGAGAAGACCCTTACCTAACCACTGTGATGGGGCACGCCTTTATGAATGCCATAGAAAAACAAAACATCATCGTTACCCCAAAACATTTTATCGCAAATGTGGGTGATGGCGGTAGAGACAGTTATCCAATAGAAATGGATAAACATTTTTTAGAAGAAATCCACTTTCCTGCGTTTAAAGATGGAGTTAAAAATGTAGGGATCCGCTCATTGATGACTTCCTACAACAGCGTTTTTGGAACGCCGGCAACCTCAAATAAATGGCTGCTGACTACTAAATTAAAAAACGAATGGGGATTTAAAGGATTTGTCATTTCTGATGCAGGTGCAGTTGGTGGTGCCAATGTATTGCATTTTACCGCTAAAGATTATAAAGATGCAACGGCACAATCGATTAATGCTGGCCTTGATGTAATTTTTCAGGTAGATTATAACCATTATAAACTCTTCTTGCCAGCATTTTTAGATGGCAGCATTCCAAAATCCAGAATAGAAGATGCTTTAGCCAGAGTGCTGCGGGCAAAATTTGAGCTTGGGCTGTTTGAGCATCCTTATGTAGATGAAAGTATTGCCGAAAAAATGTTAACCGACCAAAGTAACCGGAATTTAGCAAAAGAAGCCGCAATAAAGTCGTTTGTGCTATTAAAAAATGAGAATAATACACTTCCTTTAAAAAGTACGAAACACATTTTGCTTTTAGGTGAAGATGCAATTGAGGCCAGATTGGGGGGCTACAGCGGCACTGGGAACAATAAGGTAAATATTTTAACAGGTTTAAAAAACGCAATATCCAATAACGTTGAGATTACTTATTTAAAAGGCAGCACCAGAGAAACTCAGCTTTATACGCCAATGGATAGCCAGTATTTATCCTCCAATAAAAAAGCAGGATTAACCGGAAAATACTATAAAGGACTTAACTTTTCTGGTAAGCCGGTAAAAGAAATAATTGATCAGGCTGTTAATTTCAGCTGGACACTTTACCCGCCAGATGAGCAGCTTCAATTGGATGATTATTCGGTAAGGTGGGAAGGCAAAATTGTAGTGCCTCAAAATGCCGACGTTAATATCGGATTGGAAGGAAACGATGGTTACCGATTATACCTGGATGATCGATTACTTATCGATAATTGGGACAAAAAATCTTTCAATACCAAAACAGTCCCATTTCATTTAGAGAAAAATAAGGAATATACAATTAAGGTCGAATTTTTTGAGTCAAAAGGCAATGGTAAAATCAAACTCATTTGGGATTATAACCTTAAGAAATCAAATGAAATAACTGATGCAGTTGCCGCTGCCAAAAATAATGATGTAATTGTTTTTGTTGCAGGCATAAAAGAAGGAGAATTTTTAGATCGGGCAATGTTAAACCTGCCCGGAAATCAAGAATTGTTACTAGAAGAGCTTTCAAAAACCGGAAAACCCATTGTTGTAGTATTAACCGGTGGAAGTGCAATTAATATGCAGCTCTGGTTAAATAAAGTTAATGCAGTTTTAAATGTTTGGTACCCTGGTGAAGCTGGTGGAGATGCCATTGCCGATGTTTTGCTTGGAAAAGTTAACCCTTCTGGTAAACTTCCAATTACTTACCCTATCGATGAATCTCAACTTCCGCTAGTTTACAACCACAAACCTACCGGAAGAGGCGATGATTATAACAATTTAAGTGGCGAACCTCTTTTTCCTTTCGGCTACGGATTGAGTTATACCAATTTCTCGTACACCGATTTAAAATTTAACCGGAAAAGCATTGCTAAAAATGAAACCGCTACGGTAAGCTTCGAACTTAAAAATACAGGTAATTATGATGGTGAGGAAGTTGTGCAGTTATACATGCGGCCATTGTTAAACAAATTGGCGCAACCTGTTCTTGCTTTAAGGGCTTTTATGCGAGTTACTTTAAAGGCAGGAGAAACAAGAAATGTTTCCTTTAAAGTGGACAAAAATGTGCTTCAAACTCTGGATATCAATAACGTATGGGGAGTAGCTCCTGGAGAATACCGGATTATGATCGGTTCGTCAAGCAAGGCCCTTTATTTGAAAGATAATGTAACCGTTAAGCCTTAAAATCACCCCCACAGTTGGGTATAAAAGCATATCGTTAATAGTTGCCGTCCTAAATAAATCGTCATTGCGAGAAGGCTTTTTCAGCCGCCGAAGCAATCTTTCCTGTAGATATCGCCAGCATGAAAGATTGCTTCGTCGTTCCTCCTCTTAATGACGATCGTTTTAATAACACCAAGGTCTGTGTCCCCACAGACCTTTCCTATCTTAAATAGTATTAGTTTGTAACGAGGATTTTTAAGGCACGCATTTGCAATGCGAAAATAATTCCTTTAAGAGCGATAAAATCGCATTACTCGTACATCCTCGTTACAAACGAGGACGATGTAGTTTATTAAGATTGTCCTAAATAAATCGTCATTGCAAGAAGGCTTTTTCAGCCGACGAAGCAATCTTTCCTGTAGATATCGCCCGCATGAAAGATTGCTTCGTCGTTCCTCCTCGTAATGACGATCGTTTTAATAACACCAAGGTCTGTGTCCCCACAGACCTTTCCTATCTTAATAGTCTTAGTTTGTAACGAAGATTTTTGAGGTACGCATTTGCAATGCGAAAATAATTCCTTTAAGAGCGATAAAATCGCATTACTCGTACATCCTCGTTACAAACGAGGACGATGTAGTTTATTAAGATTATCCTAAATAAATCGTCATTGGGAGAAGGCTTTTTCAGCCGACGAAGCAATCTTTCCTGTAGTAGATATTGCCAGCATGAAAGATTGCTTCGTCGCTTCTCCTAGTAATGACGATCGTTTTAATAACACCAAGGTCTGTGTCCCCACAGACCTTTACTATCTTAAATAGTCTTTTTTGTAACGAGGATTTTTGAGGTACGCATTTGCAATGCGAAAATAATTCCTTTAAGAGCGATAAAATCGCATTACTCGTACATCCTCGTTACAAACGAGGATGATGTGGTTTATTAAGATTATCCTAAATAAATCGTCATTGCTTTGGTTAAAGAAATCGACTATGGTCTATCAACCATCAAACCATTAACTAAGGCCTGCTATCTCTAACTTCACAGCCAGTTCATTCAAATTCTTCACCACAACATCAATGATCGGAATACCATTGTTTTTTCTTTCCTGCTCAAATTCATGTTCAGGTTCGCCAGGGATGATTACCTTTTTATCAGGATCTATCGTTTTTGCGCTTTTAAAGCGTTCTATCCAATTATCCAGGTGATCTTTAAAATCTGCAGCCGGTCTGAAGCCATCCACACGCATAGCACCTAAAAAGTGGCCCAATCCTTCGCCAACCGGATTTGCTGATGGTTCTAAAAATGCTACAAAAGGAGGCACCCAAGGGCCGTAATTTGCACCTGATAATACCGCTGATAAAATATCAACTGTAGCACTTAAACCATAACCTTTATGGCTGCCATGAGCTGCATCGCTGCCCAAAGGCAAAAGCGAGCCGCCATTTTTCAATTCGTTTGGATCGGTCGAGTTTTCACCGGTTTTATCCTGAACCCAGCCATCAGGGATACTTTTGTTCGCACGCTGGGCAATTTCCAACTTACCATTTGCTGCGGCGGCTGTAGCCATATCTACAATTACTGGTGGATATTTTCCTGCCGGGAAAGCATAACACATGGGGTTTGTGCCAAGCAAACGCTCATTTGCATAGGTAGGAGCAACCAAAGGACTGGCATTCGTCATACTGATACCGATCATATCTTTTTCTACCGCTATTAAAGCATGGTAACCCGCAATACCGAAATGATTAGAATTTTTAACCGATACCCATCCACTGCCATATTTTTCTGCTTTTTCAATAGCAACTTTCATTGCAAAAGGAGCTACAACCAATCCTAATCCGGCATCGCCATCTACAGTTGCAGTGGTAGGCGTTTCATGCACAATTTTGATATCAGGCGTGGCATTGATTCTTTTCTTTTCCCAAAGACGAACATAGCCACTTAAACGCGCAACACCATGCGAATCGATTCCCCGTAAATCTGAACGGATCAATACATCGGTTGCTAAATCAGCATGCTCATCAGAACAGCCCATTTTTTTAAAAACACTATAAGTAAATGCTCTGAGGGTGGTTTCGGTAAAAGTGATGAAGGTCATAGTATACTATTTGTCGTCACCCTGAATTTATTTCAGGGTCTTTATTGATAGATGCTGAAACAAGTTCAGCATGACGAATCTAAAAATAAATTACGGCAATAAAACAGTAAAATCGCCGCCGAGTGGTTCAAAATTTTCTATACAGGATGAAAGGAAATCTTCTCCATAATTCACATACATCGGTGCAATATTCAAAATTCTTTCCTGGAGCGTTCCGTTAGGAAAAAGTCTCTTCTTTACATGTTCAATCTGCAATAATGCAGTTTCGTGTTTTCGTTTTTCAGCACGGAAAAGTTTCTTTTCCAGGTTGGCCAGTAAATGATTTGTTCTTTGCTTAGCTGTATCGGTAGAAACAGAAAGCGTTTTATCTATTTTATAAGCATTAAGCTTAATTTGATCGAAAATGCTGTTGATTGCTCTCGTTTCATCAGCTAAACTCAATAATGCCGTGGTATTTCGCTTAACCCAAATGTTTTTTAATTCCTCAACAGGCAAGAAAATATCCTCAAGCGAAAAACCTAAATGGTATAAGTTCTGAGCGCTCCGTTTGTCGATTAATATAGCAGAGTTGCGAAGTAATAAAACCGGAAAATCAACTTTATAGTAGTCGAAATTTGCTTTTAACTGCATCCAGTAAGCTACTTCTGCTCCGCCACCAATGTAAGCGATATTTGGCAAAATTACTTCCTGGTACATTGGCCGCATCACTACATTCGGACTAAAACGTTCGGGATGTGATTCGATTTCGGCTTTTAGTGTTTCTTCAGTAAAACTGATATCAGTATGGTTTACAACATATTTTCCTTTTTCAAAGATTATACGTTCCCGAAGATTATCAATCAGGTAAAAAAAGTTAATGTCACGTCCGTTTACCTGTGTTTTATAACCTAAATCCTCCAGGTTTTTCGAGCTGTTTTCAATATTTTTTGCACTATTATGCTGAATAATATCTTCCGTAATGATGTTAGCAAATTGCTTTTTTAACTGTGCATCATCTGCATTTACAATCACTAAACCATATTTTTCAAATAAATTATTCACTAAGAAACGGGTGGCATCGGCTAAATTGTCGTGTTGCAGATAGGCCTGTTCTACCAATTTGGCAATCCGTTTTCCATTTTTAGAAATTCCCAGGTATCCCTTATATGCGGTTACTGCTGCGGCTACAGTTTTGGTGCTCAGCCTTCCTGTTGCGCCATTGGTTGTTTGTATCCAGCTGATGTTTTTTTCATCCACACTCACGTGGTTAATTTCATCAAAATCATGATCCTCAGTCGCCATCCAATACACAGGTACAAAGTTCTTATCTGGCTGAGCCATCTTTAACTCAATGGCTAAGTTAATGGTGGTTACAATTTTATAAATAAAATAAAGCGGGCCGGTAAAAAGGTTCAACTGGTGACCGGTGGTTACCGTAAAAGTATTGGATAGACCTAAAAGTTCGATGTTTTTGGTAACCGATTTATTAGGCTGCAGGTGTTGATATTGATTTTGAAGAACTTTGACTAATGTTTCTCTATTTCCTAAGAAATTTCTGTTTTCAATTGCATTTGCCAAACCCTCCATATCTGGGCGGTAACTGTAAAAAGCTTTAAGTTGCTCCTCGTTATTAATATAATCCAAAACCAGTTTTGAAAATGATCCGGTTTCCTGATATGAGATATATTTTGCCTGCATGATTTGCGAAAGTAATGCAATTTAAGGATAATCGTAAAGTTGCGCTACTATTTTACAATTGTTAAATAATTAGAGATTGCTTTCAATCGCGCCAACTTTTTCACGGTACAAATCAATCGGGCTATCTAAAAGCACTGCAATTACGGTCAATTCGGGATCTAGTTTATCTTTAGGCACCGGAATGTAAATAATACCTGGTATTTTGCTCCAATACAGTTTATTATAAATTTCGTGCGGCAACATAGTACCTTCTCCTACAATTCTGATCCTGCTGATGTTGTTTTTTAAACCTTTAATTGCAATTGGCCCGGTTGGTGTGCCTTCTATAAATAAATAAAGGGTTTGCTTATCTGCAGAAAGTGCCGCATTGCCCTGGTAATGTCCGGCAGGTATTCCTCCGGTTGTTTTATACAGTGCTTCAGCATTTTTAATTACCCATTTGTTAACCGTTTCGTCAAGAGGTTTTATATTTGCATTAAAATTCATCCCATCTGCCGCTAAATTCGTGTCGTTAAAAATATTGATACCCTTATTTAAGGTTGTAGCTAATTTTTTCAGTTTGTAAGAAGCATCATTTAGTTTAGTGTTCTTAGTGAATAAATCTTTAAACAAAATGCTTTCGCTTTCATTTTCAATAAGAGCAATAGGTTCATCAAAACTCACTTTTACAACTGTTACATCCTGATCAAAATCAGCTGAGGGAATATTAAAAATATAATCTGATGGATTGATGTTGGCAAATTTTACCAGGCCACCACCAACTAACTGCATACTTTTTACTTTTGATTTTATACCTGTTAACAAAATGCCATCATCTGTTTTATAGTCGAGGTAAAGGAAAAGCGTTTTTTTGTCTTTTGATAACGCTGTTTTGCCATTAAAATGTTTTGGAGCGATACCAGTTTGGGTTCCGTAAATGGCTTCACCATGTTTTTTTGTCCAGCGGCCCAAATCTTTTAAAATCTTAACCTGTTCAGGCGCGATGGTTCCATCTGCTTTTGGGCCAATATCAAGCAATAAATTACCGCCCATTCCAATACAATCAACCAGTGTACGGATAATCATATTTGATGATTTATAATGATTGTCGTATGGTTGATATCCCCATGAATCGTTCATAGTATAACAGAGTTCCCACTCTGGTGAATTTGGTTTCACTACAGGCACGCCTTGCTCAGGCGTATCGTAATCGCCATGTCCGTTTAGGCGCGAGTTAACAATAATATCCTTATTTGTATTACGTAAATTTTCTAATATATTTTTGGCCTGCCACTCATCTCCACTATGCTCCCAATCGCCATCAAACCATAAAAGATCTGGATTGTATTTTGTAGAAAGTTCATTAAGCTGCTCCTGAAAATAATTTTGAAATTTTTTAAACCGGGTAGGATCTTGTTTATAGTCGTAACGCTTCCTATCGCGGGTAAAGCCATCATAATCCGGATAGCTCCAATCGGGTAATGAGAAATATAATCCCGTTTTAAGCCCCGATTTTTTAAGTTCAGATACAAATGGAGTGATTAAATCTTTTTTGGCAGCACTATTTTTTAATGTGGTAGTGGCTAAGAGAGCTTTACTATCCCAAAGGGCCACACCATCGTGGTGTTTTGTGGTTATTACTGCATATTTTGCACCACTTTCTTTAATCAGGTTTACCCATTCATTAGGGTTATATTTTGCAGCGGTAAAACCATCAAGTTGTTTCATGTAGGCATCATGGTTGATATAGTTGTTGAAAAACGACCACGATTCGGAAATACCATTTACTGAATAAATGCCCCAATGGATAAAAATACCCAATTTTGCGTCAGCAAACCACAGCATTTTTTGATCAGAAACCTTTTGTTGGGCAGAAAGATTGCTCGTTATGAATAATAAAAATGAAATGATGAAAAACTTTAAATAACGCATATTTTGTTTAGTGTAGCTAAATGTTAAATATAATGTTTTAGGAAGATTTAGTTAGCAAAAGATGCGTTTTTATATTAGTTGGCCTCTGTGTCAGATGGTAATATCTGACAGCACGGGAATAGCGTCTGATTTCCATAGAACGATCGTCATCTCGACTGCAGCGGCGTAGTCCCGAACTTTCAGAAGAGAGATCTGTTATAGATTTAGCTTCGCTGAGCACTTACGTAGTTCTCGACTGCGTGGCACTTCGCTCGAAATATTTTGCCTGCATGATGTGCGAAAGTAATGCAATTTAAGGATAATCGTAAAGTTGCGCTACTATTTTACAATTGTTAAATAATTAATAGTCACTTTCTCTGGTTTTAATTTTAGGACAAAATTGGATGTCGAAGTTTGGCTTTAGTATTAATATTGTTAAAGGTATAGGTTCCCAATTGGGAATTAAATATTGTCCAAAAAATTGTAACTGACTTAGTAAAGTATCTGTGAAAATTACAGGTAATGAAGAACGGCTTTGTGCTTGCTGGGATTAGAATCGCATCAGTTGAAATTTCGTACAAAAAGCAGAATAGCTTATATATCCTCAATTTATTTCTTTAAGGTATCGGCAATTTGCACAAAACAGATATTGGATTTTCGCTTTTCTTTTGGTGAAATTAAAGAGAAAAGTCTATTTGCTTTCCATAGTAATATTGTTCTGAAGTTCATCATTTGAAATTTCAAAGGCAAAAAAGTCTGTCGCGTTAATTGTATTGTGGCACCCTGAAATAAATCTTTATGCATTTAGGCAAGTCATAAAAGATTTTTTGACAGCCCTCCCTCATATTAGCGGTTCGTGCTGTTACCCATATAAGGCTTAGAACTTTTCCTTAGATTAGTTGTTACAGATTTTTTTTTACGTGCTTTTAGAAAATCGCTAAATTCTTTTTCTTCTTTTTCTGTCAAAGTTTTGTTTACGAACACAAAGTCTTTGTTGTCCATTTTTTTGAAATTTATCATAACTTAAAATCTTTAAAATATCTAGTAGCCAAAATAAATGCTTCTTTAGTATCAATAAACATTCTGTTCCCACCATAAATCTTGGCACCCAACGTCTCTTGGTAATGGGAAACAAGTTGGGTTTTGGCCACAAAAGAAACAACTCCGTCATAATTTAGTTCGAATGAGGTTTTACAGCAAAATGCAATTAGATTTCCAGCAACCCCTTTATAAAGCTTGTTCTTTCCTTTGTTGAACTTTGCACTCTCAATTATGTTCATAAAAATATGATCGCCTTTGTCGGTAAAGCTTATGAATCCCTGGGTTATAGCTAAATTGTTAACCGTTGTCAATTTATAAACTTGCTTAGTATCATCCTTTAACTCATTCTGCCAGTCAAACACCCACTCGCTCTTCTTAAGAATCTTGGTATCGGATGCCGTCAATTTTATAATTGATGTGTCAAACACTTCGCCTGAAATTGCGTTTTCAATAGAATTTGTAAGCTTGTCAATTACAAAATCAAATTCGTTAGTCTGCTGCTGTTTCAATACACTAATTTACGAAAAATTAAGGTTTTAATCAAATGCTAATGTCTTTACTAAAAGCATATACGCTTTGTTGGGTGTATCCGATACATGACTGCCAATGGTTATCGCTTGGCTGTAGTCGGGAATAAAATTCTTTAACCTTTATAAAAAATAAAAGTTAAAATTTTTTAAGTAAAATTATTTTGGGTCTGGTTTAAAACTAACATTTCTATCCTTAAGCATGCTAACAAAAAAAAGCCGTTCTGAATAATCAGAACGGCTGTAATATATTTGGTTTAGTGATTTACCATTTTTTTCTGCGTTCGCCGCTTCCACCTTCACGGCTTCCACCTTCTCTGCGAGGGCCTCCAGTGTTACCACCTTTGTCGTCACGACTGCGTCCAGAGAAATCTCTGAAACCACCACCGCCGCTTCCGCCTTCACGTCTACCGCTACCACCGCCAGAACTTCTTCTGTCGCCGCCGCCACGATAACCGCCGCCGCCACCGCCGCTTCTGCGTTCACCGCCGAAACCACCGCCACCGCTACGTCTTTCGCCGCCACCGCGTCTTTCTCCAGCGCCTTCACCACGACCACCGTCTCCGCTTTTCTCGATACGTACCTGACGACCGTTAAACTCAACAGATTTAAAGCCTTCAAAAACTTTGTCAGCCACATCGTCTTCCACTTCAAAGAAAGAGAAAACACCTTTTAAATCGATTTTACCAACGCTTTTGCCACCAATTTTACCGTTGTTACAGATAAATGATAACATATCGCCACGGGTAAACTCATCTACAGAACCCAAGTTGATGAACAAACGGGTGTAACCTTCGCTACCACGTCCACGTCCGGCACCTCTTTCGCCCCTGTCTGCACCGCGGTCGTCGCCAACTGCTGCATTTAAATCAGGTGCTTTAGAATAATAATCCAAGAAACGGTTAAATTCTAACGAAGCAAAACGTTTAATTACATCTTCTTTAGATAAGTCAGCAAATTCATCCATAATACGTGGAATGTACTGATCAATCTGTTCGTTATTTACTTCTACATTGTGTACTTTATGTACCAAAGAGAACAATTGTTTTTCGCAAACGTCAAACCCTGTAGGAAGCTCAGCTTTGGTAAATTGTTTACCAATAATGCGCTCCAACTGGCGGATTTTACCTAATTCTTTAGAGTTGATGATACAGATAGAGATACCGGTTTTACCAGCACGGCCAGTACGGCCAGAACGGTGAGTATAACTTTCAATTTCATCAGGTAATGAGTAATTGATTACGTGAGTTACATTGTTTACATCGATACCGCGTGCAGCAACATCAGTAGCAATTAATAACTGCATGTTACGCTCACGGAAACGTTGCATTACTTTATCACGTTGTTGCTGCGATAAATCGCCGTGTAAAGCATCAGCATTGTAACCATCTTTAATTAAATGCTCTGCAACATCTTGTGTATCCAATTTGGTTTTACAAAATACTACGGCAAAAATTTCAGGGTTAAAATCTACAATACGTTTTAAGGCAGCGTATTTATCACGTGCACGAACAATGTAGTATTCGTGTTCGATGTTTACGTTACCCGTATTTTTTGTGCCCATGGTTAATTCTACAGGGTTATCCATATAGTTTTTAGCTATACGGCGAACTTCTGCTGGCATTGTAGCCGAGAATAACCAGGTTTTTTTGTCATCAGGAGTAGTTGATAAAATGTCGTTGATATCGTCCTGGAAACCCATGTTCAACATCTCGTCAGCTTCATCAAGCACAACATATTTAACGTTAGTGAAATCAATGGCTTTACGGCCGATGATATCCAACATACGGCCGGGCGTGGCCACTACAATTTGTACGCCTTGGCGTATTTCGCGTAGTTGTTGCATAATGTTCGCGCCACCGTAAACGGCAACAACGTGGGCATTAGCAACGTTTTTAGAAAAGTTTTTAAGGTCGTTAGCGATTTGCAAGCATAACTCACGGGTTGGGCATAAAATCAATGCCTGTGGTTTGTTAACTTTAAAATCGATTAGTTCTAACAGCGGCAAACCAAATGCGGCTGTTTTTCCTGTTCCTGTTTGGGCCAAACCAACAAAATCATTAGTGCCTTCTAACAGTACAGGAATACTTTGCTCCTGAATAGGTGTTGGAGTTTCAAATCCAAGATCCTTTACGGCATTAACGACGTCATCACTTATCCCCAATAATTGAAATGGGTTTGTCATTCGTCTTTTTATTTTTAATTGAGCCGCAAAGGTAAGGTTAATTTTTCGTATTTTACAGATAATCAAGTAAATAGTTTTTTAAGCTAAATATTTGAAAATAAGGATGTAACAGGGAATCGATAAGGGATGTTTGAAAAGGCGGGATGGTGGAGCTTTAAACTAGGCCGTAATTGCAATAGAAACAGTTGCTTTTTGTTTTGGAAATCAGTTGTAGTAGGGTTTCTGTTCCAACAGTCCCGTTTTCCGTTTCAATCTTTTTCAAACCTTAAAGGTTATCAAAAGTATTTTCGCTGCAACCGGGTTTAGGTGGCTAGGGCAAAGAAGCTATTTATGTTTGTTTTTAAAAAGCCACTTGGGCAGTGCATCTGTTAATATTGCAGGAGCAAAAATATCGTTGTGAGCCAGATTATCGAATTCCCAGAACCTGATTTTGTTGTAAGGACTTAATTCTTTAAAAAATTGCTCATCACTATCAAAAGGGTTTTCGGTGTCTTTATTCCCATGGATTAACCAGATTGGCATATTTGTTAATTCTTTCACCTTATTAAATTGAGGTATGCCCGAAATACTGATCCCTGCGGCAAATACCTCTGGTTTTAACGCTAAAGCATTAATCACCGAAGAAGCACCCATGGAAAAACCGATGAGGTAAATCCTTTTCTTATCAATATTTAAAGTGTTTTTTAAGCTATCGATCAGTTGCAAAGCAGTTGTTATACAAGGTTGCGGTATCGAAGTCAATACATTTCTGCTACTGTCTAAAACATAATTAGACGAGCGTAAAGGAAATTGTGGTGCTAAAATGAAAGCAGGATATTTCGTCTGTATTTCGTCAGCTGCAAACAGTTTTGCCAAAATACCCAACTGACTTGTATTATCGTTTCCAACCGCATTTGATCCATGAAATACAATTACCAGTTGGAGTTTTTTTGATGTACTTTTCGGTTTTAATAAGCGGTATACAATAGGCATATCACCAATGCCTTTAAATTCCCCTTTCGTAAACACATCTGTATTTAAATCTTTAATTTCTTCTATTCTCTGTTTAATGTAAAGCGAATCGGTATTGTTATCGATTTTGGTTTTGCCGAAAGTATTGATGCGTTTGCTACACGATAAGATTCCGCAAAGCAAAATCACAGCACAGGTATAGTAAAAGGCTTGACTTTTAACACGCATAGAGAATGGTAATTTTTTGGGTTAAAATTAAAAGATTAGCGCAACCTTTCAGCCGAACGGATCAACCTTTCATCTTTATTGATGCCGAAAATGCCCAATACTATAAATAAAATAGCTAAGGCAGGTAAATACGCGCCAGCCCCAAAACTTGCACCTTCAATACCACCAGGGAGTTTTTTGGCGTAAACACTGCACCAAAAGGCAAAACCGATAATTAATATGATCGAAACAATGGCAAAGCGTTTTTGAAAGCTGCGTTTTCTGAAATTAAAAATATTAACAAAACAGATAATCGCAATGGCAATATTGGTAATCAGTAGGGGTAAAAACGATAATATTTTAAAGGGAGAACCTGCTTTTCCTTCAATAACCTGAAATAAACCGCTTGAATATACTGCAGACTCTGAGCCGGCAATTTCTTTACTTGCAATAGGTAAAAACAACATTAAAATTAGCGTTAAAGCCGCTAAAAAAAACCAAATCGATTGTATTCTTTGTATCATGAATGTAAATATATTGTTGAGCAAATTTAATTGTTTTTAGCTAAGAATAAAGTATAAAAAGCGGAGGGCATAGAGCAAAGAGCGTTTAGCCGTATAATTTATTCGCATAAGGTTAATTCTTGCCTTTAAACTTAAACTAAGCAGCACCATACCCTTTGCCCTTTGCGAGCTAAACTGTACTTTTGCATCGCTTTGAGTAAAAAAAGGTATTTCATACAAATCGCATACGATGGTAGCTTATACCATGGCTGGCAAACCCAACCCAATGCAGTTACCGTTCAGGAATTGTTGGATAAGGCGATGTCTGTTTTTTTTCGGCAACCAATAGAAACCCTGGGTTGTGGGAGAACAGATGCAGGTGTGCATGCCACAGATTTTTATGCGCATTTTGATGTGGAAGGTATAGAAGAGGCTAAAGTATTAAATGCCATAACCGGTATTAACGCCATGTTGCCATATCAAATTGCTGCAAAACGCATTATACCTGTGCACAACGATGCCCATGCACGTTTTGATGCCACAGCACGTGCCTATAAATATTATATCCACTTCGAAAAAGATCCATTTAAACTCAACCGTTCCTGGTTGGTTAAAGATCAATTGGATGTTGAAGCAATGAACGAGGCGGCGGCACTTTTATTAAATTATACCGATTTTTCTTGTTTCAGTAAATCGAATACCCAAACATTTACCAACAATTGTAAAATCACAAAAGCAGTTTTCGAAAAGCAGGAAAATGGATTGGTTTTTACCATTCAGGCCGATCGTTTTTTAAGAAATATGGTTAGGGCCATTATGGGTACTTTAGTAGAAATTGGCAAAAAAGAAATAAATTTAACAGATTTTAAAGCAATAATAGAAAGTAAAAACCGCAGTAAAGCCGGGCAATCGGTACCTGCCTGTGGTTTGTATTTAGTAAAAATAGAATACCCTTATATAAGGTAGAAGGTTAAAGGCGTAAGCTAAAAGGTTTAGCCACCGCTTTACAAGATGAACCTAATACTTTTTTGAAATTTGTGTGAGCTATGTAGGACCTTAAACCCTAAACCTTACACCCTAAACCCTAAGCATGGCAGTTACAGGCGACGTATACAACACCGGATTACTGAAACGTATTTTTCAATACGTAAAGCCTTATCGTGCCGTTTTTGTATGGTCGGTTATTTTAACGATTTTACTGGCAGCAATTTCTCCCGTACGTCCGTTTTTAATAAAATATACCTTAGATCATTACATTTTAACTGGCAATTATTCAGGACTTGTAAACATGACCATGCTGATGGTTTTTATGTTGATTTTACAAACTTTAATCCAATATAACCATACGCTTTTAACAAATACACTTGGTCAGTCGGTTATCCGCGATCTCCGGATCAATGTTTTTAATCACATTACCAAACTCCGTCTCAAATTTTTCGATAAAACGCCTATAGGTCAGTTAATTACACGTACAGTTTCCGATTTAGAAACCATTGCAGATATTTTTTCAGAAGGTTTAATCTCCATGATCGGTGATAGTTTGCAGGTAGTGGTGATTGTGTGTGTAATGTTATATACCGATTGGCAACTGAGCCTGGTAGTTTTGTTACCTATTCCGTTGTTAATTATTGCAACCAGGAAATTTCAGAAAGCAATTAAGGTGGCCTTTCAGGAAATCAGGAATGAAGTTTCAAATCTGAATACCTTTTTGCAGGAACACATTACCGGAGTTTCCATTGTGCAGTATTTTGCCAGGGAGAAGCAGGAGTACAGGAAATTTTATGCCATCAACAAGCGTTATCGCGATGCCAATATCCGTTCCAATTGGTACTATTCTATCTTTTTCCCTGTGGTGGAGTTAATCTCAGCCATGTCATTAGGTTTGTTGGTTTGGTATGGCGCAAAAAGTATTCTTTCCAAACCTTTGGATGTAACGCCTGGAACCATCACCCAATTTATTATGTACCTGGGTATGGTGTTTACGCCGATCCGCCAATTGGCTGATAAATTTAACACCTTACAAATGGGTATGGTTGGTGCTGAGCGTGTTTTTAAAGTTTTGGATACTGATGAAACTACGCCAAATGAAGGAACTCAAAAACCTGCCAGCTTAAAAGGAAATATCCTTTTCGAAAAAGTCTGGTTTGCTTACAATGAGGAAAATTATGTGCTTAAAAACCTCAGCTTTGAGGTAAAAGCTGGTGAAACCGTTGCTTTGGTTGGTGCAACAGGAGCAGGTAAATCATCTACAATTAATATCCTGAACCGATTTTATGAAGTAAAAAGAGGAAATATTACCGTAGATGGTATCCGCATTGAAGATTTTGAGCTCGATTACCTTAGAAGTCACATTGCAACGGTACTTCAGGATGTTTTTCTGTTTTCGGATACCATTTTAAACAACATTACGCTAAATAATCCCGAAATTAAGATAGAAGAAGTTGTAAATGCTGCCAAAAAAGTTGGTGCGCATGATTTTATCGAAAGATTGCCCGGTGGATATCAATATAATGTGATGGAAAGAGGGGCTACACTTTCTGCTGGTCAGGCGCAGTTAATTTCCTTTATCCGTGCGCTGGTACACAATCCTGCTATTTTGGTTTTAGATGAGGCTACCTCTTCAGTTGATACTGAAACCGAATTATTGATCCAGAAAGCCATTGATAACCTGATGGAAGGCAGAACTTCTATTGTAATTGCCCACCGCTTATCAACCATTCAAAAAGCCGATCAGATTATCGTGCTTGATAAGGGCGAGATTAAAGAAAAAGGTACTCATCAACAATTGCTGAAGCTGAACGGCTATTATAAAAAACTTTACGATCTGCAATTCTCATCCAAAGGGATAGCTAAAGTTTAAGCCTGTTTATTCTCAAGGATTTTCTTAATTTAACAGCTTCTTAAACTTTAAAGGAAGATGAAACGGTTAAAATTAATTGCCTTATTCTTGTTTTCGGCCTTAACGCTCCAGGTTTCTGCACAACAGAAAAAATATGCAATGGTTATTCATGGCGGGGCAGGTACTATCCTCAAAAAAAATATGAGTCCCGAAATGGAAGCTGCCTATATTGCTGTTTTAACACAGGCATTACAAGCTGGCTATGCTCAAATTAAAGCTGGTAAAACCAGTATGGATGCCGTAGAAGCCACTATACATGTAATGGAAAACGATCCTCATTTTAATGCAGGTAAAGGTGCTGTGTTTACCCATGATGGGAAAAACGAGCTTGATGCAGCAATTATGGATGGAAAAACATTAATGGCAGGATCGGTTGCCGGAGTTACCACCATTAAAAATCCTATTTCTGCAGCAAGGGCAGTGATGGAAAAATCGGAACATGTAATGATGGTTGGCGCAGGGGCTGAACAATTTGCTAAAGAAGTTGGGCTGGAAATTGTAGATCCGAAATATTTCTGGACAAAAGAACGCTGGAATGGTTTACAAAAGGCTATTAAAGAAGATTCTACAAAAGCAGTATTAGATCATGGAAGCAAAAAATCGGAATTACTCGGAAGTAAAAACCACGATTATAAATTTGGTACAGTAGGTTGTGTAGCACTTGATAAAGCAGGCAACCTGGCTGCAGGAACATCAACCGGAGGTATGACGAATAAAAAATACGGTCGTGTTGGCGATGCCCCAATTATCGGTGCTGGTACTTATTGCAATAACGAAACCGCTGGTATTTCCTGTACCGGTTGGGGCGAGTTTTACATTCGCAATGTAGTGGCCAAAACCATTTCCGATTTAATGGAATATAAAAGTTTATCAGTAGCCGAAGCTTCGAAAATAGTATTGGATAAGGTAGGTAAAATGGGTGGCGACGGTGGTTTAATTGCGCTGGATAAAAACGGTAATGTGGCCATGCCATTTAACACCGAGGGCATGTACCGTGGAACAATAACCACAGATGGAAAAATTGAAGTCAGTATTTATAAATAGATTTATTTTAAGCTTATATCTGCTCAATGAAAAGCCAAAACACCTAAAAGATAAAGATGACATTTATAGCATTTGTAAAAAAAGTATTTTCCAATTTAACCTTTCAGGTTATTCTGGCCATTATAATAGGGATTAATGTTGGAATTTTCTTCCCGGGTTTTGCGCCTACAGCTAAATTAATCAGTGAGGGTTTTATTAACCTGATTAGCATGTTAATTGCACCCATTATATTCTTTACCATCGTTTTAGGAATCGCACACATGGGCGATATGAAAAAAGTAGGTAGGGTAGGTGGCAAAGCATTGTTGTATTTCGAAATTGTAAGCACAGTAGCGATTGCAATCGGTTTATTGGTAGCCAATGTTTTAAAGCCAGGTGTCGGAATGATCACTAAGGCTGGCGATGCTACAAAAATTGTAGGTTATGCCGAGAAAGCTAAAGACATGAACTGGGCAGAATTTTTTCTGCACATTATTCCGCACAATGTGATTGCTGCTTTTGCTGAAGGAAATATTTTGCAGATTCTGCTTTTCGCTATTCTTTTTGGCTACGGGCTTAATAAATTAGGCGGAGAGGGCACTAGCGTTTTAAATGCCTTCGATAAAATATCAAAAGTGCTTTTTAAAATCATGAAAGTGATTATGCGTTTAGCACCAATTGGTGCTTTCGGCGGCATGGCTTTCAGTATAGGTACCCATGGCTTAGAAAGTTTAGTGGGCATGGCAAAACTAATGGGCTCGGTGTATTTAACCTGCATCCTGTTTATTTTTATCGTGTTAAATGGCATTTGCAGGTACTATAAATTCAGTTTATGGCAATACCTTAAATATATCCGTCAGGAAATTTTAATTGTGCTCGGTACCTCTTCTTCCGAATCGGCCCTGCCAAGTATGATGCAAAAAATGGAAGCTATTGGCTGTGATAAATCGGTTGTAGGCCTGGTTATTCCAACAGGTTATTCTTTTAATCTTGATGGAACAGCAATTTACCTGGCCATGGCGGTAATTTTTCTTTGCCAGGTATTTCATGTCGATTTATCTTTAGGGCAACAGATTACAGTATTAGGCGTGCTCATGGTTACCTCAAAAGGAGCAGCAGGCGTAACTGGAAGCGGGTTTATAGTGCTCGTATCTACTTTAACGGCACTCAAAATTATGCCTATCGAACACATTTCGATTTTAATAGGCGTAGATCGTTTTATGAGTGAAGCAAGAGCCATTACAAACGTTATCGGAAACGGTATAGCTACCATCGTAATCGCCAAAAGCGAAAACCAATTTGATGAAGAAAAGTATTTAAAAGCCATACGGCCAGTGATGATTGAAAAAGGAGAGGAGGTGTAGTTTGCAGTTCTCAGTTTGGAGTTTTCAGTTTAACGAGTATAATTTAAAGTGTCCAGCAAGTCCGAACTAAAAACTTCGAACTCCAAACTAATTAAGTATCTTTGCAGCAGAAACACGCACACAGCTTGTTTAATTAATCCATAGCACATTGGCTCAAGAAGAACAAAATAACCGCAAAGAAAAAAGCGAGTTACACCCACGCAACAAGCACCGTTCGCGTTACAATTTCAAACAACTTATTGCAACTTCAAAAGAATTAAAACGCTTCGTTTTTAAAAATGAGCATAATGATGATTCTATCGATTTTGCAGATCAAAATGCCGTTAAAGCACTTAACAGGGCATTATTAAAGTATTTTTATAACATTTCTCAGTGGGATATTCCTGCAGATTTTCTTTGTCCACCAATTCCGGGCCGGGCAGATTATATTCATTATGTTGCCGATCTTTTAGGCTCAAGCAATAAAGGTAAAAATCCAAAAGGAGCCAACATTAATGTATTGGATATCGGTGTTGGGGCAAATTGTATTTACCCTATTATTGGTCACCAGGAATATGGCTGGAATTTCGTTGGTTCAGAAATCGATCCACTTTCGGTTGATTCGGCCAAACGCATTATCGAAGCCAATAAACCGTTACAGGGTGCAGTAGAAATCCGTCAGCAATCGTCAAAAATGGGTATTTTTAGAGGCATTGTGGGCGGTAAAGAGCGTTTTGATGCCGTAGTTTGTAATCCACCTTTCCATGCATCGTTAAAAGAGGCTGAGCAAGGTACACGTCAGAAATGGCGCAACCTGGGCGGAAACGAAAAAGAAGTAAAACACGTACTAAACTTTGGTGGAAACAAGGCTGAGCTTTGGTGCCCCGGTGGCGAACGTGCTTTTGTAGAACAGATGATTATTCAGAGCGAGCAGATTAAAAATCAGGTTTTATGGTTTACTTCATTGGTATCAAAAAGTGCCAATTTAAAAAGTATCTACAGTGCATTAGTTAAAGCTAATGCTTTTGAGGTAACCACGGTTCAAATGAGCCAGGGACAAAAAATAAGTCGTTTCGTGGCCTGGACTTTCCATGATGAAGCTGCACAGGCTGAGTGGGCAAAGGGCTGGAAAACGGAACCTAAACCTAAAGTAGATAATGCTAAAGCTGAAGTAAAAAGTTTATAGTTTAATAGCAAATAAAGCAAAGCCAGATTAGCGATTAAGTTAATCTGGCTTTTTGTGTTTTTATGGTAATTTGTAAAGTGTGTATTTAAGTTTTCAAGAAATGTTATAAATTCCCGCTGATTTTTTGAGATCATGTAACTTTCGATGCATTATGTGAGGTTTTTAAACCCATTCAACAGCAAAGGTTTTGCAATTTTTTAACTGAAGTATATACTTTTGTACTGCGAGTGAGAATTCAGATCCGGCAACTATTAACTGAAAAAGTTAACTAAATTCCGCCTAATCCTACTTATGTTTGTGCTTATTTCTTCTCATAAACAATGATAATCGTTAAGTCGTTACCCACATTTGGTGCAATGCCATGTGAGCTGCCCGGCCGGGTTAAAATGGCATCGCCAGGTTTAACAGCAAAGGTTTTTCCATTCATTTGCATGGTGCCGTTTCCACTGATCACATAATATATTTCGTCTTCTTTTTGTAAATGATAACCGATTGATGACCCAGACTTTAAAATTCTTTTTTTGAATACCGTTTTTAAATTCTTCGCATCACCAAAAAAGTTAAAGCCAATGGTTTTTCCACCGCCATTATGTGTTCCTGGCTCTTCTTTAGCTATTTCAGCATCATTTTGAAGAATGTATTTACTGGTATCATTACTTTGCCCGCTTGCATTCAGGGAAATAAAAATTGAAACAAATACAGTTACAATAAGGATTAATTTCATGGTTATTAAGGTTTTAGCATCATTATTAAGCTTGATATTGCGGCTTGAAAAGTAAATTTAAGCGTTTTGCATGAATCTTGCCAAAAGCATCCAAACTTTGTTACTAAACCCGATCGCAGTGGTTCTGATTCTTCATCAGAAAAAACGAAGAGCGGGGCAGAAGCCCTCCAAAAGAACAGGACTGTTCATTTCCTAAAAAATCCCTGATATTTTTGATTTGAAAACGAAAGTATTGCAATTCTTAACCCTTGAAGCCCTGCCATTCACTCTATTCCGATGAAATCTGTTAAACAAGCAAGCACACAATAAAAGACAAAACAGGCAGTGCTTAAATCGGGATGCCCGTTGCTGTCAAGTTTATTGCCGAAAGGCCTGCTTCTTACACGATACCAAAAACATGAATAATTTTATCTAAAACTCCCACAATGCATTTCCTTACATTTTCTTGAAAAAACAGACTAAATAATATGGTTTTAGATTTGAATTCCATTACAATAATATTAGCTTTGCACAAAAAAAATATTGATACATGAGCGTTTTAGTAAATAAAGATTCTAAGGTTATCGTTCAGGGTTTTACCGGAAACGAAGGAACTTACCACGCTGAGCAAATGCTGGCCTATGGTACAAACGTAGTTGGTGGTGTAACGCCTGGCAAAGGTGGGCAATTGCATTTAGAAAAGCCTGTTTTTAATACTGTTAAAGATGCCGTTGATAAAACGGGTGCAAATGTATCTATCATTTTTGTGCCACCAGCTTTTGCTGCTGATGCAATTATGGAAGCTGCCGAAGGTGGTATTAAAGTTATTGTTTGTATTACTGAAGGTATCCCTACAAAGGATATGATTCAGGTTAAAGAATATATTACTGACCGTGATGTTACGCTTATCGGCCCTAACTGCCCTGGTGTAATTACTGCTGATGAAGCTAAAATTGGTATTATGCCAGGCTTTATCTTCAAAAAAGGTCATGTAGGTGTGGTTTCTAAATCAGGAACTTTAACTTACGAAGCAGTAGATCAGGTGGTTAAAGCTGGTTTAGGTATTACAACTGCAATTGGTATCGGTGGCGACCCGATCATCGGAACGCCAACTGTAGAAGCTGTTAAATTATTAATGAACGATCCTGAAACTCACGGCATCATCATGATTGGTGAAATTGGTGGTGGAATGGAAGCTGAAGCAGCGCGTTGGATCAAAGAAAACGGTACTAAGCCTGTTGTTGGATTTATCGCTGGTCAAACTGCGCCTCCGGGACGTAGAATGGGCCACGCTGGTGCTATTGTTGGCGGTGCTGATGATACAGCAGCGGCTAAAATGAAAATCATGCGTGAGTGTGGTATCCGTGTAGTAGAAAGTCCTGCTGAAATTGGTGCTGCAATGGCAGAAGAATTGGCTAAATAAGATTTAAAGATTTTTATAGAGAAAAGCGTTTCGATTAGGTTCGGGACGCTTTTTTGTTGTTTTATTTAAATCTGATTCCAGTTTTACCACAGAGGGCACTAAGAAAACGCACAGAGCACACAGAATTATTTAATTTACTAATTTCGATCTTGCAGAGCGAAAGAATCTTATATCAGTTTTAAAAATGGTCAATATATAATTTTATCTCTGTTTTCTCTGTAGAAATCTCTGTGTACTCTGTGGTAGATTTCTAATTAGTTATTCTCATTTATCATCCCTTTGTAAACACTACTCCATTCTCTCAAACCAGCAAACCAAAACAAAATCTATAGCGTATATTGAGGTATGAAAACGATGTTAAATAAACTATTTTTGCTTTCTGCTGTTGTTTTAATAACAGGACTTTCTGCTTGTGCCCAAAAGCAAAATAAGGAAGCTGCAAAACAACCTAAGGAAACAGAACAAATCATACCAAAGAAGAAAATGAACTGGAATCCATTAACACCCGAAGAAGAAAGAGTAATTGTAAATAAAGGTACAGAATATCCTGGTACAGGAAAATACGAACATACAACTGATAAAGGAACTTATACCTGTAAACGTTGTAATGCAGCACTATATCGTTCAGAAACCAAGTTTGATGCACATTGCGGATGGCCTGCTTTTGATGATGAAATTAAAGGAGCTGTAAAACGTATTCCTGATGCAGATGGATCACGTACAGAAATAGTTTGTGCCAACTGTGGCGCGCATCTTGGTCACGTATTTGTAGGCGAAGGATTTACCAACAAAGACACCCGTCATTGTGTAAATTCGATCTCAATGAATTTCGTGCCAGATAAAAAATAAGGTGGATGTAGTAGGGTTAGGTAGAGGCGTATAGCGACAAGCTGTACGCCTTTTTTAATGCACAAAATCGGGCTGTTTTTCCACAAATTATTGATTATAAACTAAATGCTTATATTTGCAGGCTCGATAAATAAAATTTAGCCTATGAAGTATCTTCTGTTATTAAGTTTTTGTTTCCTGTTTTTACAAAGCAAAGCACACGATTCTGACCCATCAAATGAACCAGATAGTATCAATAAAACAGTTCTCGCCACTTATTACCACAGAAAATTCGAAGGCCGCCGAACCACCAGCGGCGCCAAATACAGGTCGAAAAAATTAACGGCCGCCCACCGCACATTGCCATTCGGCACACTCATTACAGTAACCAACCCCGATAACGGAAAATCAGTTGTAGTAAAGGTAAATGATCGCGGTCCTTTCTCTAAAAGATTGGCCATAGATCTGTCAGAACGTGCTGCAAAACAGATCGGTATCTACCGCAAGGGTATAGCCAAAGTGAGCCTGAGCTATGCTGTTGAGTAATACTCTTTTCCGCTCTATTTAGTGCTTATTATACCCCTCAAATTTAAGTTATTAACACTCATTTTTGTTTGCTAAACCCTTGAAAAGAAACGATTAGCTTTTTTTCGCTTGAAAATGATATTTGTCTGATCGTTTTTCCCCAGCATTATAGCCGGGTGTTAACAACTTTGGTTCACAAAAAAGGCCTGCCGTATCTATATTTGTTATAACAAAGTTCTTTAACTTCTTGCGTTTGAAAACAAATATAAAAGCTTAGTTTTTAGTAATTTATACGTATATCATCCTGATTGCTTTATTAAATTTTCCTAACTAAAAATTCAGTTGTTTGTCAGGCAATAGGGTTAGCACTTTCACAACAGCGTTTTGATAAAAGACATTACAATCATCATATAAAATTGATGGATGCGTGCCTTTGTCGGCTCTGTTAAAAATTAGAATTAAAAACATCAGTGTATGGAACAGGAATTATTACTACAAGAAAACAAAGACAGATTTGTGCTTTTGCCGATTAAATATCCGGCAATTTGGGAAATGTATAAAAAGACCGAAGCTAGTTTTTGGACAGCAGAAGAGATTGATCTTTCTGACGACCAGAAACACTGGGACAATTTAAATGATGGCGAAAGGCATTTTATTTCTCACATCCTTGCTTTCTTTTCTGCTAGTGATGGTATAGTGAACGAAAACCTTGCGGTAAACTTCATGAGCGAAGTGCAATTGCCTGAGGCACGTTGTTTTTATGGTTTCCAGATTATGATGGAAAACATTCATGCCGAAACCTATGCCCTGTTAATTGATACTTATATTAAAGATCCGGAAGAGAAAGACCGTTTATTCCATGCTATAGATACCGTACCTGCGGTAAAAAGAAAAGCAGAATGGGCTTTACGCTGGATCGAAAACGGAACTTTTGCCGAACGTTTAGTGGCATTTGCCGCGGTTGAAGGTATTTTTTTCAGCGGAAGTTTCTGCTCTATTTTCTGGTTAAAGAAACGTGGTTTAATGCCTGGGTTAACTTTTAGTAATGAGTTGATTTCCAGAGACGAAGGATCGCATTGCGAGTTTGCCTGTTTATTGTACAGCATGCTAAGCAATAAATTAAGTGAAGAGGCAGTGCATGGCATTATCAGTGATGCGGTAGAAATTGAAAAAGAATTTATTACAGATGCATTGCCAGTTGCTTTAATTGGTATGAATGCAAAATTAATGAGCCAGTACATCGAATTCGTAGCCGACAGATGGTTGCAGGAACTTGGTTACAAAAAAATCTACAATGCAACCAATCCATTCGATTTTATGGAAATGATTTCTTTGCAGGGTAAAACCAATTTCTTCGAGAAACGTGTAGGCGATTATCAAAAAAGTGGTGTATTAACTTCTGCTGATAACAACAAACAAGCGTTTTCTTTAGACGAAGACTTCTAAGGTAGAAGGTTAAAAGCTGAAGGCCGAAGGTTATTGTAGCCTCGATACCTGATACCAATTAAATAAATAACAAAAATATAAAGTGATGATTAAGTCTTGATACTTGATACTCGCTACTAAATATTAACTAAAAATCTCATAAAATATGTTCGTACTAAAAAGAGATGGCCGCAAAGAGGCGGTGCAATTTGACAAAATCACAGCCCGTATCCAAAAGTTGTGCTATAGTTTAAATTCAGATCTGGTAGATCCAATCGATGTAGCCAAAAAGGTAATCGAAGGTTTATACGATGGCGTAACCACGTCAGAACTGGATAACCTTGCTGCAGAAACTGCTGCATCGTTAACTACTAAGCATCCTGATTATGCTTTGCTGGCATCGCGTATAGCGGTTTCGAACTTGCATAAAAATACCACAAAATCATTCTCGGGTACGATGAAAATGTTGTACGAATATTTCGACCCGAAAGCGCAGAAAGCTGCACCGCTTATCGCTGATGATGTTTATGAGATCATAGAAAAAAACAAGGATATTTTAGATAGTTCTATCATTTACGACCGCGATTTCGGCTTCGATTATTTCGGTTTCAAAACGTTGGAAAAATCTTACCTATTAAAAGTTAATGGTCAGATTGTAGAACGCCCGCAACATTTGTTTATGCGCGTTTCTGTTGGTATCCACAAAGAAGATATCGAAAGCGCAATCAAAACCTATAACTTAATGAGCGAGCGTTGGTTTACACATGCTACACCAACCTTATTTAACGCAGCCACGCCAAAACCTCAAATGTCGTCGTGTTTCTTGTTAACCATGCAGGATGACAGTATTGAAGGTATTTACGATACGTTGAAGCAAACCGCTAAAATTTCGCAAAGTGCTGGTGGTATTGGTTTAAGCATTCACAACATCCGTGCAACAGGATCGTATATTGGTGGAACTAACGGTACAAGTAATGGTATCATCCCAATGTTACGTGTATTTAACGATACTGCCCGTTATGTAGATCAGGGTGGAGGTAAACGTAAAGGTGCTTTCGCAATTTATTTAGAACCTTGGCATGCTGATGTTTTTGAATTTCTTGATCTTCGTAAAAACCACGGTAAAGAAGAAATGCGTGCGCGTGATTTATTCTATGCCTTATGGATTAACGATTTGTTTATGCAACGCGTTAAAGATAATGGCGACTGGACATTATTTTGCCCGCACGAAGCACCAGGTTTAGCAGATTGTTTTGGTGCTGAGTTCGAAGCCCTGTATACTAAATACGAAGCTGAAAAACGTGGACGCAAAACCGTTAAAGCGCAAGAACTTTGGTTTGCCATCCTAGATTCGCAGATTGAAACCGGCACACCTTATATGTTGTTTAAAGATGCCGCGAACAGCAAATCTAACCAACAGAACTTAGGTACCATTAAGAGTTCTAACTTGTGTACCGAAATCATCGAGTATACCTCTAAAGATGAAGTTGCCGTTTGTAACTTAGCTTCATTGGCATTGCCTCGTTTCGTAATCAATGGTGCTTTTGATCACCAAAAATTATACGATGTAACTTATCAGGCTACTTTAAACCTGAACAAAATCATCGATCATAACTATTACCCGGTACAAGAGGCAGAAAACTCCAATATGCGCCACCGCCCGGTTGGTTTAGGTGTACAAGGTTTAGCTGATGCCTTTATTTTATTGCGTTTACCTTTCGAAAGTGATGAAGCTAAACGTTTGAACAAGGATATTTTCGAAACGATATATTTCGCTTCGATGACGGCTTCGCATGATTTAGCAGTTAAAAACGGCCCATATCAAACATTTAAAGGTTCTCCGTTATCACAAGGTAAATTCCAGTTCGATTTATGGAATGTAACACCAGATAGTGGCCGTTGGGACTGGAATGCATTGCGCAAAAAAGTAGTTAAAGATGGTGTGTACAACTCATTATTGGTTGCACCTATGCCAACTGCATCTACCTCACAAATTTTAGGTAACAACGAATGTTTCGAGCCATATACTTCAAACATTTACACCCGTCGGGTATTAAGTGGAGAGTTTGTAGTGGTAAACAAACATTTATTGAAAGATTTAGTAGCATTGGGCTTATGGAACAATGATATGAAAAATCAGATTATATTGGCTAATGGTTCAATTCAGGCTATTGATACCATTCCTGATTACATTAAAGAGTTATACAAAACTGTTTGGGAGATCAAAATGCGTAATATCATCGATATGGCTGCCGATCGTGGAGCCTACATCTGTCAATCGCAATCGTTAAACTTGTTTGTAAATGCACCAAATACATCAAAATTAACTTCAATGCACTTTTACGCATGGGAGAAAGGTTTAAAAACCGGTATGTACTACCTGCGTACACAAGCAGCTTCTCAAGCGGTTAAATTTACAGTAGAAAACCAAGGTGGTAAAGCAATTGAGGCAGTTATCCCTGCTGAGATGACACAAGACCAGGTTGCAGAAGAAATCGTTGACGGACCAGTTTGTTCAATGGAAGAAGGCTGTATCAGCTGTTCTGGATAAGGTAGAGGGTAAAAAGGCGGAAGGTTTAAGGCCTGCTTGCCGATTAAATATTCAAAAATTAAATAAGGTTTTGGGCAAATGCTCAAAACCTTTTTTTACGGTATAATGCACATTGTTAATGGCTGTAATTTTTAGCCAAAATTTTTCTATTATTATCCATATGAATAAGAAACGATTTGTAACATTGATTTTGATTTCTGTCATTCTGCTTTTCTCGAATTGTAAGAAACATGAAACAGAAGAGAAGGGCCCTTTAGATTATCTCACTAAGCGAACTTGGAAAAGGGCTACAGTAGATAAAAACCCAGGTTCGAATCCACTACTTAACATATATTTCTTACCTATAGATTGTGAAAAGGATGATGTTTACTCTTTTAATGCTGATGGTGTAATAAAAATTGATAATGGTAATGAAGAGTGCGATGCTGCTGAAAGTAAAATAGAAACAAGCTCTTATAGTATCGCTAAAGGAGAAATTACGATTAAAGGAGTGACGTATATCCTTACAGAAGTTTCGCCACAACAAATAAAATATATTAATGTAGTTTCTTCTCAGACTGGCTATTATTATGCTGTAATGTTATTGCAGTAGAGATTCCAAGTTTAAGCAATGTTAGTGTAAGGTTTTGGGCAAACGCTCAAAACCTTATTTTTTGTTTATATTTTTGTAATGCAATAGGTTTTACTTTAAACCTTACAACTTATGCCTTCAACCTTGAAACATAGCAAACATGAAATCATTCCTTGCGAGCGATGTAATACGGCTATTGAGTGCAAGGCAAATTCTTATACCAAATGCCAATGCAGTGTAGTGCAGTTAAGCATTAACGAAGTACAGTACATCTCCGAACTGTATGATGGCTGCCTCTGTGCCAAATGCCTGTTTGAGTTACAGCAAGAGTATCGTGTAGAAATAGGCATTTAATCTTTGCGTTTTCGTGCCTTGTGGCTAACCAATCAATAAAGGTGTATCCCAATCTGGTCAATCATGTAGGTCTAAAAAAGGACATATTTCCTCGCATTAATTGTAGTTTTTACAATTAAAATTTCGGCAGTGTTTTATTAAAACCTAAAACGTTAGTTTTTGGTGTTTATAAGCATTCAGTTAGGGTATTCTGCAAAATGTCATCTGTAGGTGATATTATTTTATCATCGATCCTGAGTCATCTTTTAGGCCTTAAAACCAATAAAAAATAGTTTTAAAATAAGTGTTAAAAACGGTAACAAAGCACGCTGTTTGATATCTATATCGTGCTTGATAAATGGTTTATCAGGCTAAAAAAAAAGAAAAAATATAACATTATGGAAGCGCTCATTTCTAATTATTGGTGGGTTTTAGTGGCACTGTTGTGCATCATTTTATACAAATATATTTTACGTTTCTTATTCGGGATGGTCATTGTACCCGAAGATAGAATCGGGTTAATTACCAAAAAATTCGTGCTCTTCGGTTCCGATCGCGAACTGCCTGACGGCCGAATTATCGCAGTTAAAGGTGAAGCAGGTTTCCAGGGAAAAACGTTAGCACCTGGAATGTATTTTGGAATGTGGTTTTGGCAGTACAGCGTAACCATGGAACAGTTTACCATTATTCCGGAAGGTAAAATTGGGCTGATTATGGCCAAAGATGGTTCCGAAATTCCAACGGGTAATATTCTTGGCCAAAGGGTAGAATCCGATAATTTTCAGGATGCTGTTAAGTTTCTGGATAACGGCGGTCAGCGAGGCCGGCAAACCTCCTATATTACTTCAGGTTCTTACCGTATCAATACAATGTTGTTTCAGGTTTCGGTTACCGATATGATCCGGATTCAGGAGAGCATGGTGGGTATTGTAACCACTTTAGATGGCTTACCGATTGAGGCAAACCAGATTGCCGGTAAACTAGTTGATGGGCACAATAATTTTCAAGATTTTGATGCCTTTATCAAGCAAGGAGGTAACCGTGGTTTACAGCCCCAGGTAATTTTAGCGGGTTCTTATAACCTTAATCCATGGGCCATTCAACTCGAAGAAATCCCGATGACAGAAATTGCGATAGGTTACGTAGGTGTGGTGATCTCGTTTATTGGTACTGAAGGAAATGATTTAACCGGTGCTGATTTTAAACATGGTAATATTGTGGGCAAAGGTTCTAAAGGAGTTTGGTTGGAACCACTTGGCCCGGGTAAATACCCGATTAATAAGTATATTATGAAGGTAGAGCTGGTACCAACCACCAACCTGGTGCTTAACTGGGCATCGGCAAGGAGTGAAGCACACAATTTGGATAAAAACCTTTCAACCATTACTGTGCGTTCTAAGGATGGTTTCCCGTTCAATTTAGATGTGGCGCAAATTATTCATGTACCTACAACCGAAGCTCCAAAAGTAATTGCCCGTTTCGGTAACATGGTGAATCTGGTTTCGCAGGTTTTAGAGCCTACAATCGGTAACTATTTCCGTAACTCGGCACAGGGAAGTGATGTGATTGCATTTTTAAGTACCCGTAAAGAGCGTCAGGAATCTGCAAAAGAGCATATCCGGAAAGTTTTGGATGAGTATAATGTAAATGCGGTTGATACTTTGATTGGTGATATTGTACCACCAGAATCGTTAATGAAAACTTTAACCGACCGTAAAATTGCAGAAGAGCAAAAGGTTACTTACGAAACCCAAAAACAGGCGCAGGAAACCCGCCAGGGCATGGAAAAAGAAACCGCAATTGCCGATATGCAGAAAGATATTGTGAAAGCACAACAAAGTGTTGAAATTGCCGAACGTACAGCCAGTGCAACTGTGAAAAAATCGGAAGGTGATGCAGCTGGGGTGAAATTAGCCGTTGGTGCAGAGGCCGAGGCTACAAAAATGAGGGCTCATGCCGAAGCCGAGGCCACTAAAGCAAGGGCACAAGCCGATTCGGAAGCGATAAAATTAAGGGCATCTGCAGAGGCTGAACAGATTTCGTTAACAGGTAGTGCCGAAGCAGGTAAAATATTAGCCGTTGGTAAATCAACAGCCGAAGCGTACGAACTTGCTGTGAAAGCACTGGGTGGTGAAAACTTCACCCGTTATAAAATCACCGAAGAATTATCAAAAGGCAATGTGAAATTAATTCCTGACGTGCTCATTGGTGGTAGTGGAGGCAACCATGGTGGTTCTGCAATGGATGGCCTTTTGGGCTTGAAATTAATGGAACTGATGGACCCAGCACAACGCAAAGAAGTGGTAGCAGTAGCAGAAATTGTAGAAACAAAAGCAAAACCTAAAAAGGATAATATAAACCCTTAGTTTGGTTTTAATCAGATTGAAAGCCTCGATGAAAATCGGGGCTTTTTCATTATTAGCTAATGATTTGTGACGTTAGGTGGGTAAACGCAAATAGCAGTAGAAACCAAGCCATTTAAACGGGATAGGAATGGCAGCCTCCGATTTAATCACTTATCTTTGTTATTTATGGCATGCTTGCTTGTTTCACAGGTTTCATCGGAGCTATAATGGATAGCCCGACTAACAAACGTTTGAAATGCAGTGTTTGCTTTTCCTAAAACAGAAAACAATTACATTATTATGCCGTTCTAGTTTTAAACAAAATAGTAACTTTGCAGCCTAATTTTGAATGAGCGAAAATTTGAATGGTGAGTATGCAAATCGCAGATGAAACATTCAATTATTCGCTAATTTGTTAATTGAATCATTTTGAGAACATGAAGAAAGTAAAAGTTGGCTTGGTGCAGATGAGCTGTACCAAAGATAAGCAGGAAAATTTAGATAAAGCGATTGCAAAAGTAAGGGAAGCGGCTGCAAAAGGTGCGCAGATTGTGTGTTTGCAAGAACTTTTTACCTCGCTGTATTTCTGCGATGTTGAAGATTATGATAATTTCGACTTGGCAGAGGCAATTCCTGGCCCATCTACCGATGCTTTGCAGGTTGTTGCTAAAGAATTGGGCGTGGTAATTATTGCATCTTTGTTTGAAAAACGTGCTGAAGGTTTGTACCATAATACTACAGCAGTTTTAGACGCTGATGGTTCATATTTAGGTAAATACCGCAAAATGCATATTCCTGATGATCCTGCTTTTTACGAGAAATTCTATTTCACACCTGGTGATTTAGGCTATAAAGTTTTCGAAACCAAGTTTGCTAAAATCGGTATTTTAATCTGTTGGGATCAATGGTATCCTGAAGCCTCACGTATTACAGCTTTAATGGGTGCCGATATTATGTTCTATCCAACGGCTATCGGCTGGGCTACCGATCAGGATGAAGAAACCAATCAAGATCAATATAATGCCTGGCAAACCATCCAGCGTTCGCATGCCGTTGCAAATGGTGTTCCGGTAGTGAGTGTAAATCGTGTAGGTTTTGAACAGGATGGTGCCATGAAATTTTGGGGTGGAAGTTTCGCTACAAACGGACAAGGGAAAATACTTTATTTAGGCTCGCATGATCAGGAAGAAACTGAAGTTGTAGAACTGGATTTATCGGAGTCTGATTTTTTCCGTAAACACTGGCCTTTCTTGAGAGATAGAAGAATTGATTCTTACCAACCGATTACGAAACGATATATTGATGGGGACTAAGCTGAAAGGTTAAAGACCAAAGCGAAAACCCATAAATAAAAATCCATGGTTCGTGTTATCACGGACCATTCATTTTATAAATTAAATAGATGTCAAACTTCCCACCGAAAAAAGATTTAAATATTAATCAATTCGATTATTCTCCAAAAAAACAAGGGTATACTTTTCCAGCCGAGTGGGTTAAACATGAAGCAACCTGGTTAAGCTGGCCGCATAAAGAAGCTTCCTGGCCAGATAAAATCGAAACCATTTACGAACCTTACTGCCAATTTATTAAAGCTGTTGCAGAGGGTGAGCAAGTACGCATCAATGTTAAAGATGAAGAAATGAAAGCGTTTGCAATTTCTGAATTAACCAAAGTTGGTGCCGATTTAAGCCAGATTGAGTTTTATTTTAATGAAACCAACGATGCCTGGTGCCGCGATCACGGTCCTGCATTTTTGTTGAAAGGAAATGAAAAAGCGGTGGTAGATTGGGGTTATAATGCCTGGGGTGGAAAATATCCGCCTTTTGATTTAGATGATGTAATTCCAACTAAGATTGCAAAACATTTTGATCTACCATTGTTTGCACCTGATATTGTTATGGAAGGTGGTTCAGTAGAATTTAATGGTGCTGGTACAGTTTTAACTACCACAGCTTGTTTGCTGAACGAAAACCGTAATCCACATTTAACAAAGGAGCAGATTGAGCAATATTTGCTTGAATATTATGGTCAGGATCAGGTATTATGGTTAGGAGATGGGATAGTTGGCGATGATACCGACGGTCATATTGATGATATTACGCGTTTTGTAAACGAGGATACGGTTTTAACTGTTGTAGAAAGCAATCCTTTGGATGAAAACTATCATTTGTTGCAAGAGAACCTTGAAGCTTTAAAAGCAATGAAATTAAAAGATGGAAGGGCATTAAATATTGTTGAGCTTCCAATGCCTTCACCAGTAATTTATGAGGATACCCGTTTACCTGCATCTTATGCTAATTTTTACATTGCTAATGCTGCGGTAATTGTGCCTATTTTTGATGATGTGAACGACCAGAAAGCTTTAGATATTATCCAGGGCTGTTTTCCTGATCGCAAGGTGATTGGTATCAATTCAGTAGATATTATCTGGGGATTGGGAAGCTTTCATTGTTTGAGCCAGCAGGAACCCACCCCCTAACCCCCTGAAGGGGGAACACCTATTGTGTTAAACAATTCACAATTAATATTAACTTTACCAAAATTAAATTTTTTATACATTATATAAAAGTCCCCTTTAGGGGATTTAGGGGTTATGAAATTATTAGAAGGAAAAACGGCATTAATTACAGGTGCATCTAAAGGGATCGGTCGTAAAATAGCTGAAAAATTTGCCGAACAGGGCGCTAATGTAGCTTTTACATATTTATCATCAGTAGAAAAAGGTGAAGCCTTAGAGCAGGAATTACAAAGCATTGGTACCAAAGTTAAAGGTTATCGTTCTGATGCTTCTAAATTTGTTGAGGCAGAGCAATTGATTAATGATATCGTAGCTGAATTTGGTACTATTGATATTGTAGTAAATAATGCTGGTATTACCAAAGATGGCTTATTGATGCGCATGAGCGAAGAAAACTGGGATGATGTAATTAATATTAACCTTAAATCTATCTTCAACGTTACTAAAGCAGCTTCTAAAATAATGATGAAAGCCCGTAAAGGTGTTTTTATCAATATGGGTTCTGTTGTTGGTACAACTGGTAATGCCGGACAAGCAAATTATGCTGCTTCAAAAGCAGGAATTATTGGTTTTACAAAATCGGTAGCTAAGGAGCTTGGTTCGAGAAACATCCGTGCAAACGTTGTTGCACCAGGCTTTATCCGTACTGAGATGACCGAAGTTTTAGATCCAAAAGTAGTTGAAGGCTGGGAAAAAGATATTCCATTAAAACGTGCCGGCGAAACTGAAGATATTGCAAATGTTTGCGTTTTCCTGGCCTCAGATATGAGTGCTTACGTAACCGGACAAACTTTATCTGTTTGTGGCGGGATGCTGTAGGGAGGCAGATGACATAAGGTTTAAGGTGGAGGGGTTCTTTCCAAAGCCATAAAAATATTAAAGAAGTCAAGTTTATAAAACTTGACTTCTTTTGTTACTTCACAACATATTTTCCTTTTAACTCACTTACATTTGCTTGGTTTTTATTTTTCTCAAAAGCTAAATAACCTGGCTGCAGCGATTTCCAAAAACTGGCCTGTGTAGGGAATTGAGCAATATATTTCTTCATATTTGCATCGGTCATTTTGAAAGGGTAGATGTTGACTGGAATATTCTCCTGACCCGCATTTCTGGCTTCAACGCCTAAAATATAAACCTCTTTAATTTTCTCGTCGGTTAGTGGGATACAGCCCACGGTTACGCAATTTCCATGGATGTAAATGTCGCTCCCAGGTTTTCTATCCTTTCCGGTTCGCGCATAATCTACAGTATTTGGATAATTTAACCCAAGCGATAAGTGAAAGTTACTCATTGGGTTAAAAATATTAATGTAATAAAAACCTTCCGGCGTTTGTCCGTCACCTTCAATTACTTTGGGGCCAATGGTGCCAGAATGTGCACAGAAATCGTAAGTTCTAAACAACGAATAAGTTTTAGCCGAATTATTCTTTAACCATACTTCCAGTTTGCCTTCTGTTTTATAGGCATTGATTACCATTGAAAATTGATCGCCATAACCACCAGCCTGAAGAAATTTCCTCAAGGTTTCCCATTTTTCACTGTAGGCTTTTTCTACTCTTTCGAATTTAATTTGTGTGGCTTTAAAATTATTTTGAGCATTCACCATAAGGCTTAGAGACAGTAAAAACGTTAAACAGATTAATTTCATAAATTTTGATTTGGTTTAAAAATAGGGATTTAACCACAGAGCGCACAGTGTTCTCTTTTTTTACCACAAAGATCACCAAGAAAAGGCAAGAAGTACACAGAGTTGGGCGCTTAAAAACAGCTTAGGTAATCCGTGTTCCTCAGTGTAAAATTCAGTGAACTCTGTGGTTAAATGAAGTTGTATTTTAGCCCTCGCATAAATTCTTTACAGACAATAATCTTGAAAATTTCCCCAAAATTACCATCTTTATAAAAGTATGAACAGTTTTTTTTCGGGTACTTCTATTTTGTTTTTTCTGGGTTGCTTGGCCTTAGGCGTCCTGTACGCATGGTTGCTTTATCGTAACAACAAAAATTTAGATAAAAAACTTCAGTATGCCCTTACGGCGTTGCGTATTATCGTTGTAACAACTGTTGCTTGGTTAATATTTGCACCGCTCATCAAAACATTAAATTACACCTTAGATAAACCAGTAATCATTATCGGACAAGATAATTCCTTGTCTGTTGGTCAGGTTAAAGCTGCCGGTTTTGATCAAAAATTATATGAACAAAATCTTAAAGCCTTACAAGATAAACTTTCGGATAAGTATGAAGTAAAAACACTTCATTTTGGTGATGAGGTAGCAGAAGGTCTCGATTTTAAAAATCAGGGTAAATTAACGGATGCCTCGGCATTTTTTCAGAAAGTGAGGGATGAATATACCAACCGGAATGTTGGGGCCATTATTTTAGCCACCGATGGTATTTTTAATCACGGTGGAAATCCGCTGTATAGCGTAAATCAGATTAATGCCCCGGTTTATACCATTGCCCTGGGCGATAGTATCCCAAAACGCGATGTCTTAATTTCGAACGTAAATTACAATAACATTGTGTACCTGGATGATGATTTTACAGTAGAAGTTCAGGTGCAGGCTTTTCAGAGTGATGGCGAAAACACCGCTTTAACGGTAAGCCAAAATGGTGTTAAAGTTGAGCAGCAAAATGTGGCTGTTAATGGAAGTTCTTTTGTCAAAACCATTCCGATTAAAATTCATGCGGGTAAAATCGGTGTTCAAAAATATACAGTTCAGCTGGGAGCCTTAAAAAATGAAATCACAACCCGCAATAATGTTCAGACCTTTTATGTAGAGGTGATTGATGGCCGACAAAAAGTATTGTTGGCTGCAGTTGCACCGCACCCTGATTTAGGCGTTTTAAAGGAGGCTATTTCACTAAATAAACACTACGAAGCTAAACTAGCCCTTGCTGATGATTTAAGTACAACAGATCCATCGAAATTCGATTTAATTGTATTGTACCAACTACCGGATGCGCAAAATATATCAGCTACATTTCTAAAGAAATTAGCAGGTTTAAAGAAACCGATTTGGTATATTTTAGGCGCACAAAGCAATATAAATGCTTTTAATCAGGTACAAAACCAGGTAAACCTAAGTGCAGCAAACGGATCCATCCAGGAAGTTTATGCCGATTTTGCAAGTGGTTTTACAAGTTTTAATCTTACTGAAGATGATAAGAAGCAGATTTCAGCTTTTGATCCGCTATTAAGTCCATTTGGAAGGTTAACAGTTAATACCGGCGCAATACCTGTTTTTAACCAGCGTATCGGTAAAGTAAGCACGCAACAGCCATTATTGTTCTTCGCCAATGAAAATGGCTTAAAGGTGGGCTATTTAATGGGAGAGGGGCTTTGGCGATGGAAACTTTCTGAGGCTGAAAATGAAAGCAATCAGTCAGTTTTAAATGATCTGATTTCGAAAACGGTTCAATATCTTTCTGTTAAAGATGATAAGCGTAGGTTTAAAGTGTTTACTTCAAAATCGGCTTACGATGAAAATGAAAGCATTCAGTTTAACGGCACGCTTTATAACGACAGTTATCAGCCTGTAAACGAATCAGAAGTTAATCTTCAGGTTAAAAATGAAGCTGGAAAAGTATTTAATTATATCTTTTCCAAAACTGAAAATGGTTATCAGCTAGATGCTGGTACCATGCCTGCAGGGAATTATGCTTATTTAGCCAATACAGAACTGGGTGGAAAGAAATTTACAGCAACCGGTAGCTTCTATATAAATGCATTGATTGCAGAATTTCAACAGACAACAGCTAACCACCAGCTTTTAAATACGATTGCTAAACAAAGCAATGGTAAATTGTTTATGCCGGTAGATTTGCTCAAAATAGCCGATGAGATTACTAAAAACGAAAATATTAAAACCATCAGTTACGAAGATCGAAAATACGATGAGTTGATCAGCATGAAATGGCTTTTTGGCTTAATTATGATTTTGCTTGGAACAGAGTGGTTTTTGAGAAAAAGGAACGGGGAACTTTAAGTTCTTAGGTTTGATGTGCAGTCAGATGTTACCATCTGACTGTGAGAAAAATTTAAGATTTACTGTGAGAAAAATTTAAGATTTATTGTAAGAATGATGATCCGTTATTTAAGTAACTTTTTAAGTGTCAGATAATAACATCTGACACCACGAAAAAAATCTATTGTTATGGGATTAAGAAACAGGAATTTATTTCTGGAGAAGAAATGTTTTTTCGTGACTACCAGTTGCTTCAAACATTTAAAACTTCTTGAAAGCAGTCCGTGTAAATTAATAATTGCGAATAGTTTAAATTTCATCGCTGTTAAATACAAGATTTCAATTCTTGGATATGTAATTATGCCTAATCACTTTCATGTTTTATTCTATTTTAACGATGAAAATAAATTGTCGGATAGCATGCGCGATTTAAAGAAGTTTTGTGCCTTTGAAGTACGTAAGTATCTTGAGTCTAACCAAAGTTTATTGCTGAATTTGATAAGGATTGATAATGATAAACAGGTTTTTAAAATTTGGGACGATAGATTTGATGATGTTTGGATTGGAAGTAAAGAGCTTCTAGAAATTAAACTGGAGTATATTCATCAAAACCCATTACAATCTCATTGGAATTTGAGTGAATATCCTGAGGAGTACCATTTTAGTAGTGCTGCATTTTATTTAGGAAATCCAGAAAATATTGTTGACTTAACTGATTATAGAGATATTTTTGAATGATCGACTTAGTTTGAGTGATGTGCAGTCAGATGTTACCATCTGACTGTGAAGGGCATCTCTTAATTGGCATTACAATAATGGCAATTGTAATTTTAAAGAATTTTGAGTGTCAGATGGTAACATCTGACACCACGGAGAGTTTAATCTTGATTTTACTCGGTACAGAGTGGTTTTTAAGGAAAAGGAACGGGGAACTTTAAGTTTTTAAGTTTAATGTGCAGTCAAATGTTACCATCTGACTGTGAGAAAAATTTAAGATTCATTGTAAGAATGATGATCCGTTATTTAAGTAACTTTTTAATTGTCAGATGGTAACATCTGACACCACGAAAAAACTAACTTAATGCCATTCATCTCGGTAAACAAACTTAGGCATGTGCCATTCAAAGCGGATAGAAAGTAGCCTTAATGTTAATCCGGTTGTAGCAGCTGTAATGGTGGCCAGCATTTCGCTTCCGTGAAAATGCTCTATACCGATATATACAGCACCGGTAACTATCGCGGCACTGGCATAAATCTCTTTTCTAAAAAGAAATGGAACTTCATTACAAAGCACATCACGAAGTACCCCACCAGCACAGCCAGTAATCATACCACTAAAAAGTACAATTAAATAAGGTAAATGAATTTCTTGTGCAACCTGGCAGCCAATTATGGTAAAAACCACCAAACCTAAAGCATCCAGGTAGAGAAAAAGCTTTTTGAGTTTAGTCATTATGGAGGCGATAAAAGCGGCAAGCAAAGCTGCTACAGCAGTTATTACCAAATATTCCGGGTGCTCTACCCAGCTCATAGGATAATGTCCGAATAATACATTTCTTACCGTTCCGCCACCTAAGGCCGTAACCCAGGCAATAATACAAACGCCAACCCAATCCATATCACGTCTGCCGGCAGATAGTGCAGCAGTCATTGCTTCAGCTGTTATGGCAATAATATAGAGGATGTGGAGCATTCTACTGGTTAACTATTTGAATAGGTTAATCGGTTAACTGAAAGAGAAATTGTTTTATGGTTTATCGTTAACTTAAACTGTAAAATTTTAACTGAACACTGCCAACTGAAAATTAATCTTTCTTCTCTTCCTGGATAATCACAAAAACATCTTCATTGTCTTTTTTCATGAAGTATTTTTCGCGGGCAAATTTTTCAGCCGTATTGAGGTTGGTATTCAGTTCGTTTAAATCTTTTTTAACCTGAGCGGTTTCTTTCTCAAAATACTCTTTTTCTTCCTGTAACTTATTGGCCTGACTGCGGTATTCGTATTGCGACATCATATCGTTTTTGTCGAAAAACAGCATCCACATCGCAAAAGCGACAGTAGCAAGGAAATATTTATTGCGGAAAAGATCTATTAAACGTTTCATATATGATATGAGATTTTAGATGTGAGATTTGAGAAGATCAAATCCAACAAACAAATATAGTATTAAAATAAAAACATCCGAAGATTTAAAATCTCCGGATGTTTCGCAAATAAGTTTTTCAACTTGTTAACACCTCTCTGCCTTTGGCATCTCTCCTAAAGAAGAGAACAAGAAGTCCCCTTCAGGGGATTTAGGGGCTATTTCTTTAGCGTATTTGAATTTCGAACCGATAAAACGAGCGTTTTCACCCAATTCTTCTTCAATACGTAATAATTGATTGTATTTTGCAATCCTGTCTGAACGTGATGCAGAACCCGTTTTAATCTGTCCACAGTTTAATGCTACAGCTAAATCTGCAATGGTAACATCTTCAGTTTCTCCAGAACGGTGACTCATTACCGAAGTATAACCACTGTTTTGCGCTAAAGTAACCGCATTAATGGTTTCAGTTAAAGAACCTATCTGGTTCACTTTTACCAAGATTGAATTTGCCGTATCTTCATCAATACCACGTTGTAAACGCGTTACGTTAGTAACAAATAAATCATCACCAACCAACTGAACGTGGTCGCCAATTTTATCTGTTAAGCTTTTCCAGCCAGTCCAGTCGTTTTCATCCATACCATCTTCGATTGAGATAATTGGATATTTTGCAGAAAGATCAGCTAAATATTGAGCTTGTTCTTCGCTAGAACGGATAACGCCAGTAGCACCTTCGAATTTTGTGTAATCGTATTTGCCATCTTTGTAAAATTCAGATGAAGCACAATCTAAAGCCAAGCAAATTTGCGAACCTGGTTTGTAACCAGCAGTTTCAATTGCTTTTAATACTGTTTCAATTGCATCTTCAGTACCATCAAAAGTTGGTGCAAAACCACCTTCATCACCCACAGCGGTAGATAAACCTCTATCGTGAAGGATTTTTTTCAGGCTATGGAAAACTTCAGTTCCCCAACGTAACGCTTCAGAGAATGAAGGAGCGCCAACTGGCATAATCATAAATTCCTGGAAAGCAATCGGCGCATCAGAGTGAGAACCACCGTTGATAATGTTCATCATCGGAATTGGTAAAGTGTTTGCGTTAACACCACCAATGTAACGGTATAATGGTTGGCCAATTTCATCAGCAGCAGCTTTAGCAACCGCTAAAGAAACACCTAAAATTGCATTAGCTCCTAGGTTACCTTTGTTTTCGGTACCGTCTAGGTCGATCATTAATTTATCGATTGCATTTTGTTCAAAAACATCAATACCTCTTAATGCATCAGCAATTTTAGTATTTACATTTTCTACAGCTTTTAAAACACCTTTACCTAAATATGTAGATTTATCACCATCACGTAATTCAACAGCCTCATATTGTCCAGTAGATGCACCGCTTGGTACAGCTGCACGGCCAAAAGCGCCTGCCTCTGTTACTACTTCTACTTCTACTGTTGGATTGCCTCTCGAATCGAGAATTTGTCTGGCATGGACATTAACGATTATGCTCATTTTTATTTGATTTTTATTGATTTTTTAACCTGCTTAGTGTATAAAGTACAATTACTAAGCGCAACATCAAAGTTAGTATATTTTTTAAATAAATAAAGAGATTAAAGGCTTAATGTTACGATAGTTGTTTAAGCTTAATTGGCTGTTAATTTTAAGTTAATATGGTGTTTATTAATAGTTATATTCATTTATTCGCTTATCAAAGCAGTTAATTTGCCTGACTACATTATTTTTTATGGGAAAGCAGTTTGAGTGGCTTTTTTGAAGCTGCAGTCCCGCTTTTTGTTACAACGAAAGCTGAAAAAGCTTTTGGTTTCCACGGCAATCGGGTTTAAACCATAAAGTGCTGGTAATTCTTGGGTAAGTGATTAACCCAGCTGATTTTTTCTGAATCCAAAAATTAATTCATCAAAATATTCGCCATTTTTAAAAATAGTCCCTTTTAATTCTGCCTCCAAAATAAAACCTGCTTTTTTTAATACCTGCTGTGAGGCCAGGTTGGTATGCGCAGTGCGTGCAAAAATCCTTTCCACATCAAATGTTTCGAAACCATATTCAAGCAATCTCCTTTTACGGCCTGAGGAACAATGCCCTTGCCCCAAAAGTCTTCAGCAATCCAATAGCCCATTTCTGCACTTTTACTATAAATATCAGCCAATTGGTGCACACCTATCGATCCAATTACTTCATTATTTACCACAATAGCCTTAATTTGAAGGGGATGATGACTTAAAGCCAGTTGAATAAATGCCTCTCCATCTTTTTTTTGATATGGAAAAGGAAATTTATCAGTCAAATATTTTGAAATGTTAAAATTGTTGGCATGTTTAACCAAATTATCAAGATCGTTATGTTCGTATGGGCGTAAAATTAATTGCATGGTGTAATCGTTTATCAAGATGAATGTGATTTGTAACTTTTTATTAAAACCAAAGTCAGAATTAAAATGATTTTATGCTGCACATCAGTCAATTTGAAAAATCCTATTTCGGTCATTTCGTTTTAAAGATAGATAATATTAAAGTTCCTGATGGTAGTTCTTCTGGATAAAAGGAAGCAATGGTTCGGGCAAAAGTACACTGTTGAAATCAATTGCAGGGATTTTGGCCTTTAAAGGAGATATTGCCATTCACAATGTTAATTTAAAAAATCATGGCGTTCAATACCGGAAACTTGTAAATTTTGCGGAAGCTGAACCAATTTTTCCAGAATTTTTAACAGGCACAGAAATGATTGGCCTTTTTGCGAAAGCAAAAGGTGCAACAGTAGGCCAGGAAAATGAATTGATTGCTGATATGGGTATGAAGGCATATATTCAGAATCCTCTGGGATCATATTCTAGTGGAATGCTTAAGAAACTGTCATTGGTTTTGGCTTTTTTAGGACAACCAAAACTGATTTTATTGGATGAACCATTGAATACGATAGATGTAGAATCGTTAAATGTATTGTACCATTGGATTGAAGAAAAATATCAAAAGGAGAAAGTCAGTTTTTTACTTTCTTCCCATCAGCCCCTTGATGAAACAAAATTATTCGGTATTAAAAAAATTGATATCAAGGAACAGAGATTAACCCTGAATTTTTAATGTTTATTTCATCGAATATTGCTTTAAAGAAAATATTTGTAGATGGATTTTACCGAATTCATGCAGGTATGCTGATATTTATATTTGTGATTTTAATCAGTTATTGTTTATTTATCAATACCCTTGGCACAGTTCGGCCTGAGCAAATAGATTTCTGGCAATTCTTCTTTACCATCAGTATTGTAAGCAATCCGCTCATTTTAACTTTTTATCTGGTAGGAAGCACACTTTATGCATATAAAAGCCTTAAATATGTTTTAGATCAAATGGCTTTGCCACAGCAAGAATTCTTGTTTTACAGTTTTACTGCATCAGCAAGAAAAAGCCAGTTTAAATGCTGGGTTATGGTGTATAGCTATATATTTTTACCTGTTTTAAGTTATACGTTATATGCCTTAACAATCGGACTTGTATTTGGATTTTATATCATTTCAATTGGCATTTTGCTTTTTCAGCTGCTGCTGATTGCTGGCAGTGCATACATCTGTTTAAAAGAAAATAACCGTTTGGTTGAGGTTAATAAGTCCAGTTGGTTAATCAGGATCACCCGAAAATGGAACAAACCTGTTTTCTTGTTGTATAGTTTTCAGGTTTTCAACCGGTCAAAATTGGCGTATGTGCTTACCAAATTACTTTCATGGGTACTGATTTCGGGTATATTATTGGTTTTTGCTGATCTTAAAGATGATTTAAGATTATTGATGCTTGTCACCTCATGTATTGTTGTTGCACATGTTGTACTCATTTACGAGGAAAAGGTTTTTAATGACAGATATTTATATTTTTTGCCCAATTTTCCCTTTAGTAAATCCAGGGTATTTTTTAGCTTTTGCTTAAATTATCTTATTTTATTATTGCCCGAGCTATGTTGGATTTTTACCCGATTTGGCTTTATAACTTCATTCTTGTTAGCTGCATTTGCTTTTTCTGCCATTCTCTTATTCAGAAGTTTGCTTTTGCTAAATGGGATTCGGGTTAGAGGATTTTTAATAGGCGTTTTTTGCCTGTTTTTACTTTTTTATGTGTTTATTATGTATGGGTTAGGCTTGGTGATTATTCCAATAAATTTGATTATTGCCTGGATGGTGTTTAGTAGAAACTTTGAACCATAATTGTTTAGGTATGTGATAAATGGTTTTTCAATCAAGATCTTTATTTTCTATTAAATCGAGATTGGGCTTTTATGTTCTTAAGACCCTGAAATGAATTCAGGGTGACGGCCGGAATGGATGTATCACCTAATATGAATTACTCGAAATTTTTTCTTCTACTTCAATTCATCCAACACTTTAAATAGTTTTTTATTAATTCCACTTCCACTATAATTATTTATGTTGATTACCACAATGTATTTATTACCTGCCGCATCGGTGTGGTAGCCCGCGAATGCTGAAACATCGTTTATTGTTCCGCTTTTAATTTTCATGCCATTATATTCAGGCAAGGCTTTATAATAATCAGGAAACCAATTTTCTTTTTGAATCTGAAAGTATCCCTCGCCATTGCTGATGTTGTTATCCTATCTCCAGGAGAAAGTCCGCTGCCATCGATAATGTTCAGTGCTGTTTTATCAATTCCTTTATCCGTCCAGAAATTAATTTCCGTTTCTGCACCTTTACTGGTTGTGCCTGCTTTACCAGATTTTATGGCAATGGTTTTCAGAAGTGATTCGCCATACAGGTTGATGCTTTTCTTTAAAAACCAATAAGTGATTTCGCTTAAACTTGGAGAACTTATGGTACTCATTTTTTGTGTAACCGAAGGAATTATCTGGTTGTTTAAAGTCATTAAACGGGCAGTTGTAGCTTGTTGAGAAACAGAAATCCCCAATCTTTTGAGCGTATCCTGCAAACGGTAGGCACAATCAAATGCAGGGTCGGGTAGGGCGACTGAAATGCCAGATTTGGCAATGCCAATTCCCCAGCTTCCTCTCATATAAGCGGTATTACTGTAAGGTGGCAAGAAAGCATAAGCACGATCACCCGAGCCTGGGCTGCCGGTTTTTAACTCATTTACAAGTTGGAGATAAGGTGTAACCGGAACTGTTTTTATCACTTTCACAGCATCTGCTGTACTACTTCCTGGCTTTAAATGAATATCGAATTGGTTTTCTCTCCAGGCCAATCCAGATGTTCCGGCACCGTAATAATTTCCTATATCTTGCCAAACCCAGCCTTCAGGTGTGGTTTGTGTACCAAAAATTCGGTCATCACCAATTATTGTACCTTCAATTTTTTTAATCCCTGTCGATTTTATTGCAGCAACCCATTGTGTTAAAACAGCATTTTCTTTATTTTGATAACGCCATGAGCCCAGGGTTGGGTCACCGCTCCCGATAATGATTAAATTTCCTTTTAAAGTTCCATCTGTGGTAATTGTTCCGGTATAGGCCAATGTAGTTTGAAACTGAAAATCTTTACCCAAAATACTGAAAGCAGTAGCCGCCGTAATTGTTTTAAGTGTTGATGCGGTTGCTAAACCAATCTGTTCATTTTTAGCAAATAATGTTTTGCCTGTATTGGCATCTAAAACACAAAGTGATGCAATGGCATGTTTTGCCTGTTCATCATTTAATAAACTATTGAAAGCTTTTTCAAGATTTTGAATCCTGTTTTGAGCAAGCGTAGCCGTTACTGAGAAAACGAACAAGAATATTAATTTGAAAAATTTCATTTTTTTATGATCAAAGATGAGTTATAACAAAAATTGGGTATAATTTGATTTGTTTATCACATATGTTTCATTAGTGGTATATGCATCCAGAAAAGTGGATGGAAATCTTACTTTTTTGTTTTCATTCCATTTAATCTCTATTGCGTTTATTTTTCCATCAACTTCTTCAATTAAATCAATTTCCTGTTGCTGAAAACTACGCCAAAAATAATATTTCGCATGTTTTCTTTTATTGTTACTGGCTTTTATATACTCAGAAACAATATAATTTTCAAAAAGCTGACCAGCATCCTGCCGCAATCCCAATGTGTTAAAATTTTCAATCACCGCATTGCGGATCCCGGTATCGTAAAAATATATTTTTTTGCTTTTTTTTATTTCGTTCCGAAGATTGCTACTGTAAGCACCTAACCTAAATACTACGAAGCATTGCTCCAATAAATCTATATAACGCTCAACTGTTAATTTATCTGCTTCAATCATTTGCCCTAGCTCGGTATATGATACTTCATTGCCAATCTGTAGTGCCAAAGCCTGTACTAATTTTTCGAGTTGTAAAGGTTTTCGGATACCGGTAAGTGATAAAATATCTTTAAACAAATAACTGTTAGCTAAATTTAACAAGAGTTCTTTTTCTTCTCCCGGATAGTTTATAGCATCAGGGTAAGTACCATAAATTAACCTCTTTTCTAAAGCTTGCTCTTCAATAAGTACATTCGTATCATCTACAAGTTCTGCAACTGAAAATGGAAATAGGTGGTATTCGAATTTTCTTCCGGTTAATGATTCTTTTATACCAGCAGCTAAATCAAGTGATGAAGAACCTGTAACTAAAAGCTGTACATTGGTAAAGTTATCTACAATCAATTTTAGTGTTAGGCCGATATTTGTAACGCGTTGTGCTTCGTCGATGAAAATAAATTTATTTGAGCCGATAATTGATTTAAGTCGCTCAACACTGATGTCTGTCAATATCGTTCGGACATTTGCTTCATCGCAATTTAGAAAAACGAAGGATAGACCTGTTTTATTTACCAATTGCTTTAGCATAGTGGTTTTACCCACCTGCCTTGCACCGGTAACAATAATCGCTTTTTGCTTAAAAAACTTCGATTCAATATGGGTTTGCAAACTTCTAATGATCATTTCATGTTGTCATCTTCAGTAACAAATGTACAAAATCTTTAAACTAATCTCCTTTTTATATATAATTTAGTGATTATAATCTCCTTTTTATATATAATTTAGTGATTACAATCTCTTTTTTTTATTCTTTAGTTATGTTTTACATTAGCCATTAAACAATTTATTGCGTTTAATTTCTTTCCCTTGTCTTAGTTTTATGGCATGATATATTGAGGGTACATCGTTTGTCCATTTTTTTAGTGTGATAACAATGGCAAGTATTTCTATTCTTGTTGCCAAACCAAGCCAGAAACAAATTTCGAAAAGCACAACCCACTCACAGTGTATCATAATTTCTATCAGTGTGGCAAATATTGTTAATGTCCAAATTTTAGCCCCGATAGAATGTGTAGCAATTTCCTTTTTAAATTTTATATAACTCAGTACATAAGTAGAAGCTTCAAAAGCACCGAGTACAATCAATTTAATCAGGTTTGTTTTAAAAAAATCCGGGCATTGGATATAGGTAGCAACAGCCACCGAAATAAAAAACACCTGATCGATGCCTGAGTCCAATCGCCTTAACTTTTCTGAAGATATATTAAGCTTGCGCGCAATTATCCCATCAAAAATATCTGTTAATAAACCGATGGATAATAATGTGATGGCTAAGATGGAATAGTGATTAACATGGAAAACACTTAAAAGAATTATTCCAAAACCGATCAGTAACCTGGAATAAATTAAGGCAATAGGGAGATGTTTCATGGTGGAGAGCGTGCATAAAAAAAGTCCCCAGATGTGTTATCAGGGGACTTTTTTTGAATTATTGATTTAAACCAATTCTTTTTGAACCAGGTATTCGGCAATCTGAACTGCGTTGGTTGCTGCTCCTTTACGCAAGTTATCAGCAACAATCCAAAGGTTTAATGCTTTAGGGGCCGATTCATCTCTACGGATACGGCCTACAAAAACTTCATCTTTTTCATGTGCATCTTTCGGCATTGGGTATTTTAAGTTGGCAACATCATCAACAACTATAATACCTGGCGATTTTTCTAAAATACTACGTACTTCAGCTAAATCGAAATCATTTTCAAACTCGATGTTAACTGATTCGGAGTGGCCGCCCATTACCGGGATACGAACAGTAGTAGCGGTAACTCTGATGTTATCGTCGCTCATGATTTTGTTCGTTTCCTTAACCATTTTCATTTCTTCTTTAGTGTATCCATTATCCATGAAAACATCGATATGAGGAAGAACATTTAAGTCGATTTCGTAAGGATAAGCTTTAGGGCCATCAATGCCTTTACGCTCATTCATTAACTGCTCTACCGCTTTAACACCTGTACCGGTAACCGATTGGTAAGTAGAAACAATTACACGTTTAATTTTGTATTTATCGTGCAAAGGCTTTAAAACCACCACCATTTGTATGGTAGAACAGTTTGGGTTGGCAATAATTTTATTATCAATAGAAAGTTCGTGTGCATTTACTTCAGGTACGATTAATTTAATTGCAGGGTCCATTCTCCATGCAGATGAATTATCAATTACCGTTGTTCCGGCTTCTTTAAAACGTGGAGCATGCTCCAATGAAGTATTTCCACCTGCAGAAAAAAGAGCGATATCTGGTTTCATGCTGATCGCAGTATCCATGCTAACGATTGGGAACTTCTTACCCTTAAAAGTAATTTCCTTACCAACGCTCTTTTCTGATGCTACGGGAATTAACTCTGTTAAAGGGAAATTTCTTTCCTCCAATACTTTTAACATTACAGTGCCTACCAATCCGGTGGCACCTACTACTGCTACTTTCATTTTAAATTTTAATTATATTTTATTAAACATTTGATATAAGTCCAAATATGCTAAAAATTAAGCTTATATCCCCATTGTTGCCAATTAAATTTGCTTTTTATATTTCAAATCTTAGTTTTTCGATAGAAAATAAGGTGTAAGAATTATGCATTAATTCGATTTAGCTGGAGTTAAAATGTATTAATCAGAAAGTGAATGGTAAGCTTATGTTTTAGAAACGCTACAGCTGGTAAGGCACGCCTAAATTTATTTCAGGATCTGTACCGCAAGAATGTTGCTGACCATTTGGTAGCGACGAGGGAGTTGAAATACTTTTCTACCAAGAAAATAAATCAGTATCACGTTTTGAATGCCAACCCCGCAGATTTAGAACCTGCGAGGTATATTCAATTTAAATTAAGTTGGCTTTGATATAATCGCAGCTCGTTTTAATAGAACCGATTGGATTTGGTTGATAATTGGTTTCGTGTTCTACAAAGAAATGTTGCATACCCGAAAGTTTTGCCTGGGCAAAAATCGCTTTGAAATCGATAGAACCTTTACCTACTTCAGTATTCCATTCTGGTTTGGTTTTGTCCATATCTTTAACATGCCACATTGGGAAACGGCCAGGATATTTTTTAAATAATGCCAGCGGATCGTTACCTGAACGGACAGCCCAGTATAAATCTAATTCAAAATTTACCAAATTTTTGTCTGTTTCGGTTAAATACACATCATAACCAGTTGTGTCACCTAATTTTTTAAATTCGAAATCGTGGTTGTGATAGGCAAATTTTAAACCACTTGCTTTTGCAATTTCGGCAACTTTATTAAAGTCGTTTGCTGTTTTCTTAAAACCGTCTGCACCCTTGCTTGTATCAACAGATGCGCCTGCGATGGTAAAATATTTACCGCCGATTGCTGCTGAAGATTCTATATCAGCCTTCAGCCTGTCTGTTTTACCTGTTTTTACAAAATCATCCATGTGGTAATGGCCACTTGGTGCTTTTAAGCCGTTTGCATCTAATAAAGCCTTAAATTCTTTTGGCGTTAAGCCCCAGAATTTACCGTTTGAAAAACCATAGGTTTCTACTTCTTTGTACCCGGCCTGCGCTACTTTTTCGATCACACCTTTTACATCTTTTGGCAATTCATCACGTAGGCTATACAATTGCAGGCCAACGTTTTTAGTCGCTTTATCAAAAGCAAATGATGGGATTAGCAATGCGGCACCCGTAGCTAAACCTGCCTGTTTTAAGAATGTTCTTCTTGAATTCATCATTTAAATAATTTCTTTTTTAATGTATGCGCAGCTTGCTGCAACAGATTCCATTGGATTTGGCTTATAATTGGTTTCGTGCTCTACAAAGAAATGTTTCATGCCCGAAAGTTTGGCTTCTGCGAAAATTGGTTTGAAATTGATTGAGCCTGTTCCAACTTCAGCATTTAAGGCAGGGTTTGATTTATCCATATCTTTAACGTGCCACATGGTAAAACGACCTGGATTTTCTTTAAATAATTTTATCGGATCGTTTCCAGATCTCACTACCCAATATAAATCAAGTTCAAAATCAACAAGATTTTTATCTGTTTCTTTTAGCAAAATCTCATAGCCAGTTGTATCTCCCTGTTTATCAAATTCGAAATTGTGGTTGTGGTAAGCCAATCTGATACCTGCTTCTTTTGCCAGTTTACCCGCTGCGTTAATTTTTACAGCAAGTTTTTTATAGTCGTCCGCAGTTTTTCTAATGCTTTCATCTAACCAGGGAATGGTTACATATTCACTTCCCAATACCTTTGCAGCGGCAATAGCAGCTTTTAATTCTTCGGTATTGCCATCGGTTAAATAGCTGCCTAAACCATAATGGCCGCTTGGTGCTTTTAATCCGTTTTCATCAAGCAGTTTTTTAAACTCAGCAGGGGTTAGGCCCCAAAATTGATCTTTAATCGAAAAACCATAGGTTTCAACTTCTGCAAAGCCTGCTTTTGCTACTTTGGCAATTGTTCCTTTAACATCTTTTGGCAACTCTTCTCTTAAAGAATATAATTGCAAACCAACTGATTTTTTATCGGCAGCCAGGCAAGCAAATGATGGCACCAATAGTGCTGCAGCGGCAGCCATACTACTGTTTAGTAGAAAACTTCTTCTTGATAACATAGGTATCTATTTTAGATGTCGCAGATTGCAACTGCCTTTTTTAACGAAGCAATTTTATCCGCATTTTTAGGTATAAATTCTTGTGCAACGAAACCTTTAAAGCCGGTTTCGGCAATGGCTTTCATTATTGCAGGATAATATAATTCCTGCGTATCATCAATCTCGTTTCTACCAGGAACACCTGCGGTATGGTAATGAGCAATGTATTGATGGTAATCTCTGATATTTCTGATTACATCTCCTTCATCAATTTGCATATGATAGATATCATATAACAATTTAAAATTTTCTGATCCTAAACGTTTGCAAAGTTCAGCCCCCCATGAGGTTCTGTCGCATTGGTAATCTTTATGGTTAACTTTACTGTTTAAAAGCTCCATTACAAGCACTACATTGTGCTTTTCTGCCAGTGGCATTAATTGTTTTAAGCCTTTAACGCAGTTGTTCCAGCCTGTTTCATCATCTTTACCACGGCGGCTTCCGCTAAAGCATATCAGGTTTTTGTATCCTGCTGCTGCAACAAGCGGAATCATTGCGGTATAATTTTGGATTAACTTATCATGAAATTTTTCGTCGTTAAAACCATCAGTTAAATTAATTTCGGCACCATTGCACATGGTAGATTCCAAACCATGTTTTTTTAACGTAGGCCAATCTTTCGGACCAACGAGATCAATACCTTTAATACCGATTTTTTTAGCTTCAACACAAAGTGCTTCTACATCAAAACTGCTAAAGCACCAGCGGCAAACCGCATGGTTAATCGTTCCTTTTAGCCTTAACGGCTGATCTGATTCTGGTTTATCCATTGCTAATGCTGAAAGACCTGAAGAAACACCAATTGCAGCGGTTCCTGCAATGATGTTTTTGAGTGCGTTTCTTCTATTTACGTTCGAGGCCATTTTAAACTGCTTTAGGTGCTATTTCTGACTTGGTTTTATCGTTAAATAGTAACGCGAACAACAAGAATACTGCGGCTGCAATTCCTGCCGGAATAATCCAAACCATTTTCCAGTCGGTTACCTCGCCAGTTTTGTACATATCTGTAATTAATCCAGCTACTTTAAAGCCGATAAGCATACCCACACCATAAGTTGCAAGGGTAATGATTCCTTGTGCTGCACTTTTAATTTTTTCTCCTGCTTTTGAGTTGGTATAAATCTGACCGGAAACAAAGAAGAAATCGTAACAAACACCATGAAGCGCAATACCGATAATTAACATAAAACTAAGGTTACCGGCATTACCATAAGCAAAAAGTACATAACGTACAGCCCATGCCAACATACCAACTATAATGGTTTTTTTGAAGCCATATTTAGAAAAGAATACTGGTATGGCAAGTAAAAACAATGCTTCTGAAACCTGGCCTATGGCCATTTTGCCTGTAGGATTGGAAACCTTGATATCTGCCAAGAAAAGGCCAGCATTTTGATAATAAAAGGCTAAAGGGATGCAAATTAAGATGGATGAGATGAAGAAAACAGCAAAGTTTTTATCTTTTAATAGTCTTAAGGCATCTAAGCCTAAAATGTCTCTTAATTTTATTTTTTCGTCTTTAGCAACTTTTGGAGGAGTTGCAGGTAGCGTAAAGCTAAATAAGCCCAATGCCAGGGAAGCAATTCCGGCCATTAGGAAAGTACTTTTTAACATTCCTGCCTGAATTCCTTCAGGTGAATCCCAGTGGAATGCAAAACTGATTAACAAACCAGCAATGATCCAACCAATGGTACCAAATACCCTGATGTTTGCAAATTCTTTTTCAGCATCTTTCATTTGGTTAAAAGAAACTGAATTCACTAAAGCAAGGGTTGGCATAAACAAAATCATGTATCCTAATACGTATGGATAAAAAACACTTACATCTGGTGCATTATACATCTGATACATTAAAATAGCACCAATAATGTGTAATACTCCTAAAATTCTTTCGGCGTTAAAATACCTGTCGGCAATTAAGCCGATTATAAAAGGGGCAATAATTGCACCCCATGATTGGGTTGAAAATACGGAGCCAATTTCGGAATTGGTTGCTTTTAGGTTATTGCTCAAAAAAGCGCCTAAAGTTACAAACCATGCGCCCCAGATAAAAAATTCCAGAAACATCATGGCAGAGAGTTTAAAGCGAGTAGTGCTATTCATTTGGTTTATATAAGGTTATATTATGGTATTAGGTTAATGGTTTATGCTGTAAGGTTTAATACGAAAGCGGGTAAGCTTTATGCTTTCCCGCTTTCTAATTCTAATTTATGGTTAAGCGAAGGAAAAGAAACCTTCAGCTTTACGCCTTAAACCTTGATTATAGTTCTTTTATTGAGATGTTTTTGTACCAAACTTCATCTCCGTGATCTTGTAAAGCAATTTTACCGGTTTTAAAGGTGCCCCAACTTTCCCATGTTGCAAATTTGCTTCCTGCTACAATTTTTTTCCAGTTATCATCCCAAAGCGTAGTTTTTACAACTTCAACTCCGTTTAAAATTAAAGTTAATTTGCCTTTTTTGCTAATAATTTCTGCTTTATTCCATTCACCAACTGGTTTAACCGGTTCTGACGAGCTTTTTACCAGGTCGTATAAATCGCCTGCACGGTGTTTGGTTATTTTTCCATCCGGGTGACCATCGTTATCAATAACCTGCATTTCTAAGCCTGTAGAGTAAGTTGCGCCATATTTAGGTTCTTCGTGAACATAAAAAATCAATCCACTATTTGCTTTTGGTGCTACTTTCCAATCATATTTTAAATGGAAATCTCCGTATTCTTTATTGGTCACTAAATCGCCACCGCCATCGGCGCCTTTTTTCGCTAAATCCAGGTGTAAAGCACCATCCTGTACTTGCCAACCGCTACCAACGGTAGTTTTGTTATAAGTATGCCAACCGGTTGTTGTTTTACCGTCGAACAATGGTTTAAAGCCTTTTTGCGCTTTTGATATTTGTGTTACTGCAAGTAAGATACAAGCAGAAAGAAAGATTTTTTTCATTTTTTTAAGTTTAAACCTCGCAGATTTAATTCGGGGTTTTTATTGTTTTCAAAGGCCTCATTGAAGACTTTGTCGTTTAAAAACCTGCGAGGTTTGTGGATTTATTAAAGTGTTAAATTGTTCCAGCCTTTGCGGTACTCGCGTTTTACAAACTGGTTGGCTTCTTCGAAATTGGTTACTTTCATATTGTCATTATCCCAAAGCATTTTGGTATACCTGCCTGGGTAAGTAACTTTATCACCTACAGTTTTTTGGATATCAAAGCTTCTGATTGCAAGATTGGCCATTAATAAAGCTTCTGTAAGCGGACCAGCAATTTCAAAAGGCGAACTTACTTCTTGTTTACCATAACCCGCAATTGCTGCTTCTACCCATTGTTTGTAGTGTCCGTTTGCACCATCAGGTACACGTGCATACTTTTGGGCAACTTTAATGTCTTTATTTCTGCTTAAAGGCAATAATTTTGGATTTGCACTATAAGTTTCCGACATCATTTTGCCTTTTGTACCAACAAATAGGGTACCGTTGCCACCATCACCAAAAGTTTCGTTTGCTTCTAGTTCTTCAGGGCGTTCTGGCTGGATACCACCATCCATCCAATGTAAAGTTACATCACCTTTGGTTTTATTTGTTTTAGGAAACTTTAAGGTAACATGACTTGATGGAGGGCAACTTTCAGGGAAATAACCGCGTTTAAATTCATCTACATAAACAGAACCAACACTTGCTTCAACTTCTTTGGCGTATTTTAAATTTAATACACTAAATGGAGCTTCAATCAGGTGACAGCCCATATCTCCAAGGGCACCCGTTCCGTAATCCCACCAGCCACGCCAGTTAAATGGAACTAATTTATCAACGAAATCTTTTTCAGGAGCTGTGCCTAACCATAAATTCCAATCTAATTCTTTCGGAATTTCGGCCTTTTTGTTTGGCCATGGAATACCCTGAGGCCAAACCGGGCGGTTTGTCCACGCATATACCGTATGTACATCGCCAATTAAACCTGCTTCATACCATTCTTTCATTTGGCGCGGACCATCATTTGATGCGCCCTGATTACCCATTTGAGTAACTACCTTATATTTTTTTGCAGCAGCGGTTAAAATACGTGCCTCATAAATATCATGCGTTAAAGGCTTTTGAACGTAAACGTGCTTGCCCAACTGCATAGCCGCCAAAGCTTGAATGGCATGGTTATGATCTGGAGTGGAAACAGAAACAGCATCAAAATTTTTATGTTCTTTATCTAACATTTCGCGCCAATCTTTATAGTATTTTGCTTTAGGGAAAGCTTTAACACTATTGGCTGCTCGGCGGTCGTCAACATCACATAAAAAAGCAATATCTGCCTTTCCGCTTTTGCTGAACATGCTGAGGTCGCTTTCGCCTTTTCCGCCAACGCCGATTCCGGCAACCAATAAGCGGTCGCTAGGTGCTAAATAACCCGGCCCGCCCAAAACGTGGCGGGGTACGATCATAAATGCTGCGGCAGCAATTGCCGAAGTTTTAATAAAATCACGGCGGTTACTCGTGTTTTTATTTTCTTGCTCTGTTTTCATACTAGTAAATCGATTTGCTAATTTGGTTAAATTATTTTTTTAGGGATAAAATGTACTTCACCATTAATTTTGCATCGTCTTTTTTAAGGCTGGCATGGGCTGTCATTGGTAAATTACCCCAAACGCCGGTACCACCTTTAATAATTTTATCGGCTAACATATTGATGTTTTTCTCAGTAGCCGGATATTTTTTTGCAATTTCTACGTAAGCAGGACCGATAATTTTATTGGTTTTGTTGTGGCAACCTAAACAATCGTTTTTATTGATCAATTTTTCTCCTGGATTTGACTGAAAAGCAGCATGATTTGTCATTGTTGCTGTTGCAACCACAGTTTTCTCTTTCGATAAGTCCGCTTTTGAAAAAGACGCCATAAAAATGACTACAGCGCCTAGAACTAAAAATGTTTTTTTCATATGTGTGTATTGTTTTAATAAGATTCAAGCTTGCATAAGCGGTTTTTGTTTTATTTGTTAATGCTTATGCAGGTTTTCATCCTGGGTGTGTTTTGTGTTTTTTAACCTTATAATCCTAATATTTTTTTATTGAAAGCGCTATCACTTCCCGATGCTGCAAAATCATCAAATGCTTTATCGGTTACGTTAATGATATTCTTTTTAATAAATTCTGCACCTTCACGGGCACCATCTTCCTGGTTTTTAATACAGCATTCCCATTCCATTACCGCCCAACCTTTAAAATCATATTGGGCCAATTTACTAAAAATGGTTTTAAAATCAACCTGGCCATCGCCTGGCGAACGGTAACGTCCGGCTCGGTTTGCCCAGCTTTGGTATCCACCAAAAGTGCCTTGTTTGCCTGTAGGATTAAATTCTGCGTCTTTTACGTGGAATGCTTTTATGCGTTCGTGGTAGAAGTCGATGTATTGAATGTAATCCAATTGTTGCAACACAAAGTGAGATGGATCATACAATAAGCATGCCCGAGGATGATTATTTACGGCAGCAAGGAACATTTCGTAAGTTTCGCCATCAAATAAATCTTCTCCCGGGTGTATTTCATAGCAAACATCAACGCCACATTGGTCGAATTCGTTTAAAATAGGGGTCCAGCGTTTTGCCAGTTCTGCAAAACCCTCCTCTACCAACCCTGCCGGGCGTTGTGGCCATGGATGGAAATATTGCCATAACAATGAACCACTAAAAGTAGCATGCGCGTTTAAGCCTAAGTTTTGAGAAGCTTTTGCTGCATATTTCATTTGTTGTACTGCCCATTCTGTTCTTGCTTTTGGGTTTTTGTGTACTTCTTTTGGTGCAAAAGCATCAAAAAGATCGTCGTACGCCGGGTGTACTGCAACCAATTGCCCTTGTAAGTGGGTAGATAATTCGGTAATTTCTAAACCGTAGGATGCAATTTTGCCTTTGAGTTCATCTGCATAAGTTTTACTCTCAGCTGCTTTTTGGAGATCGATAAATCTTGTGTCCAGGGTGGGCATCTGTATGCCTTTAAAACCTAATCCGGCGGCCCACTGGCAAATGTTATCTAAAGAATTAAACGGAGCTTCGTCGCTTATAAATTGAGCTAAAAATACTGCTGGTCCTTTTATAGTTGTCATGCTGGATTGTTATAATTTATAATCTAACCATTTCTGATCTGACTGGCTTGAGGCTACTACATTTTCGATAAAAGCCATACCTCTTATACCATCGTCACAGCTTGGGAAATCTAACATTTCTGCCGTTGGCTGTTCATTGTTTAGTTTCGCATTTACGGTTAGGGCAAAGTTTTTATAAATATTCGCGAATGCCTCTAAATAACCTTCAGGGTGCCCACCTGGGGTGCGGGTATTGTGCTGAGCAAAACTGCCCATGTAACCATTTCCTGTTCTGTAAATCTGGGCTGGTGCATTTAACCATTTTACAATTAATGTATTTGGTTCCATTTGGTGCCATTCCATGCCACCTTTTTCGCCATAAACTTTAATTTTTAGTGCATTTTCTTCGCCTGCAGCAATTTGCGAAGCAATTAGTACACCGTTTGATCCGTTATCGAATTTTAACAGTACGTTACCATCATCATCAATTGCCCTGCCTGGCACAACAATACTTAAATCGGCACAAATTTTTGCAATTTTTAAGCCAGATATGTATTCGGCCAAATGTGCGGCATGGGTACCAATATCGCCCATACTACCACTTTTACCGGTTTTTGACGGATCGGTGCGCCATGCGGCCTGTGCATTTCCTTCGCGTTCTGAAAGTGTGCTTAACCACCCTTGAGGATATTCTACAATAATTTTTCTGATTGCACCTATAGTACCCTCGCTCACCATTTGTTTGGCCTGTTTAACCATTGGATAGCCCGAATAGGTATGGGTTAAGCATAATGTTAAACCAGTTTCTTCTACTTTAGCTTTTAGCTGTTTTGCTTCTTCTAAGGTTAAGGTCATTGGTTTTTCAATTACCACATTAAAACCTTTATCCAAAGCCATCATAGCAGGGGCAAAGTGGGCAAAATTTGGGGTAACAATGGTTACAAAATCAATTCTTTCATCTGCTGGCAGTTCACTTTCTTTGGTCAGCATTTCTTCGTAATTGGTATAAATCCTGTTGTCTGGTAGAAAAAGTATTTTTCCAGATTCATATCCAATTTCAGGATTTACACTTAAAGCTCCGGCAGTTAATTCGATCAGGCCATCCATATTGGCGGCCAAACGGTGTACGGCACCGATAAAAGCGTCTTTTCCACCGCCTATCATGCCCATTCTTAATTTTCTTTTCATGTTTATAAAGGTGAGGGGTTTGAGGTTTAAGGCGAAGGATATTTCCCCACTTCCTTAAAAACCTGTGCCTTTAACCTGTCTAGATGTTTATTCTTATATAAATACTTATGAGATAAGGATTAATGCTATGGCTAATGTACCTATACCATAAGACCTTATGTCAATTACCTCTTCCAGAGGTTTTTTATGTCGTCTATTTTAAGTTAAAGGCTTAGGGTGTAAGGAGTTTAAACCCCTACACCTTAAGCCTTTTACCTTAAACCTTTCTATATGTTCTTTTTCTTTAATTCTTTTACTGCATAATCACAAGCGCGCGCAGTTAAAGCCATAAATGTTAATGATGGATTTTGGCAGGCGATTGATGGCATACATGATCCGTCGGTTACGAAAACATTATTTACCTCATGCATCTGGTTAAATTTGTTCAATACCGAAGTTTTTGGATCGTTACCCATTCTGGCGGTACCTTGTTCATGGATGGCCATGCCCGGATAACAGCCGTTATCGAATGTTTTGATGTTTTTCATGCCTGCTTTTTCTAACATTTCAGCTGCATCGTTCATCATATCCAAACGCATTTTTTTCTCGTTCTCTTTGTATTCGCAATCAATTGCCAATACCGGCTGTCCCCATTTATCTTTTTTGGTTTTATCAATGTAAACCCTGTTTTCGTAGTAAGGTAACATTTCTCCAAAACCACCCAATCCCATTGTCCATTTACCTGGCGTGGTCATTTTTTGTTTTAGATCTGCACCGAATGACAGCTCTGCGACATCACTTTGCCAGTTGCTTCTGCTTGCTCCGCCCTGGTAACCAAAACCACGTAAGTAATCACGCTTATCGTTACCAATGTTTTGATACCTAGGTACATAGATTCCGTTTGCGCGGCGGCCGTAAGTGTATTTATCATCAAAGCCTTCTGCTTCTCCATTTGCTCCGCAACGGAAATGGTGATCCATCAGGTTATGACCTAACTGACCGCTTCCATTACCCAAACCATTTGGATGAGCTTCAGAAGTGGAGTTTAACAACACGAAAGTTGAACCCAGTGTAGAACCGTTTACGAAAACAATTTTGGCATAAAACTCCATCGTTTTGTTGGTTTCGGCATCAATTACCATTACACCTTTTGCTTTTTTGGTGTCTTTATCGTAAATGATATGATTTACGATAGAGTATGGCCTCACAGTTAACCTTTTTGTTGCCATAGCAGCCGGAAGGGTAGAAGATTGGGTACTGAAATAAGCCCCAAACGGACAACCGCGGCTGCATAGGTTCCTATACTGGCAATTTCCACGGCCTTTGTGGGGTACTGTAAGGTTGGCAACACGGCCAATCATAATTATGCGTTCTTTTTTATAATGTTCTTCTACACGGGCTTTTACCGATTTTTCTACAATATTTAAATCCATTGGGGGTAAAAACTCCCCATCCGGGCAAGTAGGCCAGTTTTCTTTTGAACCACTGATGCCCGCAAACCGTTCTGCATAATCGTACCAAGGGGAAAGTTCGGCATAGCGAATTGGCCAATCATTTCCATGACCGTCTTTTTTATTGTCTTCAAAGTTATGATCGCTAAAGCGGTAACTCTGGCGGCCCCACATTAATGATTTTCCACCTACATGGAAACCGCGGTACCAATCAAAGCGTTTATCTTCGGTATATGGGCATTCTAAATCATTTACCCACCATTTTTCATTTGCTTCCTGGTACGGATAATCTCTTTTTTGTACCGGGTGGGTACGTTTTTGCTCTTCGGTTAGTTTGCCTGCATGTTTAAAATCCCATGGATTTTTCATTGCTGTTTCATAACCGGTAATGTGTTCGATGTTCATTCCTCTTTCGAGCATTAACACGCGCAACCCTTTTTCGGTAAGTTCTTTTGCAGCCCAGCCGCCACTAATCCCTGATCCTATAACAATAGCATCGTAAGTATTTTCTTCTTTTAAATTTGTATTTAAATTCATGATGTTTTGTAGTTGTGGTTAGAAATTAGGTTGCCCAAGATTTTTGACCTGGTTTTAATGGTGCATTGCCATCATATCGGCCCGGAATAAGCACATATTCGCGTGCTTTGGTACAACCAATTTCTGAAGAATAATAACCGAGCAGGGTTAAATCCCTTGCGGTTATGAAAAAGTAAGCCAAATCTTTATTTTCTTCTGATTTGCTTTCTTTTTGTGCAAGCGCAATGGCTCTTAAATCGATCATTAATTTTTTGCGGTCGGCTGGTGTTAAAGTGACATAACTTTTTCCAAAATCTTTCATTGATTTAGCCTGAAGATCTTTAAGTCCCTTTGCAAATGAGGTTTGCATTTCAGCGGGATAACAATCTTTCATCATCATAGGAATAAATTTCCCTAAGCCAGCGGCCTTGGCTCCGGCAGATGATTTGGTAGTTGGTACAATAATATCAGCGAATTCAGCAAAAATTTTTTCGTCTTCTAATGAATATAGAACGAAGTTTTTTTCATTTTCGGGGAGCGTAAAACTTTCAAACAAAACGCCCATTGTACTTGCCGAGATTGCTCCTCCCAGCAAAAATGCAACGTTTTTGAGTGCTTCTCTTCTGTGCATCGTTTTTATGATTTTATATATTGGTTACTTATGTGTTGAATTAGTAATATTAGAAAAAATATAATGGAAAGAGTAATTTTTTGTGGTTAAATTATCAGTCTGCAATGTGATTGTTACCGCATAGAATAATTCTAAACAACCGTTGTTTTCTTGCTCTGTACCCATTTAAAGGCATGTTTTACAACAAATTTACTTGGTGTAAAAAGTACATTTAGTACAGGCAAGTTTATTATTTACTAATAAATTTAAAATTGGCATTATTTTATGCGCAAAATCTGCTTAAAGCAGATTTTTTTTGATGTAATTATAGCTTTCTGAAATACTTTCGTAAGGTTCTTTTTTTATAATATCTTGTTCGGTAAAAATGTAATCTACACCGGCAAGTTTTGATGCTGCGAAAATGCGCTTAAAGTCGATTCTGCCAGCTCCAACTTCTACAAAAACAGCCTTATCTGTTTTATCCATATCCTTAACATGGAACATTTTATAGCGGCCTGGATTTTTCCTAACATTTCTACCGGATCTAACCCGGCATTTACTGCCCAGAAAATATCCAATTCAAAACCCACTCTTTTGGGATCGGTTTCTGAGAGCAGAATCTGGTAACCGGTAACACTTGCCCCCTGATCTTTAAATTCGAAGTTATGGTTATGATAGGCTAATTTTAAACCTGATTTTTCGCAAAGTAAAGCTGCTTCATTAAATTTCGATGCCATGCGTTTATAGTCATCTAAAGTGCCATTGGCCCTAATATCAGTTGGTAATGCGGGTATTACGAAATATTTATGGCCAACTGTTGCTGCCGTTTCGATGTGTGATTTCAATACTTTATCATTCCCGGTTGATAAAAATTCGCTTACGTTATAATGCCCGCTTGGCGAGCTAAGGTTATTTGCTTTTAACAAGGCATTAAAACTTTTTGCTGGCAATCCCCAAAATCCTTTCACTTCGTATTTGCCAGGGTAGCCATAGTAGGTTTCTACCTGGTTATAACCTATTTTGGCTACTTGTTCTATTGTGGCTTTAACATCTGCGGTTAGCTGTTCGCGGAGGGTAAACAACCCTATACCGATTTTAGAAATTTTTGCTGGTGCTGCCAAAGCGTGTGTAATTGCTGCCGGACTTAAAAAAGCTGCTGCGCTTGCAACACTTAGCTTTTGTAAAAATGATCTTCTTGTTGTCATGATGTTTTTAAATTAAAAAACCGGAGCGTAAACTCCGGTTTTGTTTGTTAGAATGAATAAGCCAATGATCCCCAGAAAGTACGTTGAAGTAATGTTCTGCCAATCATTAATGTGCCAGGGGTTACGGCCGAGAAATCTCTGAACTGATCTCCACGAACATCGCCTTCTGTCAACACTTTTGCATTTAACAAGTTGTCTGCCCAAAATCTTATTGAAACTTTTTTAGTAAAATTATATCCTGCTCCAGCTTTCATTACTACATATGCAGGTAACTTGTAACTATCGCTAGGCGAAGTAAAACGGCTGCCAACATAGTTTGCCGCTATATATAAGTTAAAGTTTTTGTAATCGTAATTGGCACCAAGCTCAGTATTTATAACCGGAACACGTTCTGTCCTTTTTCCGGTAAAACTATAGGTACGATCACCAAATTCGGCCAATACGGCTGCATTTCCTTTAGTTGAGGCTTCGTAATCGGTATATTTAGAATCCTGTAAGGTTCCTGTTAAACGCAGGCTAAGTGGTTTGGCAATTTTGTAAGAAACTTCGTACTCTGCACTAAATGTACGGGTTGATCCAAAAGCAACCAAAGCGGTGTACCTGCTGCCGTGGTTGGTACATTAATGGTAAGTGATACATTTTTAATAGCAGAATAACTTCCTGAAGCAAAAATAGCCAGGTTGTTTTTGGCATATTTAAAACCTACCTCCCCTAAATAAACAGGGCGTTTTTTAATATTTGCAGGATTAAATGCTGCCGCATTATAATCGCCCACGTTGGGTGCGTTGTATGCTTTTGTTGCCCTTGCAAAAATACTCGAAGTGGAATTGATTTTGTAATTGGCGCCAACAGATGCAGCCCAATTTGTTAAGGTTTCGTTGTATGGGGTATAACCTAAAATTGTTGCGGTAGCTGCTGCAGTGGTATTTATGGTTCCATTTGAATTTAATACATAGTATGGTCTGTCGCCTTTTACATTTTGATTGTCAATCCTTGCACCGATATCTAAACGCCATTTTTCCGAAATTTTAATCTCATCAGATGCATAAGCAGATAAAGTTCTGGTATCTCCAATAAAAGTATTTTTAGTCTGAATCGTTCTTTCTCCGGCTGTAGGCGATTGCAATAAAATGCTTGGATGTTCTTTAAACTCAGAGAATGAGTCGGAACGCATAGCGCAAATCGTCGCGATTATATTGATGGATACCTGCACCAATGCCCAAACTGTGGTTTTTAATGGTTTTTTTCAAGTCTAAATAATCCACTATCTGTACATCACTGTTAATCTGTCCGTTTGCTGAAGAAGTAATTACATAATCGCCAGTAACAAATGGAGCAACAGCACCTCCGGGATAATAATAAGGTGTTGCGGCAGTTCTTGCTGCAATTCCGGCGGGAACTGTATATGTAGAGTTGGTATGGGTATTTTGGTAACGGAAGTTGTTTACAATCTGCCATCCGCTATCAGTTAAATAATTAAACTGAAAACCTGCTGAACCTACTTTGGTATGGATTCCATCTGTTAAGCTGAAATCATGGTTTCCTGTTTTTGGATCGTTATAACTCCACTCGGTTTGCAATGGCACGATAGATTGTGAGGCCATATCGTAATCGCGGTAAGTGGTTGGTTTCCCGGTACCATCGTATGGATAGTAACTGGTTAGCAAGAACTGAACTTTATCATTTAAATATTTGCCATATACCCTGATAAAGCCTTTATGGTTTTTGAAATTAAAAGTCATGTTACCTTTAATTTGGCCACCTTGGTTGGCCGGGTTAAAGCCCTGATCTACCACGCCATTGTCAGTACGGTAAAAACCTCCGATGTTGTATTTGATGTTTTCGTTTATTTTTCCGCCAGTATTTCCATCAAAACGGTATAAACCCTGCGAAAAGCCTGTAGTGAATTTAAACTGACCATACTGTTTATCGGCACCAACGTAACTGATGTTGTTTACTACGGCACCTGGTGTATTGGCCTGGATAATGGAAGCATTGCCACCTCGCACCGCTTCAATATTCTGAATGGTTAAATCTGTTTTATAGTATTGATCTACAGAAGGATTGGTGTTGAAACCTGTTGGTAAAAGGGGCAAACCATCTTCCTGGATACCCAGAAAAATATAACCGCCCTGCTGCGGAAAGCCTCTTACCCACACATTTCCCGGTCCATCGCCTCCTGTACTTTCTACTGTTAAGCCCGGTATTGCTTTTAATAAATCGGTACTGTTTAAGGGTGCCCTATTGGTAATGTCTTTATTGCTTACTGAAGTTAAAGCCACACTACTTTCTAATTTTTTCTTTGGATTACCACCGGTTACCATTATGCTTTCCAACTGGAGGTTATCTTCTGACAGGCTAATGGTTAAATTTTCGTCGGCATTGCCGGGCGATAGGTTTACTTCTTTAGAAATGAAACCTACGTACCTTACTATAAGCACTCGACTATCTACAGTAAGGCCTTTTAAGGCAAATGCACCATTTTCGTCGGTGGTGGTTCCGATTGATTTCCCTTTAACAGTTACTGATACTCCCGGGATGGCATTTCCTTTGCTATCGGTTACTTTTCCGGTTACAATGCCTTCAAAAGCTTTTAATAATTCGAGATTGTTATTAGCGGGAATAGAATAGAGCAGAATCTGGTCTTTAACTATCCTATATCCCACGTCATAACGTTTTAGCGAATTCTCAAGAAAGTATTTAAGCTTTTGGTTTACCACATTAATGGAAACTTTGCGGTCGGAATTTATTAATTGTGGACTGTAAACAAATTTTACATTGGTTAAGTGTTCGGTTTTTTCTATAATGGTTTTAATATCTGTTTGATCGGCCTTGATCGAGATTGGTTTATTCAGAAAATCTTGGGCGTCGACATTTTTGGCAAATGCGCCGCAGGTAAAAATTATTATTGCAAGTACTTGGTAAATCGAAACTCTCATTGCATATATCGCCAGCGAAATAAGTTGATTTTTTTTCATAAATTTGGTTATTGTTCATTAAATGATTGGATTTATTGGACATAGGAATACCATGAATACAATTCTTTGTATTTAACTCGCCGGCAATGCCCCACATTGTCGGCTTTGTTTTTTAGAAAAATATTATGGAAAATGGTGCCCTGGTTACGGGCTGTTGGTGTTGTGGTTCTGCTTCATTGTTTTTTATATTTGGTTAGTTTTTATTGGAAACCACAATACTGGTTCCCTTAATGTAATATTTGCTGGATATGGTTCCACAGATTAGGTCGAGCTGCTCATAAAGCCCTTTTTTGCTTAAATCTCCGGTAAAAGTATAGGTTGCAATCTGCTCGTTATCAGATTTTATTTCTATTCCGTAAGCTTCTGATAAGGTTTTAAAAATTTCCTTAATACTTTCTTCTTTAAAGTTATAGCTTAAACTTGTTGGTACATTATAAGCTTCGGCCAGCGGAATGGGCTTCCTTACCAGTGTTTTATTTAACTGATGGTTTGAAAAAATACCTTTTTGGTTCGGTGTAAGCAGAATTGGCCTAGCCAGTTTTTCTTGGGCTAATGAGAACATTGAACTTTTTTCATTTTCCCGCACCTGAACTTTTCCTGTTCTAACGGCCACCTGTGCAGGTAGTTGATCAGTAGATGATTTTACCCAAAAGCTGGTACCCAATACGCGCACAACCAATTTTTGATTGTATACATAAAATGGTTTTTTTGGATTTTTGCTTACCGAAAAGAAGGCTGTACCTTTTAAGTAGACTGTTCTTTTATCGGCAGCAAAAACTTTTGGATAAATAATATTTGCCTGCGGTTTAAGTGTTACTGTACTTGCATCGCTAAGCGCTATAATGATGGGACGATCAGTATCATTGGTTTTGCTTACTAAAGCTAAATTGCCGTTTTCATCAATAAAAGATTGTTCAGCATGGTTATACCGCATTAAATATAAGCCGGCTATAAAAAAGGCAATCATAATAGATGCTGCGATGGCAAACTTTGGCCAAAGCTTTTTAACCTTTACTATTGGTGCAGGTTTGCGTTCAATATTGTTGATGTTAAGCCAAACATTCGTTTGCATTTCTTCAAGTGCTGTAGAAGAAAGATCCTTAAAGTTTTTATGATTCAAATTATGATACCATTTATCTACCCAGTGCTTTTCGGCTTCTGTACAGTTTCCGTTTTCATAACGGCTGAGTAAATCGTAAAATGATTTTTGGTTCATAAGAAAGAATATTTGGCTTTATACAATACAAGTAACACTGTGGAGGGGAACCCCTAAAGCTAATCGACAAAAAAGAGGAAATTAAATGTAATTAACTGATAATCAGTTATAAAAAGATATAAAAGTTTTTGATATATTCTTTTATCCGCTTAATTGAGCGGGTAATGTGGTATTCGACCGCTTTTTCTGAAATGTTTAACCCGTTAGAAATATCTTTAGTGGATTGATGTTGGTAGCGGCTAAAGTCTGAAAACTTCCTGTGTTTTTTCTGGTAACGAATTGATGCCTTTTTCGATGATGGAGGATAAATCGTGCAGATCTACAAGGTTCGCTGTATCCTGGTGGTTTTCTGAGTAAGTTAGGGTTTGGTACGCCATGTATTTATTTTCCATCACCATACTTCTGATGTGGTTGATCACACTTAATTTTAAAGCACCAAATAAATAAGCCTGCAAGTTGTTGATATGTGCTTCCTGCCGTTTTTCCCAAAGGGAAATGAAAATATTTTGCACAAGCTCCTCTGCGATTACCCTATCGCCTGTTTTTTTGTAAGCCGCCAATAATAATTCTTTACTGTAGGTAAAATATATTTTTTCGTAAGCCTGCTTGTCGCCCTTTTTTAGGCGGCTCAGTAAATCAGAAGATTTTTCAGGCTCAAAGGGAGTCATTGGTTATTTGGTTATGCAGGTACGTGTAGTAAATGTATAAAATTAATGTCGAAATGTTTAAAGCCGGTTTGCAGTTACTCCATTCAGTTGATCGTTAGCAATTCTCAATTAATCATTTAAAAACAATTAACCTGTACCGTTTACAGTTTGCAATTCACATGCATCAATTTATCCAGTTAACCTGCTCTTCACATACTAAGTATAAATATTTTAGTGCGTTTTATCTCATTTTTTTACCTTTGCTCAATCTCATAAAAAATATGCAAGAAAAAATTGTTGTTTTAGGCTCTAACGGGCAAATTGGTACCGAATTGGTAACGATGTTACGCAAAATATATGGAGATGATCATGTAGTTGCATGCGATATACGCAGGCCGGATTACGACATTAAAAATTCTGCTCCTTTCGAATTTGTGAACGTACTTGATAAAGAAATGATCAAGGGTATTTTTCACAAATACAAACCTACTCAGGTATATCTTTTAGCCGCATTATTATCGGCTACAGGAGAGCAAAACCCAAAGCTGGCCTGGGATTTAAACATGAATGGTTTGCTGAACGTTTTGGATCTGGCATTAGAATATAAAACAGCCAAAGTATATTGGCCAAGTTCTATTGCTGTATTTGGACCGAATTCTGCCAAAAGATAATACCTCACAATATTGCATTATGGACCCGAATACAGTTTACGGAATCAGTAAATTGGCAGGGGAGCGTTGGTGCGAATATTATAATCAAAAATATGGATTGGATGTGCGCAGTATCCGTTATCCGGGTTTAATTAGCTGGAAGGCTGCTCCGGGTGGTGGAACTACAGATTATGCGATCCACATTTTCCACGATGCATTAAAAAAAGGCAGTTACCAGAGTTTTTTAAACGCAGAAACAGAATTGCCAATGATGTATATGGACGATGCCATCCGCGGAACCATCGAACTGATGGATGCACCTGCAGATCAGATTTCGGTTAGGAGCAGTTATAATTTTGGAGGCGTGAGTCTTACCCCGAAGTATTGGCCGCAGAAATCAGAAAACATATTCCAGATTTTACATTAACTTACGGCACTAATGATCCACGGCAGCAAATTGCAAACAGCTGGCCACGTTCTATAGATGATAGTTATGCAGTAAAAGATTGGGGTTGGAAACCAGAGTTCGATTTATCGAAACTGACAGCTGACATGTTAAATAATTTAAAAAAATAATATAAAGGTAGGGGGTTTTAAGGTTGAAGGCGTAAGGTCTCATATCTCATACCTCATATCTCAATACTACAAAATGGGAAGAGCATTCGAATTTAGAAAAGAGAGAAAATTTAAGCGTTGGGCCAAAATGGCGGTTCAGTTTACGCGTATTGGTAAAGATATTGTAATGGCAGTTAAGGAATCGGGGCCTCACCCTGAAACCAACTCGCGTTTACGGACAGCTATGACAAAATGCGAAGGCTGTAAATATGCCAAAAGATAGGGTAGAGGCTGCTATTAAGCGTGCTTCTGATAAATCGATGGCCAATTATGAAGAAATTGTTTACGAAGGTTATGCCCCTCATGGCGTTGCAGTTTTAATTGAAACGGCCACTGATAATACCAACCGTACCGTAGCAAACGTGCGTAGTTATTTTAACAAAACTGACGGAAGTTTAGGTAAAACCGGATCATTAGACTTTGTTTTTAACCGGAAATCTGTTTTTCGTTTTGTACCTGCAGAAGGTTTGGATCTTGAAGAATTGGAATTCGAATTAATTGACGCTGGTTTGGAAGAACTATATGTTGAAGCTGATGAAGAAGGAAACGATATCGCAGTTGCACAAGGTGCTTTCGAAAACTTTGGTTCTTTGCAAAAAGCATTAGAAGAGAAAGGCATTGAATTAAAAAGTTCAAAATTAGAGCGGATCGCTTTATCTCATCACGAGGTTACCGAAGAGGCAGGCAGCTGATGTATTGAAATTAATCGATAAATTAGAGGAAGATGACGATGTACAGGCGGTATATCATAATATGGCTGAGTAACAGCATCTGATAATTATTAAACAAAGTCCCGTTTGCATATAACGGGACTTTTTTATTTTCTTGGCAAGTTGATACCTCGCAGGTTTTTAAAACCTGCGAGGTCTGAGTATATTGGTATTTGATTTTTCTGAGAATTTATTTAAGTTTAGGAATGATTAAGACAATTCCTTTAGAATGTGAAACTTACTATCATGTATATAACAGAGGGAATAATCGTGAGATCATTTTTCGGGAGGAATCAAATTACCTTTACTTTCTGAAATTATTAAGGAAGTATATTTTACCTGTAGCAGATGTTTTTGCCTTCTGTTTATTAAATAATCATTTTCATCTTTTAATTAGGATAAAAGAAGAACATAAAATTACTGTGAGCATTGAAAAGAGTTTTTCTAATTTATTCAATGCCTATGCCAAAGCCTTTAATAAACGATTTGATCGTACTGGGAAACTTTTTGAAGAAAGGTTTAAAAGGAAGAAAATTGAGGACGAATCTTATATCACCGAACTGATCTATTATATTCACTCTAATCCTCAAAAGCATAAATTATTAAAAGATTTTAGAGTCTATCCGTATTCATCATACAATATTATTTTGTCGGATAAATTTACTGCCTTAAAAAAGAAATGATGTTGTTGATTGGTTTGGAGGATTATCTTTTTTAAAGAATATCACGAAAGGAAACATCAACAATTAATCGATGAACTTGAGGATTAAAGCTATTTTAGACCTCGCAGGTTTTAAAAACCTGCGAGGTTGCTTCCTATTTCTTATGCGAAAACAACCAACTTAACAATTCAGGTTCGGCAAAGGCACTATCCCAACTATTGTGGTTTGCGTTAGGGTAAAGCGTAAATTTCACTTCATCTCCCACTGTTTTTAAACGTTCGGCAATGGCAATTGTCAATGCGCCGGATCAACAATATCATCTTTTGCACCATGGAAGATCCAAAGTGGTATTTTTTGGTATTTTTTAATGTTATTGGTGTTGTCGCCACCACAAATGGCAATAGCAGCGGCAAATTTACGGCGTCTCTTCTTAAAAGTTCGTAAGTGCCCATACCGCCCATTGATAAGCCTCCCACATAAACCTGCTCTTTATTTACATAAGGCTTTTTAAGGAAATCTTTAACCATTCCCTGCAGTGCATGCATAATTTTGGTTGGTTTTCCACCTTCAACAAAAACTTATTTTCCTTTTGCCACTGGCATCTTTATCGAAATTGGCATTTGCCCAAAAATCGTTTGATGGGCACTGAGGAAAAACTACAATGGCAGGGAAGTTTTTACGTACATCATTTTTTAAGAACAATTTACCACCATGCACCAGCTGACTGTCATTATCATTACCTCGCTCTCCGCTTCCATGTAAAAAGAAAATAATCGGATATTTTTGATCGGGATTAAAATTTTCGGGAAACAGAACTCTGTAATAAATCGAATCCTTTCCTTTTATGAAACTCCCCCTGTCGTATTTTTTTAAGTCTTGAGCGTTTAAAAAAAGTACTGAAAAAAGAATGCAGATGGTAAAAAATATCTTTTTCATCCGTTTAGTTATTAATGCGTTGCTAATTATTTTTAATGGGATAATGGGTTGCAAGCCGGGCTTGATTTTAATGGTAATGACTTCATCATAACTTGTTATTCCATGTATATTTTGGAAAACTATGATGGTTTCATTCAACAAAAATAAAAAACCCTGGCTACTTTACAATAGCACAGGGTTAATAAACAAACCTAATTATTTTTATTTCAGGCTGAAAGATGCTTCTTTTACATCTTTTGAATTTGTGCCTATAAATACTTTAAAATCACCGGGTTCTGCTGCGAATTTTAATGCAGAATTGTAAAATTTAAGGTCATTTTCTGATATGTTAAAAGTGATCTTTTTGCTTTCTCCAGCTTTTAAACTCACCTTTTGGAATCCTTTCAACTCTTTAACCGGACGGGTAATACTGCCCACTAAATCCTGAATGTACAACTGAACCACCTCTTTACCATCATATTTACCTGTATTGCTTAAGGTAACCGATGCAGTGATTGATTTTCCTTTGCTTAAGCTGTTCGAACTTAGCGTAATGTTGCTGTAGCCAAATGTGGTATAGCTTAAACCAAAACCGAAAGGATATAATGGATCGTTGCTTACATCTAAATAGTTAGAACGGAACTTTTCGAACCATTTACCTTCTGCCAATGGCCTACCGGTGTTTTTATGTGCATAATATAGCGGTACCTGACCTACATTTTGAGGAAAAGTTGCACTTAGTTTTCCTGATGGATTAACATCACCAAAAAGTACATCTGCTATGGCACTTCCAGCTTCGCTACCCGGAAACCAAACATTCAATATTGCTGGAATATTTTCCTGTTCCCAGTTTAAGGCCAGCGGGCGACCTGTAAATAGCACCAAAACAATTGGTTTACCTGTTTTTGCCAACGCTTTTAAAAGGTTTTTTTGTGTTTCAGGAATCTGGATATCAGTTACGCTGCTGCTTTCGCCGGTAAATTCAGAACCTTCACCAATTGTGGCCACAATAACATCTGATTTTTTGGCAACCTCTAAAGCTTCTTTAATCATTTCGGCCTCAGTGCGGGGATCGCGTTTGTAAGTAGGGTTGTGGATGTTTACATAACGGTGCTCCATTGTAGAATCTGCAAGGAAATTTGCACCACGAGCTGTTAAAATTTTCGCATCGTTACCTAAGGCATTTTTTAAACCCTGAAGCACAGTTACCGATTTATCAAAAAGTGCTGCCACACTCCAGGTACCATACATATTGGCTGTGTTATCTGCTAATGGACCGATTAAACCAATTGTACCTGATTTTTTTAATGGAAGTAAATTGTTATTGTTTTTAAGCAATACAAAACTTTCTGAAGCAACTTCACGCGCAATCTGACGGTTAGCCGCACTAAAAACCTCTTTTTCTGCTCTTTCAGGGTTACAGAATTTATAAGGATCGGTAAACAAACCCAATTTATATTTGGCCTGAAGCACCAATCTGCAAGCCCTGTCTATCTGGGCAAGAGCAACTTTTTTCTCAGCCAGCGATTTCTTTAAAGTTCCCAAAAACCCTTCGCCTACCATATCCATATCAACACCAGCATTTAAGGCCAGGGCAGAAACAGTTTGTAAATCGCCCATTCCGTGCGCAATCATTTCAGGTATACCGGTATAATCGGTTACCACAAAGCCTTTAAAACCCCATTGGTTACGTAGAACATCGGTCATTAACCATTTACTCCCTGTTGCCGGAATACCATCAACCTCATTAAAAGATGCCATTATACTGGCCGCTTCTGCATCAACCGCAGCTTTGTAAGGAGGGAAATATTCGTTGTACATGCGTACTTTACTCATGTCGGTGGTATTGTAATCTCTACCAGCTTCGGCAGCACCGTAAAGTGCATAATGCTTTACGCAAGCTAAAATTTCATTGTTTGCCTGCAGTTTCCCTTGATAACCTTTTACCATGGCTGCGGCAATTTGTGACCCAAGGTAAGGATCTTCTCCACTTCCTTCTGAAATGCGGCCCCAGCGTGGATCTCTGGAAATATCAACCATCGGAGAAAATGTCCAGTTGATGCCACTTGCACTAGCTTCAATGGCGGCAACCCTGGCTGATTTTTGAACTACATTCATGTCCCATACGCAGCTCATTCCCAAAGGAATTGGAAAAACAGTGTTGTAACCATGGATAACATCCATTCCAAAAAGTAATGGAATTTTCATGCGACTATTTTCAACCGCAATTTTTTGAACAGCTTTAATCTTATCTACACCTTTGATATTAAATAAACCACCAACTTGGCCGGCCTTAATTTTTTTAGAAATGTCGCTGCTGTTGGCTTGTCCGGTAGTGATATCACCAGAACTTGGTAAGTTCAACTGACCAATTTTTTCATCAACAGTCATTTTCGCCATCAGGTTGCTGATGAAAGTATTCATCTTTGCATCTTCTGCCGAAACAGGTTTTTTGTTTTGTGCCGATCCGTTCAGCACAAGCAGGGTTAAAAAAACAACCAGGATATTCGCTCTCTTCATTATATGTGTGTTTTACTCTTTATTAATCAAATTTTACTGATCGTTTAAAAAGATTGGTTATTTCCAAACCGTTTAAAACGATTGTGGGTGATTTCTTATTAATTTGCTGGTATGTGTTTCCAGCGTTGCCTAAATAAAAATGTTTATTTAATCAACTTTTTTTACTTCAGTTTTTGCCGATACACCATTCTCATTTATGGCCTCAATAGAAAAATAATAAGATTTTTGACTGTCCATTGCTTTAAACCAGTATTCGTTAAAATCGTGTATCATGATACAATTGTAAAGCTTATCTGGTGCTGTGCCATAGTAAAGGTTGTAGGCAAAGGCATTATCTACAGGTTCCCATTTAATGTAGGCACTGCGTTTATCTTTTTCTGTGCGGAGTACAATCAGATTTTTCACTTTAGTTGGTTTTTCCCCGTTTCCGTTACCAAAAATGCGTAAACCGCTAATGGCAAATTTTCCGGTAGGCATATGGATGTTAACCATTTTGATAAACCTCGTTTTTACAGGGTTTGGGAGCTCAATGTAATCATGTGGTACATCGGTTTTATTTTGGCTTTTATCTACCAGGGTTGTCCATTTTTTACCATCAGTGGAGGATAGGATTTTATATTGGTGAAAAATCCCGGTCTGTTTACCAAGAAATTCTGCATCCTGATCGGCATAATTGATCTGGATGGCATTAACTGTTGCCAGGCTACCCAAATCAGTCTGAATCCATTCGCCGTTGTTTGCTGTTTTAGCGCTCCAATACGTTTTAATGTTTTCATCAACGGCATAATTGGCATTAAAACTTCCCAATGTTGAAGAAACGGTTACTGGCTTTTTATAGTTGATGAGCATCCAGCCTGGGCCTGCCGGGTCACCTTCTTTTCTTTCGGCAGGTAAATAAAGTGGGTAATCGCCAAATGCGGTGTTGGTCCACATTACATCATCTTTATCAAAACCAGTCGGCCAAATGCCAATTCTGCGTTCCCAGGTGTTTTTTACACAGATGATACTGGTAGAAATGTGCCAATAATTTTTGCTATTGTCTTGAAATGTGGCGCCATGACCAGCACCTCTTGAAAAACCACCTCCTTTATAGCTCAAGGGATCGGATTGTGGAGTAGATGGATTGTCGTAAAACAAGGGTTTGTTGCCCACTACCACTTCGTCAGAATATCCACTAAATTCCGTTCCGGGTGCACCATATTGAAAGTAGTATTTACCATTATGTTTAGTCATCCAGGCACCTTCTGCAAAAGGATCAAGGAAGGTATTGTCCATATATTCTCCAAAACGTTGCCAGCCATACCGCCAGCTCTCCAGTAAATACATTGGTGTACGGGTACCCTTTGGCTGGAAAGTTTTGCGGTCTAATTCTACTCCATACATAGGATAATTGTTGCTGCTTCCGTTGTACATGTAAAATTTGCCATCATCATCGGTAAAGAATGATGGATCCCAACCTCCAATTTCTAAAGAATCTACCAATGGGAACCATTTATTGCCTTTAGGATCTGTACTTCCCCATAAGGTGAAGTTTTTGGTATACGTGCTGCCAAAAACAACCATGGTATCGCCAACAATGCCAACACCAGGTGCGCATAGTTCATCTTTAGTTTTATTCCATGGGCGAAGGAATTTTCTTTCATGAAATTTCCAGTTCAGCATATCGGCACTGTGCCAGTAGCCCCATTGGTTGGTACTAAAAAGATAAAAATCCCCTTTATAATTTACAATTACAGGATCGGCAGTTGCGCGATGTTTTCCCCACTCGGTGAAAGATTCGAAAGGTGTATAACCGTAATCGATATTAATCGGGTTACAATAGGTTTTCTGTTTTTGAGCAAGTACCGCTAAAAATGAAGTGAAAAAGAAAATTGTAAGTATAGTTTTTCTCATTTTATTGGCTTTAAATTATTTTATTTCCGGGCTTTCAAAGCCGAGTTTGGTTAAGCCATTTTTTACATCGGTATTTTTCATAAATAACTTCCAAAGCAGCCCTGATCTGTAATTTTCGATCATCACTACCATTGGTCCCTGATCTATGCCTAAATATCTTTTTGGGTACCAGTTGTCGGTTTCAGAAAAGGCATCATAAAAGCCATATTTACCCCAAACTTTATCGCCCAGGTCTTCATAAAGGTGTCTGATTACCTTCATCGATTCTTTAGGAGTATAAGGTATGGATGAAATTGCAGCAGTAGGAGAAATAACGCCCAAATCTTCCTGAAGGCTATGGGCTGCATAACCTTTTACTGAATAACTAGCGGTTAAACCCCAGTTATTTTCACCATAACCTTTAAATTTCTTCGGATTGGCCACACAGTAATCGTGGATAGCCAATGTTTGATTTACATTATTTTGCCAATAATCAGCATAACGATCTTTTAAACCTTTCGGGTTTAAGCCTAAATATGAGTAATGTGCCCAAAATAACGGACCCACAGAATTTTTTGCACCTTGATAATCTAATGGAATATGATGACCATACAGATCGAAATTCGCTTTAATTGCGCCACTCCTTGCCCAACCTTCGTGGTATACTTCGGCAGGAACGCCATGGGTAGGGGATGAGACTGCCATAACATACATAATTAAACATTCATTATAGCCTTTTACAGGAAAGTTCATTTCCCAGTTGTATTCTGGCGACCAATGCCAGTACAATACATTTTGCCCATTGCGGAACCAGTTAAAATCGATGCCTTTCCAAAGCTCATCTGCTTTTTTTGCCAGGGCTTTTTCGGGTTCGGTTCCATTTTTATAATATTCGTTGATGCAGATTAAAGCCTGCGCCACAAATGAAGTTTCAACTAAGTCGCCTCCATTGTCTTTTTGTCCGAATGGACGTACTTTTCCAGTCTCGCCATTTATCCAGTGAGACCAGGCTCCATGAAAACGATCTGCTTTGGATAGGAAATCCAATATTTTGTTTAATCTTTCCAAACCCTCTTGTTTGGTTACATAGTTTCTGTCAATACCACTTAAAATAGCCATCAACCCAAAACCTGTTGCCCCTGTAGCAACTGTGTTTTTATCATTTTCAGGATAAACGTTATCTACGTGAAAACGCTCCCTGCCAGCACCTGATGTTGGCTCGGCTCCATCCCAAAAGTATTGGAAGGTTTGTTTCTGAACGAGATCCAATAACTCAACATCTGATAGGTTTTTCTTGATGGTGAGATCAGGGGTATATTTGCTGTTTTTATGCTTTGAACAAGCACTTACAAGTAAAAAAGAGCCTAATGTGGCTGCAAATATTAAAGTAATTTTTTTTAGGTATGTTTTTGACATGGTACGGAACAAAGGAAATAAAGGCTGTCGGTTTTAGCCGACAACCTTTATTTAGATTTAAGTTTTAATAGCCAGGATTTTGTTTTAATAATCCACCGCTTAAGTCAATTTCATTCTGAGGAATTGGCCAAACTTCATTTTTATTTGCTTTCCATCCTTTAGGACCAAAAACTGTTGCTGCTCTTCCCTGACGTATAACATCAAAGTAACGGTCGTTTTCCATTGCAAGTTCAACCTGTCTTTCTTTCCAGATCGCTTGACGCAATGCATCCTTATCTGTGGTGGTTACATTTGGAAGGATATTATTATTTCCACCTCTTGCACGTGCACGTACCTTGTTTAGTGAGGTTAATGCTTGCGAAGGATTGCCCAATTCATTGGCAGCTTCTGCGTTCATTAAAAGAACATCGGCGAATCTCAATACCCTGAAATTCTGTTGCGCACCTTCGTTAAAGCCAGATACCCGTGTTGCAAATGGAACATACGATTTTTGATTGTATCTTTCGTTTGGTACAGTAGTAGGGACTAAATCGCCTTGAGGGGTAGTTTCTCCTTTAAATAAAATAGTTGCATCTCTGCGTGGATCTCCTGGTTCAAAAGCATTTGCTAGTGCCTCAGATGGTGTATTGAAACCCCATCCCATAACACCGGCTACACCCTGAACCTGGCTATATTGCGAATTTGAAGCATCTGCATTACTCTGTAATAATTCTGCCTGTACTTCAAATAAAGACTCAATATTATTTTCATTTTGTGTTCTGAAACCTTTCTCAAAATCTGGAAACAGATCATATCCTAAGCCCATTACCTGGTTGGTAAGTGCAAGTACATCTGCCCATTTGTTTTGATACATGGCAACTTTAGCTTTCATGCCAAGTGCTGCACCTTTTGTAGCCCTCCCTAAATCTGCAGAACCGTATGATTGTGGTAATACAGCAGCTGCTTCTGTCAGGTCTTTTTCAATTTGAGCATATACCGCAGCTTTCTCAGCTTGTGGAATATTAAATTCTGTATTTTCTTTAGGCACTGTTAGTCTTAAAGGAACTCTTCCATAAGCTCTTACAAGTCTAAAGTAAGAATATGCCCTGATAAATTTTGCTTCAGCTAAATATCTGGCTTTAAGTGCGGCATCCATATTGATATTTGGAACATTATCTAATACCTGGTTGCAAAGATTAATGTTTTGATACTGACCTGTCCAGAAATCCTGTAAGGTGCCATGTGTAGCGGTAACCGTAAACTGATCATACAAATTGAAAAAGGTTGCATCTGTAGGTGTACTACCTTTATCGGCTTCGTCAGATCCGGTACTTTCTATAGCAATTGCATTAAAGGCCACATTGTTCCAGCTGCGTAAATTGGCATAAATTGCATTTACACCTTTTAAGGCATCATCCTGGTTTTGCCAAAACGTAGCAGAAGGCTGTTGACCTTGAGGGGGAACATTTAAAAATTCCTTTTTACATGATGCTGTAAAGAGCATTGCGCCAAGCGCGGCTGCAATTACGCATGATTGTATATTTATATTTTTTTTCATTTTGATGTCGATTAGAAAGTTACGTTAACGCCGAAATTATACGTTGCGAATAATGGATAAACGTTAGTATCTATGCCTGCATTTGTAGGTGCTCCACCAACTTCAGGGCTAAAGCCTTTATATCCGAAGATGTTAAGTGCATTTTGGGCATTTGCAAATACTCTTAAACGCTGCATTTTCATTTTACTGCTTATGGCGCTTGGTAATGTATAACCCAGTTGGATATTTCTTAACCGGATATAGTCACCTTTTTCTACATAGAAAGAATTTGGTGCATTATTTAATCCACCAGCTAAATCAGCAGATGAATATGTATTAGATGTTCCAGCACCCGTCCAACGGTTGTTGATAAAATCTTTAGTGAAATTCTCATTACCAAAACGGTTACCCAAGTTCGCGTTATATACACTAACATCAGCAACGCCTTGAATATCTAATGTTAAATCGAAATTTTTATAGGCAAAATTAGTGTTTACACCATAGGTAAATTTAGGATTTGGATTTCCAAGTACTACCCTGTCTCTTAAATCAATCACGCCATCGCCATTAGTATCAGCGTATTTAAAATCGCCTCTTTTAAAACCTGGCCAAGCTGCGGCTTCAGCATCTGTTTGGAAAACTCCTTCAACTTGATAACCATAAAACTCACCAATCGGACGATTATTCACTGTTCTGGTTGATAAGTATCCACTGGTTAATCCTGCGCCTCCTCTGTAAATTGGATTTGCTCCAGATGTTACGTTGATCACTTTGTTTTCATTCATGCCAACATTTCCACTGATGGAATAAGTAAACCCACCGTCTGTTTTATCAGCCCAAGTTGCAGAAAATTCAAAGCCTCGGTTTTGGATATCTGCTTGATTTGCAATAAGAGTTGGGGTTTCAGCACCTGTATTTCCTAATATTGGAATATCAAATATTGATTGCTCAGTTTTTCTGTTATAATAATCTGTTTCGATGGTTAATCTGTTATTCAGAAAACCCATTTCTAAGCCAATATCAGTACCTGCACTTCTTTCCCAATATAATGTTGGTGGAACAAATGAATTAATACTGGCACCGGTATAAGGAATGCCATTAAAAAAGGCAATATATCCAGGACTCTGATCTACTCTTAATACAGTAGGGTTAATTGGAACACCAGCATTTCCTACTTTACCCCAGCTTCCTCTAAGTTTTAAATTACTGAATATTTTTTGATCTTTCATGAATTCCTCATTACTGATCACCCATCCTGCACCAATAGAAGGGAAATTCCCCCATAAGTTATTCGTGCCATAAAACTGTGAAGCACCATCTCTTCTTATAGAGGCATTTAATAAATACTTGTTTTTATAAGAATAATTAACTCTTCCGAAATACGAAGCAAAGGTTGATAATTCACCTAGATCTGTAACGTTTCTGGTAGACGCATCGCCAAGTGCTAAATACAAATCTCCTTCTGATGAATAAGGAACGTTTAATGCATCTGCATTGATCGTATACATTTTATTACGCTGGGCAGTTTGTCCTACCAACACTGTTAAACTGTGGTCGTTCCACTTTTTATCGTAAGTTAAAGTGTTTTCTATAATCCAGTTTCTGTTTTCAACACGATCAATATCCAATTTACTATTGGTATTTTGTTGGGTATTGCTTGCTTTGTACACCGGAATATAACCTCGAACTTCGTCCTGACTAAAATCACCACCAAAGCTTGTTTTAAATGTGAAGTCTTTCAAAAACTTCAACTCTGCAAATATATTTCCGGTAACCTTGTATTTTGTGGTTTGCTGATTAAAGAAATCCAATGTAGCTTGAGGATTCATGTTACTGCCATTACCCAAGTTAAATGCATTAGGATCGCCATAAGTTCCATCAGCATTAAATACCGGAACAACAGGAGAGGCTGCGTATAAGGCCCTGAATATAGATGATGGTGCATCTTTAGACTTGCTTGAAGCTGCTGTTACATTATATCCAATTTTTAATGGTTTGAAAATCTGGAAGTCGTTTGATAATCGGGCTGTATACCTTTTATAATTGTTGTTTTTAACAATTCCGTCCTGATCCAAATAACCTAAAGATAAGTTATAAGTAGATTTTTCGCTTCCACCACTAACAGAAAGCTGGTGATTGGTAATCAAAGCATCTCTTAAAACTACATCATACCAGTTGGTTCCTTCTCCAAGGTTGGTATTTGAAAATAATGGAGCAACAGCAGGGGTTTGAAGTGCATAGGCCTCATTTACTGCAGTAGCATATTCTGAAGCATTTGCCATCTCAACCTTGTTAGTCACCTTCTGGAAACCCACGGTACCATTGTAATTGATTACAGCATCACCTTTTTTACCTTTATTTGTTGTTACCAGAACTACACCATTGGCAGCCCTGATACCATAAATAGATTGCGCAGAAGCATCTTTTAAAATACTAATATTTGCAATGTCAGAAGGGTTTAAAAAGTTAATATCATCATACCATACACCGTCTACTACATATAATGGTACTGTTTTACCATAAATGGTACCGGTACCTCTGATGGTGATGGTTGGTGAACCGCCTGGCGTACCAGTATTGGTAATGGAAACACCTGCTACTTTACCTTGTAATGCACCAACAGGATTTGTTGAAATCTGTTTTGAAATATCTTCTCCCTTTACTGAAGCTACAGATCCTGTAACATCAATTTTTCTCTGCGTACCATAACCCACAACCACAACCTGCTCTAATTGTTGTGTTGATGATGCTAGGGATACATTAAGGGTAGTTTGATTATTTACAGCCTGCTCAAGTGCTGTATAGCCTACAAAGTTAAATACTAATGTGGCATTAGCCGGCGCGCTAATGGAGTAGCCGCCGTTTACATCTGTTTGCGTGCCAGTTTGTGTGCCCTTAACTAAAATAGTTACGCCAGGTAAAGGTGTTTTATCACCCCCATCAATTACCTTACCTTTTATGGTAATGTTTTGCGCAAATGCTACGTTAATTGTTAGCAAACAAAATGCAGCGAGAACAGAAATTCTTGTAAAGATTCTTTTCATGCTTTATTATAAATTTAGTTTAATTGTTAGTTAAATGTGAGGTTGTTTTTGATGATGTGCAAGTGTTTCTACCTCTACATTAATACATCATGAAAACCAATTTGGTTTAGTTAACGATTAAACCAAATGCCATTTTAGGTCAAAAACACAGTTTTATTGGATTTTAACATAATATTAACATATGGTTAAGTGTATAAATAACACTAAGTGATTTGTGGGGCATAGAAACCCGGTATGAGAGGTAATGATGTAGTGCTGATTTGATGTTTAATAGCAAATAATCCGCAAAAAGCGTTTTTCGCACAAATTTTTCCGTGCTACTCTGATTAAGTTTTTGCTTTTAAAATGAGGTAAATTAAAGCTCCATTAAAAACTCAGTTAAGTTTTTATCATGTGGCACTTCGAGCTTTTTACGCAAACGGTAGCGGCGTATTTCTACACCTCTTAAACTGATATTAAGTAGTGACGACATTTCTTTGCTACTCATATTCATCCTTAGGTAGGCGCAAAGTTTTAAATCGTTCGGAACAAGATCCGGGTGCTGTGCTTTTAATTTTTTAAAGAAACTTTCGTGTGCTTCATTAAAGCTGTTTTCGAATAAATGCCAATCCCGTTCATCATTCATTCCATCGTTAATAACCTTCTGGATTTTTCGGGTTTGATCATCCGAAAGCTTTTTGCCATTTTCGTCTTTAAGTTTGGTTATTTCATCACTTAGTTTCTGTAGCAACTCATTTTTGTACACTAAAGTCATGGCAGAGTTGGCCAATTCTCTGTTTTTGGAAGCCAGTTCGGCCTGTAGTTTCTCCGTTTGCAACTTAATGATCTGCTTTTCATTAATTTCAGCTTCTTTTCTTAATTTCTCTTCTTGCTCAGCTTGTAAACGGTCACTTATTTTTTTACTATCCCTATTAAGTTTTCGCTCGTAAAGTTTTTTGCCTAAAATCAACACGATTACAAATAAGATAGTGTAGCTCAATAATGCCCAGTTATTAAGGTACCAGGGGCGCAAAATGGTAAAAGAATAGGTTGTTTCCTGGCTTACTGTATTATCATCTATTTTGGCCCTAACTTTAAAAACATAATTACCTGCACTTAAATTGGTAAAATCTTTCTGTGTGGCGTAACTCCAGTCAGACCATGATTTTGAATAACCTTCTAAATAAAATTGATATTTAACCTTAGCCTGGCGGTAATATGGCAATGCATAAGAAATTCTGATGTTATTTCTGCTGTTTTGAATCTCCGTTGTTTCCTCATTATTTCCTGATTCGCTTATGAGTGAAAACTTATCGGTAATGTCTTCAACACGACGGATCAGCACAGCCGGAAGCTTCTGCTTCTGCATATTCAGCTGGGCAGTTGGATTATAAATCACAAAACCATCATCAACACTGATCAGGTAAATTGAATTGCTAATTCGGCTGATGTTTTCATAATATTGTACCATCCGGCCATCTAAAATGCTAAACTGGTTCGAATCTATCTCTACCTTTCCAGGCTCGCTAAAATTAACGAGGGCCGTTTTTCCATGGTTAATAAACCAATATTTTTTACCACCAGCATTAATAATTTTATTGGAAGATTGAAAAGAGCCTAGTTCCTTATTTAACGCTTCATATTTGGTAAATTTATTGCTCAGCTCATCGTAGGTGTAAAAACCTGCATCAGAAGAAAAAACAATCTTATTTTCTAAATTGAAAATGTTGATGTTATAATTACCCGGCAAACCATTCTTTTCATCGAAATATTTAGTACTCGTTACACTGGTATAATTTGCACTTAAAGTTAGTTTAAATAAACCTTTGTACGCATGTGCAACCCAAATATCTCCTTTATTATCTTGTTCAACATACCTGGATGGAGCATCAAATCCTGTAACATTCGTCACAAATTTTAAACCCGATGCCGAAGATTCTGTAAAAAGCGAAAGCCCGGTGTAAGTACCCTGAACCAGGTAATTTGGATTTGTATTGAGTTTTTTAATCGTCCAACCGCCGGCAGATCTTGAAAGCCAGTCGATCTTATCTCCGTTTACTTTAAATGTACCACTATTATGCCCGCAAATGAGTTCATTGTCAATAATGGTGAGTTCCCATACCTGGCCCTGCGAATTGGGAATTAACCGGAAATTAAAAGGTAAAAGATTATCCGGCGACCAATCACTATAAAATAAACCCTGGTTAGTACCCAGATAAATTTTATTGTTGAAAATAATACTGGAATACACGGTACCGAACTGACCAGTTTTATCAAAATAGAAATATAAAGGCGAATTAAGTTCAATCCTGTCGATCCCGTTATCCAATCCCGTCCAAAGATTCTGTTCATTATCTGCGTATAAACTTAAAACAGTGTTGTTTTGTAAACCGCTCGATTTATTAATGCGTTGTACAACCCTTCCATTTTCGTCAATAATGATCAATCCGTTCAGAATGGTGCCGTAAGCAAAGTATTTACCCAGCAAGCTAACACCATTGTTGAGTTGATAAGTTTTAAGGTAACTGTTGGCAGGAGTGTTCAATGGTGTAAAATCTTTCCCGTCATAAGTAAAAAGCCCATTTTTACTGGTGCCGATTATCAATCCATTGGTTTTATAAGGAAGGATGGACAGAATCCCTTCTTTGCCAAGTTTTTCACTATTTGGGATATGAATCAGTTTATTTCCAACAAGTTCGAAGAGCCCTTTTTCAAGTACCTCTATAAGGTATCGGTTATTTATTTTATGCAGAAAGAGAAATGAAGATGGCGATTTTACCACCTCGATTTTGTTATTTTTATAGATGAAAATTTTAGAAAAGGATTGAAAGATCACCCGATCCTGATCTACATAAATTTTCCATACCTCATCATTTATTTTTATGCCTTTAGGTAATAAACTGATAAGCGAGTTATAACTTAATTTATTGTTTTTAATGGCCCAGTAGCCAAATTCGCCAAAGCTACCTGTGTAAATACGCCCCTTATTATCAGTAGCTACCGATCTTACAATCTGCCTGTTGGGCATCTGGTATTTTTGCCAATAGCGGCCATCAAAAGTTAAAAGTCCTTCAGCGTTACCAAAGTACATTACGCCATTTTTATCTTTTGTGATGCTCCAGTTTTGGTTTCCTGATGAATAAACCGATTTGGGATAATTTTCTATATAGGGTACGCCAATGCTTTTAATCTCTGAGGCATAGCAGTTAATCGTAAAACTGGATAAAAGTATTAGGAACCGGAAATAGTTTAGCATAAAATGGCAATTGGGTAAACCCATTATTACACAAAGTAAATGAAAAATTGTTTAATAAGGGCGATACACCGCACAATCGTCTTGCTGAATTTATTTCAGCATCTATTGTTAAGATATGCTCTAAAATGAATTCAGGTTAACAACACTAAAAACCAATACAACCGTCTTGCTGAATTTATTTCAGCATCTCTTGTTAGGATATGCTCTAAAATGATTTCAGGGTAACAACACTAAAAACCAACACAAGCGTCTTGCTGAATTATCTTTAGGCCTTAACCGCTACCGGCTGAGGAACCTTCACATAATAGCCAGTACCATCATATGGGCGTTTACGAGGATTTGTAGTGCACGCTGTTGAGCAGCAACCCTGAAGTTCTTCTCCGCATTCATCACATTGAGTAATGTGCTCATTACATTCCGGATTGGCACAATTGATCATTTTTGGGGTAGTTTTACCGCAATTATAGCAAACCGAAACTATGGTTGGATTTACTTCATTTACATCAACAGCAATACGGTTATCAAAAACATAACATTTACCTTCAAAATCTTTTCCACCCGCTTCTTTACCGTATTTAATAATCCCGCCATGCAATTGGTAAACATCATTAAAACCGTGATGTAATAGTAATGCAGAAGCTTTTTCACACTTAATGCCACCAGTGCAATAAGTCAGTATTTTCTTGTCTTTATATTGTGCAAGCTGATTAATCTGCTCCGGAAAATCTCTGAAATTCTCGATATCTAGTGTTACTGCGTTTTTGAATTTCCCGAGGTTATGTTCATAATTAGAGCGTACATCAAGGATAATAACATCCTCGTCATCTTTCATTTTCATGAAATCAACCGGTTCTAAATGTTTTCCTGTTTTTTCATTGGGATTGATAATCGAAGTATCCCTTAAACCCGAATGCACAATTTCAGATTTATAACGGCAGTGCATTTTAAGGAAAGAAGGCTCTTCAACATCGTCTATTTTGAATTCGGTTTTAGCGAAACGCTCATCCGCATGTACCGCTTTCATGTAAGCTTCGCAAGCTTCAGCCGTTCCCGAAACGGTTCCGTTCAAACCCTCATCAGCAACGATAATGCGGCCAACTAAATCCAGAGATTTACAAAATTTAAGGTGATCGGCAGCAAATTGTTCTGCCTCTGCTATGTAACTATAGCAATAGTAAAGTAGTGTTTGATATTTTTTCATAACGCTGTTGATACCGTTGCAAACGGCGTTTAAAGCGGGGCAAAGATAGTAAAAAAGGATGAAGATAGAAAGGCTGAAGGCAGAAAGGTTGAAGGCATTTATGCCCTAAACTCTTCATCAACAAACTTATCATCGATTTGAAAATTTAGGTGTATTTGCGCTAAAATTTCCTGCCCTCTACCTTCAACCTCATTAAAAGCCGTAAGAAATTCTAAATCCTTGCGTTAATTTGGTGCCGCCATCATAAGCAAAACCATAACTTGCCCTTAAAACCAAGCGTTGAATACCAAAATAAAACTCTTTATAATTCCTTTTTTCAGGAGAGGAAAGATAACCCCCACCAATAAATTCTTCCAGTTTAGCTTTACGCAACAATGGAATTTTGTTCATGAAAAAACCTGCAAAATTATGCTCCAAATGTGCTTCAAAATATTGCTGGTTGGTACTGAACTGGTAAAAATCCAAATATTGGAACTTTCTTAAGTTAGGAGGGAAAATTGTAGAAATATTACCCGCAAAGTGTTTAAAATCAGGGTAATACATTTTATCATTATTTAAGAACTTGCCAACACCTGCCAGAAAAGATGTATAACCCCATAATCCCAATCCGATTCTGTCTTGAGAAACCTCCAGCTTAACAAAATCATAGTCAATATCGCTATTTAAGACACCATGAAATCCCTTTTTATACAATACCGTAATTTTAGGAAAGCGCGATTCTGTATAAAACTTACCATCAGGGCGTGTAATGTATTTTTGCCCCATGGTATAAGTTAAACTTGCGGTTGCACTAAGTGAATTATAAGTTGGGAAAAGTGGTGTCTCAACAGTCGGACTAAAAGGATTGTTCGAAGTAAACTCCCTGTCTTTTGCATCTATAAACTTAAATGTAGTGCTATTACTTAAATTCTTGTTATGGCTGTAATCAACACTTACACTTGCTTGTAAACCTGTGGCCAATTCGCGGGTGGTGTTGATGTTGATGAAATTCTTTTCGTAAAATTTAGAGAAGTTTTTCTCATAAAACAAGGAGTTGATAGAATTACCCAGAGCCGTCATAGAGCCCAGGTTGTTCAAGTCGAAAATTCCGTTTCCGAAAGATGCACCTACACTGGCTCTTTTAAGTGGGTTGTAATAATAACTTCCTGTTAAACTTCCTGTAAGTTTTTGATTTGCAAAGCCATACCTCAATTCTGGTCGTATGGAGTAAGATCGTCTATTGGCGAATTCTTTACGGTAAGTAACGCCATATTTAACGGCAAACCCTTCTACAGTATTGTAAAATATTGCCCTAAGCACAGGGTCGAACGACCAATATTCTTTATCATAACGATCGTTAATGCTATATCCCCTGAGCAACAGTTTGCCAATTCCGAATTTGTTGTTGTCTTTTTCTAATGAATCAAGATACTTTTTCGATTCTTTAAGTTTGGCAATACTATCCTTTTTAACATAATTAAGCTTTTCATCACCTGTTAACGGAATAGGCCGGTTATTGGCCCAGTAAGCAGAATCTTTCTTGTTTACCATTTCGGTAATTTTCAAAATTTCGCCACTGAAATAGTTTTTAGGGAATTTTGGATCAATGTTGTAATTGTTATATATCCCAACGTAATAGCCAGCAATTTTAAAGCCCAATACATTACCGGCAAATTGAAAGTTAATGGCCGTTGGCATATAAAGATCTTTAACCTTGGTAAACTGTTGACTGATGTTTAGAGTGTCAATAAAGTTGATGCCGGCGTTTTTGGTAAGGTAAACATCGGTGTTGTATATTCTCCAGCTTTCATCTATAATGTAAATAATCCCTCTAAAAACAGGATCGTTTTCACGGCGTGGAATTACCTCAATTTTATGAATAAGCTCCCCATTTTCTTTGCTTTCGCCAAGCAGCTTATATTTATAATAAAATAGTGCATTATCTGCAATCGGAGAAATAAATCCCCTTGCACTCAATTTATTTTCGAGCAGGTAATTGTCGTAAAAATTAATAATCAGATCCGATGCTTTGTTAAAGCTAAAAGCATTATTCCTTCCAGCAACTTTTGACGAAATCATTTCTTCATGTACATCATTTGGTCTTCTGAAATTAAACTTACTCTGTGATTCTGAAAGATAAATAATCCCTTTTCTATTGGTGTCGAGTTCTAACACTTTTTGAATATCCTGACCAAAGAATTTTTTTGGAGCACCCTTTAAGCGTTGCACACCTTTAATATAAACATCGCAACTAAAGGCCTTAACTTCTTCTAAATGTGTTTTTCTTTGTTTAATTGCCTTACGGATAATGGCATAAGCAGGATCTTCGGCATTTGCCCTGATATTTACATTTTCTAAAGTATAACTTTCGGATGTAACGGTTACATTAAGGGTTAAATCATCCTTAAGGTTAATAATGTGATCCTGCTGCTTGTAGCCTACTGCCCTGAAACTTAAGGTATATTCTCCGCTTTTTAGCTTCATCGAATATTTTCCATCAACATTTGCAGAAGTTCCGGTAGTGGTGTTTTTTAGATAAACAGAAGCAAAAGGAACAGGCTGACCGCTGCTATCTTTTACTGTTCCTGTAATGGTAAATTGTTGAGCTAAAACAAAATTGGTGAGGCCACAAAAAAATAGGAGCGCGCAAATTTTTATCATAAGTTAGATTAGTAAGCTATAAATATCGAATAACTTTTAAGACTATACATATAGGGGTGTGTTAAAGTTTGTTAAGATCGAAAAAAAATAATTTGCATAAACCGATTTACTTACCGACTTAAAATTTTCACAGATTATACAATCGATCAAACGTTTGTGTGTAAAATATAGGGATAAAATTGCGTTTTTAGGTCGGAGAAGACTTTTTTTTATAACTTTGGGCATAAAATCAACCATAAAAAGGCCATGTATAAAACATTACAACCTGTTCTTCAAAAAGAACTTGAAGAAATCGAAAACGCTGGATTATTTAAACGCGAACGTATTATTATTACCCCTCAGGGTGCCGATATTAAAGTAAGTGGCGGTGCTGAAGTAGTTAACTTTTGTGCAAATAATTATTTAGGGCTTTCTTCTCATCCAAAAGTGATAGAAGCAGCTAAAAAAGCAATCGACGATCATGGTTACGGAATGTCTTCAGTGCGTTTTATCTGTGGTACACAAGATGTGCATAAAGAACTGGAAGCAAAGATTTCTAAATTTTTAGGTACAGAAGATACCATTTTATATGCAGCTGCATTTGATGCAAACGGCGGTGTTTTTGAGCCATTGTTTAATGCAGAAGATGCCATTATTTCTGACGAATTAAACCATGCATCGATCATTGATGGTGTAAGGTTATGTAAAGCACAGCGTTTCCGTTATAAAAATGCGGATATGGAAGATCTTGAAAAACAATTAATTGCCGCTAAAGATTGCAGACATAGAATTATTGTTACCGATGGAGCTTTTTCGATGGATGGATCTGTAGCCCCATTGGATAAAATTGCTGATTTGGCTGATAAATATGAAGCTTTGATCATGATTGATGAATCGCATTGCACTGGCTTTATCGGTAAAAATGGTCGCGGAACGCACGAACATTTTAAAGTGATTGACCGTATCGATATCATTACAGGTACATTGGGTAAAGCTTTAGGTGGTGCATCAGGAGGTTTTACCTCTGGAAAAAAAGAAATCATCGATATGTTGCGTCAGCGCTCACGGCCTTATTTATTTTCCAATACATTGGCTCCGGCAATTGCAGGCGCATCTATCGCCGTATTGGATATGTTGAGCGAAACCACTTCTTTAAGAGATAAATTGGAAAACAATACCAAATATTTCCGTGAGAAAATGACGGCAGCCGGTTTTGATATTAAACCTGGCTTTCACCCGATTGTTCCGGTAATGTTGTATGATGCTAAAATTGCGCAACAATTTGCAGCAAAAATGTTGGAAGAGGGTATTTATGTAATTGGCTTTTTTTATCCGGTTGTACCGCAAGGCAAAGCAAGGATCCGTGTGCAGTTATCTGCCGCTCATGAACAACACCATTTGGATAAAGCGATTGCCGCTTTTACCAAAGTTGGTAAAGAATTAGGTGTGATTTAAAACTTATAGATCTAACGTAAACAACAAAAGCCGCTTTATGTGGCTTTTGTTGTTTACGGGTTCATTTTCTTTTATAAGGATATTGTAAACAGATTATTTGAACCCGGCAACTTTAAAAATATTAGATAATTTGCCGTATATTTGAAGCCATGTTACAGGACAAAATAACACTATATACCGATAAAATTAATGCTTTCGTAACCGAAAAAGCAGACGAGTTAGAGCAATTCCGCATTAAATACTTAGGAAGCAAAGGCATTATCAAGGAGATTTTCGACGAATTTAAATCTGTTTCTGTTGAAGAAAAAAGATCATTAGGAAAGGTTTTAAATGAGTTTAAACAACTTGCCGAATCTAAATATTTAACATTAAAGGAATCTACAGAAAGTACTGAAACCAATACAGAAAGCGCTCAACTGGATTTAACTTTACCAGGTGAAGGTTTCGAAATTGGTTCGCGCCATCCATTGGCCCTTGTGCGAAGAGAGATTGTAGAAATATTTGCCAAATTGGGTTTTACGGTAGCAGAAGGTCCTGAAATTGAAGATGATTGGCATAATTTCTCCGCTTTGAACTTCCCTGAAGAACATCCGGCAAGAGATATGCAGGATACTTTCTTTATTAAAAAAGGTGGCGAAAAAGGCGATATTGCTTTGCGTACACATACTTCTTCCGTACAGGTACGGATGATGGAGCAGGGCCAACCACCATTCAGGGCAATTATGCCTGGTCGCGTTTACCGTAACGAAGCCATTTCGGCACGTGCACACTGTTTTTTTCATCAGGTAGAAGGTTTGTATGTTGATGAAAATGTTTCATTCGCAGATTTAAAGCAAACCTTGTTTTATTTTGTTCAGGAGTTATATGGAGAAGGAACCAAAGTGCGTTTCCGTCCATCATATTTTCCTTTTACAGAACCATCTGCAGAGATGGATATTTCTTGTACCATTTGTAAAGGAGCCGGTTGCCAGTTTTGTAAATATAGCGGCTGGGTAGAGATCTTGGGCTGCGGTATGGTAGATCCTAATGTATTGGAAAACTGCGGTATAGATTCTAAAAAATACAGTGGTTTTGCATTTGGAATGGGAATAGAGCGTATTACCAACCTAAAATATGAAATTAAAGATTTGCGTTTATTTTCAGAAAATGATTCACGTTTTCTGAAGCAATTTAAATCGGCTTTAATTTAATGATGAAGCATTTATACAGCATATTGTTTGTGCTTGTTTTTGCCACAGCTTGTGGTAAAGATGAAGGTTACATTCCGGATGTGCCTGTTAATTATAATGTTACCTTAACAGAATTCAGTATAAAAGCTGTAAATAATGTATTGGTGGTTTCTAATTATGGTGTTGGTGGCTTGTTAATTGTTAAAACGCCATTGGGTACTTACGTAGCCTTTGATCGTTGCAGTACTGTAAATCCAGAGAAAATTTGTAAGGTAGCTCCGGATGAGAGTGGCGTAACGGCTACTGATGCATGTTCGGGTGCTAAATTTTCACTGCTTGATGGCAGTCCGCAGAAAGCACCAGCCGAAAGAAGCTTAAAAGCATACAATATTTCGTTGCAGGGCAACACACTATTACACGTAAGCAATTAAAATGGAAGCTGAAAAAATAAAAGAAACAGTAAAAAAAGCTGCCAAAGAACTATTCAGAAAGTATGGTTATCATAAAACCAGCGTAAACGAAATTGCTAAAAAAGCGCGTATAGCAAAAGCAACCATTTACAAATATTTCGAAAGTAAAGAGCAGGTTCTGGATAGCATCCTTATGGATTATCTTGATCAGAACCTTCACGAAATTCTGCATAATAAATTAAGCTATGCTTCAGAAGAGGAGCATTTAAAGGCCTTAGTGATGAAAACCAGCCGTTTATCGTTTACAGCCTGTAATGAGTTTATCGGTTGGGATTTTGTACGCGAAAATGCCAATTCACAAGAGTTTTTAAAGCATCTTTCTGATCAGTTGGAGGCCTTATTATTGGCCGCTTACCTTCAGTTGGATAACTTTAAGAATAATCCTGCAAGGAGAGAAGGGTTAGCCTTTTTGCTAAAAGCGAGTAAAAGCATTGTATTTTCGTTCGCATTTACTTCGGTGAGTGACTCGGATGTGCGCAAAAACTTTGTAAGCTTTCAAAAAGAGATTTTGCCATTTTTGGTAAAAGCTGCACTTTAAACTATTTAGCTAGATAAGCTGATCGTTATGCTGAATTTATTTCAGCATTTTTTTTGCGATATAGACTCTGAAATATATTCAGAGTGAGCACTTTAGGTAATACATCTTTAGAGAGTTTTTTCTAAAAGCGAGCTTTAATTTGAAACGAGGTTAATAGATTTACTGATTATAATAATCTTTCATTTTAAACTTTTGCACAGTTCTTTTCATTTTGCCATCAACCAGTTTTTGCGTAATTACGGTAACATTATCGGCAATACTTGAGTCTTCAATTACCGATGAATCTTCGTAAAGCAAGCTTTTAGCATCATATTTATAATTAATGGTTTTGTCAAAACAGCATCCATCTTTTTGGTGTGTGGCAATCTGTTTGGCTTTTTTATCTACATCAAACATGCCCAGGTTTTCGCTTGCAAGTTTGGTGAGTTCGCTATTCAAAACAAACTTGTTGTCTTTTGAGGATAAATAAACATTATACGAGGGACTGGAATAAGCACCATTGTTTCCATTTCTAATGGCGATATCTTCAAATCCATCAAAGTTAAAATCGCCAAAAATAAGTGGAGTTTGGTATTTACCAAGTTCAAGCCAGCCAAGTTTCGCGTTCTGTGTTTCCGTTAAGCCAAAATCAAGGTCTTCTGAATGGAAAGTATCAATTTCCCTGTCTGATATTTTATCATAAATGATAACAGTTGCTTTTCCGCTGCAAGCGTTACCTTCGCATTTATCTACGAAAATTTTTGCCTTATACTGATTGGAACTGTTGTTAGCTAAAAACTTAAATTGGGCTTTCGAGGTACTGGCAATCAATAAAATACTGCAAAAAATGATTAAATTTTTCATTAAATATTTTTTGGTAAAATTACATCAATATCACAGGGTAAAAAGTTAAAAAAGGTTAACGTTTTCTTTTACGCGTTTTGATATAACTTTGCACTGCCGACTTTGTTGTAAGCCAATCTTTTCCTTCCTTATAGGCATCTATTTTACCTTGCCTGGCCAATAAACTCACGTATTCTTGCCCATATGGAACATCAGGCTCTGAAACAATATGTGATATCGGCTCATAATCTCCGTAAGTGTTTCCAGGCAAAGCATTGATGTAAATGTTAAGTGAACGTTCTAAAGCTTGTAACATCAATAAGCAAAGTTTATAATAACTGCCTTTATTTGCCTGGTTAAGTGCTTCGTAGTATTTTTTTCTGTCGTTTTTAAGGATAATTGCAGGAGGGAAGCCATTTCTCATAAGCAATAAATTCATGGCTAACCTTACTGTACGGCCATTCCCATCGAAAAAAGGATGGATCCAAACAAGTTTATGGTGAAAAATAGTAGACAATAGTACATCGCTTAAGCTTAAAGTGTTATGGTTTATAAAATCGATTAATTGATCCAATAAATCAGAAACCTTATTTGCATTTGGCGGAGTAAAATTTGCCCCAACAATACGAACCCCACCATTTCTTAAGCGGCCGGCAAAATCATCTTCGATGCTTCTCAATACTAAGCCATGCAGCGATAAAATATCAATACTTCTAAGCGTGTAGTTTTTATTGATTAGGGTATAAAGGTAATCTATCGCTTTTTCGTGATTATAGGCTTCAAAATGCTCCCTTAACGATTTTCCTTTAACAGTCATTCCTTCCTGTAAAACCATTTGGGTTTCTTTTAAGCTCAAAGTATTGCCTTCTATACTATTTGAGTTATACGTCCACTCTAAGGTAAGGTCTTGTTTAATGCGGTGTAGAGCGCTATTTGGCAATGGCCTGGAGGTTTCTAGCCGTGCCTTTTTATTATAAAGCCTGTTTATCTGCGGTTGCAGCTCTTCTAAATCCCTTAAATCAAATTCCCACATATTCAAATGTATTAAATATCGGTAGGATATAAAAATAAACTTATCCGATATTAACAACTTTTTAAAAAGTAGGTATAACACAATCTTAAGCCTCCGCTGAAAATTGCTTTACATAAACTTAAGATAGGCTATTCCCATTTAAATACCTTTATTGCTACAGCATAGATTCCGATGCCCCAAAGCAATAAAATCATAATCTGGAATTTCACATCCCACAAACCCGAACCTTCGAAAGCTACCTTACGCATGGCATCGTTTAAATAGGTAAGTGGTAGGGCTCTGCTAATGGGTTGTAACCAGCTTGGAAAAGCCTCAATGGAAAAGAAAGTACCCGATAACAAGAATTGAGGTAAGGTAACAATGTTCGAAATAGGAGGTACCATACTTTCGCTTTTGGCTATGCCAGAAATGATAAAACCAAAACCCATAAATACAATAATACCAAGCGTGGCCAGTATAAGCATATTAATGACCGTTATGGCACCATTTACGAGTGTAAAGCCAAAAAAGAAATGACCAATCAGAATAATAAACAATGCGCCCAGCAAAGCAAAGCCGATACGGGCAATACCCTCGCCAATTACAATACTCGAACGTTTTACCGGAGTGGCAAAAAAGCGTTTAATTACCAGGGTTTGGCGCAAGCTTAAAAATACAAATGCTGTTCCGAAAACCCCCGTGCTTAATAGAGAAAAACCCAATTGCCCTGGGAGAATAAAATCAATGGTTTTATATTCGCGGCCTGTAATGGTGCTTTCTTTTATCTCTGCAACTGTTGATTTTAGGTTTTTATCATAAAAAACATTGTTCAAAACCGATTTTAAAATTCCGCCTTTATCTCTTGATGCTGAAGTGTAAACCACATTTACCGAATAAGCTGTAGAATTTACTTTTTTATGCACATCAATCATTGCATCAACATTACCTTTTTCGAGTAATTTATCAAAATCCGCTTTCGTTTTATCCTTGATGAGCCTAATCATACCCGTTTTCGCTAACATCCCAATCACAGGGTTGTTAATGTCAGATCCTGGCGTAACACCCACATCGATATGGGTGCCACCACCGCCTAAAAACCCAAATACAAGGATAAATATTAAAGGAAATGCAAGCGTAAATACCACTGCCGAAGGGCTCCGCATAATGGATCTGAAACTTGCTTTGGCAAGGGCAAGTGTTGCTTTGGTATTGCTATATCGCCCAACCGCTGTTGCGGAGTTTGAATCTCTTTCTTGTATATCTTTTTGCATGTTGGTTCTGCTGGTTTTTTTTAAAAATGTTTTAAGCACTGGATTTCGGGTTCCCGATTAAGAATTTACAATGAATTATTCTCTCCATTCCTGTCCGGTAAGGTTAATGAAAACGTCTTCCAGATTGGCTTTTTTAACTTCTTTTTTACGTTCGAAACCACTGCTTACCAGTTTATCAATTAAATTATCAGGGGTATCGAGAGCGATAATCTGTCCGCGTTCTACAAAAGCCACACGATCGCATAATTGCTCGGCCTCATCCATGTAATGGGTGGTAATTACAACTGTTGTGCCTGCATTTCGTATTTCGATAATCAAATCCCAAAGGTTTCTTCTCGCTTGTGGATCTAAGCCTGTTGTAGGTTCATCAAGAAAGATGATTTTAGGTTGGTTGATTAGTGTGGTGGCGATAGAGAAACGCTGCTTCTGGCCTCCTGAAAGTGCCTTATATTTCGCTTTTGCCTTATCCTGAAGGTTTACTTTCTCCAGCATTTCCATCGGTTTGATATTAGCGCCATATAAACCGGCAAAAAGTTCGATCAGTTCAATCAGGTTTAAATTTGGGTAATAGCCCGCTGCCTGTAACTGTACTCCAATAATCTGCTTAATGTTGTGTGGTTGTTTATCCACAGAAAAACCGTCAACAATAATTTCGCCTGAGGTTTTTTCCCGTAAGGTTTCGATAATTTCGAGCGTGGTGGTTTTGCCAGCACCATTTGGTCCGAGTAAACCAAAAATCTCATGTTCGTATACCTCAAAACTAAGGCCTTGAACAGCCACAAAATCATCGTACTTTTTTACCAGATCTGTAACACTGATAATGGCTTTTTTTGTTTCCATATTGCGAATGTAAGGAGCTTTACATGAATTGAAAATGAATTATGAAAGAATAAATGAAAATGTCGGTAAAATGATGTTTTAAGCAGGCGAAAAATGGTAAAAAAACAAATCTGCGGACCGGCAGCCTTAATTTTGCCGCAAATCCGCAGATTATATTATTGATTTTTGTTAATTGTTAAAATGCTTTGATTTAAGCTTTAGCTCCAAATCTCAGTATTTTATATCAATCTACCAGCTTAATTCACCTTTCATTACTTCAACAAAATCATCGAATAGGTAACGAGAATCATGTGGGCCTGGAGAAGATTCAGGGTGATATTGAACAGAAAATGCTTTTTTACCTTTAACACGGATACCTTCGATAGATTTATCGTTTAAATTAACGTGTGTAATTTCTACTTTATCTGAGTTTCTAACTTCATCCGGAATTACACCAAATCCATGGTTTTGTGAAGTAACCTCGCAGTGGTTTTTGATGATGTTTTTAACAGGGTGGTTTAATCCACGGTGGCCGTTAAACATTTTCATTGTACCAATATCATTGGCTTCTGCCAGTAACTGGTGACCTAAGCAAATTCCGAACAAAGGTTTATCTACAGCTAAAATATCTTTTATAGTTTCTACTGCATAAGGCATTACTGATGGATCGCCGGGGCCGTTGGAAATAAAATAACCATCTGGATTAAATTTTTCCATTTCGGTAAAAGTAGTTTTTGCAGGGAAAACCTGCACATAAATATCACGGTTTTCGAAACTGCGTAAAATGTTCTTCTTAATGCCCAAATCTAAAGCTGCAACTTTTAAGCTGGCTTCAGGGTTACCATAAAAATAAGGTTCTGTTGTACTTACTTTAGAAGAAAGTTCCAGCCCATCCATTGAAGGCACCTCAGAAAGTTTTTGTTTTAATTCGTCAAGATCAGTAATTTCTGAAGAGATAATCGCGTTCATGGCACCTTTATCTCTAATGTGGCGAACCAATGCACGTGTATCAATGTCGGATATGGCTACAAGGTTATCATTCTGGAAATAATCCTGAATAGATTCTGTTGCCTCTTTACGGCTATAAGTGATGTTGTAATTTTTACAAACTAAACCAGCAATTTTAATCGAACCCGATTCGATTTCATCTTTATGGATTCCGTAGTTACCAATATGCGCATTGGTGGTAACCATGATCTGTCCGAAATAACTTGGATCAGTAAAAATTTCCTGGTAACCTGTCATCCCGGTATTAAAACAAATTTCGCCAGTAGTAGTGCCAATTTTTCCGGCCGCTTTGCCGTAAAAAACCGTGCCATCGGCCAGTAATAAAATCGCAGGTAACTTGGTGTAGTTAGTCATAGTGATTACAATATGGATTTTGATTTAAAAAAGAGTTGAAAAAAGAATGGCTTCCGGCATTAAAGCCGTTTTTGCTGGATGCAAAAAAAGATGAATATATCCCTTCCATTTCGGGGTACAAAGATAGGCGTTTAGATTGGAAATGTAAAGAGAAAAGTGAAATAAGGTTGAGCAAAAAAGCTCAGAGACCAATGCTGAAAGCGATGAAACCAAATTTGCATAAAAAATGATTTTAGTTTGAGATTGCTTTGGTGTTTTACCTTTGGTGTTTCGGCTTAATTAAAGAAAAAACAATACTTTTGGCAACACAAAACAAATCCCATGTCGGTACATAAAGAAATCAAACGTATCACCACACACATTTTACAAGAAATGAAACAACGTGGTGAAAAAATATCTATGCTAACAGCTTACGATTATTCGATGGCTACTATTTTAGATGATGCAGGATTGGACGTTTTATTGGTTGGCGATTCGGCTTCTAACGTAATGGCTGGTCATGAAACTACCTTGCCAATTACGCTGGATCAAATGATTTACCATGCTGCATCTGTAATTAGGGCAGTTAAGCGTGCTTTTGTTGTGGTGGATCTTCCTTTCGGATCATACCAGGGGAACTCTAAAGAAGCATTAAATTCAGCTATTAGAATCATGAAAGAATCTGGAGCTCATGGTGTGAAGCTGGAAGGTGGCGAAGAAATAATCGAATCTGTTCAGCGGATTATTACTGCCGGGATTCCTGTAATGGGCCACCTGGGTTTAACTCCGCAATCCATTTATAAATTCGGAACGTATACCGTTCGTGCAAAAGAAGAAGAAGAAGCGAACAAATTGAAAACTGATGTGCTGGCTTTACAGGCTGCAGGTTGCTTTGCCATTGTTTTAGAGAAAATTCCGGCTGCTTTAGGTAAAGAAGTTACAGAAAGCCTGCATATTCCAACCATTGGTATTGGTGCAGGCCAGGCCTGTGATGGACAGGTTTTGGTAGTTAACGACATGATCGGTTTAACAAAAGGATTTAAACCACGCTTTTTACGTCAGTATATTAATTTATACGACGATATTTTGGGTGCTGCGCAAGCATATATCCGTGATGTAAAAGGAAACGATTTCCCGAACGAAAAAGAACAATATTAACCCCAAACCCCTAAAGGGGCTTTATTACATGAGGTTAATATTTGAAAAAATAAATCAATATATAATTAAAATTTAAGTTCCCCTTTAGGGGCGGAGGGGTTAAATGCCAATTACCGATAACGACATTCTCTTTGAAGATAATCATTTAATCGCCATTAATAAACGGGCTGGTGATATTGTACAAGTGGATGAAACCGGCGATGAGCCTTTGGATGAGCAGGTAAAAAAGTACATCGCTAAAAAATACAATAAACCAAATGGTGCTTTTTTAGGCGTTGTGCACCGTTTAGATCGCCCCGTAAGCGGTGTGATTTTGTTTGCCAAAACCAGTAAGGCGTTGGAACGGATGAATGCGGTTTTTAAAAACAGGGAGGTAAAAAAAACCTATTGGGCAGTAGTGAAGAATAAACCAGAGAAAGAATCTGCAACTTTAATTCATTGGCTGGTTAAAAACCCTCAAAAAAATGTAGTTTCTTACTACAATACAGAGGTCACTGGTAGTCAGCGTGCCGAGCTTTCTTATAAAGTAAAGGCCAAAGTTGGTGATTATTACCTTTTAGAGGTTGATCCGCTAACGGGGCGTTCGCATCAAATCAGGGTGCAGCTATCATCAATGGGTTGCCCCATTATGGGCGATAATAAATACGGTTACCCTCGCGGAAGCCGAAAGGGAAGTATTTGTTTACATGCACGCCGTTTACAGTTTATACATCCTGTTAAAAAAGAACCTGTAAATATTTTTGCCAAATTACCAGTGGATGGTTTTTGGGAGCGTTTTGAAGACTTATAAAGCGTTAAACATATAAACAAAGAGAACATCCGGTTACAATATTTTTTATTTGACCGGATTTTTTTATGATTTGGCATCATATTTCGTCTATCCCAGACTAAAAACCAAATTAATCATGAAAAACACAATTTTATCTATTGCTGCCGCAGGTTTATTGGCATTGGCATTGGTTTCGTGCGAAAGCACCAAAAAAACTGAAACGACTAAAGATTCAAGCGAAATTTCTGCTAATGGAGACACCATTATAAAAACTACAACGAAAACAACTGAAATAGTTAAAACCGGTGTACCAACTTTTTCAAGTGAAGAGGTAAATAAAGGGCTCGCAGATTATGTAAAACTTAAGGATGAGTACGTTGCAGCTGTAAAAAGTAAAAATGCTACCGAGATTAAAGCAATTAATGATAAATATACTGCCTGGGCGAATAAAGCTACGGGTTGGGCCAGCAAGTTAAAGCCGGATGAAATACAGAAATATTCTGATTATGTGCTAAAACTAACTGAAGATTGGAGCGCTGCAGCAAAGGATGCTGTGAGTAAATAAAAGCTAAGAAAAGTCGTCATTTTGAATGAAGCAGCGAAACGGAGAAATCTTTTAACTATTTGAAAGATTTCTCCAGTGCCGTCGAAGTGACGATTTATGGACTGAAGACGATGTATTATTTACAATCTATTTTGTCAAAAACCATCGAGCCATCAAATTTTAGCTTACTCAAATCCTTGTATTTTGTTTCTCCATTAATCTCATGTATATCGCCATAACCTTCTTTTAACTGATCGCCCTGCTTCAAAAAAACAACCTCTCTAACTGATTTCTGGCCTTCAGATTGAAAAGTATAACTCGCAATAATGGTGTCGCCTTTCACTAAACCGGCAATGGTGCCTGCGTTTTTATCTTTTTCGTATAGGTTGTAACCTAAATCACCTGTTACCTTATTGGCTTCTGTTTTAAGCGTGAGCGTAGCCGTATCACGGTTTTTAATATACTTATAGCATTGAACAGCATCTGGCCTTGCTGTGCTATTGGTTATAATTGTAGAATCTATTTTGGCTTGTGTTTTTTTTGCTGTACCGCCTTGGCACGAAGCCATAAATAATGCGGCAACTCCTAATAGTGGAAAGATGTTTTTCATTTGGATTGGTTTTCTTAATGGATTTGATTTTAATGTGTACTGCAAAGTACCTGCCAAAATTGTTGTAAAATAGAAAACCCCGCAATGCGGGGCTGACTAAACAATTAAACTATAAATTTTACCAAACATAAGTACCAACAGCGCCTTTATCTAAACTGCTGGTTACTGTTTTTCCATTATATTTGATATTAAAAGCTGTTTCTGCATTGTTGTTATTACAAACAATAAGTACATTTTTGCCTTCAGGCGTTTTAAAAGCAACATTCTGTAGGTTACTGGTAATGTTTGAGGCAATTCTTACCGAACCAGGCTTAACAAATTTAGAAGCATGGGCAATTACATAATAAGCCACATTTCTGCTTACTGCAGGCGAAATTGTAATTGCACCTAAACAGCTTGTACAACCACCTTTATCGGTATGTGGATTGTAATTTTGATCGGCAGCTAAATTCCATTCCAAAACATTACGGCTCCAGTTACGTGTTGCACCAACAATCAGGGTAGATACATGCCATTTTAAATCTTCAGCAAAATTGCCTGGCCCACCAACCCATTGTTCAGTAAAATAAACATTGCGATCGGGATGTGCATCATGCACCTGGCTAAGCGCAGTAATAGGACCTGCATAAAGGTGGAATGCGGAGCCATCAACATATTTTTTAGCCTCTGCATCATTCAAAATTGTGATTGGATATTCGGGTTTATCCGCATTATGATCATAAACAATAATTTTTGTTTTAATCCCATTGCTTTGAAATATTGGTCCCAAAGCAGTTTTAATGAATGCTGCCTGATCCAAAGCAGTCATGTACATACTTGGGTTGTTTCCAGGATGAAGTGGCTCATTTTGAGGAGTTATTGCGTCTATTACAATGCCTTCTGCTTTCATGGCCTGAATGTACTTCACAAGGTATTTCGCATAAGTTTGGTAGTATTCAGGTTTTAAACTGCCACCGATAAAACTTTTGTTTGTTTTCATCCAGGTTGGGGCTGTCCAGGGTGAACCTAAAAATTTTATTGAAGGGTTTATGGCTACAATCTTTTTTAATACCAGAATTAAATCTGCCTGTTCTTTAGCGATAGAGAATTTTGTTAAAGTCTCATCCGTTTCTCCATCTGCCAGGTCGTTATAAGTAAAGGGCACAGCACTTAAATCTGAAGCACCGATGCTGATCCGAAGGTAACTTACAGCAATGGCATCATTTGTGGCTGCAAAAAGTTCTTTTAACAGTTTATCCTGTGCTGCGGCTGGTAAAGCATTAATTAGGCTTGCGCTTCCGCCAGTTAAGGTATAGCCAAAGCCATCAATACTTTGAAAAGTGGTTGCAGGATCAACTTCGATTGTTGGGTAATTATTAGTTGCTGCTGAAAAGTTTAATGAAACATTTTGTTGTTTTAAAAGTTGCGACTGATCACCCTTGGTTAGCCAAAATGCAACGTCGGTTTTAACGGGCTGGGTAGATGGTGGGTTTTCTGAAGTACCACTGCCTGCCTCCGGGCTTTTACTGCATGCACAAGCAACAATTAAGATGCTCAGCGCAGTGCCAAGGTTATAAAAAGGTTTCATAATTATGGTTTTGGTTAGTGTTTTCAAGGTATTTCGCATTGTAAAAAAAGGGTAGTTAAAAGAAGCAAAATCGTTTAAGTAAAATCATCATTATCAATTTTCCAATTCATTAAATAATGTGGTATAAATGCTTTGATGATTTTTCTATAAATCAGGATGGCAATTGTATACAATAAAGGATTGTCGATTCGCCGCTTCTGTTATTTTTTAAAAAAATGATTTTATAACAAAGGCGACCGTAGCCGCCTCTGTTTTAATAAATTAACGTACGTTAGGGTTTTTGTCTAACTCATCTTGAGGTATTGGGAAGTATAATTTTGAAGCAGATATGTTGTAATTCAGGTTTGCACCTGTACCATCAACTTGTGCGTTCATTACCGGAATTACCCTGTTTGTTCTCAATAAATCAAACCAACGGTGACCTTCAAAGGCCAATTCTAACCGGCGTTCGTTTTCGATAGCTAAACGCATCGATGCCTGATCAGTAGCTGTTGTTGCTCCTAAATTAACACGACTTCGAACCTGGTTAACCAAAGTTGCTGCAGAAGACCATCCTGATGCACTTAATTCATTCAATGCTTCTGCTTTCAAAAGAATGATATCGGCCAATCTTAAAATATAGTTGTCAGATTTATCGTCTGCACGGTATTTATTGATGTAAGGATAACTGGTTTTTGACCAATATGAATCACTCCATCCTTCAGATACTACGTTGTTAAATTTAATGCTAGAGGCTTTACGCACAGCATCACCAGCATCATCGAATGCTTTTGATAAGCTGTTGGTAGGAGTGTTAAATCTTTTCCATCCTGTACCTACCAATACGCTTGGCATCCAGTTTCCGTGCAAACCACCATAGCCATCATATTGCATTTCCCAAATGGCTTCTGTATTGTTTTTGTGGTTAGAATCCCATAAGAAATCGTAGTTTGATACCAGACTATATCCTCCGTTTATTACTGCATCGCAATAGGTGCTAACCTTGGTCCAATCTGGAGTAGTTTTGCTTGCATATACTTTAGCCAGTAGAGCATTAGCCACGCCTTTTGTCATAATACCTTTGTTTGGAGCAGTAGCGCGGGCATTTGTTGCGCCATACTCTAAATCGCTGATGATTTGTGCGTAAATTGCATCTACACTGGCTTTCGCAGGATAAAATTCGGCATCGGTTGTAGGTACTTTAACAACTAATGGAACCGAACCCCAAGTTCTTACCAGGTTAAAATACATGTAGGCTCTTAAAATACTGGCCTCGGCAAGAATTTGTTTTCTTCTGTCGCCCACATCAAGTTTGGCATCTACAATATTTGGAACGTTGGTTAAAATCAGGTTACAGTTTTTAATATCACTGTATAATGCATTCCAATCCCTTGTTACGTTTCCATTGGTAGAAATTACGGTGAATAAATCTAACTGAATGTTTGCAGGATTGTCTCCTCCAGCATAAGCATTGTCTGATCTTACGTCACCATTGGTCATGTAATCCCAGATGTGGTAATCGTTGTACATACCATCGTAAGCACCTTGAATTAATTTTTCTGCAGCAGCTGCATCAGCAAAAGCTACATCAGGACCAACTTGCGTAATTGGATTTTGATCTAAGAAATCTTTTTTGCAGCTGCTTAATGCTAAGGTAAGGGTACCTGCTGCGATTAATGAATATATTTTAAGTCTCATTTTTGTCTGAATTAAAAGCCTACGTTAACACCAAATAAGAAAGTTCTCGATTGCGGGTAAGTACCGTAATCGATACCCATTGATGGTCCGTTTGCAGAGTTTTGGTTAACCTCAGGGTCGAAACCTGAATAATTGGTAAAGGTTAACAGGTTATAAGCACTGGCATAAACCATAAATTTGCTCATTTTAAGTTTGCCTAATGCCATGCTGCCAAAATTGTACGATAATGTGGTTGTTTTTAAGCGCAGATAAGAACCATCCTCTACAAAACGGCTGGATGTTAAGGTATTGTTATGTTGTCTTTTATCGCTTTAGGTACATCGGTAATCTGTCCTGGAGTAGTCCATCTGTTTAGTACAACTGCCGACTGGTTTTTCGAATCGTTCATTCCTTCAAGTTCCATTCTTGAAGCATTAAACATTTGGTTACCCTGCACACCCTGGAACAAGAAATTTAAACCAAAGTTGCCATAAGTAAAAGTGTTGTTTACACCATAGGTGAATTTCGGTTGTGCAGAGCCGATAAATGTTCTGTCGGAGGCATCAATTGTTCCATCACCGTTTAAATCCTGGTAAACAATATTTCCGGTTTGAGGGTTAACGCCATTTGACACATAACCATAGAAACTGCCCAGCGGACGGCCCGGAACCACTCTAATAGCTGCATCACGCTCATAAATATCACCAAAATTAATTGAACCTACTTTGTCGCCTAAACTGGTTACTTTATTGCGGTTTAAAGTAAAGTTGATATCGGTAGTCCAGGTAAATTTATCTTTAACAAAGTTTTTAGTAGTTAAAACAAACTCCAAACCTTTGTTTTCCATATCACCAACGTTAGATGCGATACTTCCAAAACCAATTGAATTTGGTAGTGGCTGGTTAATCAATAGGTCTTTTGTTTTTTTCAAATAAGCATCAGCAGTAAAAACCACGCGACTGTTGAACATTGATAAATCTAAACCGATATTGGTTTGTGTGGTTTCTTCCCATTTTAACCCTGGGTTTGGCAATTGAGAAAATACATAAGAACCTTGAGTCGTTGGTGTGTAAAGCTTCCAGGTATGAATAATCTCCAATTCCTTCATCATTACCTACTTTACCCCAGCTTGCCCTTAATTTTAAATCGTTGATTGATTTTACATCTTTTAGGAAATTTTCACCAGAAATTCTCCATCCAACTGATGCCGATGGAAAATAACCATATTTATTTTCAGGACCGAAACGTGATGAACCATCTGCCCTGAAATTTGTGCTGAATAAATATTTGCTGTCGTAAGCATAAGTTAAGCGGGCTAAATATGAACGTTTAGACCATTGAGAAGCTGTAGGAAGCTGTGCTGGAATTGACGTTCCGCGATCTAATAATTCGCCATTAGGGCCGATAAAATTCTGCTCGTTATAATTTAATTTATAATATTTAGATTCTTGCAAAGTCATACCACCTGTAGCGGTAAATGCATTTTTACCCCAGTTTTTGGTGTAGTTTAAAATGTTTTCATTTAGCCAAACGTGGTCGGTACTAAAGTTAGAGTTGATAATCCCTTTTTGCGTTCTGCCATAATCTGTAGAATATGGATCTAAGAAATAAGCATAACGGTTATCGTTATTGTTTGTGCTAATGCTCGATTTGAATGAAAAGTTTTGGGTAAATTTTACTTCAGCAGCAAATGCACCCAAGAAACGAAAATTTCTATTGTTATTTTTTGCTGCCATCGCATTGGCAACCGGGTTTTCTGATCCACCTTTGTAAGGGTTAAAGGCATAAGTTCCGTTTGCAGCATAAATACCAATGGTTGGTGGGGTAGTTAATGCCGATAAAATGGTTCCACCTCTTGCAACGTTGGCATTATCACTAACATCTACTGAGTTGCTTTGTGTAATTGCAGCATTTCCTGTTAGCTTTAACCATTTGGTTATGTTTTGCTGCCCATTAAAGTGGATGGTATATTTATCCAGTTTAGCTGGTGATACCACGCCTTTATCTTGTTGATAACCAGTTGATAATGAATATTGACCGCCTTTAACTCCGCCTGAAATTGAAGCCTGGTAGCTGTTTTGAGTACCTGTACCGAAAGTTAAATCTTGCCAATCGGTATTTTGATTACCCAGGCCTTGTGTATCATAACCAAGTTCTTTCATCAGGGCGATGTATTGATCTTTATTTAATACATCCTGTTTTTGCCAAAGGTTAGAAAAACCTGTAAATGCATTAAATGTTGCCCGGATTTTATCAGACGAACCTTTTTTGGTTGTAATCAGAATTACACCATTTGCACCGCTCGATCCATAAATGGCTGCCGCAGAAGCATCTTTTAAAATGGTTAAGCTTTCAATATCCGTCGGATTTAAAAAACTTGCATCGCGTGAAGTAACACCATCAATTACATAAAGAGGGCTATTTGATGCATTAATTGAAGTATTACCACGAATGGTAATTGCAACACCTGCCCCTGGTTTTCCTGATTGTGAACTGATCTGCACACCAGCAGCTTTACCTTGAATGGCTTGCAGTGGATTGGTTACCGGCTGGTTTTCGATATCTTTTGATGATAATGAAACTACAGCGGTGGTTAAATCTTTTTTGGTTGTAGTACCATATCCAATTACCACCACCTCATTTAATTGTTGGTTATCATCAGATAATGTTACGTTTACTGTTGTACGGTTATTAACTGCCTCTTCAATTGTTTTGTAACCAATAAAGGTAAATTCTAATGTCGCATTTTGAGGTGCGCTAATGCTGTATGCACCATTGTCTGTTGTGGAAGCACCCTGGTTAGTTCCTTTCACTTTTACAGATACTCCAGGTAATGGTAAACCTTGTTTGTCTTTTACCAGACCTTTTACAGTTATATTCTGTGCCATACTCAGAGAGATACCGCATAGCATACACACTATAAGCAATGTAAACTTTTGTCTCATAATTTTTGCTCTTGTTAATATTATGCCGTAAAGTTAACACTCATTTAATGTTAAATACAAGTGTTTTGGTTGATAATTTTTATGTAACTATCTGATATTTAGGTTTTTGTGATGATTTCGATACGCTTTAATACCATGGCCTAAATGGCTATTTTAAGCCTGATAATCAGCGCATAAGTAGCTAAGATGAGGCCAGGTACGGATAGAAAATGATACGCTTAAATACCTTAGAAATTTCTTTAATTAAAGCTTTAAACAAACAAATTTGTGACTGATAAAACCTCGGTTTTATTCAATTACGAGCTGACTCCAGCCGTTTTTAGCTGTTTTTTTCAAAGTTTTCTTGCGGTCATCCATCACTTTTTTAATCCGCGATCCGAATGTCCAGCAAGTACTTTGCCTGATGGAAAGAAGCTCTGACAATTTATGAGAAGATATTTTGCCTTTAGAAGAGTAAATCAGAAAAATCATGTAAAATGCCTTGTTAATCGGTATCCTGGTGTTATGGAAAATGGTATAAGTGGTTACCGATTCTTCATACCCGCATTTACTGCAGCGGCGGCTATATAAAATGTGTCCGTTAAAATAATGATCGTTGCTGCACTTCCGGCAATGGTAACCATTGCTCCATTTAAGCTCAGCCAAAAACTCGTAACAGGCTTCTTTGTCGGGTAAATTTTACTAAACTCTTCAAAATCTACCTCTGTAGACATTACGCGGTCTCTGGTAACCTTTTCTACACTTGTTTGCAGCTCTTCATTGTCATGCTCCAACAACACATTCATTCTCGAAATTTCTTCTGCCTGCTGCTGTAGCAAAGCATTTGCTTCTTCCAAAGCCTGATTTTTGCTTTCGATGATGAGCGATTTATGGTAAACCTCGCGTGTACGTTCTTCAACTTTACTTTCGAGTTCCTGGTTAATACTATCTTTAAGTTTGGCATTTTCAGCCATTTGCCTGATGATTTTCTGCTGTGCTTTATCCTTTTTTACTTTCAAAATCCGTACTTTATCGCCAATTGCAAACGATAAAAAGATCATTTCGAGCACAAAGCAGAAGCTCAAACTGTAATAACTAACTGCCCCAAAATTAAGCCAGCCTATGCCAAGCATGATCAAAAACTTTAGGGTAAAGCCAGCAAACAGGAAGCTATAGCCCAAAACAAAGAAGCGGGCAGGTTGATAGCCTTTTTTGTAGATATAAATGCCGGTAAAAAAAGCAACCGAGAGCGGCACAGCCTCAATAAACTTATAGCTGAACAGTGTTTGATCGAAAATGTAGCAGTACAGAAAAAACACAATCCTGCAAACAATAATCGTAATAATAAATTGGTTGAGTTTAGGTGCTTTTGCTTTAACATATAAAAGCTCGCGGGTAAAAAGCAGTGCAAAAATACTCGTGGCGCATAGTGCAAAAGCATAGGCAACCTGATTCCATGCAGGGTTATTGGGCCACAAATACTGATAGGCAATGCCATCGGTACTCATTTCGAAAAAACCTACACTGAGGTTGTAGAGCACATAATAGAGGTATTGCTTTTGCCTGATGGCAATAAACATAATAAGGTTGTAAAAACTGAAAACCAGGATCATTCCGTAAAAAATGCCGAAATAAAAATATTCATCAAGGGCATAAGAAATAAACCATTCGGTGGTTCTGAGCACAATAATTACATCGGCTATTTGTGAGGAACTGATTTTGAAATAATAGGTTTGCGTTCCATTTCCATCATTTTGCAACGGAATTTCAAAGTTTTTGTGGTGAATCAGCCTTTTGTCGAAATGGTTTGCATCGCCAAGGTTTTCAACCTTATATTTTTTATTATCCTGAGGAATGAATGCAGTAATATGATCGATAGTCTGATCAAAAAACTCTAGTAAAAACGGTTTATCTGCCTGATTGTTCTGTTTAATCTTTATCCTGAACCAGTATGTTTTATTGAGCTGTTTGGTTTGCGGGGTACTGCTCAGGCTTGCTTTAAATTTCTGATCGAATGCGCTGCTTTTAATTTCTTCGAAATTGTATTGATTGCTGGCATCCTCTAAAACTTCAATTTCTTTAAAGGTGAATATGTGCTGTGCCACGGAATCCTGCATTTCTACCACTTTCTGTGCCTTTAAGCCCGAAACAGAAAACAGTAAAATTAGCGCAGTAAAAAGTGGGAAACGCTTTAAATAAGTTAGTGCCAGCATGAATTACAAAGGTACAAATTTGTCTTCACGTGATACCGATCGGCTTATCAGCGAAATTTCATTTTAAAAATATAATGAAATACTGGTTCCTTTCTGTTCTTCAGATTGAATATCGATTTCGATTCTGTGAAACCTGGCAATGCTTTGAACAATTGCTAAACCTAAGCCAAAACCATTCTCATCCGTATTTCCTCGTTTAAAGCGGTCAAAGGCATCTTCAACAAGGGCCTTACTCATTCCCGAACCCGTATCACTAATGGTTAATACGTACTTTTCCAGTTCGGTTTTATCAGTTATTGCAATTGTACCGCCATCAACATTGTATTTAATTGCATTGTTAATGATGTTAATTAACAGCGTGTGGATCAATGCTTTATTGCCTTTAAAATGGAAATCTTTACTCAGGTTGGTGCTATAAATGATGTTTTTATCTGCAATACGGTCTTCCAAATCTTCGTAAATATCTTCAATTTCCTGTTTCAGGCTAATTTCTTCGGTTTTTAAATATTGATTATTTTCCACTTTCGAGATGAGTAACAAGCTGTTAATGATCACCTTTAAGCGGTTTAATGTTTTTAATGAAGCATAAATTTTATTTTCGTGCTCTACCGGAATGTTTGGTGTATTGAGCATATTCTCAAATCTTGTACTTAAAATTGAGATAGGGGTAAGCAACTCATGCGAAACGTTGGCAATAAACTGTTTTTCTAGTGCAAAAAGTGTATTTATTTTTCGCATTAACGAGTTGATGCTGTTATCAAGAATTTTGAAATCTTCGGTGCTGGTTGGTATATTCTGGTAATTGTAGTGCGAAGGATCGTCAACAAGGTTGATTTTTTTATCGATAATCAGGTAAAATGGCTTGAGCAAGAAATTAGAAAAGGCAAAATCGGTAACAAGCGTAATCAGCAAGGCGGCCACAAGCACAATGAGCACGTAAAAACGGATCGAATTTTTAATCGACTGCAGGGTGGTCATTGTTTCCCCAATTTCGAGGTTGTACCAGTTGGTGTGGTAGGAAAATTTATAGTTAAGTATGCGGTAAACTTCAATATCGCCTTCAATTTCCCGCTTTTCGGTAAACACTTTAGCTGTAGAATCTGGTAAATTGTCGGGTATATCGGTTAAAACGATAAATTCTTCTTTTAAAATGTTATAATCGGTAAAAGATTGTCCTTTATTTAAAAGGCTGTCAATTTCATCATCATTTAAGTTCTCAATAATTTTATTCTTTTTTTTGATTAAACGGTTATCGAGTTGATTGTAGGCAAGTTTATCTAGTGAAAATAAAATAATCGCTCCTAAAACCAGGATGATGGCAATTTTGGTTACCGCATTATATAATGATAACTTAACCTGTAATTTCATTTTGGTTTATTAGTTCGTTAGCCCTTAGTTATTTCCTTTAGCTTCCAATCGCCCAACGGGCTAACAATTGATTCTGTAACCAATACTTCTAACCGTTTCAAACCAATCAGTAGGACTAACCGCAGCTAGTTTTTTGCGTAGATTTTTTACATGCACATCAACAAAATTCGAATCAGAATTTACTTCTAAAATATCGCCCCAAACATGTTCTGTAAGACTCATCCGAGATACCACACGATTTTTATTCAGTACCAGGTAGTTAAAAATTTCGAATTCTTTTTTGGTCAGGTTTAATCTTTCTTCTGCAAAAGAAACCGTTCTATTTTGTATGTTGAGTAAAAAGTTATGAATGTTGATTTCATTTTTCTCCAGCTTGTGTTTTCGGCGGGTAATGGCATGCATTCTTGCTAAAAGTTCATTTAACGAGAAGGGTTTAGGTAAATAATCATCCGCACCTTCATCCAGTCCCTTAATCCGATCGTCTACAGCACTACGGGCGGTCAAAATTATTACAGCATCATCGCGATCTTTAGTGGCTTTCAATTGCTTCAAAATATCAAATCCATCACCATCAGGTAAGCCTAAATCCAATAAAATGAAATCGTAGTTGTTTACAAATATTTTTTCCTCCGCAGAAGATTTTTTCCATGCATGCTCTACAATAAATCCTTCTTTGCTTAAGAATTCGTCCATTTCCAGCGCAAGGCTTTTTTCATCTTCAACTATAAGTACGTTCATTCAGTTACAGTTTTCGGTTTGTAATTTTCGGTTTATGGCTTTTACAATTGATGTTTTTCTCAGCAGATTAGCTGCTTTTTTAAGCTTCGATTGATGCCATTACCCTGCAACTAAGTTAATATTTTTTAAGATGATCGCACATGCTTCTTCAATTTCTTCTTTGGTAATAATTAACGGAGGCGCGATACGCAAGGAGTTACTGCAATGTAAAAACCAATCTGACAATACACCATCGAGGATACAGGCATCGATAATTTTTTTGTTGATCTCAAAATTCTCAAATTCAACAGCGAGCATCAATCCTTTTCCCCTTATTTCTTTTATTGCATGGTGTTGGAGCAACTTTTTAAATACTTGTCCTTTTTCTTCAACTTCATCCACAATATGATTGTCGACCAAGGTGCGTAAAGTGGCCAAGCCTGCTGCACAACAAACCGGATGACCGCCAAATGTTGTCATGTGGCCTAAAATGGGTGTATGCGATAATACCGACATGATTTCCAGCGAACTGATAAATGCACCGATTGGCATACCGCCACCAATTCCTTTTGCCAAAAGTAAAACATCGGGTACTATATTGTAATGTTCGAAAGCAAACATTTTACCACTTCTGCCAAAACCCGACTGTATTTCGTCGAAGATTAATAAGGTACCAGTTTCAGTACATTTTGTACGCAAGGCTTGCATATAAATTAAATCAGCCACCCTGATTCCGGCTTCGCCCTGAATGGGTTCGATAAAAACAGCGGCAACTTCTGTGGTGATTTTATTGAGATCAGAAATATTGTTGTGCTCAATAAAGCTTACATGAGGCAAAAAAGGCCCATAACCAGACGAGTAGAAATCGCTTTCCATTAAACTTTCTGCACCTTGTGTGCTGCCATGGTAAGCATTTTTGCAAGCAATAAAACCTTTGCGGCCGGTATAGCGTTTGGCCAGTTTCATTGCACCTTCTACAGCTTCTGTACCCGAGTTTAAAAAGTAGGTACAACTTAAACTTTCTGGTAAAATATCGGCAAGTGCTTTAGCAAAATTTACCTGAGGCGTTTGTACATATTCGCCATAAACCATCAGGTGCATATAGGTTTCTGCCTGCTCATGGATTGCCTTAACCACAGCCGGATGGCAATGGCCTACATTACTTACACCGATACCGGCAATTAGATCCAAATGTTTCTTATCGGCAGAATCGTATATATAAACACCTTTAGCCCTTACAAATTCGAGCATAAGTGGTTCAGGAGAGGTTTGTGCATTGTGTTGTAAAAACAACTGACGTTGGGTAAGCATGGTACAAAAGTACGGAATTAAGGAGGATTCTACTTCTTCTTGTATATCTTATAATAAAAATCAAGGAATTTTCTTCCTATGGAAATCTTTAGATCATTAGTCAAAATGACATATGCTCTCTCTAAAATTTTAATTTGATTTTCTGCAATGATGAATGACCTATGGACCTGCGAGAAGCCTTTTTCAGCAGGTAAAAGTGCTAATACATTGGAAAAGCTAGATTTAGAAAAGACAGTTTCATGCTCTAGATATATCTTGGTCATTCTTTCTTGTGCTTCTACGGCATAAATTTTATCAAGCTTGATTTTAGTAAACCGATTTCTTTGTTCAATGCTTTTTAATAAAATAAAATCTTCTGTTTTTTTAATTTGAGAAGGTACCTTATTTGGAAATAACTTTTGAATCGTTTGATCAAATTTTGCCTGGGAAAATGGTTTTAGTAAGAAAGCATCTGCCTCTAGCTCATAAGAATGAATTGCATAACTCGGATGTGCGGTAGTAAAAACCAATTTCTGTGTTTTATGCCTGATTAATTTTGCCAGTTCAATTCCATTTAGCAACGGCATTTCGATATCAAGAAAAATAATATCCACGGTTTTCTTAAGGTTTTCGATTTCTTTAAGAGCGGCTGAGGCACCGTTGAACGCTTTTAATAATTTAAGTTTAGGTTGAAGCGCAATATAATCAGTTATAAGCTCAAGAGCTGAAAATTCATCATCAATGGCAAAGCAAGTATACATAATCCCTAAATATTTGAGCAGTTAATTATTTTATTTCGGGATAATTGTGCTAAAGTAATCGTTATGTTACCGTTTTCCAAATGAAAAAAAACTTGAAATATAAAAATGGTCGTTTATGTTGTTTTGACGGTTGTTCATGTCGATTAAACGGTAGTCGGCGCGAAAAATTTTATTTTAGATTTTTATTAATGAGGTTTGAGGGAATTAATCTAATTATTTTAACCTTAAATCTTTTTAAAAAATGAAGAAATTATTATTTATTGGAATGATGTGTTTGATGAGCATAGTTACGTTTGCTGAAAAGGACTTTTCAAGCTTAAAGGAGTGTACAGTACATTATACCGTTGTAGATGAAGATGGTGTTGTTATCTGGGGCCCAGCTGATGTGTCAGCTGATACATGTGAACATGCAGCAGGACTTGCGAGAACGTTTTACCACATAACTACTGGTGATAGTTCAGTTTTTCCTAAGTAAATGAAGATAAAAGGAGTTATCTAGGTGTTAGCTGATACACTTGAATATGCAGCAGTATATGCTTATTCTACTTAAAAGTTAATATTGATAGATCAGTTTTAACATTAAAATAAGTCTAAAGTAAATGGTTCGTTTATATTTCAACTCTCTACGACCGTTATCATAACTAAGATGTAATTGATTGTGATGTAAACGAACTAAATTGGCTATCAAATCTTAAATAATGTATGGTGCTTAGAAAATATTTATTAAATTTTTTGCCTCTAATTTTTGTTCTTCATTCTTTTTCTGCAAAAGCGCAAAAAGGGACTATTAGTTATAAACTGACTGTTAATGAGAAAAATCTCGGCAAAAAGATGCAGCAGAATTTAATTATCTATTTTGATAAATTAAACTCCATAGAATTGAGGATCAAATCAAAAGTTCTAAATGGAAACATTCCGGTCGATGATTTAAATCAAGTTAGGGTACTTAAATCAGGAAAACCAACCTTTGTATTCAAAGATTTCAGTAGGAAAAAAATATTATTGTCTGATTACATTGGCACTAAAAAAGTAATATTAATGGATTCTTTGAATAATTTTAGATGGAGGATTTCAAAGGAGAAGAAGAAAATAGGGAAATTTAATTGTAGAAAAGCAGAAACCGCATTTAGAGGAAGATTATATGAAGCTTGGTATACTGAAGACGTTCCTATTCAAAATGGACCATGGAAATTTTGTGGTTTGCCTGGCTTAATAGTTTTGGTTAATGATACGGAATCTGATTTTGTTTACGAATTAACTGGTGTTGATTTGAAGGCTAGATTTGAAAATAAAATAATTGGTGTTCCTGTAGCCTACCAAAAAGATAAAGCTTTTACTTATAAAGAATTTAGAATTTTTTATAAGAAAAAAATTGAGGATTATATTAGACTTGCTAGAGTTGAACAAACCACATCCGAAGGTATTACTGGAAAAATAAATATACAGATGCCCGAAAAACAAGAGAAATATTAATGTGCAAATATTTCATCTTTTTGCTTATTATTTTTACCGATAATCTCTCTTTAGCACAATCTGTACGGTTAACCGGTTCTGTAACATCGTGGGCTGATAAACTTCCATATGCCTCAATTCAACTTAAAAATTTTGAAAGCGATGATGTTTTAATTTATGGTTTTTCAAATGAAGAAGGAAATTACGAACTAAGCGGCCAAATAGACCGATCCGATAAATTCCTTCTAATTGTTGCTTATATTGGTTATAAAAGAGATACATTGATTGTGAGCCGGATTGATCTTTTGAAAGAATCTATATTTCAACACAATTTCATATTAATAGAAGACAAGAAACAGCTTGATGAGATTTACATTAAGGCGCCTAATGGTGTAAGCGTAGATAACGACACTACAAAATATAATGTACTTCGCTTTACGAGTCCTGATGACCAGAACCTAGAAAGTGTAATCAAAAAAATGCCTGGGATGGAGGTAAATAAGGACGGAACGATTTTTTTAAAAATAAAAAAATCAGCCGAGTATTATTAGAAGGCGACGATTTAACAGGGGAGGGTTACAAAGCCATTACTAAAAATTTAAAGCCTGTACTTGTTGAGGAAATACAAGCTTTAGAACATTATGTTGAAGATAATCTAGTCAAGGGTATTATAAACAGTGACGATATTGTTTTAAACCTCAAAATAAAGAATAAGCAAGCAAAAAAAATGATTGGGAGTATTGATGGTGGTTTGGGTACAATCGATCGAAGGATATTGTCTACAAATCTGATTGCTTTTTTTAATAAAACCAAGGCTTTTGTCTTTGCTAACCACAATAATTTAAGTACGGAGTCAAATGGAAATATTTTAGATCTCGTAGATGAGAATAGGGCTTTTATCGGAAATAATCAAATTATCAGTCATGGAGTTGGTACATACAATTCCTTTGATGCAACTTCATACACCCTTAATAATACCAGTCAAGGGAGTGCAAATTCTATTACAAGGATAACAGATAAGTTTAAGATCAGATATGCACTATTTTATTCTTGGAATAAACTGTATGGACAAACGTCTATTCAGAATATTTATTTTAAACCAAATTTGATAAATACTGAAGATAACGATAGTAGAACTAGTTCAAAAAAAACCTTACAAGGTAATTTCAGTGCCGATTATTTGGTTAAAAACAATGCTCGTTTTTGGGCCCAATTATCATACAAACAAGTGCCTGAGCGATTCAATAGTTCCGCTTTTTCTGTATATAATAATATGATTGGTGATAGTGTTTTGCAAAATCAAGTTGATTTAAATAGAAATTTTAATGCGCAGATAAAATATACTGTTAAGGCAAACCAAACCACAGCATATTTGTTTTCGGCTAGATTTTTAGCAGATGATATGAACCAAAACTATCAAACACGCTCAACGCTTTATCAAAATGTTCTCATATTTAACGGAAGCCAAAATTTACATCAAGTAGTAAATAATAATAATTTCAAGTTAAAAATCGATTTTGAAGGGTTAATGAGATATAATACCAGCTTTCTTTATTTAAATGTGGGCAATGAAATCAACCATTCTAAAATAAAATCAAATCTTTTTGGTGAGTTTCAAAATAATCAGGTATCAATTGGTGATGCTTTTGTCAACGATAATCTCTTTAAGTTAAATCAAATCTATATCACTGGTAAATATGTTTACGACAATCAACCTGTTAAGGTACTGGTACAATTAAAATCTACGGTTCAATTGTTAAAAAATATGGGTAAAGATAGTACCTATCTGATTTTGGAACCAAGTTTGTCTTTTTCTTATAAGTTAACTGATTTACAAAATATTTCTTTTAGTTATAATTATAAAAATTCTAATCCCCAGCCTATTGAATATTATGAAAATCATATCCTTACTGATCTACGTAGTTTAAATAGTGGTTTGACTAATTTTTTTAATTATAATTCTCATCAGCTTGGGATAAATTATAATTTAAATGACTTTGCTAATAGCTATTTTAACCTTAATGTTGCTGTAAATACTAGCTTCAGTAAATACGGGTTTCTATATACTAATTCTTCGAGAATTCTTTGAACTACTCTCGGAAAGAACCATTTCGAGGTGTAAAAACATTAAATTCAAATTTTTCTATTAAGAAATTTTTTCCGTTATTTTCGCTATCAATTACAGCAAACTATGTGCCTTCATATTCGTCCTATTATAGTAAAATAATAGATATAGCAAAAGAATACCGTGCTTTCAATCAAAATGCTTTATTAAAAATAAACACGGGCTTTAATCTGCCAATAAATTTTGGATTAGGGGCTGAACTCCAAATTAATTCTACTAGAAGTGAAGGAGCGCAAATCGCTAAAAATAAAGCTCATAAATATTCATTTGAGTATAAATATAAGATCAATGATAAAATTTTCAATCTATCATCCTATAATAGGTATCGTGTGAATAATAAACATTTTGATTTAGTGGATACAGAAGTTCAGTATAATCCCATCAAGGGGGATTTTAAATACAGTATTCAGGGTAAAAATCTGGCAAACCTTAAAGCTTTCACCAATTTAAATATTAATGAGGTATACTCTTCTAATTATTCATCTTCTATACTAGGCAGATATATAATGTTTAATGTATCCATGTCGATTAAATAATCCATCAAACAAAAAAGACCTACATTACTGTAAGTCTTTTTCTTTATTGCCTTTGGCCGCCTTTAAATCTATTGAGCAACTCCCGTTTAAAACCTTCCTGGGCCCTGTAAAACTTGCCTACAACTTTAATCGGTAAAGAAGATTTGAGCTTGTTGTAATATTTTTTATCCAGATTAAGGTCTTTTTGTTTAAAATCGAATTCGCTCGTAATTAAACTTTGTACTTGTGCATCGGTTAAATTATCAATCTCTGTGGTTTTGCGGAAAGAAATCATTTTCTGCATGCGCTCTTTACGCAATGCGCTTTGTTCTTCTTGCATATCGTTATAAATTGGCCAGAAAATTTTAGCCTCTTCGGGTGATAGATCCAGTTTTTGAGTAAAAAAAGCTATTTTAAGTGATTCTATTTCTTCTCCTTTTGGCCTTTGTGCTAAAAGGGTGGTAGGTAATAAAAACATTAAAGCAACAAAAAGTAAATTCTTCATTTTCATGTTTATTCTTGTTTTCAAATTTGATGAAGCTATCATGATTTCGATATGGTTTTTGTTATTGTTAATCATGATGGTTTCATTAATTATTTAATTCCTGAGAAAGATCGTTTGACGAGAAATTGCTCAGGATATAGTTTTCCATTTCTGTATCTGACGCAGAAGTAGTTTTTAGATTGGATGTTGTGGTATTTTCTGCCTCTAAGTGATCGATGATTGTGCTTTCATCAATATCATATAACAGTTGTTCGTTTACTGCTTCGGCAGATTGCGCTTGTATAACGGTTGCAGTGGTACTATTTTGGTAGAAATAAATGCCAAATGATGCCATTAACAAAAAGCAGGCTGCACTTGCGTATTTAACTAGGCTGCGTCTCCATAGAGGGATAACTTTAGCTTCTTTTTTAGGCTCTGCTAACCCAATTCTGTTTACAATTCTACTTTGTAAAGTATCGAAATAATTTTCTGGCACCGTAAATGCATTTTCTGCTTTCGGCAATGCTTCGATGGCAATCCTTGTTTGTATCCGTTCCGTTAAATCTTCGAAATAATTCTGCGGAACTTCAAAATTATTGTTGCTGGTTTTCTGTTTTAACTGATCAAAATAAACAGCAGAAGAAATGGCCTCATCACAATTTTCGAAATATCCATCAGGAATGGAGAATGGATTGCGTTTCCCCATTGTCGCAAGGATTGGAGCTTCATTTATCCAATCGTTATTTTCTATATTTTCGTTCATCACAGATATATGATTCAATTAAAGTGAAAAGGTTTAATAGTCTATTTCATCATTTGTAATAAAAGCTTCAATTTTTTTTGCAGCAATATGAAATGACGCTTTTAATGCACCTACAGATGTACCGAGTACTTCAGAAATCTCTTCATATTTCATATCATCAAAATACTTCATGTTAAAAATTATGCGTTGTTTTTCGGGTAAGGTAAGAATTGCTTTTTGTAGTTTAATTTCGAGTTTATCTCCGTTAAAATAAGATGAAGCAACCAGGTTATCGGCAAGCGCACCAGAAACCTCATCTAAAGGCGTGTTATTGCGCTGCTTTTGTTTATTTAGAAAAGTAATGGATTCATTGGTGGCGATGCGGTAAATCCAGGTATAGAGCTGAGAATCACTTCTAAATTTTTCCAGGTTTTTCCAAACTTTAACAAATACCTCCTGCAAAAGGTCGTCGCAATCATCGTGGTTTAAAACCAATCTGCGGATGTGCCAGTATATTTTTTGCTGATATTTTTTTAGCAACAGGTTAAAGGCTTCATTTCGCGTGCGCATCTACGGCAAACAGTGCAAGAATTTCTGAATCTTCAACTTGTTTCATTTATGATTATTATAAAACCACAAAGACACTAAGTACACAAAGTTTTGGTTATCCTCGGTGTTCTTGGTGCCTTTCTGGTTAAATTTAAATTTTATTTTTTTCTGCCAATTACTTTTTGTGCAGCTTCAACAATGTTAATAGCATCTAAACCATATTTAGACATTAACTGATCTGGTGTTCCGCTTTCGCCAAAAGTATCATTTGTAGCTACAAATTCTTGTGGGGTTGGCAATTCAGTAGTTAACAAACGTGCTACACTTTCACCTAAACCACCAAATTTGTTATGCTCTTCGCAGGTAACCACGCAACCTGTTTTTTTAACAGATGTTAAGATTGCTTCATCATCCAAAGGTTTAATGGTATGGATATTGATAATTTCTGCATCAATGCCCAATTCAGCTAATTTCTCACCAGCTTCAATTGCTTTCCAAACCATGTGGCCGGTAGCAATTATAGTTACATCTGTTCCTTCATTTACCATCCATGCTTTACCGATTTCGAATTTTTGATCAGGATCTGTAAATACAGGAATTACCGGACGGCCGAAACGTAAATAAACTGGTCCTTCGTATTCTGCAATGGCTAAAGTTGCTGCTTTGGTTTGGTTATAATCACAAGGATTGATCACTACCATGCCCGGTAACATTTTCATTAAACCGATATCTTCCAAAATCTGGTGGGTAGCACCATCCTCGCCAAGGGTTAAACCCGCGTGAGATGCGCAAATTTTAACATTTTTGTTAGAATAAGCTACCGATTGGCGGATCTGATCGTAAACACGACCGGTTGAGAAATTGGCAAATGTACCTGTAAAAGGGATTTTGCCACCAATTGTCATCCCCGCTGCAATACCGATCATGTTTGCTTCTGCAATACCAACCTGTGTAAAACGCTCAGGAAAATCTTTAATAAAAGCATCCATTTTAAGCGATCCAACTAAATCGGCACATAAGGCAACTACATTTTCGTTTTTCTTACCAGCTTCATGTAAGCCAGCACCAAAACCCGAACGTGTATCTTTTTTTTCTGTATATGTATATTTTTTCATACCCCAAACCCCTAAAGGGGCTTTATTTGTAGTTAAAATTAAAAGTTATTTACTCCCCCTTCAGGGGGTAAGGGGGTTAATAATCCCCTAGGGTTTCTGGTAACTGTGCCAAAGCCAAAGCCAATTGCTCATCATTTGGTGCTGTACCATGCCACTTATGCGAACCCATCATATAATCTACACCAGCACCCATTTGTGTGCTCATTAAATTTAAAATCGGTTTGCCTTTTCCTGTTAATGTTTTGGCATAATGTAAGCCTTCAACGATCGATTGCATATCATTACCATCAGTATTGATTACATGCCATCCAAAAGCTTCAAATTTTGCCTGTAAACTATCCAGCGAAAGTACTTTTTTAGTTGGCCCGTCAATTTGCTGACCGTTGTAATCCACACTGCAGATTAAGCGGTCTAACTCGTGGAAAGGAGCAAACATTGCCGCTTCCCAGTTCTGGCCTTCTTGTAATTCGCCATCACCGTGTAAAGTAAACACGTACGAATTATCTTTATTTAATCTTTTAGTTAAGGCAGCGCCAATGGCTACAGACATTCCTTGCCCTAATGAGCCAGATGCTACGCGGATACCCGGTAAATGCTCATGAGTGGTTGGGTGGCCCTGTAACCTCGAATCCAGCTTACGGAAGGTTGCCAATTCACTTTTATCGAAATAACCTGCATGTGCAAGTGTACTGTACCAAACTGGAGAAATGTGACCGTTGGATAGGAAGAATAAATCTTCGCCAATCCCGTCCATAGTGAAATCCTTATTGTGGTTTAAGACTTCAAAATATAGCGCAGTAAAAAAATCGGCGCAACCCGATGAACCACCTGGGTGGCCAGATTGACATCCGTGAACCATTCTTACGATATCTCGTCTGATTTGAGAGGCAATATCTTCTAGCTCTTTAATTGTATGTTTCATTAAATAAGAGGTTGTTGTTACATAGCAAAGGTAATATTTTACCCGCTATATCATAATTAGTTATTAATTAAATCGAGTACTTGTTGTGTTGAGTTTTTAGTGTCTACCTTTTTGATAATATGAGCAATTTTGCCCTCACCATCAATGATAAATGTGGTACGTACGGTACCCATGTATTTTTTGCCATACATGTTTTTCTCCGCCCAAACACCATAGTCATTTACAATTTTCTGATCGGTATCAGCAAGTAAAGTAAAGGGTAAGTTATGTTTGGTTACAAATTTATGGTGCGATTTTTCATCATCAACACTTACACCTAAAACCACAATACCTTGCGCCTGTAAGCCCTGATAGTTATCTCTAAAATCGCAGGCTTCTGCTGTGCAGCCCGGGGTATCATCTTTAGGGTAAAAATAAAGCACAACAGTTTTGCCTTTATAATCGTTTAAAGATACCTCGATGCCATTCTGATCTTTTGATGTAATTGCAGGTGCCTGATCACCCTCTTTTAACTCTGCCATATATATAATGATTGAATTTTGAATGCTTTAATTATTGAATGCATTATGCCACGTGCAATTTAAACAGTTAACTTATAAATGTGTTTATCATTGTTTAAAATATGACACTTTGAAGTATTTTAATTGTTTTAACATATTATATGGAAAACTCCACTGTATATTTCCGCGAATTTTCTTTCATATCTACCACAACTAAATCAAGCGTATGTTTGCCAGATGCTGTTCTCTCATCGAAACTGTGCCAAAGGGTTGCTGTTTTAGTATCAAATTCCATTAAAACCCATTTGCCATCAATGTAACCATTAAAACTTTTGATGCCAGACAAGTTATCACTTATTTTGAAAAAAATTTTCGATAAACCAGCCATGCTTTTACCCTGGGCGATGTTTACCGGCACAATTCGAGGCGCAACGGTATCGGTAGCAATATAAAAGCTCCCAAAGTTTTTAGGAGTTGCCTTAACATAGCCGTTTTCGAAAAAACCACCTTGTGACGATCCATTCGAATTTACAATCAGAGCCTTGCTTTTCAGGTATTCGGGAAGATTATCTGCCTTGATGGAAATTTCAAAACCGATATGCAGTGGAGTATAACGATTATGAATCTGGTGCACAGCCGACCAGGCATTTCCGGCAGGTTTAGGCAGCTTTTTATACGTGAAATTTAAATCGCTATACAATGTTCCGAGCGGAAAAACCACCTTAATATCATCAATATTAAATTCGTTTACTTTATTATAAGGGTAAATTATTCCAGCAGGAATAACCGGATTTACAATAGGTGCTGAGCCAGCATTAACAGTAAATGGCAATACCGATGAATTTCCCTTTGAATCGGTAATAAGATAACGCACTTGATGTGAAGCTCCATCATTAAAATTGATTCTGCCGCTATTTACCAAACTACTATAAATTTTTAAGGGGTTACCAGGCTCTACAAAACTTTTTTGGATACTCCTTTTGGTATTTAAATAAGTTGGGTAATCAATGTGTGAGTTAATGGCCTTACTATCTTCAAAAGCAAAACGCTCTAAAGCCGAAGTATAAACTTTTTTACCATCAACCTCTAATTGAATAGAATATACTCCGTTTGTGCCCGATAAGCCATTATGCCGATCAGTTACTACAATACCAAAGCCAACCTCTCCGGTTAAACTGATGGGCGCGGTGGTTTTGTAACTGCCGTTTGCGCCGGTAATACCAATAGCCTGTTTTGGAGTAGATTCATTAAAAGTTTTGCCATTTAGGCGATAAACATATAAACCATGGATCACAGGCGGAATGTTATCAGGAATGATGATTCCGAAAAACTGCGGATTTATAGTTTCTTCTGTTTTGGTATCACGAATTTCGAAATGTAAATGCGGACCGCCCGAACTTCCACGGTTACCAGACCAGGCAATAATTTCGCCTTTATGTACAGGGATTAAAGTAGCATCGGGAAATTCATCAATCTCGAATGATTTTTTTTCGTATTCAAGGTTTTTAACAATCGAGGCAATTTTAGGGGCAAATCGCTGTAGGTGACCATAAACGGTAGTAAAACCATTGGGATGATTGATGTACAGGGCCTGTCCGAAGCCACTGTTCTGCACCCTTAACCTCTGAAATGTATCCATCGGCTACAGCATATACAGGATAACCTTCGCGCTGGTTGGTTCTAAAATCAATACCGGAATGAAAATGGTTGCCCCGTATTTCACCGAATGAGCCTGCAAGGGCAGGAGGGGTAATATCAAGCGGTTGCCTGAAATCGGTAATCGGATATTTATTCGTACTGAAAATTTGTTGTGCCTGAACACCAATTGAGACAAATAAAAGGCAAATTGAAACGGATAATTTTAACTTGTAGTGGATCGGGTTTTTAATCATTCGTTACTTTACATCAAAATTTAAAAGTTGCTTTCCTTCCAACCAGGCTTCTAACTTGTCGCCTCTGTTTGTTTTGCCTACTCCCTGGGGTGTTCCGGTGAAAATTAAATCGCCTTTTTTTAAGGTGATGTATTGGGAAACAAAGCTGATTATCTTCTCGAACGAGAATAGTAAATCTTTAGTATGCCCAATCTGGCGGCTTTCTCCATTAATTTTCAGCTCGAAATTTAAATTGTAAAGATCTTCGTAATCGGTTTTAGGAAGAAAAATACTGATTGGCGCAGAGTTATCAAATGCTTTGGCAAGTTCCCAGGGCAAACCTTTTTCTTTGTGTTTTGCCTGAATATCGCGTGCGGTAAAATCGATACCTAAACCCACTTCATCATAATAATTGGCGGCAAATTTTTCGGCAATGTGTTTTCCTTCCTTACAGATTTTTAAAACCACTTCGAGTTCGTAATGAACATCATCAGAAAAATCGGGTAAATAAAAAGGTTTATTGTCTTTTAAAACTGCTGTATCAGGTTTCAGGAAAATTACCGGTGTGGTTGGAACTGGATTGTTAAGTTCTTTTGCATGTTCGGCATAATTTCTGCCAATGGCGATGATCTTCATTATTAAGTATATGAAATATGATTAAATAAACGGTTTTTAAATCCGCATCAATCAAAAATAGAAAAGAAAACGGGCTTATAAAACTGAGATGCGTTTTACCTGGCTTTCTGACCCTGCGATAACCCTTAAAAAGTAAATACCAGGGTTTATTCTGTTCGGAACGACGAAACTTTTGGTTTGTTCGCCGGCATTTAAGCGTTCGTTTGCCAGGGTAGCTACTTCATTTCCCAATAAATCGATAATTTTTATTGTGGTTTGTGTACCATCTTTACCAATTGATAAGATAATATTTAACTGATCTTCTACCGGGTTTGGATATATTTTTACGATGGTAAGCAATTTATCTTTTGCTGCAACCGTTGTGTTTTTTGGAGTTGTGGAGTAGGTGTTAAACATTCCTGAACCACCGATAGACATATAAAGTGGTTTGTAAGGGGTGATATTTGCCTTAATTTCGGGAATTTTATTAACTTTTTTGGTTCTGTTTTTTAAGCTAATGTGAATACTATCAGCTTGTTGCGCCCAAGAATTTATTCCGCATAAAAGAACAATGCACAATGTGCAAGCTAGTTTTGTGAGGAACGTTATCTTAGCGTAGAGTTTCATCAAATTGGTATAGCAAATGTATTAATTTAAAACAAAGAAATTAAACATTTTGTTTAAAAGCCATAATTTAACACAATTTAACAATAATATTAAATTTTAATAGTGTTAAAAATACACAATAATTTGGTTGTTAAATTGTTATAGTTAGTTTACTTTTGCCGCACTAAAATAATCAACGAAGTGTCAAATCATAAAAATGTCAACGCGTTAACCGCCGGCGGTGTACTAATTAGTTTAGGTATTGTGTTCGGTGACATTGGTACATCACCTCTATACACACTCAATGCAATTTTTACAAGCATATTAGGCGTAAAAGAAGGACTGGTAGGAAATCCGGGATCGATAACTACTGATGTTGTTCTTGGCGTACTTTCCTGCATCATCTGGACGCTTACCCTGCAAACTACCATTAAATACGTAATTATTACCTTAAGGGCCGATAACAAAGGAGAGGGGGGAATATTCTCTTTATTTTCTTTGGTAAGAAAAAAGGCTAAATGGCTAATTGTACCAGCGGTTGTTGGTGGCTGTGCGCTGCTTGCTGATGGCGTAATTACCCCAAGTATTACCGTTACATCGGCAATAGAGGGCTTAACCAATAAGTTTGATATACCTGTTGTTCCTGTAGTAATCGCAATTTTAACTGTTCTTTTCATTATTCAGCAGTTTGGAACAAACCTGGTTGGGAAGCTTTTTGGTCCGGTTATGTTTGTTTGGTTTACTGTTTTGGGTATAGCCGGACTTTTATTCATTGTTAAGGATTTTAGCATCTTAAAGGCACTTAATCCATACTATGCCGTACATTTACTGGCTACCAATAGTAAGGCATTTATTATTTTGGGAGGTGTTTTTCTCTGTACAACAGGGGCAGAGGCACTCTATTCGGATTTAGGACACTGCGGGCGTAACAATATCAGAATCAGTTGGATTTTTGTGAAATTAACCCTGATTTTGAATTATTTAGGTCAAGGTGTATGGATTTTGCAGAATGAAAGTACTTTCATTCCGAGTTCAAAAATGAATCCTTTCTTTCAGATCATTTCAAGTCATTTCCAGGTTCCAATGGTAATTCTGGCAACTATGGCTGCGGTTATTGCAAGTCAGGCTTTAATTAGCGGTTCGTTTACCTTAATCTCAGAGGCCGTTCGCTTAAACCTTTGGCCGAAGATTAAAATTGTTTATCCTTCAGTACAGAAAGGTCAATTGTATGTGCCATCTATCAACTGGATGCTTTGGTTAGGCTGCTGTAGCATCGTTTTTTTCTGGAAAGAATCCTCCAAAATGGACGCCGCCTATGGTCTTTCGATTACCATAGCAATGTTGATGACCACAATTTTAGTTAGTGTTTATTTAAGAAGCAGGCGTTTCCCTAAATACCTTATCGCTATTTTCATCTCGGTTTATGTAATTATTGAGGGTACTTTCCTCTTCAGTAACCTGCACAAGTTTTTTGATGGAGGCTGGTTAACTGTATTGATTGGTTCGGCACTTTTTACGGTAATGTGGAGTTGGTTTGTGGCCCGTAAGATTAAAAACAGGTTTGTAAAATATGTTGAGATTGAAGATTATTACGAAATTTTAAGTGAACTCAGTAATGATGAATCAGTGCCAAAGTACTCATCTCAGCTTGTTTATTTAACAAGTGCTAATTTTAAAACGGAAATTGAATCGAAAATTATTTATTCCATTATTCAAAAGGAACCAAAACGTGCCGATGTATATTGGTTGGTGCACGTTGATGTAATGGATGAGCCTTATACATTAGATTATAAAGTTGAATTCCTGATTCCAGGCAAACTGATACGAATTGATTTTAGGTTAGGATTTAGGGTAGAGCAACGTGTAAATTTATTATACCGTAAGGTGGTTGAAGAACTGGTAAAAAATGGTGAAATAGACATTACAAGTCAATACACTTCATTAAATAAACATAAGATTGCAGGGGATTTCAGGTTTGTACTCTTAGAAAAACATTTATCTAAATTCACTAAGTTGAGTTTTTATGAGCGTCAGATTATGGATTATTACTTTATCCTTAAGAAATTAAGCTTGTCTGAAGAGCGGAGTTTCGGATTGGATAGCAGTTATGTGGATGTTGAAAAAGTTCCATTGATTTTTGTTACACCTGATGATATCGAATTGCATAGATTGCCGGTTTAACAAATGAGAACGGCGATTTTGATATTGGGAATCTGCTTATTTATAGCGGGTCCTGTTGCAAAAATATACCACCTCAATCATGGCAATAATTATATGATTGCTTCTGGTTTAGGGCTAATAGTGATAACTGCCATGGCTTTTATAAAGAAAAAATAAAATTGAATCCTCTTTCTGCTAAAGAAAGGGGATTTTGTTTTATAAATGGAATTTATCTTTGCTCCATTTGCTGGGATTGTTGATGATGTAATTTGAGATGTTTTGATAGGCTCTTTCATCACGGATGATGTGCTCGTAGTAATTCCGCTGCCATAACCTGCCCATTGTTTTATCGTGCGATTTGAATAATTGCAGACATCCATTCGAAACTATTGATTTATATGCACCAACGATGTTGGCAATAGTCGGGGCTACCCTTGCGGTCGCCTTTGTTAGCTCGTTTTCTTCATGTGCGACCGCAAGGGTAGCCCCGACCGCATTTAGATCAGACAATACTATTATGCCGTGCATATGATTCGGCATAATCTGAAATACATCGAGTTCGAAATTTGAATATCTATCAGATAAATTAATCCATTCGTTGTAAGCAATAGATCCAGATTGATTTAAGATCATTTCATCGCTTTCAACTTTTCCAAATCTATGGATTCTATCTTCACAGCAGATTGTAATGAAATAAGCTCCAGCTTTTGAATAATCGTAACCCTTTAACCTGATCGATCGCCGATGATGTATTAAAGGGTTGTATTTCATAATCTTAAACCTCCGGATTTGCTAATTTACTATGCCTGTAGCCGTAAGCAAAATAAACAACCAAGCCAACAACCAGCCAGATGCCGAAGCCAATCCAGTTTGAAATACCAAGTTCGCACATCATATACAAGCAGCTGATCAACCCTAAAACAGGAATTAATGATAAGTTTTTAGTAATACAGTAATAGGTAATCACTACGCAAATGATTAAGAAAATCCACATGGGTATCTTGTGTTTAAATAAACCCCAGCCACTTTCGTATTTCTTCTCAACAGGTATTTTGGATGCTGAAATAAATTGCTCGTAACGATCGGCAGGTAGTGCACTTAAATACGATTCTGCATCAACTTTATCTGCCAGGATAATTTGCGGAGCTGCATTTTTTACAATTTCTTCTTTAACAATTTTAAGCTCATCGCCACTCAGAGAAGTTACAAAACTTATTGTTTGGATTGTTTTAGGAGAATTAAAAAAGAATGCTTTTGTCTCCTTTCCATATTTTGCAAAGGCAAAAATAATTGTGGCAATTAAGGCAATCGGGATAATAAATTTACTGTTTACATAAGGGATTTTAAATTTTCCTCTTTGTACATCAGGCCTGTTCTGTAACACCAAAACACCGGCACAAACCAATACGAAAGCGAAAAGTGTTCCTATCGAACAAAGATCAGTAACAATGGTAAGGTTCATAAACAACGATGGAACGGCTACAACGAAACCAACTACAATGGTTGCAAAAGAAGGTGTTTTATACTTTGGATGGATTTTTGAAAACGATTTCGGTAATAATCCATCTCTGCTCATGCTCATCCATATACGGGGTTGACCCATCTGAAAGACCAAAAGTACACTGGCCATGGCAAAAACTGCACTTACAGCAATAATACCACTCATTAGTTTCAAATTAATCTGATCGAAAACAAATGCAAGCGGATCGCCTACAGCCAGTGTATCAGATTTAACGATGCCAGTTAAAACTAACGCAATAGCAACATAAAGTATGGTACACACAATAATTGCCCACATCATTCCGCGTGGTAAATCGCGCTGTGGATTTTTACATTCTTCGGCTGTAGTAGAAATGGCATCAAACCCGATATAAGCAAAAAACACTGCTGAAACACCTTTTAAAACGCCTGCAACACCGTTCGGAGCAAATGGATTCCAGTTTTTTGTATCCACATAAAAAATACCAACAGCTAAAACCAACAGAATTACGGCAAGCTTAACAACAACCATGGCATTGCTGGCATTGCGACTTTCTTTCATACCGCGATAAATTAACCAGGTAATCAAAATGATAATGCCCAAAGCAGGAATATCTGCAACAAGGTGGAAACCTCCTATTGTTGGTGCCGTAAGCCATGCATTATTGGCCAAAGCTGTAGCTGAATCCAAATCAGCAAGGTTTTTGCCAGCTGCCAATAATGCTTCTGCATGTTTATGTCCGTTATAGGCACTTAAGTAATCCATTGTCATCCAGTCGGGTACATGGATTCCATCTATGCCAAGGGGAGGTATTTTTATGGTAGAAAGTAATCCGGTAAAGTAATCAGACCAGGATATGGCTACTGTGATGTTACCGATGGAATATTCCATAATAAGCGACCACCCAATTATCCAGGCCACTAATTCGCCAAAAGCTACGTAAGAATAGGTGTAAGCACTGCCCGAAACCGGAACCATAGAGGCAAACTCTGCGTAAGCAAAAGCTGCAAAACTACAGGCAACTGCTGTAAAAATAAATAAAAAGATTACCGCCGGACCGCCATCTGCACTTGCCTTTCCAATCGTACTAAAAATTCCTGCTCCAATAATTGCTGCAATTCCAAATGCTGTTAAATCGCGAACACCGAGTGTTTTATGTAGTGTATTTTCATGGTCGCCATAGCCTTTTGCCGCATCTTGTAATATCTTGGAAATAGATTTCTTTCTGAATAGCTTTTCGAACATTTTTTGCTTGATTGTTTCCTCAAACTTATAAAAAGTTTGGTTAAAAACGTTTAAAGCGGGATATAATTTTCATTACAGTCCATTTATGGTAGATAAATTCATCGTAAAAAGTCAAATTTATTGGTTTTAAGTAAAAATTTGTAATTATTTGGCTTGAATAATCCTTTGTTTGATTTGCATACTTTTCGGATAGATGTAAGTAGTAATTTTGCTGCCAATAATCAATCAAAGGAATAAAGTAATTAAATTCTTGTTTGATTGGAATATTTATAAACCATTACCATCATCCAATGAATGCTAATACAACTCAAGTGAAATATATAAAAGAAGGTAACCAGCGCTTAGCCACTATTTTAGCTTTTGCACTAATTCCACTTTCAGGTTTTGCAACCGATATCTACATTCCATCTCTACCTACAATGGCAGGTGAGATGCAGGTAAGCAGCGTACAGGTGCAACTTACCTTAAGCATATTTTTAATCAGTTACGGTGTTTCACAACTTTTTATTGGCAGCGTACTCGATAGCTTTGGCAGATATAAGATTTGTTTATATGCACTGCTGATTTTCGCTGCGGCCAGTATTATTATTGCCACCACACATAATATTTACCTGATTTATGTAATGCGTGTTATCCACGGACTTACGGTGGGTGCAATTGTAGTGGCAAAAAGAGCATATTTTGTCGATCTTTATGAAGGCGACCAGTTGAAACACTACCTCAGTATGTTTTCTATCATCTGGTCTACCGGACCAATTGTTGCCCCGTTTATTGGAGGTTACCTTCAAACAGCATTTGGCTGGGAATCTAACTTTTATTTTCTGGCTGGTTTTGCATTGGTGTTTGCTTTGCTCGAACTATTGTTCAGTGGCGAAACATTAAAACAATTTACTGATTTTCAACTGAAAAAAATTACTCGAATCTATCTTGAAATGATCAAAACTACAAGTTTTACCTTGGGCATTGTGATGTTAGGTTTAGCTTATTGTATGGTAATGGTGTATAACATGACAGGTCCTTTTATCATAGAGCACCATTTTAATTTTTCTCCTGTTATTGCAGGTTACAGTTCATTGTTTTTGGGCTTCGCGTGGATGGTTGGTGGTTTTATTGGTAAAGCAACCATTAATAAGCCTTTTTTTAGAAGATTGATGATCAATTCGCTTTTCCAGGTGGCTTTTGTAATCCTGATGATATTGAGTTTAAATTTTGTATCTAATTTGTGGTCGTTAATTTTCTTTGCATTTCTTATCCATGTTGGTGCTGGCTTTACCTTTAACAATTACTTCACTTTCTGTTTAAGTAAATTCCCTAAAAATGCAGGAATTGCCGGTGGCTTAACTGGTGGCATTACCTATGTAATTGTTTCTTTCCTGAGTTATGGTATTGTAAACCTTATTCCGGCTAAAGATGAACGTAACCTCAGCTACAGTTATCTCATTATGATCCTGATTTCAGTTTTAGTGATGTTTGTGATTTTAAAACTCAGGAAAAAGGAAGAAGTATAGTTATTATTTAATTCGGCCTTCTACGTCACTTAAACTTGTCTTACGGTCCCGGTTTCCTTTGATACTGCTGCTGCCGAAAATATAATTTAGGCTTAACCTGTAAACCCTGCTTTCTAGTTTTTGTACGAGGTTATAATTTAAACCAGATAATGCGCTGTTTATTCTTGATTTTCTGGTATCAAAAACATCATTAATGGCAAATTTAACGCTTAACTTTTTATCGAGTAATGATTTTTTAATCCCTAAATCTACACCATAATAAGGTTTAATAGCATATGTGCCATAAATTTGAGAGGAGGCATATTCTCCTGAAAACTCTGCAGATGTTGAGGGGCTAAGTGTAAAAGTTTGATTGCTGTTGATCATAAAATTTACTTTCTTCCTGTTATATATACCATTACCCAAGTTTGCGGTTTTTATCTGGTTATAGGTGCTCGTGAGCGTATTGTCCATACTCCAAAATTTGGTTATGATAGTAGGATAGCCGAACGATAAGTCGTAGGCGTATTGTTTATCAAGATTTTGCACAGTTTGGTACAAAGTTTTCTTTCCATTGTCGGGTAATAAAACATCTATAATTAAGTTATTGGTAATGCTGTATCCCAGCGAAATATTTAGTGTTTTTTTATAGTTGTATGTGAGTTGAAAAGTATTGGTATATTGTGGATTAAGAAATGGATTTCCCTGACTGAAAGTATAAAGATCAACAAAATAAACAAATGGATTAAGCGATTTATAATCTGGCCGATCTATTCTTCTGCTGTATGAAAAACCAAGTTCATGATTTGGTGTTAAGTTTTGGTTAACATTAATATTTGGAAAAAGATCAAAATAGCTGCGCTTTACAATCCTATTATCTTCAATGGAGTTGCCCTTAGAATTGGTTTGTTCCATTCTTAAACCAATTTCTAAGCTGGTCGACTTAAATTCGTGCTTTAATGTAGCGTAAGCTGCATTTATATTTTCTTTATAGGTAAAACGGTTGCTTCTGCCCACATCATTCTTCCAATCTTTTCCTATTAAGTTTTCGAATCTAAAATCATTGTCTGTATTTACCCAACTGCTTTTTAAACCTAAAGCTAATTTAGTAGTAGTGTTAAGTGGAAGTACATAATCAATTTTGGCAGCTTTGATTGTGATAAAAGAGGGAGTGGAATTTCGAAAAATGGCAGGTAATTTATACATTGAACCGTTTTGATCGAAAAAGGAGTTTTGGTAAACGGTATTTTCTTCACTGTGGTATCTCGCATAATCCAAATCGATCAATAGCTCCTGGCCTAGAGTATCAATTATACTTTTGTAATTGAGGTTATAAGCTTGATTACGGTATTTATTCTGTGCAGGGTTCTCGGCAACGATCGATGAGTCGATCTGTGCAAAACTTCGGCCAATAGCAGTTAGGCCATTAGATGCATCATGGCCATTGTTAAAATAACTCGTAGTGAGGAAACCTAAAGTATTTTCATTGTTGATAAAATAATCAATCCCAGCTTTATAATTGTTGTTATGTGTAGATCTTGTTTGCGTATTCGATTGATGGAAATAAGTATTTTGATCACTTCCATTTACTATCCTTAAAATATCCAGGTTTTCGGTAGCTTTATTGTTGTTATTGGCGAAACTGCCAAAAATGTTTAGGTTTTTATCCCGATGGTTAACGGATATTCCGGCATCGCTTTTTAAATTCTTGCCATAACCAAAACCTACATCAACATTTCCATTGGTACCGTAACTGGCGTTTTTTTTTAGTTTGATATTGAGCAAACCTGCGGTTCCTTCAGCATCATATTTGGAAGAGGGATTGGTTATCAGTTCTATCGTTTTTATTTCATTGCTATTTAAAGATCGCAATCTGGTAGCCAACTGTTCGGCAGATAAATAAGTAGATTTTCCATCGATGAGCACATTTGCACCCGATCTTCCTTTTATGCTTATGATCCCATCTTGGTTAACGGATACACCGGGCATTTTAGCAAGCACTTCGAGGGCAGTATTTCCGGTAGAAACAATGCTGTTTTCAACATTCATTACTGTTTTTTCGTTATGGTGCTCTATTAATGCTTTCCGGGCAGCTATCACAACACTTTCAAGTTCTTTTACATCAGGTTCCAGTCTGAAGCTTAAATCGAGATTTGTTTTTCCAGTAAAAGCTTCATGTATTTCTTTTATAGGTTGATAACCCACAGCCTTCACCTCTACGATGAATTTATTTGACGGGAAGTTTGCCAACACATATTTTCCTTCTTCATTGGTAGTAACTGTTTTAATAAAAACAGGATTTGTCAAACTGGTAAATTTAAGGCTAGCGGAAACTTTAACACCATTTTTATTCATTAATGTGCCTGTAATGTTAATTTTTATAGTCTGCGCAGAAACTACATTTAAAAATAACAGCGAGAGCACAAAATACGGAGCGAATATTTTCATTTTAATTAGGGAGCTGATGATTGGTATTTCCTCTTATCTGATTAGGAATTAGAACGAAACTAAATCATTAGGTGCATTAAGCCGTGTATTTTAACAATGTTTAACCCAATTAACATTTTTTTACATTCGTTTAGTTCACAGGTCATCTGTTCATTGGTATTACCAGTAGTTCAGCATCTGTTGTAAAGTTAATCGTTCAGAAAACGCGCTTAAGGCCTAGCATGCTGAGTGGCTTCGAAGCATATTTACAACTACCGTGTATTCTATGTTTCAGTGGCAAAACAAACAACAAAAAAAGCCGTGGCAATTTTGCCACGACTTTCATTTATTAAACTTTAAGCAGAAAAGCCTTACAGCCCCCAACCTTCTAGTTAACATAACTTTTCCAGTTCAGTTTTCACAAAATCTGCAAGTTCTTTCACATATTCTGCACTGAAATCAAATTTGATACCTGCGGTTTCATATATTTCATTCATCGGTTTGGTATAACCCAAAGAAAGTGCAGCAAGATATTGTTCTAAAGCCTTTTCGGGATTTTCTTTATAGTTTTTCCAAACAGCTATGGCTCCTAACTGTGCAATTGCATATTCTATATAATAAAAAGGAACTTCGAATAGATGCAATTGTTTTTGCCATCCGTTTCCAAATTGTTGTTCCAAATCTGTCCAATCGGCAAAGCCTGCACCAAAACGGTTAAAAATCTGTTTAAAAGTTTCTTCGCGGTCAGCAGCGGTATGGTTCGGATTGGTATAAATCCAGTGTTGAAACTGGTCGATAACTGCTACCCATGGCAATGTTTTTAAAACATCAGCCAATTGCTCTTTCTTAGCGCGGTTTAAATCTTCTTCATTATCGAAATACACATTCCAGTTATCCATGGAGATAAGCTCCATACTCATCGAAGCCAACTCGGCAACTTCAGACGGGCAATGTTTAAAATCGTTTAATTCTAAATTTGCCGTTAAAAATGTATGTACCGCATGACCGCCTTCATGAACCATTGTGGTTAAATCGCGCAATGAATTTGCCGAGTTCATAAATATAAAAGGTGCTCCAGTTTCTGCTAAAGGATAATTATATCCTCCAGGTGCTTTACCTTTTCTGCTTTCCACATCAAAAAGGTTATTGGCTTTCATTGTCGCTAATTTTTCGCCTAATTTTTCATCAATGGCGTTAAAACAGGCAATACTTTTATCAATCAGCTCTTCACCGTTGTTAAAAGGTTTCAAAGCAGGTTTGCCGCTTATGCTTACTTCTAAATCCCAAGGTTTTAATACCTCGAGTCCTAAGGCTTCGCGGCGTTTTTCTGCTTGTTCTTTTAAAATGGGTACAATCTCTTTTTCAATGGCATTGGCAAAATCATAACAATCCTGTGGTGTATAATCAAAGCGGCCCAAAGCCTGAAACATATAATCGCGGTAGTTCTCAAAACCAGCATTTAAAGCTACCTGGGTGCGGAGTTTAATAAGTTCATCAAACAGGATATTTAAATCATCTTTATCTATCAAACGACGTTGTTGAATGGTTTTCCAAGCATTTTCGCGCACTTCGCGGTTTAAATCTTTGATGAAAATAGAAGCTTGCTCCAGGGTATATTCCTGTCCGTTTAGCTCAACACTCATTGCGCCTGTAGTGCTTTGGTATTTTTGTTGTTTTACCTGTAATTCGGTAAACAGTTCGATATTTTCATCACGGTAAAGTTCCAATGCTTTTTTAATGGCACGGCTGTATACGAAATATTTCTCCTTATCAAGATCATCCATAAATGGACTTTCAACAAACTTTTTATTTAGTTCGTTAGCCAAGGGAGAAATTTTTGGTTCGATTTCAGTAGCAAAATATTGGAAATTTTTTACCAATTCTTCATTTGCCGTGTCGCAGCTCATTTTAATATACCTCCAGGCAAAATCTTCTTCTAAAGCCGCCTCAAGTTCCGAACGGTCTTTTAACCATTGTTCCAATTCAGCTGAGCTGTTAATTTCGCGATTTTGTAATTCGGTAAAAAGTGGTTCCAGATTTTCCCAGCTAATGTTGAGTTCCTGTGGGATATATGTTCTCGGTTTTTTAGTTATTATCATTAGTTTAATTATTGAATTATAGACTTACAGAATGGTTTTTATTTAAATCCCCTCAGTCAAAATTTAATTATTCACTTATTTTTACTTGTGTCTTAAATACGCATCAATTAAAAAGCATACTGCAAATACCACCGATGCATAGCCATTTAAGGTTTGAAAAGCCCTGTTTACTTTGCTGATGTCGTTTGGTTTTACCAATAAATGCTGATAAACCAACATCGAACAGAAAAACACAATACCTATATAGTACACCCAGCTAAATGAAGTGAAAAACACTGGTAAAATTACACACGTGGCCGACAATATATGCAACAGTACAGAAACATTTAAAGCATTTTTAATGCCAAGTGCCGATGGTATGGAGTGTAATTTTTCTTCACGATCGAATTCTTCGTCTTGTAGTGCATAAATAATATCAAATCCACTCACCCAAAACAATACCGTTAAAGAATACAGTACAGGAACGAGCGCAAAATGCCCGGTTACGGCAATGTAAGCACCAATAGGAGCAAGAGATAAGCCTAAACCCAACACCAAATGGCAAAGCGCGGTAAATCGTTTGGTATAACTATAAAACAGAACTACAAATAAAGCAACGGGCGATAGGTAAAAGCACAACGGATTAATAAAGTATGTAGTAATGGCAAAAAGTACACAATTGGCGATTACAAAAATCAAAGCTTCATTTGCCGAAACTTTACCCGCAGGAATATCGCGCGTTTTGGTGCGCGGGTTTTTAGCATCGATATTTCTATCAAGGTAACGGTTAAAGGCCATGGCCGAATTCCGCGCAAAAACCATACAAAGTAAAACCAAAATCAGTTTATACCATGAAAATGGATTTTCTGTAGTGGTAACACCCAAAAAGAAACCAATCATAGCGAATGGTAATGCAAAAACCGAGTGGGCGAATAATACGAGTGAAAAGTATTTTTTCATTTATTGGAAATGGGTTAACTGTATAAATCGGTTAACTGGTTAATTGTTTAGTTGGGTTGATGGCTAATAATTAAATGGTTAATAGGTAAGATGCGTTAAATAAATTATGATATCAGTATCACTAAAAATCTTCGATTAAATTTAACTTGCATCATACTATCGACAACTAAACCATAAACTATAATCTATCCAACTATGAACTATATGCTATTATACTATGGTCTATAAACCATTAAACTATCTAAAACTTCTTATAATCTGTTGGTACAACAAAATCTTTGTTTACTTCATAGATGAAATCTAAAACCTCATCTTTTCCTGTTCCTTTTTCTGCCGACGAAATAAACGTTGCAGGAATCTCTTCAAAAAACTCACCTAATTTTTTCTTAAACGCAGCTACATTTTTCTGTGTGGTTGTCATGCCTTGTTTATCAGCTTTGGTAAAAATCAGCGAAAAAGGAATCTGTTTATCCCCTAACCAGTAGCAAAATTCAATGTCAATTCCCTGAGGTTCTAAACGGCTGTCTATCAAAACAAAAACACATTGCAGGCTTTCTCTTTTGGTAATGTAGGCGCGGATAAATTTCTCCCATTTTTCTCTGCTTGTTTTCGAAACTTTCGCATATCCATAACCCGGTAAATCGACAATGTACCATTTCTCATTAATCAGGAAATGATTTATCAACTGGGTTTTACCGGGCCGCTGAGAGGTTTTGGCTAATCCATGTTGATTAACCAACATATTGATTAATGAAGATTTACCCACATTAGAGCGGCCGATAAATGCATATTCGGGCATTGTTGGTACCGGCAGGGCCGAAATTTGGGTGTTGCTGCAAACAAATGTTGCCGTTTTGATAATCATAGTGCAAAGGTAACAATTAGTTTTGAGTTGAGGGTTTGGAGTGCGGGGTAGAAAAGCTACCGTCGTCAGCAATTCGTAAATTTTAATGCAATCGCTAAACTCCAATAACAAAAATTAGTTTTGAGTTGAGGGTTTAGAGTGTGGGGTAGAAAAGCTACCGTCGTCAGCAATTCGTAAAGTTTAAGGAAAATGCTTAGTAGCAACTTCAAAAAATAGTTTTGAGTTGAGGGTTTGGAGTGCGGGGTAGAAAAGCTACCGTCGTCAGCAATTCGTAAAGTTTAATGCAAACGCTAAACTGAAAACGCTAAACTCCCAACTGCAAACTCTTTTCTATATCTTTGCCATATATCATGAATCAGAATATCACTCCATACCAGGTAAACGATGCAACTAAAAAAGAGCAGGTTGCAACCATGTTTAATAATATCTCAGGCACTTACGATTTTTTAAATCATTTTCTGTCTTTAGGCATTGATGTATTGTGGCGTAAGAAAGCAATTAAAGAATTGGTTTCCATCCATCCAAGAACTTTGCTTGATGTAGCAACAGGAACTGGTGATTTCGCTTTCGAGGCAATTAAAAAACTTCATCCCGAAAAAGTAATTGGTGTAGATATTTCTGAAGGCATGTTGGATGTTGCAAAAAAGAAAATCAACGAACGCAGCTTAAACGAAGTTTTTAACGTTCAGTTGGGCGATTCAGAAGGTTTGCACTTTGAGGATAACACTTTTGATGCAATTACCTGTGCTTATGGTGTGCGTAATTTCGAAAACCTCGAAAAAGGGTTAACAGATATGTACAGGGTGTTAAAACCCAATGGCAAAATGGTGGTATTGGAGTTTTCGAAACCCAAAGTATTTCCGGTTAAACAGCTGTACAGCTTTTATTTTAAACAGGTAACACCTTTTTTTGGGAAACTTTTTTCTAAAGATCATAGGGCCTATTCATATTTGCCAGAATCAGTTGCTGCTTTTCCCGACGGGGAGGATTTTACCAATCTGATGGAAAAAGTTGGCTTTAAAAGTACCAAACAACGAATTTTAACGTTTGGAATAAGTTCGATATACATAGGAACCAAATGATCAGAAAATTAAGCCTCATTCTTTCTCTTTTCGCTATTTCTACAACTGCCTTTGCACAAAACTGGGGTGGTGGAATTGACGATGAAGACTGGAGTTTTGGTTTTAATTTTCAATACATATCCGCCGAATATAAAATATTAAAAAATGCCAATTGGAGACCACCTTTTTATGAGGTGCCAAACTCGCTTGGTGTTTCTTACGATCCAAATTCGGGTGTTCCGGTTACTTCAAAATTAAATTCTATTTCGAGTACGCCATCACAGGGTTTCGGTTTGGGCTTTGTAATGAACCGGATGATTTCTGATAATTTTGATATCCGGGCAACCCCGTCCCTGATTTTTAGCGATAGAACTGTTACTTACGAATATGAACCAATGGCCCCGATTAATGTGGGTAACGGACAAACGAAAAACTTTCAAACGGTGGTGGAGCGAAAAGTACAGGCCACCATGTTCGAATTTCCTTTGGGTTTGAAGGTAAAATCAGACCGGTTTAAAAATCTTCGCGTGTATTGGTTAGGTGGTGCAAAATATTCGATAGATATTGCCTCCAAAAAGAAAACCTTCGATGAGGGAGAAACAGCAGTGAACAAGCTGCTAAAAAACCAAAGAAACTACCTCTCTTATGAAACTGGCGTTGGTTTCGATATTTATTTCGAGTATTTCAAAATGTCTCCAGAGATTAAATTGTCTTATTCAAACAACGATTTGCTTCAACACGATAATACAGCTTATGCCAATCCGATAGATAAGTTGAAATTACGTCAATTAACATTCAGTTTGATTTTTCAATAGTCAAGCATTTCAAAAAAACTTACCTTTGTTGGTGTAGGGAAATCGCAAAGATGATAGCTTAGGGATTACCGAGACTTAAAATTCATAAACATGTCTAAAATCGCGTTAATTACAGGTGCAACTTCTGGTATTGGTGAAGCTTGCGCACATACATTTGCACAACAAGGATACAATTTAGTTTTATTGGCACGTAGAACAGACCGTTTGGCTAAAATTGCACATCATTTAGAAGATAAATATGCCGTTTCCATTAAACAGGTTGTTGTGGATGTACGCGATAAAGAAAACCTTTCGGCAGTTTTGGAAGTTTTACCAATAGAATGGAAAAAGATTGATGTGCTGGTAAACAATGCAGGTTTAAGTCAGGGATTAGATCCGATAGATAAAGGAGACACCAATGATTGGGATACCATGATTGATACAAACGTAAAGGGTTTGCTTTATGTAAGCAAAATTGTTTCCAACTGGATGATTCCAAACCAATCGGGCCATATTGTTAACATCGGATCTATTGCCGGCAAAGAAGTTTATCCAAATGGAAACGTATATTGTGCAAGTAAACATGCTGTTGATGCTTTAACCAAGGGCATGCGTATCGATCTGCTTGCCTATGGTATAAAAGTTACGGCGATTAATCCAGGAATGGTAGAAACCGAATTTTCGGTAGTCCGTTTTAAAGGTGACGAAGCGCGCGCTAAAAAGGTTTATGAAAACTTCGAACCCTTAATAGCAGATGATATTGCAGATGCCATTTGGTATGTGGTAAGCAGACCAAAACATGTAAACATTAATGATATGCTGATTATGCCAACAGCACAGGCCACAGCAACGATTATAAATAAAACCCCCTAGCCCCCTGAAAGGGGAACATAAGATTGGGAGGGAAATAACAAAATAATTTTTATTTTAAACTAATGAAAGGAAAGCCCCTTTAGGGGTTTGGGGTTAAAAATGATATCAAATACAATAGATCAGGAAATAAAAAAGGCCATGTTGGCCAAAAACAGTGCACAGTTACGAGGTTTAAGGGCCATCAAGGCAGCCTTACTTTTGGCTAAAACCGAAAAAGGTTCTACTGAAGAAATTACAGAAGAAACTGAGCTTAAAATACTTCAGAAATTAATTAAACAACGTCGCGAATCTGCTGATATTTATAAACAACAAAACCGCGAAGATTTGTACCAGGTAGAGGAAGAAGAAATTGAAGTAATCAACCAGTTTTTACCTAAGCAATTGGATAGGGCAGAGGTTGCTGCAATTATTGAGGCCGTAATCAAACAATCTGGTGCCACATCGGTTAAAGATATGGGTAAGGTAATGGGCATGGCGAACAAAGAACTTGCTGGTAAAGCTGATGGAAAACTAATTGCCGAAATTGTTAAAGAAAAACTGGCCTAAGCAAGGTAAAAGTAGGAGCGCAGAAAGGTTAGCGGCAATTTATTGCCATCAACATAGTGCTCTGCGCAATGCAAATAGTGTTTTTATACCGTTTTCAGTTTTATTTCAGAAAAATGGCTTAGAAATGCATAAATTTAATTTTACTCTACTAACTTAGTAGCACAATACCATCTAGAATATATATGACTTACCCGATAATAGAAGAAGACGGATTTAAATACATCGAAGCTGGAACAGGCGAGACACTGGTATTGCTGCATGGCCTAATGGGCGAACTAAGCAATTGGGAACTGGTTATTGAGCAGTTTAAAGATCGCTACCGTGTAATTATCCCGATTTTACCCATTTACGATCTGCCTATTTTAACATTGGGGGTAAAAGCACTTTCACGATACCTTCACCGCTTTTTAAAGTTTAAAAATTTAAATCAGGTTGTGCTTGTTGGTAACTCACTTGGTGGGCATGTTGGGCTTGTATTTACGGTTGCACACCAGGAGTTTGTTAAGGCTTTAGTGTTAACTGGTAGCTCGGGTTTGTATGAAAATGCGTTTGGCGGTTCTTTTCCACGTAGAGAGAGTTACGATTATATAAAAGAAAAAGTTGAATTTACTTTTTACGATCCTGCAACAGCTACAAAAGAGCTGGTTGATGATGTATTTAAAACCGTTAACGACAGATCGAGGGTTATCAGGATTTTAACCATGGCCAAATCGGCAATACGCCACAACATGGGAAAAGAATTATCCAAAATTACAATCCCTGTTTCGCTTATCTGGGGGAAAAATGATAAAGTTACTCCACCAGAAGTGGCAGAAGAATTTCACCAGTTATTGCCTAATTCTGAATTAAACTGGGTAGATAAATGCGGACATGCACCTATGATGGAACATCCCGCAGTATTTAACGCGTATTTAGAGAAATTTTTAGATAGAATATTGTTAAAATAATGTTTGCTGCAGAAATCATATCAGATGCAATTCCATCATTAAGAACCGATGACACGGTGCAAAAGGCTTTAGATCGCATGAACGATTTTAAAGTTAAACATTTGCCTGTTGTTAACGAAGTTACTTTGCTGGGTTTAGTTTCTGAAGATGATCTGTTAAATATTGCCAATCACGATACCCTTTTAAACGATGCTGCGGTAAGTATGTTAAATGTATTTGTGCTGAATAATGCACATACGTACGATGTAATCAGATTATTGAGCCAGCTTAAATTAACTACTGTACCCGTATTGGATCAGCAGAAAAACTACCTCGGCCTAATTTCCATCAACAACATGGTAAATGCCGTTGCCGAACAATATGCTGTTAATGAGCCTGGCGGAATTATTGTACTGGAAATTAGCAACCGCGATAACTCTCTGGCACATATTGCGCAGATTGTAGAAGCCGATAATGCACAGGTACTTTCTTCTTATGTGAACGCTTTCGAAGATTCTACACGTTTAGAAGTTACATTAAAAGTAAATAAAACCGAAATTACTTCATTGGTAGCTTCTTTTGAAAGATATGATTATCTGGTAAAAGAAGTATACAATAACACACAGATTGATGATGGATCGCAGGAGCGTTACGATTCTTTCATGAACTATTTAAATGTATAAACCTACTTTATGAGGATTGCAATTTACGGTAGAGATTTTAATGATACGGTTTTACCATACGTTCAAGAGGTTTTTAATCATCTGGCCGAGCACAATATTCAACCTGTTTTATATTCAAAATTTAAAACTTCGCTTCATGGCAAGATAAAACTGCCTGCCAACACCATTATTTTTCATAACCATGCCGAATTAAAAGAGCGTGCCGATGTATTATTGAGTTTAGGTGGTGATGGAACTTTGTTGGATACTCTATCTTTAATCCGCAATTCGGGCATACCTGTAATCGGAATTAATTTTGGCCGCCTGGGCTTTTTGGCCAGCATCAATAAAAATGAGATCGGATCAGCTTTGCATGCCTTAATTAATGAGGAGTATACCTTAGATAGTCGATCATTGCTCATTTTAGAATCTGATAACGGCCTGTTTGGTGAAGAAAACTTCGCGCTCAATGATATTACCATCCATCGCCGTGATAATTCGGCGATGATGATTATACATGCCTCGATGAATGGTGAGTTTATTAACTCCTACTGGGCTGATGGATTAATTATTGCTACACCAACAGGTTCTACCGCTTACTCATTAAGCTGCGGTGGTCCTATTATTTATCCCGATTCTGAAAATTTTGTAATCACACCAATCGCCCCACATAACCTAAATGTTAGGCCAGTGGTGGTATCCGATGGTAATAAACTCTCTTTTGAAGTGGAGGCAAGGGAATCAAAATTTCTGGTTTCTTGCGATAGCCGTACAGTAACCGTAGAGCGATCGGTAAAAATCAGTATAAAAAAAGCAGATTTTTGTGTTAATCTTATCCGCCTTAACAATGAAACTTACTTAAACACGTTAAGGAATAAATTATTATGGGGCATTGATACCCGTAACTACTAAGTATGACGCCAAACAAACTCCTCTTAATTGTACTATTCTTCATTTTTGGTAAACAGATTTCGTTTGCCCAGGAGGGTACTTGGGAACTTGGTTTGATGGGTGGAGTTGCAGGTTACATGGGCGATCTTAACCAGAATAACCCTTTGCAGATTAGTGGTCTTTCAGGAGGAGCTTATGTAAAGCGGAACTTTAATCAGTATTTGGGTGTTCGTTTAAATTATACTTACGGCCAGGTTAAGGCTGATGATTCTTATTCCAGCAATGAGCAATTTCGGGAAAGAAATTTACGTTTTAAAACAATGCTGAACGAATTTAGCGGCTTGATTGATTTTAATTTTTTTAATTTCAGGATTGGCGGCGGAACCCGACAGTTTACCCCATATTTATTTACAGGTGCTGGCCTGGTAATTTTTAAGCCCACAGTAAAAATCGACGGCGAAAGGTACAGGTTAGACCAACTGGCAACCGAAGGTCAGGAAAATGGATACCCAAATGCTGTTTTAACCATTCCATATGGTTTAGGGCTAAGGTATAATTACAAAGATACCTGGAGTGTGTTTACCGAAATTGGTTATAGAACACCACTTACCGATTATATTGATGATGTAAGCGGTCGGTATCCGGTTAACCCTGCATTTGTAGGAAATGGGCAAAATCAGGTTAATTTATCAGATCCTTCACGCTATCAAATCGGTGAGCCGGGAACACAAAGAGGCGATTTTCGAAAAAGGGACACTTATCTATTTGTTAGTGTTGGCATATCTTTTACCTTTGTATCCTCAAAATGCTATTCCTTTTAAGCTGATTTTGACATAATTAATGGGATTTAAAGAACAAATAGACTATAGCCGCCTGCCAAAGCACATTGCCGTTATCATGGATGGCAACGGAAGATGGGCAAAAGGCCAGGGTAAAGTGAGGGTTTTCGGCCATGAACAAGGTGTACTTTCGGTAAAAGACATTGTAGAGGGTTGCGTAGAAGTGGGTATTGAATACTTAACATTGTACGCATTTTCTACCGAAAACTGGAATCGGCCAAAAGAAGAAGTAGACGCATTGATGCAAATTCTTATTTCTACCATCAATAAAGAAACGGAAACACTTAATAAAAATAATATAAAGCTTAATGCGATTGGCAATATTGCATCCTTACCTCAAGAGTGTATCGATGATTTAAAGGAAGCCATGGCAAAAACAGCCCACAATGAAAAATGTACTTTAACTCTTGCGTTGAGTTATAGTGCAAAGTGGGAAATTTTAGAGGCTGCAAAAAAAATTGCCTCGGCTGTTAAAGATAATATCATATCGTTGGATGACATTGATGAAGACCTGTTTTCATCAAAATTAACAACAGTAAATATTCCCGATCCGGAACTGATGATCAGAACAAGTGGAGAGCACCGAATCAGCAATTACTTGCTTTGGCAAATGGCTTATACGGAGTTTTATTTTACTGATGTTTTGTGGCCGGATTTCAGACGGGAAGATCTTTTCGAGGCTATTGTAGACTATCAAAAACGCGAACGCCGTTTTGGTAAAATTAGCGAACAATTAAACTAATTTTTCTTTTAACACTTTTTAACAAGCGTTTAAACTAACTTAGCACCACTTTTATACGATAAATGAAACCATAATAAGGGAAACAGAATAAAGAAAATTTTGCTTTATAAAACATTGTTACCTTCGTGGCCATTACTGAACAAATTATTTTAATGAAAAGAATATTTCAAGTTTTAATTCTACTAGTTTTAGCCGCTCCGGCCTTCGCTCAAATACGTCCACAAGGTCAGGCACCGGCAACCCCTTCTTTAAAGGTTGGTGGCTTAGATCTCGATTATTTTAGTCCAAAAGAATATATCATTGGTGGTACAACAGTAACAGGAACCCAATATTTAGATAAAGAAGTATTAATTACACTATCTAAATTAACCAAAGGCGACAAAATTGTACTTCCTGGTGAGGCAACTTCTGATGCAATTAAAACGCTTTGGGCACAGGGATTGTTTGATGATGTTAAACTTAATATCGAAAAGTTTGTTGGTGATTCAGTTTATTTTGAAATTGAAGTAGCAGAACGTCCGCGTTTAAGCTCAATTGATTTAAAAGGTATCCGTAAATCTGAAAAAACAGCCATTCAGGAAAAATTGAATGATAAAACAGGTAAAATCGTAAATGATAACTTATACAATACCACTTCGGCCATTGTAAAAAAATATTTGTTGGATAAAGGTTTCTTCTTCACGCAGATCGATTATAAAACACGTAAAGATCCAAATGCGGAAAACAGTGTGGTTTTAGAAGCCAATATCAATAAAGGTCATCGTGTTAAAGTTCAGCACATTGATTTTACCGGCAACAAAGATTTTAAATCAGCAAAACTCAGAAAATACTTAAAAAGTCCTAAACAGTTTGCATGGTGGCGTTTTTGGGGTTCAGGAAAATTTGCGAAAGAAAAATACGAAGAAAACAAAGTAAAAATGATTGCCAAAATGCACGAAAAAGGCTATCGTGATGCGGAGTTATTAAAAGATACCATCTACCAGTACAATAAGAAAAAAGTTAACATTAGAATGGACCTTTACGAAGGCAAGAAATATTATTTCGGTAATATTACCTGGGCCGGTAATGCGATCTACCCTGACAGTATTTTGAAAAAAGTATTGACCATTGAAAAAGGTGATGTTTTTAGTGAAGAAAAATTAAACAAAAAGTTAAATGGCGGCGGCGAAAACGGTGGCGACATTAACAGTATGTATACCGATAACGGATACTTAACTTTTAACATCGATCCGGTGCAAACCAAAATTTACGGTGATACAGTTGATGTGGAATTACGGATGTACGAAGGACCTCAGTATACAAATAACCGAATTACCTTAAAAGGAAATACCATTACAAATGATAAAGTTGTATTGCGTGAGATCCGTACTAAACCTGGACAAAAATTTAACAAAAGTGATTTAATCCGTACCATCCGTGAAATTGGTCAGTTAGGTAACTTTGATGAATCTAAAACAGTGCCAACTCCTCGTCCTAATCCGGCAGATGGTACAGTGGATATTGAATATGCAGTAGAAGAAAAACCTTCAGATCAGATTGAGCTATCAGGTGGTTTCGGTGGTGGCCGTATCATTGGTACATTAGGCTTAACCTTCAACAACTTTTCACTACGTAACCTGTTCAACTTAAAAGCTTATAAACCACTACCAAAAGGAGATGGACAAAAATTAAGCTTACGTGGACAAACGAATGGTAAATACTACCAATCATATAGTTTCTCTTTCTCACAACCTTGGTTTGGCGGCGAGAAACCGGTAAGTTTAGGTGTGAGTGCATTTACCTCACTACAATCTAATGGTTTAAGCAATGGAGATGCTTTATTTCAGAAAATCCGTTTAAATGGTGTAACGGTTAGTTTAGGAAGAAGATTGAACTGGCCAGACAATTATTTTCAGTTAAGCCATGCATTTAGTGTGCAACAATATATATTAAATAATTATACAGGGTATTTATTCAAAACAGGTACATCATATAATATCAGTCTATCGCAAGAAATCAGTCGCGATTCAAGAGATTCGCCTATTTTTCCTAAATCAGGATCATTTTTACGTTTTACCATTCAGGCAACACCTCCATTTTCATTGTTAAACAAAACAAACTATGCTACGGCATCTGATAAAGAAAAATACCGTTTTACAGAGTATCATAAATGGAAATTCGATTCGCAATGGTATCAGCGCGTAGCTGGAAATCTTGTAATTAAAGCACAGGCACAGTTTGGGTTCTTAGGACAATATAACAAAGCAGTGGGTCAATCAGCATTTGAGCGTTTTAAACTGGGTGGTGATGGTATGCAGGGATTCGATTTCTTACAAGGTTCGGAGTTAATTGCAATGCGTGGTTATGCTAATAATACAGTTATTCCAAATGGTTCTGATCCAAATGTTGCACAACAATCTGGTAGTCCGATTTATACAAAATACGTATTAGAGGCACGTTATCCGGTAATTGCTAGTCAGCAAGCTACGGCATTTGTTTTAGCATTTGCAGAGGCAGGTAATACCTGGAATAGATTTGGTGATTTTAATCCTTTCAATGTGAGGAGATCAGTTGGTGTAGGTGCACGTATCTTTTTACCAATATTTGGTTTATTAGGTATCGATTATGGACATGCATTTGATAGAATTCCTGGAATAGCTGATGGTGGTAAACAAAACTTCACCTTTAGTATCGCACAACAATTAGGTGGATTTTAATTGTTAAAGAACAAAAATTTAATTAATTATGCAATAAATCATCGCAAGATGAGTTTAAAGAAAGCTTAGGTTATTAAAGTATCATTAACACACACACAATGAAAAAGTATCTTTTTATCGCATTTCTACTTTGCACTTCTTTCGGTGCCTTTGCACAGAAGTTTGCTTATGTAGACACGGAGTATATTTTGAAACATTTGCCAGAATATAAGTCGGCATTGAGTCAGTTGGATGTTGCCTCAAAACAATGGCAGCAGCAGGTTGATCAGAATTTTTCTGAAATCGACAGGATGTACAAGGCTTATCAGGCAGATCAGGTTTTACTAACAGATGATATGCGCAAACGCCGTGAAAATGAAATTATTGAAAAGGAAAAACAAGCTAAAGAATTTCAGCGTTCGAAATTTGGTCCTGATGGCGATCTTTTCCAAAGCAGAACAAAATTAATCAAACCTATTCAGGATAAAGTAGCTGAGGCAATTAAACAAATTGCAAAATCTAAATACTTAGATTTTATTTTCGATAAGAGCAGCGAAGCCACCATGATGATTTATGCAAGCAGCAGTTACGATGTTAGTAATGATGTAATTGTAAAATTAGGTTACAAGCCAGGGACTGTAAATAATTAGTATATTCGCCCCTGATTTTTAGAAAAAACAATTAGAAAAAAATAAAAAAGTAAAATAGAACGATGAGAAAGTTAATTAACGTATTCTTTGTAGCAGCAGGTTTATTGTTTACAGCGAATATGGCAAGTGCACAACAAAAATTGGGTCACATTAATTCTGAAGAGGTATTCGCAAATTTACCAGAGGCTAAAGCAGCTCAAACAACTTTAGAGACCTTAGGTAAACAAAAACAAGCTGATATTGATGCAATGATCAAAGAATATCAGGGAAAATTGGCAGCAGCTCAAACCAAAGAAAAAACTTTGAGCGAAGCCAACAAAGAATCAGTAGGAAAAGAATTGCAAGTTGCTGGTCAAGAATTACAGGATTTAGAAAAACGTATCACTGATGCCCGTACTAAAGCTTCACAAGATATAGGTACTAAACAAGGTGAATTGTTTCAACCAATCCAGGCTAAAGTTGCAACTGCAATTTCGGCTGTAGCTAAAGAAAAAGGATTAGCTTACGTTTTCGATATCGCAAACGGACAAGGTGGTAACAATTTAGTTTTCTGGGATGGTGGTGATGATATTACTGCTTCAGTAAAAACTAAATTAGGCATTACTGCAACTGCTGCAAAACCAGCTGCTCCTAAAAAGTAGTCTTGAGTTCGGAGTCGCGATTCTCCTTAACAGTACAAGATATAAAGCGGAATTAAGTTTAACTTAGTTCCGCTTTTTTTGTTTTTAGGATTTTCGTCATGCTGATTTTATTTCAGCATCTTTAATGCCTGGCTTTACTGTTAGTAAGATCCTGAAACAAGTTCAGGAAGACGAACATTTTAACGATTTTACTTTTCAATATTTATCAATAACTTCCCAACACAATGCGTACATCCCCAATAGGTATTTTCGATTCAGGTTATGGTGGGTTAACCGTATTCCGTTCTATAGCAGATAAACTGCCCGATTATAATTATATCTACCTGGGCGATAATGCGCGTTCGCCTTATGGTGATCATTCTTTTGATACCATTTATAAATATACTTTAGAATGTGTTGAATGGCTCTTTGCGAAAGGTTGTCATTTAGTTATCCTTGCTTGTAACACCGCTTCTGCCAAGGCCCTACGCACGATACAGCAAAAAGATCTTCCGGCAAAATATCCGGATAGGAGAGTCTTGGGTGTGATTAGGCCTACTGCAGAAGTTATAAACGGATATACCAGTACCAAACAAGTTGGTGTAATGGGAACAAGAGGAACGGTGAATTCTCAATCCTATCTTTTAGAAATTAATAAGTTTTTTCCCGAAATTGAGGTCTATCAGCAAAGCTGCCCGATGTGGGTGCCTTTGATTGAAAATAACGAACATTTACAACCAGGGGCAGACTTCTTTATTAATGAATATTGCAGTCAGTTACTTAGTCAATCCGAAGATATCGATTGTGTATTATTGGCCTGTACACATTATCCTTTGTTAATGCCAAAACTGAAAAAAGTATTTCCCGATCATATCAACGTTCTAACACAAGGTGAAATTGTAGCTAAGAGTTTGGTCGATTATTTGGAAAGACATCCTGAAATCGAACAAAAACTAGCTAAACAAGGAGAAAGACAATTTTATACCAGTGGTGATCCTGCTGCTTTTGATGAACACGCTTCGATTTTTTTTGGAGAAGCACTAAAATCGGGTAAAATGTAGTGCAGTTAATCGGTAAATTCCCTATATGCGTCCTGCTGAACTTGTTTCAGCATCTATTTTGCTTATTTCCATCGGCTAACTGTTCTTCTGATCTGCATCCTTCTAAACTTTTATCTTTATCTATTTTGTTAAATGTCCCTGCTAAATGCTATCCTAAGTACGTCCTGCTGAACTTGTTTTAGCATGTATTTTGATTACTTCCATCGGCTAACTGTTCTTCTGATCCGCATCCATCTAAACTTTTATCTGTATCTATTTTGTTAAATGTCCCTGCCAAATGTTAACCTAAGTACGTCCTGCTGAACTTGTTTCAGCATCTATTTTTCTAGATTAAATTACTAATCCAAATCCTGTTTAACTGGTTATTAAGTCAATATGCTTTAACATTAGTGTCAATTTTACACTAACTATGCGCTTTATTTATTAATATTATAATAATGATGCGCGATATTAAGTTACAAACGCAACTTAGCCTACAATTAAGGCATCTGTCAGTTTAAACTCATCATCTTAAAAGAAAGCATTTTTGTTTAGGTTGTAATGGTTTAAAAGGATAACTTTGCGGCTTCAAACCCACACAATGAGTGATCAGATAAAACACGAATGCGGAATCGCTTTTATTCGCCTGTTAAAACCACTTTCTTACTACCAGCAAAAGTACGGTACAGCACTTTACGGCCTTAACAAATTATACCTTTTAATGGAGAAACAGCATAACCGGGGCCAGGATGGCGCGGGTATTGCCACCATTAAACTGGATATGAAACCCGGCAGTAGGTACATTAGCCGATACCGGAGCATGGCATCTAATGCGGTAGCTGATATCTTCGAATATGTGCAGAACAAATTTGTCGATATCCAAGAAAATACCCCTGAATTAATGCAGGATACAGAATGGCTCAAAAACAACGTAAGCTTTATAGGCGAGGTGTTAATGGGCCATTTGCGTTATGGTACACATGGTAAAAACAGCATCGAAAATTGCCACCCTTTTTTAAGGCAAAACAACTGGATGACACGTAACCTGGTTATTGCAGGTAACTTCAACATGACGAATGTTGATGAATTATTGGAGCAATTGTACGAGCTAGGACAGCACCCGAAAGAAAAAGCAGATACTGTAACCGTATTGGAAAAAATCGGTCACTTTTTGGATGATGAAAATCAGGAGCTTTTCGATCAGTATAAAAAAGAAGGGCATGATAATGTTGCGATCACACATAAAATATCTGATAATTTAGATATTGCTAACATTCTTCGCCGCTCAGCCAAAACATGGGATGGAGGTTATTCGATCTGTGGTATGGTGGGTAATGGCGATTCGTTTATCATGCGCGATCCGGCAGGTATCCGTCCGGCATATTATTATTATGATGATGAGATTGTTGTAGCGGCTTCAGAAAGGCCAGCATTACAAACTGCATTTAATATTCAGTTTAAAGATGTTAAGGAAATCGATCCAGGGCATGCTTTAATTATTAAGAAAAACGGCGAGGTGAGCATGGAGCAGTTCCGGGAGCCTACCGAAAGATTATCTTGTTCGTTTGAGCGCATCTATTTCTCTAAAGGAAGTGATGTTGAAATTTACCGCGAACGTAAACAGCTGGGCCGTTTGTTGAGTGATAAAATTCTTCAGGCTGTTAATTACGATTTAAAAAATACGGTATTCTCATTTATTCCAAATACGGCAGAAGTTGCCTTTTTCGGAATGGTTGATGGTGTACAACGTTATGTGCGCAATCATCAAAAAGAAACGTTATTACATAGAAAAGCACAATTAACTGATGAGCAGTTAGACGATTTATTGTCGCTTGCACCACGGGTTGAAAAACTTGCAGTTAAAGATGTTAAACTGAGAACATTTATTACCCAGGATGCTGACCGTAGTGAAATGGTAGCTCACGTTTATGATACTACTTATGGCATCATCAACAACCATCAGGATACTTTAGTGGCTTTAGATGATTCTATAGTTCGTGGTACTACGCTTAAGCAAAGTATCATTAAAATTGTAGACCGTTTACACCCTAAAAAGATTATTATTGTTTCTTCGGCACCTCAAATTCGTTACCCTGATTGTTATGGTATTGATATGAGTAGAATGGGTCAATTTGTGGCTTTCGATGCAGCTATTCAGTTGCTTACCGAACGTGGCATGTGGCAGGTTATCGAAGATGTTTACACCAAATGTAAAGCTTCGTTACTTTTACCCAAAGAAGAAATTGTAAACCACGTTAAAGATATTTACAAACCCTTTACACCTGAAGAAATTTCAGCAAAAATTGCACAGATTATTACGCCTAAAGGTACCGTAGCAGAAGTTGAGGTGATTTACCAGAGCTTGGAAAATTTACATGAGGCTTGTCCGAAAAACAAAGGTGACTGGTATTTCTCAGGGAATTATCCTACTCCAGGTGGTAATAAAGTAGTAAACAAAGCTTTCGTTAACTGGAAAGAAGGAAATAACCAAAGAGCTTACTAAGGGATTCCCTAAAAAGCACTTAGATCACAAATAGCTCATATTTATATGGGCTATTTTTTTTTTTTACCACTGAGAACAACGAGTTTGCACAGAGGAAAGAAGAATTCCGAGCCACTATTTAGCGCTATGAGCACGAAGACACAAATTGCAGTCCTTCGACTCCGCTCAAAGTAACCATCAAAAAAGGTAACAATCTTTTCCTACCTAAACCTGACATTAGCGGAAAGCCCGGAGGTAAATTCTTCATTTGCCGAGGACTTGTAGCATTGGCAGGACTAACGATAATAGTGGTACTGCACTTGCTTTTCTAAAAATATTAGACCACCTAAATCTTATAGGCAGATCCAAGCTGAGAACGCAATATATTATGCGTAAAACTTTAAATAAGTTTTAATAATTAACCAGAAGGCAAAGAAGATAATAACCACACCGGCAATTTTGTTCAATTTTTTTAATGCGTCTTCTTTGATTTTATAACGGAGTTTACTAGAGTAGAAACTCTTTGCGCCATCAATACTAAGTTGTGTGGCCATGGCAATAAAAAAGCATACCAATTTCTCGTTAAGCATGTTATTCAGCTTAACTGAGATAATTCCACTTACAATTATCCAAAACATTAAGGTAGAAGGAGTAAGGATGCACATCAGAAATCCTTTAATCACATACCCGCGTTTGCTTACCTTTTGCAGGGTAGAGCTGTCGTAATTTACAGTAATTTTAGAAACGAGGTAATAAATGCCTACTGCTAACAAAAAAAGGCCCCCAATGGTGCCCACATATTTATCAAATTCGGCTTGATAATCCAGAAACTGGCTTCCAAAAAGCACAAGTGCGATGAGGATTATATCACTGATAATCACGCCAACGGCTAAAGAAAATCCAGCTTTGAAGCCTCTCTCTATGCTGGTTTTGATCATTGCAAAAAATACCGGCCCTGTTAAAAACGACGAAATAATCCCTGCTCCTATTCCTAGTAATATGGCTTCAAACATGCATTGTATTGTTTATAATATGCGAATATGCAATTTTATACCTAAACATATAACATTTATTTTTGTTGCACGGGTTGCATAAAATTTACTGGTTTTCATTTTTTTTTATTTATGTTTAGAGCCACTAAAACTAGATTTAAAAAATGAGTTCAGAACAAACACAAACCAAATGGGGGCAATTTATTCCTTTGGTCACGGTATTCTTTTTCTGGGGCTTTGTGGCCGCCAGTAACGATATTTTAATACCGGTATTTAAAAAAGCTTTTGATTTATCCCAAGCAGAAAGCCAATTGGTATCGTTGGCATTTTATATTGCCTATACCGTGGGTGCTTTAATTTACAACGGTATTTCTGTACTTATCGGGCAGGATATTGTAAATAAACTTGGCTATAAAAATTCGCTTGCGCTTGGCTTGGTTATTTCTGCACTTGGAACATTATTGTTTTATCCGGCAGCAAATCTGCATTCGTTTCCTTTAATGCTTTCGGGCTTGTTTATTGTGGCACTGGGTTTCTCTTTACAACAAACGGTGGCCAATCCATTGGCAATTGCATTAGGGCCGATTACTACGGGTTCGCAACGTTTAACTTTGGCTGGCGGTATTAATAATTTTGGTACTACTATCGGGCCGCTTATTGTAAGTTTTGCCATTTTCGGTTCTGCTGCCAATGCTACAACCAATATAAGTATAGAAAGTGTTAAAATTCCTTACCTGATTTTAGGGGTTGCGTTTATTGCAGTTGCTATTTTCTTAAAAATGTCGTCGTTACCTGATAAACCTGCATTAGTAGAAGCGTCAGTTGATGATACTAAATCGATTAAGGGGTCAGCGTTGAAATATCCACAGTTGGTTTTAGGTATGATTGCCATCTTCGTTTACGTTGGTGTTGAAGTTTCTACTGCCAGTAACTTACCTGCTTACATGGAGAAAGATTTAGGCTTTGCGATTAAAGATATTGCTCCATATATCTCTTTATATTGGGCAAGCATGATGATTGGCCGTTGGACCGGTGCTGTTGAAGCCTTTACCGATAACATCAGTACGCAAAAAGTGTTGCGTTTTATTGCACCATACCTGGCTTTTGGTATTTTCTTAGCGGTTAACGCCATTGCAAAACATGATCTTGCACCATTTTATGTGTACGGTTTAATTATTTTAGTGTTAATTGGTGCCGATATGGCCAGTAAAGGCAATCCGGCGAGAATGTTATTAATTTTCTCTGCTATTGGGATTACTGCTTTATTAATCGGGATGTTTACCACTGGGATGACAAGTGTTTATGCAATTACCAGTGTAGGTTTGTTTTGCAGCACCTTATGGCCTTGTATTTTTACTTTAGCCGTAAGCGGATTAGGCAAACATACCAGTCAGGGTAGTAGTTTTCTAATTATGATGATTATGGGCGGTGGTATTATCAGCTGGGCACAGGGTGCTGTATCTGAATTTACAGGAATCCAATACAGTTATGTTGTGGGTATAATTTGTTTCTCTTACCTGGCTTTTTATGCCTGGAAAGTAAGTGGTATTTTAAGATCACAGGGAATATCTTTCGATAAGAAACTTTCTGGCGGACATTAATTTATAATAAACTAATTTTGCAGCCACAGCGATTCACTTGCTGTGGCTTTTTTGATTTTATACATGACAGATAAACCAAGCTTCGATACCATCTTTATGAACCTAGCCACCGATTTGGCTGCCCGCTCACATTGTGTGCGTGCACATGTAGGTGCCGTTTTAACGAAAGATACCCGCATTATTTCCATTGGCTATAATGGGCCGCCAGCTGGTACGCATAACTGCGACGAGGAATGGCCAGAAAATGGTTGCGCCAGAGACAGTAAAGGAAGTTGTTCCTTAGCCTTACACGCTGAGGAAAATGCTATTCTTTATGCCTCAAAAAATGGATCGAAGATAGAAGGTTGTACTTTATATACCACTTTGTCGCCTTGTATTGCCTGTGCACGGTTAATTTTGTCTTCCGGAATTAAACTCGTGTACTATTCGAAATCGTACGCAGCTTACAAAGGCTTGCCAAGTGATGAAGGAGTAGATTTTTTAAGGAAATTTGGGGTGGAAGTCGTTTTGATGGAATCGTAGGGGTTTTATTGGTTCATTTGTTATTGGTTATTTGGTTAATCGGTTTAACTGCTTAAACTGATTAACTGGAGCTAAACGCCAATTGTTCAATTCAAACTGTAGTTGATTTATTTTTTACGTTTAATTACCGCCAAGCTCCACGCGCTAATCTCTTAGCTTTTCCTCTAAAAATCTCAAATCTCCCCTCTCAAATCTCGTATCTAATTGCTACCTTTGCGGATGCAAGAAAAAATCATTATCGTCGATTTTGGTTCGCAATTTACACAACTCATCGCTCGTAGGGTTCGCGAACTAAATATTTACTGTGAAATATATCCATATAACAATCTTCCTGAAATTACGCCTGATGTAAAAGGGGTTATATTTTCAGGTAGTCCTTATTCTGTCCGTCAGGAAGATGCTCCTCAAATCGAATTAGCTAAATACCACTTAAAATATCCATTATTGGCTGTTTGTTATGGTGCACAATACATTGCCCAACATTCTGGTGGCGATGTACAGGCCTCGTCAACCCGCGAATACGGCCGTGCAAATTTGAATTTCGTAAACCAGGAGAATAAATTATTTAAAGGCATCAATATCGATTCACAGGTATGGATGAGTCATGGCGATACAATTACCGATATCCCTGAGAATTTTGAGCTGATTGCCAGTACCGATAGCGTTAAAGTAGCAGCTTACCATATTAAAGATTCTGATACTTATGCCATCCAGTTTCACCCTGAAGTAACACACAGTACCGATGGAAAAATCCTTTTGGAAAACTTTTTGGTAGATATCTGTGGATGTAGCCAGGATTGGACTTCTGCTGCTTTTGTTGAAACTACAATTGCTGATATTAAAGCTACAGTAGGTAACGACAAAGTTGTTTTAGCACTTTCGGGCGGTGTAGACAGTAGTGTTGCAGCGGTACTTTTGCATAAAGCCATCGGCACAAACCTTCACTGTATATTTGTAGATAATGGTTTATTGCGTAAAAACGAATACGAAAGTGTTTTAGAACAGTATAAAGATTTTGGCTTAAACATTAAGGGTGTTGATGCGAAGGATAAATTCTTAAGTCAGTTGGCTGGCGTAGAAGACCCTGAAACAAAGCGTAAAATTATTGGTCGGGTGTTTATTGAGGTTTTCGATGAAGAATCTCATCTGATTCAAGACGTAAAGTGGTTGGCACAAGGTACAATCTATCCTGATATTATCGAATCTGTTTCGGTTAAAGGTCCGTCGGCTACCATTAAATCACACCATAATGTAGGTGGTTTGCCAGATTTTATGAAACTTAAGGTTGTAGAGCCGCTTAAAACTTTATTTAAAGATGAAGTAAGAAGAGTAGGTACCACTCTAGGTTTAGAATCATTTATTTTAGGCCGTCACCCGTTTCCTGGTCCCGGTTTAGGTATCCGCATTATTGGAGAGGTAACGCCCGAAAAAGTGGCTATTTTACAAGATGCCGATAAAATTTATATCGATAATTTAAAAGAAGCAGGTCTTTACGATCAGGTATGGCAGGCCGGTGCAATCTTTTTACCGGTACGATCAGTAGGTGTAATGGGCGATGAACGTACTTACGAAAATGTAATTGCTTTAAGAGCAGTAGAATCACTTGATGGTATGACTGCTGATTGGTGCCATTTGCCTTATCCGGTATTGGCTAAAATCTCTAACGAAATCATTAATAAAGTTAAAGGAATTAATAGAGTAGTGTACGATATCAGCTCTAAACCACCTGCAACAATCGAGTGGGAATAATTTAGTGGTGAGTTTTTAGTTTGGAATTTCAGTCTAAACTGCATAAAATAAATGTAATGCTAGCAAGGTGGAATAAACTTTGCTAGCATATTTTGTTAAAAATGATAGGTATGAATTTTAAAAAGGTTTATTGGTTGCCAATTTTGTTTACTGTAATTTTAAGTGCTTGTTCACCTAAGATTAGGACTCCCAAACCAGAAACTAAAAAACCTGAAGAAAAAGAAAAGCCTGCCGATAAAAAGCCGATCAAAAAGTTTTCGCAGGCAAGTGTTTCCTTACTTGTTCCTTTTAAGCTCGATGAACTGAATTTAAAAACCGCTACAAAAGCTGATATTGAGAAATATGCCATGCCTATCGATTTTTATCAGGGCTTTAAATTGGGGCTCGATTCTGCAGCTGCCCAGGGCTTAAATTTTAAACTGAATGTTTTCGATACCCAGGATGATAACGCTCATATTTCTACACTGTACAAAAACGAAAGGTTTAAAGAGAGCAATATCATTATCGGCCCCGTTTTTCCTGAGGGTTTAAAATTTATTTCTACCTATTCAAAAGAAAATAATGCGCTTATCGTATCGCCTTTAGCCGCTACTGAACCTAATGAATTTAATAATCCCAACCTGGTTTCAATTGTAAATAATATTGGCTTGCATGGAAAGAAAGTAGCCTCTTACATTGCTAAAAGTTTTAATCCAGCCAATACTATAGTGGTGATAATTAACCCTAAAAAATCGGAAGATGAACAGTTTGCAGCTCCGGTAAGAAATTATTTTAAAAACAGTACAAAGTTTGTGGTGCAGGAATATGCCTCAGCTTATACCTTTGAAACGAAAATGATTAAAGGCAAGCAATATGTAGTTGTGGTTACATCATCCGACCGCGCTTTTGTGCTGCCCACTATCGAAAAACTTTATAAATTAAAAAATCTGCCAACAGGAGGATATAATATCAATCTATTTGGACATCCAAATTGGGTGAAACAGAATTATCCTACTGATAAATTGCAAAATTTAAATACCATTATAAGTTCATCTTACAAAATAGATTATAAAAGCAATGCCGTAGTTACTTTTATCAAAAAATACCGGTATAAATATGGTTTCGAACCTGGTGAATATGCTTTTAAAGGTTTCGATATCGGCTATTATTTTGCTAAGCTATTGGCGAACCATGGAGAAGAATATAAAGACTATATCGTAAAAGATAAATATAAAGGGCTACATAATAATTTTTCATTTATTCATGATGAAAAATTAGGTTATATTAACACCAGTTTAATATTACTGAAGTTTAAAAACTTCGCGCTAAACCCAGTTGAATAATCTACATTTATTCCATTTAATTATTGCATGAGAGCAGACCATCAGTTAAGAGCCTTTGAACAGATTTTAAATAATTACGATGGCAGTTTGCCCTTGCATCGCTTTTTGCCTGCTTATTTTAAACAGCATAAACAGATGGGTTCATCAGATAGGAGATGGGCAACCCGTCATATATATAGCTTTTTCAGGCTTGGGAAGGCTTTATCAACCCTTCCGCAGGAAGAGCGGCTAAGTATTGCCGATTTCTTATGTCATGATACCCTTAGCCTGATTGTTGAGAAGAATCTGCCTCAGCTAAAAGAACATATTACATTACCTCTTGGGCAGAAATTAACCCTGGTTAAAAGCAAATATCCAGATTTTGAGCTGGAACAGGTTTATCCTTTCTCTACAGCACTTTCAGGAGATATTGACAAAGAAGCATTTTTTACCTCCTTTTTTAAACAACCTGATCTTTTTATCAGGGTGGCAGCTGAAGATGCTACAGAGGTTATTACTAAGCTGGAAAATGAGAGTATTACTGTTAATGCGATTTCTGAAACTGCCCTGGCTTTACCCAATGGAACTAAATTAGAAACTGTTTTAAAAGAGGGGAGTTACCAGGTTCAGGATTTATCTTCACAACATACCGGCGAATATTTTAAACCAAATAAATGGGATAAATGGTGGGATTGCTGCGCAGCATCAGGCGGTAAAACATTACTTCTCCATAGTTTTGAGCCAGTAATTGAGCTTTTGGTTTCTGATTTGCGTGAAAGTGTACTTTTGAACCTCGATGAGCGTTTTCGCCTTGCGGGAATTAAAAAATACCATAAAAAAGAATTGGATCTTTTACAAAATAACGATCAGGTGTTGCACCATTATCAGTTTGACGGGATCATTTTAGATGCCCCTTGCACCGAGCTCGGGTACCTGGGGTAGAACGCCAGAAATGCTCAGTTTCTTTGAAGAACGTAAAATCAATCAATTTGCTGCCATTCAGAAAGGTATTGTACAAAACATTGTGAAATACTTAAAACCGGGCAAGCCTTTAATTTATATTACCTGTTCTGCCTTCGAGGCCGAAAATGAGGCAGTTGTACAGCATATGATCGATACCTTGCCTTTAGAATTGGAAGAAATGGAATTGATTAAAGGCTATGAAAAAAATGCTGATACAATGTTTGTAGCCAGGTTAATTAAGAAAAGCCAGGATTAATCACTCGGTTCGTCACCCTGAATTTATTTCAGGGCCTTAAAATATAGATGCTGAAATAAATTCAGCATGACGATCGTTTTAGAGACGCTAGGTATGTTCAAACCAGGATTTGAAATTCTTTTTGAAGTATTTCACCGCTTCTATTAAAAGGGCAATGGCTCCAATAATTAAGGTATATTCTTCAAAGCTGTTCATAATATAAGCTTTATTGTTAGATGAATATACGGAATTATTGTTACAGATTGATTGAGGGATTGTCATTTTAAACATTATTTCCCTCGATCTTCATGCTGAATTTCAGCATCTTTTCTGCCAGATTGACCCTGAAATAAATTTACTGCGTAGCTTTCCGCTGCGTTACAGCTCAGGATGACGAATCTTTGAATAATCCCTAAAGCCCTGTATTATTTCTAAACAACTTAATCGCGATAGCCAATAAAATTACGCCAAAGGCTTTACGTAGAATATTTAATCCAGATTTGCCGAAAAGCTTTTCCAGCCTGTTGGTATTTTTTAATACAAAATATACAAACAACATATTAAGAATTATACCCACCAATATATTCTGCGTATGGTATTCTGTTTTTAGCGAAAGTAGCGTGGTCATTGTACCAGCTCCTGCAATTAGTGGAAAAGCCAATGGAACAATAGACACCGTTTCTGGAGCCTCTTCCTTGAAAATGGTAAGACCCAAAACCATTTCCATGGCAATAAAAAAGATCACAAATGAACCTGCAATGGCGAAAGATTCTACATCTAATCCGATTACCTTTAATAAAGATTCGCCAACAAATAAGAAGAGGATCATTAAGCCTGTAGCCACAAGTGATGCTTTTTCTGATTCGATATGACCTGCTTTTCTGCGCAATTCGATTACCACAGGAATGGCTCCTAAAATATCTATAATAGCAAAAAGTACCATCGTAGTAGATAGGATCTGGCTTAAGTTGAACGTCATAAAATCGAATTTCATAGCGGAGCAATTTTAAGCAAAGGTAGCGGAATTTGTTTCAATTCCTCAATTGTGTAAGTATTTATTAGAAATAGAACTGTGTTCTTAAAGTGAGCACATTGTCTTTTCTATCAGCGGTATAGCCTTCTATTTTGGTCGATTCGTTTTTAATGATATCGTAATATAGAACAGCTTTAAAATGTGGATTAAAATGATGCAGAAAGCCAAAACCAAAAGTATCAAAACGCACATCAGCAGGAGATAGGCCACGATCGCTTGAAATATCGAGTCCTTTTACTTTCGAATTCGGATCGTACCAATCGTATTTTAAAATAATTTGATTATCGGTACTATTAAGGGTTTGCACAAAAGTAAGGTAAGCACCATTAAAGGTTCTGGTATAGTATGGCAAAGCAATCGATTTATTGTCCACAGGATAAGAGCCAGGGGTAGTTGATGTTGTTGAAGTACCTGTTTGTAATCCAGATACCACCTCGGCTCTTAATTCCGATTTCCAGCTTTTGGTTTTGGTCGCCAATTGGATGTCGGCACCATAATATCTTCGTGGGGCAACTTTATTAACGGTATTAACCGACGAATCTTTCACCATTCTCCATTGATCATTAATTTGGTTCATTTTATAACTTACAGGCAAGCGGTGGTTTAACCCACCTTGTAGGGTACTTATACCACCAGCTATGGTAAAAGTGTTAAATGCATAGGTTTTATGGCTTAACCTAAAGATAAAATCTTTGCTGTTATCAAATTCTCCTGCACCTGCGAGGCCCTGCCCATTGTAAATACCGAAATCAAATACAAAATTTTTAAGCCTGGCATCCTTCCAGCGGGGATTTAAACTAAACGTTACACCAAGATCGCGTTCAGTTTTCATTAAAATCTGCGACATCCGGCCACGTTCTGGTGCTTCCCTAACGGAAGATGACAGTTGAAGCTCGTTACCAAAAGGACGACCGGAAAGGCCTAAAGTTACCGCTAAAATTTTCCATTCATTCTCATAATAACGTCCCCAAAAATCCCGAATGGCAACCCCTTGTTCAGTTCCATCAAACTGGAGTACAAAATAAGTAGAAGGACTGCCATCATCAGTTAACATCATATAATCGGCCCTTAGTCGGCCCCTTCTCAGTCTGAATCGGTTATTGGTAAACTCTCCAAAATTTCCACCCTGATATTCTGCCTGCGTACCGTTTGATTGAGCAACCTGAAATTGCGGTTGTAAATATCCGCTGAAAGATAATGAGCCGTATTTTTTTGATATAATGAGCAAATGGTTAACTGTTGTAGAATCCATTACATCGTTAATTGTTCTTTGGCCATAACTTATTGACGAAAACAGCGGCAGGAATGCAACGATCAGAAAATATACCTTTTTATATCTGGCAAAATGGCGGTTCATGTTATCGATTTTTTGCAAAGGTAGTTTTATTAACAATTATTTAACATAAAAAAAGCCCCGACTTTCATCGGGGCTTGTAATTTTTTAGAAAAATTTTTATTTAACGTCTCTCAAATGAGAATTTTTTCTGCTGTATCCAAAATAAATAATGAAACCTAAAGCTAACCAGCCAAATAACCTTAGCCAGTTGGTCCATCCTAAGCCAAGTATCATTAAACCGCAGGCAGCAACACCAAGAATTGGAATTATAGGTACCCAAGGAGTTCTAAACTGACGTGGAAGATCCGGATCTGTTTTTCTTAAGATGATTACCGCAACACAAACCAGCATAAAGGCAAATAAAGTACCAATACTGGTCATATCACCAACAACATCACCAGGAATAAATGCGGCAAATAAACCCACAATTACCAAAATAACAAGGTTGGCTTTAAAAGGTGTTTTAAATTTAGGGTGAAGATCGCTGAACATTTTAGGTAATAAACCATCTTTACTCATCGAATAAAATACGCGGCTTTGGCCCAATAACATCACCAGGATTACAGAAGAAAAACCTGCTAAAATAGCTACAGTAACCAATTTAGATAACCAGCTATAACCAGTCATGTATTCACTTATTGCAGCAACAACTGAAGCTTCGCCACCTTTTGTTCTGAAAAATTCTACCGGAGCAATACCTGTTAAAACGTGTGCAAATAAGATATATAATATTGTACAAACTGCTAATGAACCTAAAATACCAATTGGCATAGCTGTTTTAGGGTTTTTAGTTTCCTGAGCTGCGGTACTTACGGCGTCGAAACCGATGAAGGCGAAAAACACTGTTCCGGCTGCACCAATAACTCCCCAGAAACCACCAAAACTATGGCTGATACCTGCATGATCTACATAAGTTGTAGCCTCTGGAATGTATGGATGGTGGTTGGCTTCGTGAATAAAGCCCCAACCTAAAACAATAATTAAAATTACGATACCTACTTTAGTGATTACGATAATACCGTTTACAAAAGCAGATTCTGAAGTTCCTTTAATTAAAAGTAAACTTAGCAAGCCTACAATAAATAAAGCCGGAAGATTTAGAATACCGTTAACGGTACCATCAGGATGCGACTGAAAAGGGGAGTGACACCATTCGTAAGGTATGGGAGACATATGCAATACCTCTACCAAAAGTTTATTTAAATATTCACTCCATGCAATACCTACTGTTGCTGCTCCAACTGCATACTCCAATACCAAATCCCAACCAATTACCCATGCCATCAACTCGCCCATTGTAGCATAAGTATAAGTATATGCACTACCTGAGATTGGAATAGAAGATGATAGTTCAGCATAGCATAATCCAGCTAAGGCACAGCCTATTGCCGCTATTATGAATCCGATTGTAACCGAAGGACCTGCATTTTGGGCGGCTGCAGCTGCAGTACGCACAAATAGACCAGCACCAATGATTGCGCCAACACCCAGAGCTACTAATGCTCCTGCACTAAGTGTACGCTTTAAGCCTTTGCCTGAATCACCTGCTTCTTCAAGCAATAGATGCATTGGCTTTTTAGTAAATAAACCCATATTATAGTTTTTGTTTAGATTAATTCAGCTCCAAACGTAATTAAAAATTACGGAAAGTAAAAGGGATTTTGGTTAAAAATCCCTTTTACTGTTATTATATCTATGATTTTACAACTAATGGCTTAAAGTATCGGTTGTATTTAATAAAGTGTCGGTTTTTAGGTTGCCCAAAGCATCGGTTTTTTGTTCAATCCGGATTTCTTTGCGAACTTCTTGTTTATGATCGCTTGCAATTGCCTTAACTGCGATGTATGGAGCAATAACTAGTGAAACGATAGACATTAATTTGATCAAAATGTTCATAGAAGGCCCCGAAGTATCTTTAAAAGGGTCGCCAACTGTATCTCCGGTTACAGAAGCCTTGTGTGGCTCTGATTTTTTATAGTGCATTTCTCCATTAATCATTACACCTTGCTCGAAAGATTTTTTGGCGTTGTCCCATGCACCGCCCGCATTGCTTTGGAAGATACCCATCAACACGCCTGTAACAGTTACACCTGCCAATAAACCGCCTAAAACTTCGGGGCCAAAAGTAAAACCGATAATAATAGGGGTGATCAAAGCAATTGCACCTGGCATCATCATTTCGCGGATAGATGCTTTGGTTGATATGGCTACACACTTCTCATACTCAGGTTTCGCTTTATACTCCATAATGCCTGGAATTTCCCTAAACTGGCGGCGAACTTCCTGAACCATATCCATGGCAGCTTTTCCAACAGCCTGGATACAAAGGGCAGAAAAAATGAAAGGAATCATCCCTCCAACAAATAAACCAGCCAAAACAGGTGCTTTATAGATATCTATTGCGGTAATACCGGCAATGCCTACGAAGGCGGCAAATAAGGCCAGCGAAGTTAATGCAGCAGATGCGATGGCAAATCCTTTTCCGGTAGCAGCTGTTGTATTGCCCACAGCATCTAAATTATCCGTACGTTCGCGAACTTCTGGCGGTAACTGACTCATTTCGGCAATACCACCTGCATTATCCGCAATTGGTCCGAAAGCATCAATAGCCAATTGCATGGCTGTTGTGGCCATCATTCCTGCTGCGGCGATGGCAACTCCATATAAACCGGCAAAATGGTATGATAACATGATACCGCCTGCCAAAACCAGAATTGGGATAACTGTCGATTTCATTCCAACAGCCAAACCTGCAATAATATTTGTAGCATGCCCTGTTGAAGATTGTTGGATAATGGAATTTACCGGCCCTTTGCCCATTGCAGTAAAATATTCGGTAACAATGCTCATAATTGTACCCACTACTAAACCAACAATAATGGCATAAAATACATTTATGCTCGAAAACTCATATCCGCGGAGATTAAGTGTTTCTGGCAACATCCATTTTACAATAAAAAAGGAAGCTATTGCAGTAATCAGGATTGATGACCAGTTGCCTAAATTTAATGCTGTTTGTACGTTTGATTTTTCATCTTTAATGGTTACAAACCAGGTTCCGATAATCGAAAATAAAATGCCCAATCCACAAATTACCATTGGCAATAAGATGGGCGACATGCCGCCAAATTTATCAGTTACAGTAATTTCTTGTCCTAAAACCATTGTGGCCAAAATTGTGGCTACATAAGAACCGAATAAATCGGCACCCATACCAGCAACATCACCAACATTATCGCCTACGTTATCGGCAATTGTTGCAGGGTTACGTACATCATCTTCAGGAATTCCAGCTTCAACTTTGCCCACTAAATCGGCACCAACATCGGCAGCCTTAGTATATATACCGCCACCAACACGCGCAAATAAGGCTATTGATTCGGCTCCTAAAGAGAAACCTGTTAACACTTCAATAGCGGTTCTCATTTCCACACTATTGGCACTGGTAACATGAAATAGCTGTAAAAAAACGATAAATAATCCACCTAAGCCTAAAACAGCAAGTCCGGCAACGCCTAGGCCCATTACCGTACCGCCGGTAAAAGAAACTTTTAATGCTTGTTTTAAACTGGTTCTGGCCGCTTGTGTGGTTCTTACATTGGCTTTTGTGGCAGATTTCATGCCTATATAACCTGCGGTTGCAGAAAATACGGCTCCAATAATAAAAGATATGGAAATTATCCAGCTCGAGTGCATCGGTACACCTTTAATTTCGGTAATTGTTCCGGAATAAGCCAATAATGCTGCTGTAAAAACGGCAAAAATGCTCAATACCCTCCATTCGGCTTTTAAAAAGGCCATTGCACCATCAGCAATATAGCCGGCAAGTTCCTGCATGTTTTTATCGCCGGCATCCTGCTTATTTACCCAGGCACTTTTAACCATCATAACTATAATTCCAACAAGGCCCAGTGCCGGAATACAGTAAATTAAATTGTTTTGTAAAAAATCCATAGTTAATAATTGATTTATATTTGGTTAGTTGATTGTTGTTTATTTAGTGAACTGTTTAAATAAGGCAATTGTTTCACCCTTCATAATCACTTCGCTTTAAGCTATGCACTTATATCTAGCAAGTTAATAAAATATTTTTCTTGTGATAAAATTTTCGCCACACAAGTGAATAAAAATTTGCTGGCATAAAAATGCCTTACAATTTCGTTTTTTTAAATAAATTAGCCACAAACTAAACTTAAACTAAAATGGAAATTCAAAAAGAAGATGAACCTTCTAAAAGAAAATTAAGTCTTTTCGATGCCACAATGCTGGTAATGGGCTCAATGATCGGAAGTGGGATCTTTATTGTTAGTGCCGATATCATGCGGAATCTAGGCTCTGGTTACTGGTTGATTGTGGTTTGGATTATCACCGCAGTAATGACAGTTGCAGCTGCGATTTCTTATGGAGAACTTTCTTCTATGTTTCCTAAAGCTGGCGGACAATACACTTACCTGAAAGAAATTTTCGGTAAAATGATGGGGTTTCTTTATGGTTGGGGTCTCTTTACCGTAATTCAAACTGGTACTATAGCTGCAGTTGCTGTTGCATTTGGCAAATTTACAGCCTATCTGATCCCTGCTTTAAATGATGCAGCTCCCATTTTTCAAAGTGGTGGATATAAAATTACCTGGATACAGATTGTAGCCATAGGGGTAATTCTGCTTTTAACGTATATCAATACTAAAGGTGTGGAAAGTGGCAAGTGGTTGCAAAATATTTTTACAGGATCGAAAATTATCGCTTTAATTGGTTTAATAATTTTGGGCTTTCTTTTAGTGAAAAACAGTTTTTGGGCAGATAATATGAAATTTGGGTGGAGCGCATTCAGTAACCTGAAAACAGATCCAAGCGGTAACTTTTTGAAATCTGGTTGGGAATCTATTTCCGGAATGACAATAATGGGTGGAATTGCTGCTGCTATGGTAGGATCTGTATTCTCTAGCGTTGCCTGGGAGAATGTAACATTTGTTTCCGGAGAAATAGAAAACCCAAGAAAAAACGTAGTACGCTCAATGGTTTTAGGTACTTCGGCGGTAATGATTCTTTATTTATTGGTGAATTTTATCTACCTGAACACTTTAAACAGAGATAGCATTGCTTTTGCACTTAACGACCGTGTTGCTGTTGCAGCTTCTGAACAAATTTTTGGTAATGGAATTGGAACGATTGTAATTGCCTTATTAGTAATGATTTCTACTTTCGGTTGCGTAAACGGAATTGTGCTGGCTGGTGCAAGGGTTTTTCAAACCATGGCAAAAGATGGGATGTTTTTTAAAGCAGCACTTAAAAATAACAAAAATGGCGTGCCTGAAAAATCACTTTGGATGCAGGGAATCTGGGCATCGGCATTATGCTTAAGCGGTCAGTACGGCAATCTTTTAGATATGATCTCTTTCGTAATCGTACTCTTTTATATGATAACCGTTTTTGGCGTAATTTATTTAAGGATAAAACAACCTGATTTAGAACGGCCATATAAAACCTGGTTATATCCGGTTACACCAATTATTTATTTATTAATCGGTGCAGCTTTTTGTGTATTGCTTTTAATTTATAAGCAACAATATACATGGCCTGGGCTTTTGATTGTATTACTGGGCGTTCCGGTTTACTTTTTTATAAATAAGAAAGAGCAGCAAATAGATTAACCTAATTAACTTTATATTTTTATATCAGCCTCGCAGGTTTCAAAACCTTGCGGGGTTTTTTGTTTTCGGAGTATAAGGTTTGGTGTGAATCAACTATCTCCAGTCTCATTTTTTAGGTTTTGAAAATCAGGGTTCGGTTGCAATCGGTTCCGGTAGTCCCGTTATCCGCTTTACGCTCCTGATAAAAAAATCAGGAGTGTGCCCGCTGCTACCGGGTTTAGGTTAGTCGGTTTTGTGCGGCAAACGCTCAATCCTAAACCCGACATTGCGGATACCGGCCTGTGCTTAAGGCCTGAAGGTGTATGAGCAAATGGCGGGACTAACCTTGCCAAGCACCACAGCCTTTGCTTTTCTAAAGAAAGTAATGGATTAAGTTTCCGTATAAGCCTAAAAACTTTTTTAAACCTGGTATATAAATTCAAATTGTACCAAATAGTGCAGGCTTTAACTCAATCAAACGGTTTCAAAGATTAATCAAATATCACGTTATTGTATAATTTTTTACTTTTTAGTATGACATAAATGTAAATTTTAATCCTCAATATTTTGAACTTTTCCACATGTTGATAAAGTTTAATCTTAGTCGTATTGTTCCTTTGCGCGTCATTTAAAATGATTTTCGCCCAATTACTGATTTTAACAATCCACAATTAAATATATTTTATTTTGTTGGCCTGATATTTGGTTTGCAATAATTGTAGTTGTTAACTACATCGCAACAATTAGATTTAAATTATGGCTCTCACAACTGAACACAATTTTCCTGACAAAGATTTCATGTTAATTTATTATGTCAACGTTTTTTACTGTGATGTAAATAATTTTGAAGTTCCTTTTTTACAACGCGCGGTACCAAAATTATAAGAAAAGCGAAAAATTTGATTATTACAATGCTTAATTGAAGTGTTGGATTAAATAATCTTCCTGCTTACATCAATCGCTATTCTCCCTGCAATTTTTAAACCTCTAACATGTAAATTATGCCGTTATATTTCCGTTTTAATATACTTTTTGTTTTATTATATGCATTATCTGCCTGTTTTGTAGGTTGTAATGGTGATCATCAACAGCATAAAACAAATAATAATCAGATAGCAGGAAAAATAAATGTTACTGATCTATTTCTTTCCTATACTGATTCAGTGGCAAAGATTCCTTTAAACAGATTTAACGAATCCAGTATCATATCATTAAACAAATCGTTCGCAAATAAATTACCACTCAGTATTTATAAGGGTGAACAGAATAAAAATGCTCAAAATATCATCGTTCAATCATATCAAAATAACAATGCAAGCCATATAGGTGCTGGAGTTATATTGTTGCTGCCAAAATTTATTAGCGATTCATTACGTATAGGTGATTTTACACGTCATTTTGGGAACATTAAAAAAGAAAAACCTACAATCGGCGTAACTGAACAGCCGCTTCCCGTTGAGATAAATCTAAATGCCTATACATCGATAAAGTTAACCTTTAACAATAACGAAAAGCTTGAGTCTGCCCAAGTAACCATGGTTGAGGTTTTAAAATATAGATAAACAACAATGAATACGCTCGTAAAAATTAAAGAATATGATGCACATGGCGGCCCTTCTAATGTTAAAATGGGAGACGATGGTCATTCACAAACCTCTACAACCGCTGGCAGGTTTGTCATCAAAAGCATAGAAAAACATGTTAGTTATGGTCGCTATGCCATGTGGTCAGGCATAGCCTGGGGAACCGAAATTAAAATAAGTGGAAACATCGTGATGGTGAAATATATGGGTATCTGGAAAAAGTTAACTGATGTAAATGCACAATGGGGAAAATATAAAAATGATCAGCATGGAGTTACAAATGCAGTGCTCAAATACCAGCGCGATCTTTATCCCAATTCTCCCATCCCAACCAAATGGTTGTTTAATGATTTTGGACATGTATCCATAAAGTATTTCAAGGATATGAACAACGATCGGAAAATGAACGGAAAAGAATATGTTATGGGTGATTTTATCCATACCACCCCGCCTGATGAAGCTGCAACTTCTTCAGGAAGGATCTTCCAACTGGCAGAATCACACGGCTGTATCCATGTACGGCCCAACGATATCGATGCCATGATCGGTAATGGTTATCTAAAAAGAAAACACTATAGAAGTACATCCTTACACTAAAAAAACCATAGAGGCTTCACCTAAAAGAAATGCAGCAGGAAAGCAATTTGAAGTGCACTTCTATCCTGGTCTTTTTAAAATTGCGATATATAAAAAAATGTAGCCAATTACGCTACCATTACAGTAAATGAATACACTACACTATGGAAAACAAACTTATCGTAGAAATCAGTATAGAAGATACAGCAATAGCTCATTTTACTTCTTTTAATCTTTTACAATCTTTCAATCAACACCATTATTTTGAGCTTCATTTTAACCACGATCAATTGGGTGCCCCAGGTTTGATCAGCTTGGATGACAGCCGCAATTTCGTGGGCAAAACCCTAACTGCATCTTTTGGGCACTCTCCAGAAAACCTGCAATATTTTACTGGCCTGGTTACCAAGGTAGAGCTTTCTCAGAGCCATGGCTATCATGGCGTTTTAATTATAAGTGGCTATAGCCCAACTATATTAATCGACCGCGGACCGGATCTGGGTTCTTACCTCGATAAAGACCTAGATACTATTGTAAAACTCGCTACCAAAGATACACCTGTTAACGACCTGGCAATTGTAACCAACGCTTCCAGAAAAGCGGCGATTGATTACCTTATACAATACCGGGAGAGTGATTTTGCATTTTTAAACCGCCTTTCAGGTGAATACCATGAGTGGTTTTATTATGATGGCAGGCAGCTTAATTTTGGCAAGCCTGACGATCAGAAAGAAATAGCGCTCTTTTATGGTCGCGATGTGCATAACCTGCAATATGCCATGGAAGTTTCGCCGATAAAATATAAGCGTTTTGCCTATAATCCTAAGCAGGATGAAATGCTGCATAGTGAAAGTAGTGGTAAAGCTGACGGAAATCCAGATCTGGCGCATGCCATTAAGGCCTCCAATTCGATGTACAGCAAAACCTTTAATCAACCTTCATTAATTCGGGTTGATAATGGCAATGATATCAAAAGACATGTAGAAAATGAGGAAAAGGCCCATATTAGCGAACTATTAAAGATAAATGCAGGTGGCGATAATGCGTTACTCAGTATTGGAAGCATTGCCGAAATAACCATGAGTATCAGGAAAGATGCTGGCTTTTGCAACAGAGAGCCTAGGGAAGTTTTTAATTACCTCCATCAATCACCAAATAGATGGAACAGGCAAATACAGCAACACTTTCGAAGGCTTAGTAGCTACAACTGAACGTTTGATGGTTAAAAATTATGAGAAACCACATTCGGATATGCAGCTGGCAGATGTGGTTGATAACGACGATCCGCAAGGGCAGGGCCGGATTAAAGTGAAATTTAAGTGGGAATGCCAAACCAACGACCCTACTGAATGGTTAAGGGTTGTTAGCCCTAATGCAGGTAGTGGCGATACCGGAAAAAACAGGGGTTTCCATGTCATTCCTGAAAAAGGCGACCAGGTGGTAATTGCATTCGAAGAAGGTAATGTAGCCAGGCCTGTAGTAATGGGTAGTGTTTACCATGGAAAGAGTGGGGATAGTAAAGGATTTAAAAATAGTAACATTAAGGGCATGACTTCAAGAAAGGGAAGTGCTTTAAGTTTTGATGATCTAAACCATGCACTGAACCTGGGTACAAATGCGGCAAACTTTGTGAAGATTGAAAACGAACCAGGATTGATTACAGCAGAATCTGCTGAGACCATAATAATTAAGACGGGTTTAAGTAGTATTATGATGAAAAAGGATGGAACGATTGATATTATTGGTAAGGTGATCAATATTCAGGGTACGCAGGTGATTAACGCAAATGCAGGTGAGAAGCCGGGCGATGCTGTTAACATTGGTAAAAATGCCACCACTGTGGTAACAATAGATACGAAAAATATAGATTCGAAAGCGAGCAATGGCATTGTGATTGATTCTAAAACAACCATTTCGCAAACATCAACTGGGGTTCAAACAATAACAGGTAGTCAAGTAGATATTAATTAATTATGAGCAGATTTAAATTTTTTGATGATGAGCAGCCAAATGAAATTATTGATAAAGTAGAATCAAAATCTCATATGGAAGTAAATACAGAGCAAAAGGAACCTATTTACTTAAAATATCGTTGTGAACAAACAGTCGCAACTAAATTTAATAATGTTATTACTAATCACGCGACAACTAAAAGAGAATTTCATGTAAAAAATATTATTGATAGTGGGAATCTAATTGTAGAGGTCTCACTTTTCGATAATATAATTCAAATTAATCCATCTAATTTATCTGATGCAATGGATTTGTTTGCATCTTTAGATGCAATAAAATGTAATGTTAGGGTACAGATTGATCAAGATACAGGAAAAATAAATAAAATACTCAATTATAATGAGGTATTGAATAGTTGGGATAACTTTAAAGCTGTTTTAAAAGACAGATATTCGTTTTTGAGATCTAATAATGCTGAAATTGAGCTCAATAAATTTATTTACTTAGCTGAGGCACAAATTAAAGATGAAAAACTTCTTATTGAAGATATACACACCAAATTATTTTTTGATCTTTTTTTTGATAGATATTTGGTTAATTTATCTGAGGTTTTTAAACCATTCACACTAAATTATCACTCGCAACTTTTTGAAGGGATTGCAGTCCCTTTGCATATTTCCTCTGAAATTATTTTTGAACAACCAGAATTTGTTGAAATAAAGAAGCAAAGTAAGATGAATATTAGCGAAATAAATATTGGGGAAGTAAAAAAGCAATATGATCAAAAATTTCAACCTATCGTTGGATATAAATTTTCTAGCTATGACTTTCAATATCAGGTACGGCAGATAATTAATACAGCTCAATCATTAATTCAGGAGGCTGATGTTTTTATAATGGAGGAAGTTAAAAATAATGTAGAAGTAATTATTGATTACAAATTGAGGAGGATAGAATGAGTTATTCTTATGTGCATGAAGGTGCAAATGTGATATGCACTAATATGACAAATGGCAAGCCGCTACAAATTGGTATTACCAGGGTTTCAACGGTTATTTTAACGAGTAAGAAAACACCACTTTTAAATGTTAATGACAGAAAAATAAGTGATACTTTTTCGTGTAAGGTTGCAGGTAAATTTTGGGGTGGTCTTCAGATTCTTACTGCTGTAATTGCTGTGGCTGCTTTAGCTGTAGCTACCGTGGCTACAGGAGGGCTTGCCTTGGTAGCTGCAGGTGTTATGCTTGCTGCGGCAGCTACCAGTATTGGGGCTGGTGTTACTGGATTTTATAAGATGGCGCATGATTGTGATGCTACATTAGAAGGGCAGTGGATGCTGCCACATGGTGCTGTAAAAATTGATAAAGCAAAAGCACTACTCAGTCAGTCATTAATGAATTGTCCTAAAGGTGGTGTGGTATCCATTATTATAGATCCGGTAATCGCATTAGCCGCTGCTAAAGAAATAACAAGCAATAATAATGCAGAAATTAACGCCCACTTAGCGTCTCAAGCAGTAATTGGTGTCATTACTGCTGCAACAGCCTTTTCACCAATAGGTTTGTTAGTTGCTGCACCTATTGCAGTCTATGGTTATGTAGATGGTGAAAACAGCAAGGAGGAAGCAGCAAAAAAGAATCTTCCTATTTGGAGGTGGAGCGATGTGGGTGATGCAGCAAAAACTGAAGGTCTGGTAAATCAGCCTTTGGGAGTAAGTGGGGCAATGGTTGAAAGTGGAGTGAAATTAACTATTGAAAATAAAGCTATTACCCAAGAAATTGCCCAACATAATTTACAGGCAGCCTTATTGAGAGCAGAAGGGAATATAGCTGGAGTTGGAAGCTGCGGAGCTAACTGCAATGCGTTTATCGAGGATGTATCCAAGCGCCAGAACGGCTTTTATAGGGCCTGAGTTTTGGAAAGGTTTAGCAAAGGGAGTAGCTGGAGCCATAGCAAATTATCTGGTTGATAGAGGATCGGATAGTTATGAATTGGCTAAGGCTGATGAGTCATATTTTGCAGCATCAGATTTTAATAAACAAGATAATAAAAATAACATAGGAATTATAGCACTTAGACCATAATGAATAAGCAAATATCACAAGCCCTTGGCTGGGCTATCGGCGTACTGGTTGTATTTCCTTTAATAATTTATGGGATTAGCTATATTTTTAAACCAAATAAAAATAATGCTTCTCATGCGATTATTGCTTACGTGTCAAATTGTGAAAATATAAAATTACATTTTCCTGTCTATCCTGAATATACAACTTCATTTAAGCATTATTCTACATCCCTATTAAATCCAAAAGAAAGTATATACAAAATTTTATTTAAAGAACCATCTTTGAATAAGTACTTAGAAATAACTTTTTTTAACTACCCATTAATAAAATCAATGTCTTTTAGCGACGCGTTGGATAACAAAAAAATAATTATTTCTATAAATAAAGATGATTTAAAAAATTTAAAATATGGAACAAAGGCCAATCCAGTTCCGGTTTTCAGGGTAGTTGAAGATCTACCAGATTCGATAAGTAGAAATCGAGGTTCAGAAGATGGATGGAATGTTGATATTACTGAAAATCAATTTAAATATAATGTAGAACAGTACTTAACTTACATTATGCCGAAAGAAGAATTTCAGGAGAGGTTTGAAAAGAAATAATATTTTCAATTTATAATGAATAAGCAAATATCACAGGTGATTGGTTGGGCTATAGGCGTATTAGTCATAATCCCTTTAATAATCTATGGGGTTAACATTTTGTTCAAATCCAAAACGAATGAGGCAAAAGAACATATAAATGAATATTTGGAGAGATTTGTACTTATTTGTACAAGTTTTCCTAAATATACAGATCTAAAATTATCATATTCTCAATATTCTACTTCATTGGCAAAGTCCTGTAGGGTAGTATATATAAAATATCTTTTTTTGATAGTATACTGAATAAGCATTGCCAGATTATGTTCTTTAATTATCCTGACTTTGAAGCGTCTAAGTTTACCACGGTATTGCATAACAAAAAAATAATTATTTCTATCAATAAAGATGATTTAAAAAATTTAAAATATGGAACAAAGGCCAATCCAATACCTGTTTTTAGAGTAAGAGAAGACCTTCCTGATTCAATCAGTAAAGCCAGAGGTTCAGACGATGGATGGAATGTTGATGTTACCGAAAATCAATTTAAATATAATGTAGAACAGTACTTAACTTACATTATGCCGAAAGAAGAATTTCAGGAGAGGTTTGAAAAAAAAATAATAGTTTCAATCTGTAAATGAATAAGCAAATCTCACAAGCAATTGGCTGGGCTGTAGGTGTATTAATCATATTTCCCTTAATAATTTATGGAATTAATTATTTTTTTAAAGATAAATTTAATAATGGTAGTAAGGCTATGTCAAAATACATACAAAACTGTTCCGAGTACAGGCTATTTATCCCTAAATCTTTAAATCTAAAAACAACAAGCTATACCTCTTCACTTCTGGCTCCAAAAGAATCTATCTACAATTTGACCTTTAAGGAATCATCTATGAATAAATTTCTTGTGATAAAATTTTTTAACTTCCCAATGGACAAAAGACTTGCTTTTCGTTCTGTGATGAAAGAAAAAATTGTATTGTTAACTATAAATAAAGATGATTTAGATGATCCTAAATATGGTACCCCCGACAATCCAATACCTGTTTTTAGAGTAAGAGAAGATCTACCAGATTCGATAAGTAAAGCCAGAGGTTCAGAAGATGGATGGAATGTTGATATTACTGAAAATCAATTTAAATATAATGTAGAACAGTACTTAACCTACATTATGCCGAAAGAAGAATTTCAGGAGAGGTTTGAAAAGAAATAATAGTTTCAATCTGTAAATGAATAAGCAAATCTCACAAGCAATTGGCTGGGCTGTAGGTGTATTAATCATATTTCCATTAATAATTTATGGGGTTAACTATCTTTTCAAAAAAAGATAATGATTCAAAAAATGCGATTCCTGTATATATAGATAATTGTGTAGAACTAAGGATTTTATTTCCTGAACAATTAGATTTCAGAGATACTCAGTATAAAGCATCTTTATTATCTCCACAAGAGAGTATTTACAAAATTTTTTTTAAAGAAAAATCTATGAAAAAATACCTAGAGATTACTTTTTTTTATTATCCTGATGATAAAGGATTTGCCTTTCCGACTTCTTTACGCGGCAAGAGAATAATAATAACAATCAATAAAGATGAACTCAATAGTAATCATTATGGTACTCCTAATAAACCAATACCTGTTTTCAGGGTAAGGGAGGACCTTCCTGATTCAATCAGTAAAGCCAGAGGTCCAGAGGACGGATGGAATGTTGATATTACTGAAAATCAATTTAAATATAATGTTGAACAGTACTTAACGTACATCATGCCTAAAGAAGAATTTAAGGAACGTTTTGAGAAAGGTAAATGAGGTGGTTAAAGAATATGGGTGAGGTTTTATTATGAAGTACCCGATAAAAGGAATAGCTTTTACAGCCTAATAAATGACGAGGGTAAATCTAAGTATAGCAACGAAGCTGAATTCATAGTTTATATTTCTAATTACAATATAAGGAATTACTCATCTTACATAAAAAGCAAAGCAGATTTCGAAAAGATGTTTGGTGAGCAGCCTGATAAATGAAAAATATAATTCAAAATTTATAGAACTAATCGTTACCAACCACAAATAGTACGCCCAATCTCAAATCTTACATCTAATCTCTCAAATCTAACCCTGCGTATCCAACAAAAACCGTATTTTTGCAAATAATGGGAACACTAGTAGATTCAGGGATAAAGGGTTATAAAAATTACGGAACGCATTTACGCGAGAAGTATAAAGGGCAACGTGTATTTAAGGTTATTGTAGATGGCGGCTTTACCTGTCCTAACCGTGATGGAAGCAAGGGTTATGGTGGATGTACATATTGTAATGTAGATTCTTTTACACCTGAGCCTTCCCGTAAAAATCCAAATATTAAAGATCAGCTTGCCGAAGGCATGTTAAGGGCTAAAACTTCATATCGAGCTGATAAGTATATCGTTTATTTTCAGCCAAATACCAATACCTATGCGCCTGTACATTATTTAAAAATGATGTACGATGAAGCATTATCTGTCAATACCGAAGATATTGTCGGTTTTGCAGTAGGTACACGTCCGGATTGTATCGATGCAGAAAAAGTAGCTTTATTAGAAAGCTATACTGATCGTTTTGATGTGGATTTAGAAATGGGCATGGAATCTATCTATGATGAAACCCTCGATCAGATAAACAGAGGCTGCAGTCATGGCGAATTTGTTGCAGCTGTAGAACTATTGAAAGATAGTAAACTCGATTTGTGTGTGCATACCATTTTTGGCTTCCCCTGTGGAAACAAGAGAGCAGATGCGGGGTTATATTCATGAGATCAACCGTTTTCCTCAAATTAAGTTTGTTAAATTTCATCATCTTCATGTGGTAGAAGGTTCTATTATGGGGGCAAAGTATAAAAAAGAGCCCTTTAAACTGTTTTCTCTTGAAGAATATACAGATTTACTTTGTGAGTTGATTCCGCTTCTACGGCCTGATATTGTAATTCAGCGACTTTTTGGTATTTCTGATTGGGATTTATTAATTGCACCCAATTGGGACTTAATAAATCAGCAATTCAGACCTATATGGATAAAGAAATCGAAAAAAGGGGGGTAATTCAAGGTTCTGCATATTTTTCTTAAAAAATTAAATTTTATAATAATTATTTTAAAAACTCATGAAATTTCATGGGTTTTTTCTTTTTATAATCATTTTCAGGCTAATTTTTTATAAATTTTAGGTAAAATCATATAAAACATGGTTAATATGTGATTTTGTTTTTATTAAAAAGTTGCATTGAAATCTGTCTAAATTTTTATTATTTTTATTTTTGGAGGTCTTTTTTGCTTTGTTTTATAAAAATCATCTGTTTTTATTAGAATATTTCAATTTTATGGTGTAAAAATTACATTAAGTCGTATTTTTAGAAAAATAAATAACCAAAAAATCGATTATTTAAACACTACTAACAAATTAAACTAAAAACTATGAGTAAATTCTCCTTTAAACAGTTTGCGCCCTTTGCGATATTAATGATCGTCGCAATTTTCGCTCTATTTATTCCACTTCTTCCAAATTTCGACGAAGGCAAGTATAGTGGGCCAGATATCGCATTCATATTAATCGCTTCTGCGCTTGTATTTTTAATGACACCAGGCCTTGCATTTTTCTATGGTGGTATGGTTCACCGTAAAAATGTATTGTCTACCATGATTAAAAGTGTTGTAGCGGCTGGAGTAATTACGGTTTTATGGACAGTTGTTGGTTTTAGTTTAGCTTTTGGTGATACCATTGGCGGTTTTATCGGAAATCCATCAACATTTCTGTTCTTTAAAGGTGTAAACTCTGGAGCACCACATTTACAAGGTGGAGCAGATTTAACTATCCCGCTTTCTTTATTTGCTGTGTTTCAATTCAATGTTTGCCATTATAACACCAGGTTTGGTGGTTGGTGCTGTTGCAGAACGTATCCGTTTTACATCGTATATCTTATTTATTGTTTTATTCGCAATCTTCGTTTATTCGCCATTGGCCCACTGGACATGGCATCCACAGGGTTTCCTGTTTAAAATGGGTGTTTTAGACTTTGCAGGAGGTACGGTAGTTCACATTTCTGCAGGTATGGCTGCTTTAGCTGGTGCATTGGTTTTGAAACGCAGAAAATCTCACCTGGAGCATAAAGAAGTTCCGCCAGCAAATATTCCATATGTATTAATAGGTACTGGTTTACTATGGTTCGGTTGGTTCGGTTTTAATGCGGGTTCGGCATTAAGTGCAGGTAGTTTAGCTGTTTCAGCATTTTTAACTACAAATACTGCTGCAGGTGCTGCGGGTTTATCATGGATGTTTTTCGATGTAGCAAGAGGTAAAAAACCTTCAGTTTTAGGTTTCTGTATCGGTGCGGTAGTTGGTTTAGTGGCCATTACCCCTGGTGCTGGTTTTGTAAGTATTTCATCAAGTATATTCATTGGTGCCATTGCTGCGGTAATTTCAAACCTTGTGGTTTCTTGGAAACAAAAAACAAGTTTGGATGATACTTTGGATGTTTTCCCTTGCCATGGTGTTGGAGGTATTGTTGGTATGTTGTTAACTGGTGTTTTTGCAACCAAAACAGTGAATGCTGCTGGTGCTGATGGCTTGTTTTACGGTAACCCGAACTTTCTTTATCACTCAGTTAAAAGGTGCTGTAATCGTAATCTTGTTCAGTTTTGTGGTATCATTCGTGATTTTCAAATTGGTTAACCTTATCAATCCGATCAGGGTTTCTGAAGAAGAAGAAGAATTAGGACTTGATGCTTCTCAACATGATGAGAAATACTCTCAAGGTACATTGTTGGTTGAAGAAAAAGCCATCTATGTAGAAAGAAACAGTCCATTAACAGAATCAATTTCTTAAGGATTATATAATATCTAAACTCAAATCAAGCTCAAACATGAAGAAACTTTTAACTGCTATTTTCGCAATGGCCAGCGCTAGCTGTGCCATGGCACAGGAAACCACCACATCACCACTTGAGATTTCAGGGTCGGTTGATACCTATTTTAAATATGATTTCGCGAAGAACCCAAAAAACATTACCACATCATTTGCGTCAGACCATAATTCGGTTTCACTGGGAATGATAGATATTGCGCTTAAGAAAAAAACAGGTAAAGCCTCATTTGTTGGGGAGCTCTCTTTCGGGCCAAGAGGTCAAACTCAATCCATTCTGGATGCTGCTGCAGGAGGCTCATCATTTCACATACAAAATTTATATGTGAATTATGATTTTACCGATCAGTTTTCAATGACTGCCGGATACATGGGAACCTTTATTGGTTACGAAGTAATTTCTCCGGTTGGAAATTTTAACTATTCTACATCATATCTGTTTACCAATGGTCCATTCCAAAATGCAGGTATTAAGGCTACTTATAAATTCTCTGATAAAGTAAGTTTAATGGCTGGGGTATTTAACGATTGGAATGTTTACAGCGCAAGCCGTGGTGTATCTGCTGTAGGTGGCCAGTTAATGGTAGCTCCGGTTGAAGGCTGGACAGCTTACCTTAACGTGTTATCTGGTGCGGGTGCAGGTGGTTATGGTACTATCGAAGATTTAACAACTTCTTACCAAATTACAGAAAAATTTAAGTTGGGATTAAATGCCGCAAACTATGATATTGACAATGATGGTGGCGGTTATGCGGGTGCTGCACTTTATCCTCAATATGCTGTTGCAGATGGTGTAACTTTAGGTTTAAGAGGCGAATATTTTAAGTTTAAAGATGCAGGTCCGGTTCAGGGAGTAAAATATACTGCTGTAACTTTTACCGCCAACATTAAATCAGGTGGTTTAACTTTTATTCCAGAAGTGAGATTAGATCATAGTGGAGATAAACCCTTTTATAACAAAAGTGGCGCTGCTGCACCAAATGCTGGTCAGTTCTCATTAGCAGCTGTTTATGCTTTTTAAGGAAATATATTTGTAATATTAAGCCGTCCTGTGGTAAAACCCGGACGGCTTTTTAATATCTTTAAACGCTGTTTGCCCATTAATCCATTCTGATGAAATACATTATTCTTGTTTTTTTTATTGCATTTTCAATTGATCTTTCTGCCCAGCAAAAACAATTTATAAAAGATGATAACGGTAAGTTTATTTACTATAAAGTTGTCGATTCGCAATTGCTGAGTAAAGATACCCTTGTTCAAAGGGCTAAATCTTTTATTAACCTTGCCAATAAAAAAACGATGTTGCAGCAAAGCATCACTGATTCTTCTGTGTTGGCTAAAGGAACTATAATTGTTGATAAGACCGTGTTGGTGGTGGGCCATCCGAGTGGAGAAGTGAGCTATAATTTTGTGTTTGAAGCCCGTAATGGAAAATATAGATTTTGGTTAACCGATTTGTTGTTTATTCCATACAAGCGCGACCGTTATGGAAATTTTGTTGCCTCAACAAAAATAGGCACACCTTTAGAGCGCACGTCAGGTAAACTTAGTGCAGGCGCATGGAAAGATATTGTAAATAGTGCCTACAACAAAATAGAGAAATTTGGTGATGATTTTAAAAAATATTTAGCTACTAAAAGGGTAGAAAAAGCCAGCAAAAAAACTGAAACCATTTCTACCAAAAAATGGTAATTTATAAAAGCTAAAACTTGCCAAATAACTCTTCAACTTTCTGATAACGGAATTTAAAAATTTCGTTTATTTTATTTTCAACAATTATTGCATTCGCAACTAAACCAAGTGGTCCCCAACCTACACTATAGTGTAAAGTATCGTGCATCAATACGCCACCATCTACTTTTTCGAAACGGTGCTGGTGATGCCAAAATGCAAAAGGACCAAAACGCTGCTCATCTATAAAGTATTCTTTATCTTTAACATGCGTAATTTCAGTTACCCAATTTAATTTAATCCCGAATAATGGTGAAACCTTATAGGTGATAATCAGGCCAGGGTACATTTTAGTGTTGCGCATGTTTGGCGTGGTAACATCAAATGTCATATCCTTGGGTGTAATTTCTGCCAGGTTCATTGGCGAGGAAAAAAAATCCCAGGCAGCATCCAAATCAATTGGAAGTTTTTGGGTAAATTCTAGTCTGTACGTTTTCAAGTTCTTATTTTGAGAATACAACAGAAAAGATGCTATTTTGTTGTATTTAACCGCAAAGAATGCAAAGAAAAAGCGCAAAGGTCACGGAGTTGGGTACAAAGACATCATTAATCCCTATCGGAATGCAATGAAGGTCTATAAGCCACAGGAATCTATCAATAACCTGCTTACAGATTCTTGTCGATATTTGACATGAGGGCCTTTTGGCTCCTGACCTCTAACCCCAAACTTATTGCCTAAAATGATCAGCTTTGACAAATTTCTAGCATTCTGACAGAATTTGTCAAAGCTTTTCGCTAATGCACCATTTTATCAGCGCACGTAGAGCTGGCAAAAGCTTCTGGTTTGGCTTTAAAGATGAATCCCATACTTAAAATATAACCCATAGCATCGTTAAGTGCTTTGTTAGATTTAAATGATGGATTGGTGTTGATGTCTGCATGGACTTCTAAAGCCACATCATAAATATCGAGCAAATCGCAGATAGAATAGGCAGTTTCAATAGATTTCTGCACTTCCATTAACATTCTTTCTTTAATACTTACCTGTTGAGTGCTCTTTTCCTGATGGATGTACATAAAGCCACCATGATGTTCTCTTAACAATACAATTACGGTTGCAAAATCGGTTACAGTGCCTTTTACCTGCGAATCTGTACCGATGCAAACTTTAAGCTTATATCCGTTTTCACTTTCTCTGATAATCGCATTTTCTACTTCTTCGAGGATTGAAGATTGAATAATTTCACCACTAAATTTTTTCCACGTCATACAGTTGTGTTTTTGAGGTTAACGAATGGTAATCAGGTTTTTATAAAAATAGGTGCTATGAATTAAATATATGTTAAGTGTAGGTTGTTTATTTGCTAACAAAAATTTAGTTATCAACAAGTTAGTTAAAATAGTTTGAATGCTATTATAATTTAATGAAACAAATCATAATTCGGCCCGTTAATATTTGTACATTCATTAAAAATTCTAAGTTATGAGAGCAGAATTAATTCAAGAACTTCAATTATTGCAAAATAGCAGGGCCAATAAATTTGCAGATGAACTGGCTGACAGTATTTTATCTTCAGTTGATGCTATTAATGAAAAAGTACAATCTTCAATGTCTAAACGTGGTAGCATGTTAATGCTTTTGGATAAAAGATTAAATTTTTCTACTCTTCGTAAACTCAGAAACAGATTTTTCAAACCATAATTTTCAGTCTCTTTTTGCCCTAAATGTAAATGATTACCTTTATGGCGGAATGATAGAAAATGCCTTAAAAAAACTAAATATTTCTGCACTTAATGAGATGCAGGAATCTTCTTTAAAAGCAGCTAAAACTGGTAAAGATGTAATATTGATTGCGCCCACCGGTTCAGGAAAAACATTAGCCTTTTTATTGCCCTTACTTTCCAACCTAAAAATGGGTGTTAAAGGTGTTCAGGCTTTGGTTTTAGTTCCTTCAAGGGAACTGGCGCTTCAAATTGAGCAGGTTTTTAAACAAATGGGTACTTCATTTAAAGTAAACTGCTGTTATGGTGGCCATGCCGTAAGGATAGAAAAAAATAATCTTGCACATCCGCCTGCCGTACTTATAGGAACGCCCGGAAGGATAGCTTACCATCTGGAACATCAGAATTTTGATGAATCATTTATCGAAACTTTGGTTTTGGATGAATTCGATAAATCGCTCGAGTTTGGCTTTGAGAAAGATATGTCATATATCATTGGTTCGTTGCGCTCGTTAAAACAGCGCATGCTTACTTCAGCAACTAAAATGGAAGAAATTCCTCCATTTGTGAAACTAAATGCTGCGGTTGAAGTCGATTTTTCAAAAAATATAGAAGCTAAACCCGATTTAAAGCTTAAAAAAATTACTGCGCCTGCAGCCGATAAACTGGATTATCTTTTTAGGTTGTTGAGTAAAATTGGTGATAAAAATACTTTGGTTTTCTGCAACCATAGGGAAACGGTAGACCGCATCAGTGATTTACTTTTTGATAATGGTTTAGGGCACGATGTATTTCATGGTGGCATGGAGCAAATCGACCGTGAAAAAGCTTTACTAAAATTTAGAAATGGCAGCCATAGGATTTTAATTACAACAGACCTCGCCGCTCGCGGTTTAGATATACCTGAAGTAGAACATATTGTGCATTACCAGTTACCTTATACAGAGGATGCGTACATTCACCGCAATGGTAGAACGGCACGTATGCATGCAAAAGGAACAGCATACGCCATTTTAACCACCGAAGAAAACTATAAATATTTACCTGATGATATTGAAGAAGAAATTTTATCAGATAAATATAAGTTGCCCGAAGCTAGTGACTGGGTAACTTTATATCTGGCCCACGGTAAGAAAGATAAAATTAACAAAATAGATATTGTTGGTTTATTTTTACAAAAAGGTAATTTAGGAAAAGAGGATTTAGGCCTTATCGAGGTTAAAGATACCACCAGTTATGTGGCTGTTAAAAGGAATAAAGTCGAAAAATTGCTGAAAACATTAAGCGGAGAAAAAATTAAAGGGAAAAAACTTAAATTAGAAGTAGCGAGTTAGTTTGGCTCATTAATCATTGGCTTATTGGTTATTTTACACCTTTTACAACCTTAATATTAGCGCAATCAGTCAATCAATCCTTCAACAATTCAATCATTTATAAAAAGCATGAGCAATAACGATATATTAAAGAAATTAAGGGTAGCATTATCACTAAAAACAGAAGATATCATTACCATTTGCGATTTGGTAGGTTTTAAAGTAACCAAGGCAGAATTGGGAGATATTTTTAGAAATGAAGATCATGAAAATTTTAAACCTTGCGGCGATCAGATTTTACGTAATTTTTTAAATGGTTTAGTAATTTATAAAAGAGGTCCGAGGGATGAGAAAAAGCAATAATATATGCTTTTTAATATTTTTTATACTGATCACGCTCTCTTTTAACGCTCTCGCTCAGTCTCAGTTTAAAATTAGTGGCAATGTAATCGATTCTTTAAAAAAGCCCATTGAGGGTGTTAGTATCCGGTTAATTAACGATAAAGATACCCTGCGGTCTAATTCTGACTCCAGGGGTAATTTTACATTCCCAAAAGTTGGCCACAACAAATTCTACCTCAGTATTACTGCGCTGGGTTATAAGCCCTTTGCTTCTGTTTATGAATTTGAATCTTCAAAAAAAAGCATGGTTTTAGAACCCATTATACTTAAAATGGAAACCATCAGGTTGGAAGATGTAGAAGTTAAAGTAAAGGTAGATCCCATTAAAATCAAAAAAGATACCATTGAATACAATGCCGGCGCCTACACGGTTAGGGAAAATGATAAAGTAGAAGATCTTTTAAAACAGCTTCAGGGCATTGAGGTAGATGATAAAGGTGCGGTTACTGCCATGGGAAAAAAAATGACCAAGCTGCGGGTTAATGGCGAAGATTTTTTTACAAGCAATGTTGAAGATTACATCAGGCAATTGCCGGCAGAGATTATTGCTAAACTCCAGGTGATAGATGATTATGGCGACGAAGCCAATTTTACGGGAATTAAAACGGGTACACCACAAAAAATGCTAAATCTTGTAACCAAACCTGGAATGGATAAAGGCGTTTTTGGAGGGGTAAACGTAAGTTCGGCAACAAATAATGCCCATAATTTAGGCGGCAACGGAAGCATCTGGAAAAAAACCAAACAGATAGGTTTTGGTGGGCGTTATGGAATTACCAATAACGAATTTGCCAAATTAAACAATGGCGGCCTTAACGGCAATATCAGGGATAAAATCTCGAAAGAATTTAGTATCAACGGAGGTTATAATTTCAGCAGCGGCATAAATAAATCCATACAAAGTAATTATCTGGAAACATTTAATCCACAAGGAACCATTTACGATTTGCGGGAGAGTGCCAACAGCTCAAATTCTTTAAATAATAATATTAACCTTGGTTTAAATGGGGCTACCAAAAAGAATTATTTCAATGTATCACTTGCCGGGGCTTTGGCAAATACCAGAAATTATGCGCTTACTACATCAAATAAAACAGGTTTTATAAAACAGGATCTCATTTCCAACACAGGTTCAAAAAATAGCAATCCAAATGTTAACGGAAGTATCAATTGGTCGCGCCGATTGGCTAACAATAAGCAATCTTTATCTTTAGGTTTTAATTTTGGTACCAGCGGCGGCAGTTCTAACAGCACCATCAACGATGTTATCCGCTATTATAACGAAACCACCAATATCTTGGTTAAAGATTCGCTTTTAAACCGCTTGGTAGATAATAACACTTCAAACGCTAATTTTGGTGGTAACATTCAGTTTTCCAATTCATTAAAAAAAGCAAGCGATAGTACAGGATATAGTTTTATTAATATGTCATATCGTTTTTCAGTCAGCAGAAGTCAGAATTTGCAAACTACTACGGTAACCAATCCCTTTGGAAATAAATTTGTAGTCGATTCGCTTGGGCAGGATTACGTATCGAACTTTATTAACCAGAATTTTAGTATAGGTTACAATACCAATGCAAAGCGGATCAGTTATAATTTGGGACTTAATTTTTCGCCAAGTATCATTATTGGTAAATATCAGAATACCGGACAGGAGCTAAAAAATTATCAGCTAAATTTTTCGCCATCTGCCAATTTAAGTTATCAGATTAAAGAAAACGGAAATTTGAGTTTTGGTTATAATGGTTACACCAGTTCGCCCGATTTTAATAAGCTTCAACCCATCAGGAACAATAATGATGTGCAAAATCTTATTATTGGCAACCCTGATTTAAAGGCCACCTCGAGCCATACTGCCGATTTGAGCTATAACAGGTTTAGCCTGAAATCAGGATTGAGTATTATGGCAGGTTTATCTGGTAATTTTGCCTTTAATAGTGTAGTGAGCAATACCATTTTTCTGCGGGATACCCTAAATAGCCTGAAACAGCAAACTACATACGAAAACGTGAATGGCATTTACAATGTGGGTGGTAACTATTCATTTAATAAAAGGATGTTGGATAATAAACTTTCTTTATCCTTAAACGGGAATATTGCTTACAGCCGCAATGTTTTTTATACGGATAATGTGTTAAACCGCAGTAGTGGAATTAATATTTCAAACGGTTTCAGGTTTAACTTAAATCAGAAGAAATATGTTTTTAACAGCAGTATTTCTTATAGTTTTAGCTCTAATACCTATTCTGTAATGAACCAGAACATTAAAAATGTACAAGTTTTGGCCTTAAGTGGGGGAGGTAGCTGGATTCCAAGCAAACGTTTCAGAATTAATGCTTCGGCCTCTAAGAGTTTGAATTTTGGTTATAGTTTATATGCCGGAAACCCTTTACTGGTGAACATGGGATTAAACACCTCCTTTTTGAAAGGAAATAAGCTCGTTTTCTCAATACAGGCGAATGATTTATTTAACCAGGGTTCACTTTTTAGTACCAGTATCAGCAATAATTCCATTTCCGAAAATAGAACACGTTTTATCAGTCGTTTTGTACAGGCTACATTGAGCTATAATTTGAGCCAGTTCGGTAATAAAAAAGGCCGTTCGGATGTAAATTTAAATGGAAATGAGATATTTTAAACCAGAAATAATTAGTTTAGCATTTCTGTACAATTCCATATCCCATGAAAAGAAAAATCATACTCTTTCTTTTATTAACCGCTACAACTAAATTATTTGCCCAGGATGCCAAAACAGATTCGCTAAATAATAAGCAGAAAAAAGAAAATTTTGCCGATGATTGGGCAGCTTTAACCAAATATCAAAAAGAGAATGAACTTTTGCCAGCTCCCACCAGAAAGGAAAAAAGAGTTGTTTTTTTAGGAAGCTCAATTTTCGAATTCTGGAAGCAAAAGGACCCTGAATATTTCGAAAATAAGCCTTATTTGGATAGGGGAATAAGTGGGCAGATTTCGCCACAGCTATTGATCCGTTTCCGGCAGGATGTGATTAACCTAAAACCTAAAGTGGTAATTATTTTAGCAGGTAGTAATGATATTGCAGGCAATACGGGCCATGTTACCATTGATAAAATTATGGATAATGTAAAGTCGATGGCAGAACTGGCAAGGTTACATCATATAAAAGTTGTGCTCTGTAAATATTTGCCAGTTTACGAGTATCCTTGGAATAAAAGTATTAAGGCAGCAGATCTTATTGTGGATTTAAACGAAAGAATTGTAGCCTATGCCAAAGAGAAAAATTATACTGTTTTGGATTATTGGACACCCTTGGTTGATGAACGAAAAGGACAACGTGCTGAGTTAACCGTTGATGGTGTTCACCCCAATTTTGCCGGTTATAAAATCATGGAAGGTGTAACGGAGCTTGCGATTAAAAAAGCTTTAAAGAACAGACACTAGGTTATAAACTAAGATGTTGTGATGTTGATATTAAAAAAAATGTAACAATTCATTTACCGATGGCTCTAAAAAGATATCCGTAAATGGTGAATAAAGCAGAAATTACAACAAATAAAAAAATGGAAATGATCACCCTTGGTTTAGGGTTTTTATTCCTTTTATTGGTTTTAATTAATCAATCAACCAGATTTGAAACACAGCTTTTTTCGGCTAATTATGTTCCAGTCTTACTCAGCTTAAGTATGGTTTGCATGTTGCTTAGTTTTTATTTTGGGATTAAACCAAAACTTAAAACCAAACACTTTTTTGCTTACGTTAATTATCGCCAATTATTAAGATTGGTAGGCTTTGCAGCTTTAGTTGTTTACGCCTGGGCAATAACTAAAAATGTCCCGGTTTTCGCCGGGACTTTTATTAATCTAATTTCTTATATCTAATGCGTTTCGGTGTAACATCACCCAAACGTTTTTTGCGGTTTTCTTCATAATCTGAATAATTACCTTCGAAGAAATAAACTTCTGAGTTGCCTTCGAAAGCCAGGATGTGCGTACAGATCCGATCCAGGAACCACCTGTCGTGACTGATCACCACGGCACAGCCACCAAAGTTTTCTAATGCCTCTTCCAATGCACGTAAAGTATTTACGTCGATATCGTTGGTTGGCTCATCCAGCAGCAATACGTTAGCTCCTTTTTTCAGGGTAATGGCCAGGTGTACGCGGTTACGTTCTCCACCCGATAGAATGCCTACCTTTTTTTGCTGATCGCCACCATTAAAGTTAAATTTCGATACATATGCCCGCCCGTTAACCGCTTTAGTACCCAACTGGATATTGTCTAAGCCATCGGTAATATTTTCGTATACCGTTTTATCGGCATCCAAATCATTGTGCATCTGATCTACATAACCCAATTCTACCGTTTCACCAACACGGAAAGTACCAGCATCAGCTTCTTCCTGCCCGGTAATTAAACGGAATAATGTGGTTTTACCAGCACCGTTGGGGCCAATAATGCCCACAATACCTGCAGGTGGAAGTGAGAAATTCAAGTTATCGAACAATACCTTATCGCCATAAGTTTTGGTAACATTAGTAGCTTCGATCACTACATTGCCCAAACGCGGCCCGGCAGGGATAAAAAGCTCTAATTTATCTTCTCTTTCTCTGCCGTCTTCTGAAGCTAATTTATCGTAGTTGGCTAAACGGGCTTTAGATTTTGCATGACGTGCCTTAGGGGCCATACGTACCCATTCTAGCTCACGCTCCAACGTTTTTTGGCGTTTGCTCTCTGTTTTTTCTTCCTGAGATAAACGTTTTGCTTTCTGATCTAACCAGCTGCTGTAATTTCCTTTCCATGGAATACCTTCGCCACGGTCTAATTCCAAAATCCATCCGGCAACGTTATCTAAGAAATACCTATCGTGGGTTACTGCAATAACGGTTCCTTCGTAATTTTGTAAAAATTGCTCTAACCAGTCGATACTTTCAGCATCCAAGTGGTTGGTAGGCTCATCCAAAAGCAATACATCAGGGTGTTGAAGCAACAAACGACACATGGCCACCCGACGGCGTTCACCACCTGATAATACACCGATTTTGGTTTCAGGATCCGGACAACGCAAAGCATCCATTGCCCTCTCCAATTTCGAATCGATTTCCCAGGCACCTAAAGCATCAATTTTATCCTGAAGCTCACCTTGTCTGGCCATCAATTTATCCATGGCATCAGGATCAGAATAGTTTTCTTCCAAGCCAAAAGCTTCGTTTACTTCCTCATATTCTTTTAAAATAGCAGTTACTTCTGCCACACCTTCTTCAACCACTTCGCGCACCGTTTTCTAGGGTCTAAAATCGGCTCTTGTGCCAAATAACCCACCGAGTAACCTGGAGAGAAAACAACCTCACCTTGATAAGATTTATCTAAACCAGCAATGATTTTTAAAAGAGATGATTTACCCGAGCCGTTTAGACCGATAACACCAATTTTTGCACCGTAAAAGAAAGAAAGGTAAATATTTTTTAAAACCTGTTTTTGTGGAGGGTAAATTTTATTTACCCCGGCCATTGAAAAGATTATTTTCTCGTCTGACATATTATAGAATTATCGTGCAAAGATAGGGGTAAAAAATGGAAGAGGTAAAATGTTATCACAAATAAAGAAGTGCCTGCAATCATACACAATTGCAAGCGCTCCTTAATTTATTAATGGTTGTTTTAAGGAATTAATTTCGAAGCACGTAATTTTTCGAATAATTGAAAAAAGGATTCCTCGGTATCTTGAAATATGGTAAAACCCAGTTTTCTGCTTTTAGCCATATCAGTCATTACTTCAATTGGCCTGCCCAAATCAAGGTCTGTATGCCAGGGCGACGCCAGTCGGTTTAAATTATCTTCTTTCAGATTATACTTTTTGGCAATTTGTTGCCAGGTAGCTGCATCATTAGCCAATACTTGTTCAAGAGGCTGAATGTTGCCCTCAAATCCTGAAGATTCTACATTAAAATAGGCTGCTATCCGTTTCCATAATCTGCTCCAACGGAATACATCTCCATTAACAACATTAAAAGCTTCATTTCTGGCCGCATCGGTTGTTGATGCCCAAATTAAATGCTCTGCCAGTACTTTCGCATCAGTTACATCCGAAAGTCCGTTCCATTGTGCTGCAGAACCTGGCCATTTAAAAATGTGACCAGTTTCCTTACATATTGATGCATATACTGCTAAAGTAGTTCCAAGATTCATGGCGTTGCCTACAGCTTTACCAATAACCGTATGTGGACGGTGGATACTCCAGGTAAAACCATCACGTTCTGCTGCTGCATATACTTCATCTTCCTGTGCATAATAAAAGTTTTCCATTTCCAGTCTTGGATGTTCCTCTCTTAATGGCGTTTCGGGTAAAAATCCTTCTTTGGCATAGGCTTCAAACGGACCTAGGTAATGTTTTAACCCGGTAACCAATGCCACATGTTCAACTGATTTTTTTTCGGATAATACATCCAGCAGGTTGCGTATCATCAAACTGTTAACCCGTATGTTTTCTGCCTCTGTATCATTACGCATCCAGGTGGTAATATAAATATGGGTCGGCCTTATTTCAGATAAGGATGATTTAAGGCTGTTAATGTCTAAAAGATCTGCTGCAACCGGCTTTAGGTTTTCAATTTCCTGATTAGGTGTTCTGGCCAGGCCATAAGTTTCCCAGCCTTTTGCAATCAGGCTTTCGGCTAAATTACTTCCTGCTATGCCACTTGCGCCAACTACTAATGCTATTTTATTCATGGTATTTTAATTTTACACAAAATTAAGGCACTTATAATTAACATAACTTGACCTGGATCAAATAATAGGCTTGATTAAGATCAATGAAGTTGTTCCACTTTCTTCCACCTGAAAATTTATCTTTGTGTGCAGTTAAAATAAATTCCACCATGATTGATGTACTTTTTAGCCATATCCAGGAAAAAGTTTCGCTTACTGACCATGATCGGGAAGTGATAAAAACCTTTTTTGAAGCTAAAAGATTGAGGAAACGACAGTATTTGTTGCAGGCAGGAAATATTTGCAAGCACCTGGCATTTGTAGCGAAGGGCTTGTTACGTACTTATAATGTAGATGAAAAGGGCGATGAGCATATGAGTATTTTCGGCTGGGAAGGATGGTGGCTGTCTGATTTTAATAGTTTCTTAACTGGCGAACCAGCATTATTTAACATTGATGCAATAGAAGAATCGGAACTGCTTTTGATTTCGAGAAATGATTATGATGCTTTAACGGTGGCTGCACCAATTATGGATCGGTATTTCCGAATACTTTACCAAAATAGCCTGGTTACTAAAGAACGTAGATTAATGAGTTCCATTACGCACAGTGCTGAAGAAAAATACGTCTTACTTATGGCCTCAAATCCAGAAATTATTAAACGGATACCCCAAAACCTGATCGCTTCTTATCTAGGAATCGCTCCAGAAACGCTTAGTCGCATCAAAAAAAATCTGGCTTCAAAAAAATGAGGTCGATCAATGTAGCACCCTGAATTTAATGTTCAATAAGGCTATTTATTGCTAAATATGGTTTAAGCTGATAAATAAGATCGGTTCCGGGCAAAATAAGCATCAACGAGGGTGAAATAGTATCAAAATGGCATATACTCAACTATGATAGTTAGATCCTTCGATAATTATTTTATGTTTTATAGGAGATGATAGTATTTTAATCCCGTTTTAATGTAATTATCAAACTTTTTTCAAAAAAGGAAGTATCCTATACAGCGAAAAGCAAATTTTATACTTTTAAAGTGCGGATTAATTCTTAGTAGATACCGTAAACATTAGTTAATGTAAAAAGCCTTTCAGGATTGAAAGACTTTTACAATTTTTAACAGATTATGTTGTTTTATAAACCCAATCCCAGTGTGAAACCGCGTACGGCTGTAGCAATGGTAGCACCAGCTGTTGCAGCACCTGTAGTTAGGTTTACGCTATAAAGTTTTTGCACACCGCCAACAGTAAATATACCGTAAGCATTGCCGCTTGTACCACCAATATCAAAGCCACTGTTTGCTTCAATATTTACACCAAGTGGACCAACATCAACCAGTGCTCCGCTATTAGGTGGATCTTGTTTGTATAAGCGATCTGTTGTAGCATCAATATCAAACAATGCTGTAGATGAAGCACCCGCAAAGTTATTGGTATAGGCAGCACCAGAAATGGCTGCGGTACTTAATGTAATAGGCGTATCAACAATTAAAGTAGCATCAGTTGGTACAATTCTAAAATTTTGGCCATTGTTACCTACAATTCTTATGCGGTCGGCCATTGGGTTAAAATCGAATCCAATTTGTGTAGCTGTTAATAAAGTAGCCAACGGCCCTGTTCCAACCATGGCTGCCGCACCCGAAGATGCATTAATAGTGTAAATTCTGCTTGTACTTCCTACGGCATAAAGCTGTCCGTTAACCGGGCGCATATCGATGCCTAAAATACTTTCACCTGTTTGTATGCCAGTTATTGCTTTTATCACAAGTGTTGGTGTTGCAGCGTTTGGATTAAATATAAGCAGTTCGTTATTGGTTGATACTGCATAGGCAACAGGCTCTGTAGGTATTGCAAGGGCGGTAATTTGTTGGTCTACATTACTGATTTTTGAAGCTTTGCCCGAAGTAAGATCGATCAGGTATAAACCCGATTTACCACTTACATTTAAAGCCGCAAGTGCTGCAGTTCCGTCAGGATTAATGTCAAAGCCGCCAATATCTTCAGCATCCAAACCAAGGCTGCCTACTTCAACAAGTTTCCCATCATTTGGTGGATCTTGTTTATGAAGTTTATCATTCGCAATGTCGATATCAAATAGAACTGTTGAGCTTGCGCCAGCCTTATTTTGAGTATAAGCAACTGATGATACTTTGGCATTTGTAACACCGTTTACCACACCATCGGTTGCAGCCACCGTGCCAGTTTCAGGGTTTAAACGTAAATTCTGGCCAGATGAAGTAACCAAACGGATTCTATCTACAGTAGGATTAAAATCGAAACCTACTGAAGTTCCGCTTATTGCAGGTGTGAAAGGAGCCGTAGCAACAGATCTTGCAACACCTGTTTTCTGATCGATTACATATATGCGGCTACTACTGCCTACACCATATAACTGACCTGTTGCAGGGCGAAAATCAATTCCTAAAATGGTTTCACCACTCTGTAAACCAGATATTGTGACTGAAGCAGTTGTTGAATTCGGATTTTTGGCATTGATCAACAACAGTTTGCCATCGGCAGTGAGGGCGTAAAAGTTAACATCAGGGCCAGGTGTAAGTACCTCTTGCTGAGGATCGTTATTGCGGTCTTTTTTACAGGCCGAAAATAAAATAGGGGTCATAATAGCCAACAATGCTATTAAGATTAAATGTTTGATTTTAATCATGGTTTTAATGTTTAATTAAGAAAAGTATTGGTAAAGGGATATATTAACGCAATGCGATTAACCTTTTTGAGATAAAAGGCTCGTTATTCATTCGGAAGAGGAACTCTACCGACGATTTTAATTTTCAGGCTTGTTGTTCGCTATTAACAGGAACTCATTGCTGAAATAAAGCTTTTAACTATTTTGGAGGATATTCCAATGTTTGGAGGTAACACTTAACAAGGCTGTAATTGCCAGAAAACAATCTCCTTTTTGAAGAAAAAATACTCAGAAATTCAATTTTTGTGAAATCGGTTTTCATCAGATCTTCTAATTTGACTTTATCTTCCAACTGATCATCATTTTGATCCGTATCCGATTTATCAGCATTTACTTTCGAAATTTCCACCGAAACTTTATGGATGGGCATGGCACTAATCGCAATCCGACCCGCAAATGCGAAAAAGAGAAGGGTTGCAATTAAAACTTTTTTGTAAAGTGGTGCCATTCCAGTGTTTGAGATTGTGCATATATACGGAGGTTAGCATCAACGGGTTTTTTGATAATAAGATAATAAAAAAGATTTTTGCTCTTATTTAACGCAAATTGGTTTAACTGAAAGATTATTTGATTTAAAATTTAGCTTTACCTAATGTATACGGCATTTAATAATACCTAAAGCGATATTCCATTTAAGTAAACTAATTATTGTAAAATGCCAGCCTATCATTTTTCTCATTACTTAAAGAGGAAAACGATGCCAAAAGCTTAGAGATTGTCTTCGGAAACCTTCGTTGTTTCAAAACAAAAGCAACCTTTGCACAGTTAATTCCGTATAGATTCTATCGTATCGAATGCTGCAAAGGGAAAGGGGTAGAGATAATTGTCTGGAGAATTTGTTAAATGATGTCACGTTCTTTTTGTTTTTCTGTCAAAACTTGTAAATTGCTTTAGTAAAAAGCAACAAATTGTCAGTTACTCAAATCGAAAAAATCCTTACAATAAACCGACAAAATGATAACTTATAAGGTAAGCGATTTAAAAAGCACCTTTTAAAACCTGTAAAACAGTTATTACGTAGATAGATATAGCGGAATTTATCTTTATCGAAACGATATTCTTACCGTAATTTTTAGGTTGGTGGATATGTATACTGCCTTTTATCCACCCGTATGGCGCAATTGTTGATAAAATAAACGAAATGGTACAGTCGCTTTTTATAATTTATTTTATAGTTTAGGGACGTAGCTGTTAAGAAAGGTATTATGGAAGCAAAATTTTCACCACAGGTTAAAGATGTAATCTCTTTTAGTAGGGAGGAAGCGCTCCGATTAGGGCATGATTACATTGGAACCGAGCATTTATTATTAGGCCTCATCCGCGAAGGCGATGGTATGGCTATAAAAATTTTACGATCGTTAGGAGTTGATACCGGTAAATTGCGCCGCTCAATTGAAGATGCCGTTCGCGGTACTTCGAGTGTTACAGTAAACTTAGGCAATATTCCATTAACTAAACAGGCAGAAAAAGTTTTAAAGATTACTTACTTAGAAGCTAAAATATTTAAAAGCGATTTAATTGGCACCGAACATTTATTGTTATCGGTTTTAAGAGATGATGATAACATTGCCTCTCAAATCTTATTACAATATGGTGTTACTTACGATGTTTTTAAACAGGAGGTTGAAGTGAATAAAAATGGATTCAGAGATGATATCTCAAACAGTGCTTCTACAGGAGGCGACGATGATTATCGCGAAGAAGAAAGCTTTAGTACACCTAAAAAGGTTTCGGATATAAAATCTAAAACACCGGTTTTAGATAACTTTGGTCGTGATTTAACAAAGGCTGCAGAAGAAGGTCGTTTAGACCCGATTGTAGGCCGCGAGAAAGAAATTGAGCGTGTATCGCAGATTTTATCCCGCAGAAAAAAGAACAATCCGATTTTAATCGGCGAGCCAGGTGTTGGTAAATCTGCAATTGCTGAAGGTTTAGCCTTACGTATTGTTCAACGTAAAGTTTCGCGTGTGCTTTTTGGCAAACGTGTAGTTACCTTAGATTTAGCATCGTTAGTGGCCGGCACAAAATACCGTGGCCAGTTCGAAGAACGTATGAAAGCCGTGATGAACGAGCTTGAAAAATCGACAGATGTAATCTTGTTTATTGATGAGATTCACACAATTGTTGGTGCTGGTGGTGCATCGGGTTCATTAGATGCATCAAATATGTTCAAACCTGCTTTGGCAAGGGGCGAAATTCAATGTATTGGTGCCACAACTTTAGATGAATACCGTCAATATATTGAAAAGGATGGTGCTTTAGACCGTCGTTTCCAAAAAGTGATGGTAGAGCCTGCTACTCCAGATGAAACCGTAGAAATTTTAACCCGTATTAAAGATAAGTATGAAGAACACCACGGTGTAACATATACCGACGAGGCAATTTTAGCTTGCGTTACTTTAACATCACGTTATATTTCAGACCGTTTCTTACCAGATAAAGCTATTGATGCTTTAGATGAAGCCGGATCTCGTGTACACTTAACCAATATTCATGTTCCACAGAATATTATTGATATCGAAGCGAAAATCGAGGATATTAAGTTAGAGAAAAACAAAGTGGTACGCAGTCAGAAATATGAAGAAGCTGCAAAACTTCGCGATACAGAGAAAAATTTAATTGAAGAATTAGATAAAGCCAAAGCTGAGTGGGAAGCTGAAACCAAAACTAAACGTTATGAAGTATCAGAAGATAATGTAGCCGAGGTGGTTTCGATGATGACTGGTATACCGGTACAACGTGTTGGCCAAACAGACAGTGCAAAACTGTTGAACATGTACGATAAAGTGGCTGAGAAAATTATCGGTCAGGATGATGCGATCAAGAAATTGACTAAAGCTATTCAACGTACGAGAAGCAGGATTGAAAGATCCTAAAAAACCAATCGGATCATTCATTTTCTTAGGCCCAACAGGTGTAGGTAAAACAGAATTGGCAAAAGAATTGGCCCGCTTCATGTTCGATAGTGATGATTCATTGATCCAGATTGACATGAGTGAATACATGGAGAAATTTGCAGTTTCACGTTTAGTAGGAGCGCCTCCGGGATATGTAGGCTATGAAGAAGGTGGCCAGTTAACTGAAAAAGTTAGAAGAAAACCTTATGCCGTAATCTTATTGGATGAGATTGAAAAAGCGCACCCTGATGTATTTAATATCTTGTTGCAGGTTTTGGATGAAGGCCAGTTGACTGATAGTTTAGGACGTAAAGTTGATTTTAGAAATACAATCATCATTATGACATCAAACATTGGTGCCCGTCAGCTAAAAGATTTCGGACAAGGTGTTGGTTTCTCTACAGCAGCAAAAACAAATCAAGCAGATTCTCACAGTCGGGGTGTAATTGAAAGTGCATTAAAACGTGCTTTTGCACCTGAGTTCTTAAACCGTGTTGATGATGTAGTTGTATTTAATAGTTTAGGTAAAGATGAAATCTTTAGAATTATTGATATTGAATTAAAAGCATTATTCGGCCGTGTTCATACCTTGGGTTATGAAATTGCCTTAACTGATAACGCTAAAGATTATATCGCTGATAAAGGTTTTGATAGTAATTTTGGTGCCCGCCCTTTAAAAAGAGCGATCCAGAAATATTTAGAAGATCCAATTGCTGAAGAAATCCTTAAAGGTGATTTAACCGAAGGAGATGTTTTAGAAATTGATTACGATAAAGCTACCGAATTGATTTCTATCAACCATAAAAAAGGTGAGAAGAAAAAAGAAGAACCGAAGCAAGAAGAAGATTCTTCTAGTAAATAAATAAGAAACTCCCGATGAAAATCGGGAGTTTTTTTTTGAAGAGATTAATTTGTGAAAATATGTTTAGTCTTTTATTGCATAAAACTTTTTTACTGCTTCATAATCCGTGAGCTTCAAGCCCTCATCTTTTGCCAGTGCCACCGCGGTTCCACCGGGAATAATTACATACCGGTATTGTAAAGCTGTAGATAGTGGAATGCTGTTGCTGTTATCAGCAGTAAACCTTGTGATAATAAAATGCCCTAATCTGGGAAAATAGCTGATGGTATTTAATTTTCCTCCGGCATACGATGAATAAGGTAAAGCATAAACACCACCTCCAAAGTTAAAATATACCTGCACCAAACCGCCATTAATTACCGCTGTGGTTAATGCTGGTGCTAGCAAATCTGCAGCCTTCAGCGCTGTGTTATCTGAAGTTGTATCTCTAAAATTCTTGGCAACATTCCAACCTGAATAAATAACATTTGCAGTTCCTTTTAAAGATAATGCCGTGCCCCAACCAGTGGCTACTTTAGGTCCGTATAAGTTATAACTGTTTTTATCCAAAAAATAATCTCCTACTGTACCAGTTACCGCATCCGGAATTCCGGTTCCACTTATAATCTGACTGCCAGGTGCACCGGTGTTTCCTACAGCACCTGTATTACCAGTTGCTCCGGTTTGGCCTTTTAACAAAAAGGCAACTCCCCAGCCATCAGCTTTTTTTGGTCCATAAAAATTACTTGTTGCTAAATCCAGGTAAAAATCGCCAATAACTCCGGTAGCCGCTGCAGGTACACCATTTCCGCTTAAAACTGTGCTTCCGGCCGGCCCGGCTATTCCTTTTTCGCCTTGTGGTCCTTGTGTTGCGATTTCTTTTTTGCAGGCAACTCCCAGACTTACAAAAATTAATATCAGAATTAAAGTTTGTTTAGTTTTTGTTCTTGTTTTCATAATTTTATTTCTAAGGATTTGTAAATCAGCTTGATTGATTTAGAATAAAATTATGAATTGAAGGTATTGTAATTTGGCTAAATGGGTGAGCAAGTATTTAAAATGAGTGGATTACCTGTTTTAATGAGTTAAAGCATATATTCCAGTTAAAATTTCCGGTTGTATTGCATTGTGCTCAAAATAAGAAGCTTATAATTGCTAAATAACTTTGTTTCTAATCGTTTTTACATGAGCTCTTGAAGTGCCTTATAATACCTTTCATAATTTTCGGGTTCTGTATTCAGAAACAGGAAAGGCTCTATTAACTCAAGTTCCATTAATAAAAATTCTCCATTCACGATAGTGCCATCTACTCTTGCATAAAGGCAGTTTTTTGCAAATGAAGTAACATATTGTTGTGCTTTGGCAATTAATTCAGCATTTGACTTTTGTGGATGAACAGATCCGCCATGTGCGGGCTGTACCCTGAAATCGCCAGCTTTAGCCTGTTTTATCAATGAATGGCTATATACGCCGTTAAAGAAAATGAAAGACCATTCTCCATTCTCTAATATTTCTGGTAAAAAAGGCTGCACAATAAAATCTTCTTCCTGCAGAAGCTGGTTTAGCTGCACATTTATTTCTTCCACATTTTCGGTGGTTACTTTAAATGTATTTTTTGCACCACCACTTATACAGGGTTTTACAATCAGCTTGTTGGTGTCGAACTGTGCAAAGGAATGTTTTAGATCAATATTTTCTTTCCGTTGTATAAAGTAACTCGGCGTAATTTTAAGCCCTGCGGCTTCGATCTCTTTCAGGTATTTTTTATCCGAATTCCATCTTACCACTTCAATGGGATTGAGCAGATTTATGTTTTTTGTCTCCAAAAGAGTTAACCAGTTATAGAAATCATCAATCAGATCAAAATAATCCCATGGTGATTTTAAAATCGCAAGCGAATAATTCTCCCAATTTATGTTTTGATCGTTCCAGATTACTTTCTCAATTTTTAAACCCTTTGCTGTTAAAAAATCCAAAAGCTTATCGTCTTCGCTTTCTACAGTTGTGGTATCGTAAGCACCTTTATCCAGGTAGGTTACTAATGCTATATTCATGGCAATAAAACTAGGTTTTAAAAAGTTTTAATACAAACCGGCAATCCACTTTGCTAATTTTAAAACAGACTCACCTGGTTGCTAGGGATTTTAAATAAGGTATGATCAAGAATTATATCTTTTGCATTTAACCCATTTAAACGGCAATGCAGCCTGAAATTATCCCTTATCATTTGCGAAATATTTCCATCACCGCGCATTCTGTCGCCAAACCTGCTGTCATTCACATTTCCACCATGGCAACTTTGTATCATATGCCAAACCTTATCAAAGCGATCTGGAAAATTTTTTCGCAGCCAATCTTCAAATATCTGTCCGATAGCTCCATTTAAACGTACAACAGTATAGCCTGCTTTAATGGCTCCTGCATTGGCTACTGCTTTTAAAATTTTTGGTATTTCATGGTCGCTCAATCCTGGTACAAGCGGTGCAACCATTACGCCCATGGGGATACCGGCTTTGCTTAATTCTTCTACAACCCTTAAGCGTTGTTTTGCAGTTGTGGTTCTTGGTTCCATTACCTGACGGAGATCTTCGTTTAGGCTATTGATGGATACATATACCATGCAGAGGTTTAATCTGGCCATTTCTTGTAAAATATCCTGATCGCGGAGGATTAAAGAATTTTTGGTAATCATGCCGATAGGCTGCTTGTAAGCCAGTGCTATTTCCAGTAATTGCCGGGTAAGTTTAAATTTCCTTTCGGCAGGTTGGTAGCAGTCGGTATTACCTGATAGTGAAACGGTAGATGCATCCCATCCCTTTTTTTCTAAAAACTTTTTAAATAATTCGGGGGCATCCTTTTTAACAATTATTTTTCTTTCAAACTCTATTCCTGCGCTGTATCCCCAATATTGGTGAGAATTGCGGGCGTAACAATAGGTGCAGCCATGCTCACATCCCTGATATGGATTTAAGGAATAGGCCATGCCTACATCTGGGCTATCTACTTTATTTACAATTGTTTTGGAGTTTTCAAAAATAAAGGCTGTTTTGCGGTCGCTTTCCTCCCAGTCATCTATCCCTTCCTGGTGTTCTTTCACATAAACATCTTTTAAAAATTTATTGTGTGGATTAACCTGGGCACCCCTGCCTTTAAAATACTGTTTTTCTTCTTCACCGATCATGAATTAAAATTACTAATATATTTAGTAATTTTAAAGCTCACTATAGCTTACTTTTCAACATTTATATACAGGGTTTTATTCGGTTAAGTTATTTTTTAAGGAGTGGCACATAATCCATCGGTACCATATCGGCTACTTTTTCGTAAGCCCAAAATCCTTCATATAAAAGCGAACGTGAATCGTAAATGCCTCCGTTCTCGTAAAAACGGACACCTTCTCCGGTTAAATTGGCTACAGAAATTTCATTTTCAGGCACATCCAATGGTCTGAAAATCCAAAAACCTGTATTGGAGTAGGCAAGCGATTCTTTTTCTTTGGTATATTGGATCAACAGTGCATCGGTGTAGCTCAGGTACTTTAAATTCTGGTTAAAATAATGCACCAAAGTATCGGTAAGTACTTCTGCCCTTGAAAACCTGTCGATTGTTTTCGGCATTTCTTTTTGCTTCATCCAGAAATTAAACAAGGCTGTATCTATTTTTCCTTTGTTTTGTCTGATGCCTGTTTTTTCTGGTACCGCTTTTATCTTTTCTAAATTGGTATTGATAATGTATTCGGGATAGCGGTTAGGGTTAGGCACTTTAATCATTTTATTGATGATAAAGCCTTCTTCTTGTGTTTTATTGGCATAAAGTGAGCGGAAAAAATGTTGCGATGAGCCATAATAAGCAACTTCTCTTGCTGCGATGTATTTTTTCTTTTTGGCCGCAGAAGCTTTTAATTCTTCGAAAAACGGATGACCGGAATAGTAAATAATATGTGTGCGCGAATTATATTCGAAATGATCGAGCATATATTTAAGGCGGTACCCTAATGCTTTGTTCTCAACCACTAAAAATTCTGTTGTAGAAACGGTAAGTGTACTTTTAGTAATATCAAAATCAACATTTAAAACCTGCGGATTTAATATTTTGCATTGTAAGGCATTGGGGGTTTTGCCGATAAAAAACTCTTTAAACTGATTGATGTATTTCTGGCGGTTAGGATCTGCCCGGATAACAACTTCTTCTAATTGCGCCACATTTTCTTTCAAAACCAATTCTACCTGGACAGATTTATCAGAAATGATTACGCTTTTGGAATAGGGGAGGTAGCCAACCAGTTGAACAAGGATATCATAACTGCCGGGTTTAAGGTTAGCTAATTTAAACCTCCCGTCGTTATCGGCCACTGTAGCAATTTTATAACCGCTCAAATAAATACTTGCGCCGGGCAATCCATCTTTCTGATCTCTAACCAGACCACTGATTGTAAAGGTGTTTTGAGCAATGGCATTAGTACCCAAAATGATCAGCATGAGGGCCACTAAAAAGCTTTTAATCATGGAGACGAATGTAACCAAAAGGCTTAAGATTTATTAAAAACGAAAAAGATTTTTAACAATTTTAACATTTGGGAGTAATCATTAATAATAGTAGATATGTTACCTACCAGAGTAGGTTAGTTGGACTATTGCGCTTTATTATTCGTGATGAAACAACTATAGCATTTTCTTTTTTTAGCATGATTGCAATTAACATATCAACAAACCGAAATTAGTACATAGCCGTTGGTTGTTATTTCAATTTTGTTTCTACATTAAGCGGAGGAAGATAATCCATGGGGACACTATCGGCAACTTTTTCCCAGGCCCAGTAACCTTCATTGATCATTGACCGTGCATTATTGATGCCTCCATTTTTATAAAAGAAAACTGATCCTCCACGCAGATTAATTAAGGAGATTTGTGCCCTTCCTAAGTCTGACGGCCTATTTATAGACATTCGGACCCTGCTTAAATAACTGCTGCTTTCCTTTTCTTTTGTGTAAATTACATATAATACATTGGTGAAATTTATTCTTCTAATGTCGTCATTATACCAATGTACCAGTGTATCTGTCGAAATTTCTGTTCTGTTCAGCATTGCGACGTTATGGCCCAGACTAAGTTTTTCTAGTTTATCTTTTGCAACTGTTTTTTTTGGTTGGATAAAAGTGGTAGCACCCGGTAGCGTTAATGTTCTGGCTGTGAAACCGCTTTCCTGAGATTGTGCAATGCTATCTGCAAGTGATTCCTGCGCTTGGTTTTTGATCAGTTTATTGATGATAAAACCCTCTTCTTTGGTGCGGTTGTTAAACAGCGCACTAAAGAAATGTTGAGAAGAACCGTTGTAAGCTTCTATTCTTTTTTTTCTCCCATTTTTCTTTTTTGGCTGCGTTTCCAGGCAAATCTTCATAATGTGGAAAGCCTTCATAAAAAACGATTCCAGCGCGATAATCATATTGAAATTCTTTTACTAAAAATTTAATTTTATAACCTAATGCCTGGTTTTCGATAATCAAAAAATCATCTGTTGTGGCATTCAAAATCCGTTTTTCACTATCATAATCAAACCTGATCAATTCTGAATTTAGGATTTTGCACCTGTCGGCATTATCGGTCAAACCTATAAAGTATGCTTTAAAAGTATTAAGATAAGCCATGCGGTTGGGATCGGGTTTAATGGTTACTTCTGCGAGCTGCGTGCTACTTTCTGTAAGTAAAATATCTGCACGAACATCTTTATCCTCAATACTTATGGCTTTGTCAGTAGATTTAAAACCGATTAGCTGCACTAAAATAGTGTAATTACCAGGCTTAAGTTTTAGTACATATTTTCCCTGGTTATCTGTAGCAGTAGCCAATTTATAATCGCTTACGTATATGGCCACGCCGGGTAAAGGTTCTCCCTGTTTATCTTTAACCAGACCAGAAAGTATATAGCTTTGCTGCGCGAAGCAAAAATTACCAATGATTATTATCGAGAAGATAAGCGCAATCGTTTTCATCGCTTAAATATAAACTAATTGGATAGTTATTTAAAAATAACATTTCATTTATTGATACGATTCCAGTCTTTTTAAATAGATCATGCTGCCAGACGCTAACATTTGCTAGCACGTTAATAAACAATCTCTGAAATGGTTTTTGCCCCGTTCGCTTTATCTTTTTCTACTTTATAACACATTTAAGTGTTTTGGTACACTATGCAAGCAATTCCTTGGCATTTTCGATTGCGGAAGCTCCAGGGTTTTTGCCGCTTAACATTTCGGCAATTACACCAATCCGCTCTTCTTGTTTAAGTTTGCGGATTCCTGTGGTGGTTTTTCCACCGTCTTCATGTTTATGCACAAAATAGTGAGATGTTCCTTTGGCTGCAATCTGAGGTAAATGTGTAATTGAAATTACTTGCATATTCTCGCCTAAATCAGAAATGACTTCTCCAACCTTTAGTGCTGTTTCACCAGAAATTCCGGTATCAATCTCATCGAAAATAATCGTAGGAAGTGAAGTATGTTTCGCTAAAAGGGCTTTTATGGCCAACATTAACCTGGATAATTCACCACCTGAAGCAACTTTATTTACCGGGGCCGGAGCCTGACCTGCATTTGCCGTAAATAGTAAGTTAATTTCATCCAAACCATCTTTATTTAAGTCGGTTAAAGGCTTTTGATCCAATACCAGTTTAGCATTCAGCATCCCAACTTGTTTAAGGGTAATGCCAGTTTGATCTTCTACTACTTTAATTGCCTTTTTGCGGTTAACACTTAACTGATTGGCCTGTTTTTGTAAAGCTATTTTAAGCAGATCAATTTCCTGCTGTAATTTTTCAATGTGCTCATCAGAAGATAAAAGTTTGGTTAAATTGTCTTCAAGTTGTTTTTGAAACGCAATTAACTCAGCATTATTGGCCAGCCTGTGTTTTTGTTGAAGTGTATAAAATAGATCGAGCCTTTGGTTTACAATTTCAAGTCGATCGGCACTGTGTACGGTATTACCCTCTATGGTAGAAACCTCATCGGTAATGTCTTTTATCTCAATAATAGACGAGCGCAAACGTTCATATAGTACGTTAATTTCGGGATCAAATTTTTCTATACTCTGCAATTGTAATGAAGCTTCTTTTAAAATTTGCAGGGCAGAAGGTTCGCTTTCATTAATTAAGCCAGATGCAGTAAGTAAGGCTCTCTTAATGGTTTCTGCATGGGTTAGTCGCGCTAATTCTTGTTCAAGCTCTTCTTGTTCACCATCCTGTAATTTTGCCTGCTCGAGTTCGTTAAAAAGAAATTGTTCATAATCTTGCTTGTTTCTAGCTTCATCAGCTTCGGCAACTAGTTTTTTTAAAAGGCTTGTATCGTGCTTCAGTTTTTTAAATCCGCTGCGGTAATCAAGCAACAGGGATTGATGATTGGCCAGAGAATCTACAATTAACAATTGAAAATCGGCATCATTTATTTCTTGTGTTGCGTGCTGTGAGTGGATATCAATCAGCTTTTCGCCCACTTGCTTTAAAATAGATAAATTAACAGGCGTATCGTTAATAAACGACCTGGTTTTACCGTCTATTGATATTTCTCTCCGTAAAAGACTTTCTTTCGAAAAATCCAGGTCATTTTCTTCAAAAAAATCTTTTAAGTTTTCATCAGCAAGGGTAAAGCTGCCCTCAATAACGCATTTTTTATCCTGGTTAAAAAAATATTTGCTCTCTGCCCGCTGACCCAAAATTAGCGATAATGCACCAAGTATGATTGATTTACCTGCGCCGGTTTCACCAGTTATAATATTTAAGCCTTTATCAAATTCGATATCAAGACTATCAATTAATGCGTAATTACGTATAGAAAGTTTGTGTAGCATGCTTAGCAAAAATATTAAAATTTATTCAACAGGACGGTACAAAACAAAAACAGCGAAGAATAAACTTTGTGTTAAAGAAGCTATATTTATATCAGCTTAATTTAAAAAATCAAGAACAGTTTGGTTAAAAAGAGTGGGATTTTCACTTGGAACCATATGTGTCTCTTTTTTGAAAATGATTAATTGAGACTGAGGAATATTATTTGCAATCAATTTGGTGTGCTCAGCTCTGATCACATCTTTTTCTCCTGCCAATACCAATGTTTTTGAATGAATTTTATGTAATTCGTCTAGTTTAATGTTTGGCTCTGTAGAAAGCATTATGAGTAATCTTGCCATTTGTGCGGATTCAACATCTTTTTGTTGTTGCAGCACTTTTAAATCTTTCTTTAGTTTATTCAACATGTTTTTTTCAACTGCATTTTCCGTGGGATTTAAATTTGCACCCATTACAACTAGCTTTCCTACATATTCGGGATATTTAATTGCCATAATTAAAGCAGTATTTCCTCCATCGCTCCAGCCTAAAATATTTACTTTTTTAAGGTTAAGCGAATCTAAAAGTACTTTCATATCAGCTGCAAAAATATCGTAACTTAATTTACTGCTATCATTGTCTATACTCTTTCCCTGTGCACGACTATCAACTGTAATGACCTGATAATTTTTTGCCAATACCGGAATCTGGTTGCTGAAATCTACTATAGATTGACCATTTCCATGCAACACTAATAAAGGTTCTCCTTTTCCATAAATTTCAAAATAAATTTTTATTCCATTTACATTGCAGTATTTTCCAGTTCGTTTATTGCTTCCATAATTTGTTTTCCATATTATTGCTGCCTTGGTAGATTTAATAAGAAGTGCTTTACCTTTTACCGAATCTGTTCTGGGCTGTATACTAATAGTTGTACCATCTGGTATTTTGGCACTTGTTAAAAAACCTTTCAATGGATTATCTTCGTGGTTCTCGAAGTCTGCATTTTTAATTGGAATTTCTCTCCAGTTACCGTCTTCAGTTTTCACTTCAAATTTTAAATTATCTGCAAAAAAGTTCCCGTTACCTTCAAAGGTTGCATAGAGCCACATTTCTTTGGCTTTGAAATTTATTTTGCCGTTTACATTAATCTGATGCCATAAAGTATCTTTAACCAAGTCTTTTGCAGCATTCGCCTTTAGCATTTCATCTTTACTAACTACCTGGCGGGTTTGAATTACAATTTTTTTAAGTGAATCTGTCTCGGTAGACTTAAGTTCAAGCGAATATCTAAAATCTTTACCTTTAAATTTTTCGATGTTTAAGATGGTTCCAAAATAAAATGAGTTCGATGTTATCTTGGTTTGGGCAAGTGCAGATAGATTTAAAAGAATTAGAATAGGAAGAATTTTGAACCTGATAGCGCGCATTATTGATATGTTTTAGAATTTCGCTAAGGTACAATTTTAGGCTTGGTTAGAAATTCGTAAACAAAAACAGCGAAGAATAATCTCCGCTGCTAATGATGTGTTTGGTTTAATATGTATTTTTTTGTTTTATCTAATTGCAGATTGGATGGCAATGGCGATATCATTCGTTTGTACAAAACTTTTTGAGGCCAATTGATCGGCAACTTTAAAATCCTCTTTTTTGTAGGTTACCATCGCATTTTCAATCTTCAAAACTTTTGCAGGGTTTGAAAAATCTTTGTTGTTGAAATTAATTACCGCAGGACTAATTTGTGAGCGTTTATTACCGCCTTCAACTTTTTCCTTTTTTTCTTTTTTCTCCATTTTCTCTTTCAGCTCTTTTACTTCACTGTCGAATTTTTCTTTCAGTTTTTTATATTCTTCAGTCTGTCTTACTTTGCTGTTCGCATTATTGTTTTCGTTAAGAAATAATACTGTTCCATCTGGACCGGTAAGGGCATTTTTGTTGCCTTTAAATATAGAATCAACATTCAGTTTTGTTAATCCTGACAAGCGAATCATATCTCCTGATTTCAATGCCTGTATCCTGATGTTATCAATTTGTGCCCTAAATTCTGGTGTATTCATTTTGGCCGCCATCTCTTCACCCATTTTTTTCCATTTAGCCTGTGCCTCCGGTGTATTGTACTGTTTAGCAATATCATCACCAAATTTTTTCCACTTTGCCTGTTCTTCTGGTGAGTTCATTTTCTTGCCCATTTCTTCTCCCATTTTTTTCCATTTGGCCTGTGCCTCCGGTGAGCTGTATTGTTTGGCAATGTCTTCGCCGAACTTTTTCCATTTGGCTTGAGCTTCAGGGGAATCGAATTCTTTAAATATTTTTCCTTTTAAAAGTGAATCGCTGAATTTAATCTTAAATGAACTGTCAGCCTGAATGTGGTAGATACTTTTACCAGCAAAAAGCTCGTCTCTGTAGAAATCTTTCCTTAGGCTGTCTGGCATTTCTTTAACGGAATTGTACTCTTTTTTATTTCCATTTGCATCAATGGTAACAATTTTAATCTTGCGTTTTTTTGTTGTATCCGTACAAATCACATTGTTTATTAATCCGTTTGATAGCTGTACAGTTAAAATTTCTTGTTTGTGCTGTTTTTTGGTTTCTTTCTTCTTTTCTGTAGGATTGATCCAGGCAATAGAAAACAGGCACGCTACACCCAGTGTTAGGGCTGCCATTTGTTGTTTGGCGTTTAAATAATTTGTTTTCATGTTGGTTATTCTTTTAATGCGTTGATATAAATTTTGTGTTTTACCTGTTGCTGCCAATGCATAAGCCTGGCTGTTTTTATCTTTCAATAACTCGAGTTTAAGTAGGGCATGCGCATAGTTTAATGGTTTTCCGGTCACTTTTAATACCAGATCGTCGCAGGCATGTTCGCGTTCAATATGTATAAACCTGCCGGCCATCCAAACAAATGGATTGTAGAACAATAAAGTTTCTATCGCAGTTTTAATCAGGTTCAATAGAAAATCGTTTCTTCTGATGTGCGATAGCTCGTGGATTAAAATGGCCTCAACCTGATCGTTATCCAATTGGTTTACCAATGCCAGGGGAAACAATACCACAGGTTTTAAATAGCCGATAACCAAAGGCACGTTAACAATAGAAGAAAGGTTAAACTGGATGCTTTTTTTAATTTTAAGGTGCGCGGTTACCTGCTCGAAAATTGCTTTCCAACCATCAGGAATAGCACTTAAACTTTCTTTTTTTAGTTTAGAAAGCTGACTGTAACCTTTCACAATCACAAACAACTGTAGCAATATACCGATGAGGTAAAATGCCACCACGATAGGGAAGTATTGTTCGGCTTTACTGCTAAAACTTGGTGGCAGGTTGTTAAAATATTGATAAGCCTGTATATTTTGTGGGTTGATTGCAGCTGCCTGATTATTTATGGTTAATGTTAACTGATGAATAAAATTATAGCCAAAACCGATAAACATTAAAATTATGGCACCAAAAGCGAGGTTGTGCTTATGTTTTGCGGCCATTTTCGGGATGCTTAGCATCACAATAAATAATATGCCATAAATAACAGCACTTTGCCAAAGGGAGTTTAAAATGCTCCAGCCAAATGCCTTGATGAATTGTTGTAATAAAGTTTCCATAACGGTGGTTTTAATTTTTTTACCGGGATACCCCGAAGTGTTATTGCATAATTAGGGAGCTATACCCTACACTTTCTAACCTTCAACTATGCCTTATTTCAGGCTGTCTAAATATTTCTTAATTTCATCAATCTCATCCGCACTTGCACTGTGATTACCCAGGGCCTGCATTACCAATCTCGCCGCCGAGCCATTAAATACATTGTCGATCATTTTAGTTACCAATTGCTTTTCGGTTTTATCCTGACTTACCAATGCTTTATAGATGTGTGTTTTTTGATTGGTATCTCTTTCTACCATTCCTTTTTCATGCAAAATCTGCATTAATTTTAAGGTAGTGGTATAACCAGAATCTTTTTTATTCAACGCCTCATGAACTTCTCTTACCGTTGCATTCCCCTTTTGCCAAAGCACCTGGAGGATTTCCATTTCACCTTCTGTTGGTTTGATGTTTTGATTATTCATATGTTACAAGTTGTACGAATTATTTCGTATTCAAATGTACGAAGATATTCGTAAGATCAAAATATTTTAACAAATTTTTAACTTTATTACTTAGTTCTTGAAATTGGTCAGCTGGTTAACTGTTTATCAGACGCCCAAGAATGAAGAATGTTGCATCTACAGTATGGTTAAGAAACCCCCAATGAAAAACTGACTTTGTTAATTAAACCTGATTGATGTGGATACCGGCCTGTGTTTAAGGCCTGCAGGCATATGAACAAAAAGCAGGACTGGCTTTAATTGAAATGCTGAGATTGCTTTTCTAAACAATTAATCCCACAAATAGGGGAAACTACTTATCAGTTAACAGATGAAACTGGTTAATTAGTTTACTGACGGGCTTGAAATTATTTAGCACCTAATAATTCAGCCATTTTATCGCGTAATTCTTTTCCTTTAATATCCTTGGCAATTATTTTTCCATTAGGACTGATAAGTACATTTGCTGGTATAGTTGTAATACCGTAAAGCTTAGCTGCTTCGTTTTCTTTTTTAAGATCAGAAACCTGCATCCATGGTAACCGGTCTTCCTTGATAGCGTTTAACCATTTGGCTTTATTTGCCAATATATCGATTGACACACTTAAAACCGTAAAATTTTTCTCCTTGTATTTTTCATAAACAGCTAAAACATTTGGATTTTCTTCCCTGCAGGGCAGACACCACGAAGCCCAAAAATCAACAAGAACATATTTATTCAGATAGGATGAAAGTTTAGTGGGCTTGCCATTTATATCATTTTGAGTAAAGTCTTTTGCCATCATTCCAACTGAAATCTTTTTCCCTTCTTTAATCCTGTTGGCAATTTCTAAACCTTCTGGCATTGCTTTGAGCGCAGCAGATAATTTGGCAAAACTTTGTTCTACCTCTGATAGATACTTACTGGAGCGTACCATTTTAACTAAAGCGAATAAGCTTACATAAGAATTTGGATGTGTATCTACAAAATTAAATTGGATGGGAAAAGTTTCATCATATGCATCTATAATACGTGCTTTTGTTAGGTTTACCAAGGCTGTATCTTTCAATTCCTCTGCGCTTAGTTTATTTGGGTCTTTTAATTTTCTTGTTTTTTCTGTCACAGGCCGTAATGCCGCACAAAGTGTGGCATAATCATTATTTAATGGAGTCCCCGAAATAATGGAATTGTTTAAAGTATCTGGAGAACGCAGTGTAATCTGTCCTGATTCGATGTAAACATCAAACGCATCAAATAGTTCGGATGCGTAACGAGGGTTGTCATTTCGGCAAACATAGCCTCTCACTTTAGTTTTAAAAGTTCCTTTAAACTCAAACGATCCTTTGTTTACTAAAGTAGAATCTTGAATTAACTGGTCACCTTGCCTAAAAGATAAAAACATCTTATCGCCATCTTTATAAGCCTTGCCATAGCCTTTAATGCTAAATGAAGATTGCGCCAGTAGGTTTAATGGTAAAAGACAGATCGTAATCAATAAAAATCTTTTCATCGTTTTTAGAAACTATATTTTGAGCGATTATAATTCAGTTAACCGATTTAAGGGCTCAATCAAGTAATTAATGTTGTATAAAGGTTAACCGTTGAAACCGATTAACTGATGGGCACGATGTACAATGAACCAATTTAAACAATTAACCAGTTAACCAAAGAAACTAATTTTTCTTTAGTCCCTCGTATTTGCCAATATTTGCCGGATCAATTTCTGCCAACATGTTGTAAGCTTTCATCCGTTCCTGTCCGTTAAGTTTAGAAAGAACATTGGTTACTTCTTCAGCCTTGGATGCGAAATAAACATTAGGGAAAATTGAGCCTAGTTTTTGTTTATCCATTTGTTGCAACGCGGGCAGTGCAGCAACAATTTGTGTTAAGCCTTTATCATTATCGGTAAGCTGATCCAGGCCGCTAAAATGATAACTGTAAATGAAATTACGGAGTTCTGCAAAAATAGGATTTAAAACATTTTCGTTAAACCAAAAACGGTTGCGTAATCCATCTGCTGCTTTCCAGCCGGTATTGCCCGAAGCTTGCGCCAGATTAATGATATTCTGTGCTTTTTTATAATAGGGCGTACCACCCATTTTGCTAAAACTATCCTTATCCATACCGATAATGGTATATGCATAATAGGAGAGGAGTGCACTGATATTGGAAATATAATTCTGATCAGAAAAATCGATTGTGGAGCCATCGTTAAAACTGAAATCGAAATTTTTATCGCTCATGTTTAACAAAGTGCTGTTGTAGGAACTGTTAAAAACCGGGCGACTGCTCTGAATCTGCGCTTCGGCGGTATAACCAGATCCACCATCCCAGGAGTTAATGGTAATGATAAAACTGCAATCGATTCGTTCCTGAGGCTTGTAACTTTCGTTACTAAATTTATTATTGTTCAAAAAATCGCGGATTGTTTTTTGCAAAGCCTCTATGGTGGGTTTGCTAATGTTCGAAACCTGGGGAGCAAGCAAAGTTACCCTTGCATTTAACTCCTGCGCCTGTAGCTTACCAAAACCAATCAATAGCAATATCCAAACAATCCTTTTTATCATTTTGTAATTTTTAAAATGGCAGCACATATATCTTTAGCCACATCTGCCTTGGATTTCGTTTCAAATACAGTCCGTTCTAAAGCCTTGTTAAAAATAGTAATTTTATTGGTATCCGATTTAAAACCTGCACCCTTATCATTTAAAGAATTTAAAACAACCAAATCTAAATTTTTCTTCTCCAATTTACCTTTGGCATAGTTCTCCTCATCATTGGTTTCTAAGGCAAAACCAACTAAAATCTGATTTGCTTTTTTTGTCGCACCTAAAGAAGCTAGGATGTCAGTAGTTTTTTCTATTTCCAGAAAGAGATCACTATCCTGTTTTTTGATTTTTTGTATAGCAACTAATTTCGGGCGGTAATCTGCCACAGCCGCACACATTACTGTTATGTCAGTTTCTGAAAATATAGATGAACAGGCATCAAACATATCCTTTGCGCTTATTACATCAATTCTTTTTAAAGTTTGGTCAGCCTTTTGTGCCGTTGGTCCGGCAATTAAAGTTACCTCAGCACCAAGTTTTACCAATTCGTCTGCAATTGCAAAACCCATTTTACCAGAAGAATGGTTCCCTATAAATCGAACCGGATCAATCGCTTCATAGGTAGGGCCGGCAGTTACCATCACTTTTTTGCCAAAGAATGGCATCGATTTTTGTATGGCATTGTTCAGAAAAGAAACAATTTCTTCAGGCTCTGCCATTCTGCCTTCGCCCCAAAGTCCGCTCGCAAGTTCCCCATTGGCAGGAGCTATAACCGTATTTCCAAAACTGATAATCTTTTTAATGTTTGCCTGGGTAGTTTCATGTTTCCACATATCCAGATCCATTGCCGGAGCTACATAAACAGGGCATTTTGCAGAAAGATAAACAGCAGTTAATAAGTTATCGCAGATTCCTGTTGAAAGTTTAGCCAGCGTATTGGCACTTATCGGAGCAATAATAATCAGATCGGCCCAAAGCCCTAGTTCAACATGATTGCTCCATACCCCAGTTTCTTCTTCGAAATATTGGGTGTAAACAGGGTTTTTAGAAAGCGTAGCAAGGGTTAGTGGTGTTATGAAATTAGCACCATCAGGGGTAAGGATAACCTTTACGTTTGCACCAGCTTTAACAAGCAATCGAACTAAAAAAGCCGATTTATATGCTGCAATGCTACCGCAAACGCCAAGGATTATATTTTTATGTTTCAGCATAGCGTGTTGGGCATGAGGCATAGAGCATTGATATGCTTATAAAACTGCGCCATGCTCTTTGCCCTCTGCTAATTACTTTTGTTCTTTAGCAGGATTTCTGTGATAAATTTTCTCATTCAAAAATTCATCAATAGCAACCAAAACAGGCTTAGGCATACGCTCGTAGTGCTTGCTGATTTCAATTTGCTCACGGTTTTCGAAAATTTCTTCTAAATTATCGTTGCTCGATGCAAATTCTGCCAATTTACCGTGTAACTCCTCTTTAACGTTATTCGAAATCTGATTTGCTCTTTTAGCAATTACAACTAAAGATTCGTATAAGTTATCTGTAGTTTTATCTAAATCGTGTACGTTTCTGGTTACTGTAGTATTTGGTACAGCAGGTTTGTTAGTATTCATGTATTAATCGTTTTTAATATTCGTGTTATCAGCATTAGTTGGTTTTGTAGAAATGGTATCTTTTAATTTACCCGTTCTGATCAACATTTGCTTGTATTTTTCTTGGTCAACTGCATATAATGCAAGTTCTTGTTTTGTAGCCGCAATTCCTAGTTCAACATCTTCTTTAAGTACCTTTGCATCTTTGGTATACTTACTGTCAGGATGGTTTTCAGTAAACTCAGTATATAAAGCAAGGGCTTCATTATAACGGTCTTCCTGGCGGATTACATAACTATTTTTAGCATATAAATACTGAGCCTTAATCATTAAAAAGTCCATTTCCTCAGCATATTTAATATCGGGGAAATCTCTTTGAGCATTTTTTAAAGCAATAACCGCTGCCCTGTAATTATCTACGTTACTTGGACCAGTAGTTAAATACATTTTAGCATTTTCAAAAGCTTTATCCTCTAATTTACCCCTTAAAGTGGCAATATATTTACCTGCAGCAGCAGCGCGATCGCTGGTAGGATATAAGTTAATGAATAATTGTAATGCATCGATAGCCTTATAAGTGTTTTCCTGATCTAAAGAGAAACTTGGCGATTCTAAATAGAAACAATAGAGCTCCCATATACCTGGCCTCTTCAGCATTTTTACTCGCAGGGTAAGTATCTGCGAAACTTTTAAATTGGTACCTGGCCGTTGTATAATCACTTAACCTATATAAGGTATAAGCATAATAATAATTTAAATCCTCAGCTTCAGCACGGCCACGGTATTTTTGAGAAAGATCTTCAAAAAGTACCAATGCTTTACTGTAATCGCGTTTATTATACAAACGAAGCGCTTCCTGGTATTTTTTTGCAACGTCGTTACTCGCCCTCAATTTCTCGAAACGACTTTTACAACCCGCAATACCCAAAGCGGCAACAAAAACTAAAATAATTAAGTGTTTAACTTTAAACATTCTGCAAAGATAATTAATAATACGATAACATCAATAAAAACAATTGGCCGCTAAGCTATGCAAAGCAATTCAGTACAATATAACAGTTAACAATTTTTAACATATATAATATAGGCTATTATTTAAGCCTTTATGCTTTTCTATATACTATATATGTACGCAATAACTTTCGAAGCATTTATGGGCTAAGCGCTAAGCAAAATTCGAAAGGCTGGGTTTGGTCCGTTATCATTATACTATATGTAATAGTGTGTTTGTTTTATTAGCAAAGCAGGGTGGGTGCTGCTATATAAGTTTCTTCCCGCTTTTCATTGCAAGTCCTCGCTGCGCTGCGGGCTTTTCATTTTAATCGGGTTTATTTTGCAGGGTCTTCCCGTGGTTTTAAAAGGCTGGGTGCATGGAAACGCTGGAAGCCTGAAGAGACTAGACAGATACAAACAGCCCTTACTTAAAAAAGTTTGGCCCTGCGGCATATTTTTTCCTGTTGAAAACCATATAGTTAGATTGGATCTTCCGGTAATCTGTAAAAAAGCTTTGCGTTAGTGTTAATTTTCCCTACTTTTGCATCCCGCTTCGGAGGAAGGGTTTTGAATGAAAGGATGGCAGATGATGATGATAGGGCAGTACTTATTTTAAAATAAATGTTGCAGGTGAGGAAAAGATTGCTACCTTTGCAGCCCGCTCCGGAAGGACGGAAAGCTGAATAAAATCAGCAAGTTGAAATAAGGGGAAAGGAAAAAAGAAGATCAAAAAAATAAAATTTATTTTATTTGGAAGTTTGAAAAAGATCCTTACCTTTGCACTCCCAACTGAAAGGAAGGGCAAAAAGCTGAGCAGCGGATGTTGCGGAAAGCAAACAGAAAAAAGATTGAAACGGATGAAACACGGGGAAGACGAAGAAGACTTTTCCAAACTGAAACCGAAGATATATAAATGGCCGGCCGTGAGGTTACCAGGTCAACAAGTTCTTAAAAGAGATGTCAATGTAGCGTAGCGAGGTAATGGAGTACCGATCAAAGTACATGATTACGTAGCTTTATTTTAAAGGTGGTGTCTAACAGACAACATAACAAAAAAGAAGACTATTTTTAACAATAGTTAAAACTGGTCAGCATCTTACAACACATTTTACAATGGAGAGTTTGATCCTGGCTCAGGATGAACGCTAGCGGCAGGCCTAATACATGCAAGTCGAACGAGATTATCCAGCTTGCTGGATTTGAAAGTGGCGCACGGGTGCGTAACGCGTATGCAACCTACCTTAATCTGGGGGATAGCCCGGAGAAATCCGGATTAATACCGCATAAAATCACAGGATGGCATTATCCAATGATCAAACATTTATGGGATTGAGATGGGCATGCGTGTCATTAGCTAGTTGGCGGGGTAACGGCCCACCAAGGCGACGATGACTAGGGGATCTGAGAGGATGGCCCCCCACACTGGTACTGAGACACGGACCAGACTCCTACGGGAGGCAGCAGTAAGGAATATTGGTCAATGGAGGCAACTCTGAACCAGCCATGCCGCGTGCAGGAAGACTGCCCTATGGGTTGTAAACTGCTTTTATCCGGGAATAAACCTTTCTACGTGTAGGAAGCTGAATGTACCGGAAGAATAAGGATCGGCTAACTCCGTGCCAGCAGCCGCGGTAATACGGAGGATCCAAGCGTTATCCGGATTTATTGGGTTTAAAGGGTGCGTAGGCGGCCTGTTAAGTCAGGGGTGAAAGACGGTAGCTCAACTATCGCAGTGCCCTTGATACTGATGGGCTTGAATGGACTAGAGGTAGGCGGAATGAGACAAGTAGCGGTGAAATGCATAGATATGTCTCAGAACACCGATTGCGAAGGCAGCTTACTATGGTCTTATTGACGCTGAGGCACGAAAGCGTGGGGATCAAACAGGATTAGATACCCTGGTAGTCCACGCCCTAAACGATGAACACTCGCTGTTGGCGGTACACAGTCAGCGGCTAAGCGAAAGCGTTAAGTGTTCCACCTGGGGAGTACGCTCGCAAGAGTGAAACTCAAAGGAATTGACGGGGGCCCGCACAAGCGGAGGAGCATGTGGTTTAATTCGATGATACGCGAGGAACCTTACCCGGGCTTGAAAGTTAGTGAATCATTTAGAGATAAATGAGTGAGCAATCACACGAAACTAGGTGCTGCATGGCTGTCGTCAGCTCGTGCCGTGAGGTGTTGGGTTAAGTCCCGCAACGAGCGCAACCCCTATGTTTAGTTGCCAGCACGTTATGGTGGGGACTCTAAACAGACTGCCTGTGCAAACAGAGAGGAAGGAGGGGACGACGTCAAGTCATCATGGCCCTTACGTCCGGGGCTACACACGTGCTACAATGGACGGTACAGAGGGCAGCTAGCCGGCAACGGTATGCGAATCTCACAAAGCCGTTCACAGTTCGGATTGGGGTCTGCAACTCGACCCCATGAAGTTGGATTCGCTAGTAATCGCGTATCAGCAATGACGCGGTGAATACGTTCCCGGGCCTTGTACACACCGCCCGTCAAGCCATGGAAGTTGGGGGTACCTAAAGTATGTAACCGCAAGGAGCGTCCTAGGGTAAAACCGATAACTGGGGCTAAGTCGTAACAAGGTAGCCGTACCGGAAGGTGCGGCTGGAATACCTCCTTTCTGGAGTAGCACCGCCTACTCGCCACGCAACATGATATTTCAAATAAGGTAAAAGGTAAAAGACCAAAGCTGAAAGGCGGAGGGCACAGATACCGGATACTTTAAAAAAACAAGAGAAAAAAGAACACCCAGAAGAAAACGGTGGGCTGCTATAAAGGCAAGCGCAACGGAGACATGAAGGGTAAGCCAAAAAGGGAAGCAGTAGCGGTAAGATACTATATACTGCAACTATTAAGCCTACCTTAAAATCAAGAAGTCCCGTAGCTCAGCCTGGTTAGAGCACTACACTGATAATGTAGGGGTCTCCAGTTCAAATCTGGACGGGACTACACATTAAGATCCTTTTGGGGGATTAGCTCAGCTGGCTAGAGCGCCTGCCTTGCACGCAGGAGGTCAACGGTTCGACTCCGTTATTCTCCACATTTGAGCATAAAGCTTAAAGACCAAAGCTGAAAGCTTTCAAAAAACACATAATACAACCTTATTATCGGGATAGATAATATACATTGACATAAAGATTAAGAAAAGAAGAAACGCCATGGGGCACATACGATCAAATGTATGGAACGGTTCGAGACCGCAGTTTTTTACTAACGGAGCTGAAACGGAGCTTAGGTTGGGGACAATGAAACCCTCCGCCTTTATACCTTCGGCCTTCAGCCTCAGTAAAGTTCTTTGACATATTGGAAGAAGTTAAAAAAGAAGAGCAAACAACAATAGGCGACTGTTGTGTTTGTGCTCGCTTAAAGGGATCGCAAGAAACCGATAAGTATGAGACATCATGACAAGAGCAAAAAAAGCATACCATATGGCGCAAAAGGCATATGAGTAGAAGAAAGTAATAAAGAGTACACGGGGGATGCCTTGGCTCTCAGAGGCGATGAAGGACGTGATAAGCTGCGATAAGCTTCGGGTATTTGCAAATAGGAACTGATCCGAAGATTTCCGAATGGGGCAACCCGGCTAGTTGAAGACTAGTCACATATAATGAGCAAACCTGCCGAACTGAAACATCTAAGTAAGCAGAGGAAGAGAAAATAACAATGATTTCCTAAGTAGTGGCGAGCGAAAGGGAAAGAGCCCAAACCTACTTTGTTACGGCAAAGTGGGGGTTGTAGGACTACGATGTGGCATTGGTAAACAGAAGTGGAACGGGATGGGAAGCCCGGCGACACAAGGTGATAGCCCTGTACACGTATAGAATACCAGTCTAGTAGTATCCTGAGTACCGCGAGGTCGGAGACGCCTTGTGGGAATCTGCCGGCACCATCCGGTAAGGCTAAATACTCCTGAGAGACCGATAGTGAACCAGTACCGTGAGGGAAAGGTGAAAAGAACCCCGAACAGGGGAGTGAAATAGAACCTGAAACCGTGTACTTACAAGCGGTCGGAGCATCCAAGTGGTGTGACGGCGTGCCTTTTGCATAATGAGCCTACGAGTTACTCCTCTCTGGCAAGGTTAAGTGCTTCAGGCACGGATCCGAAGCGAAAGCGAGTCTGAACAGGGCGTATAGTCAGAGGGGGTAGACGCGAAACCTTGTGATCTACCCATGGACAGGTTGAAGGTGCGGTAACACGTACTGGAGGACCGAACCGATAAACGTTGAAAAGTTTCCGGATGATCTGTGGGTAGGGGTGAAAGGCTAATCAAACTGGGAAATAGCTCGTACTCCCCGAAATGTTTTTAGGAACAGCGTGGATATTAAGTTTCATAGAGGTAGAGCTACTGATTGGGTGCGGGGGAGTCAAATCCTACCAAATCCAGACAAACTCCGAATGCTATGAAATATGATCTGCAGTGAGGCGCGGGGTGCTAAGGTCACGCGCCGAGAGGGAAAGAACCCAGACCATCAGCTAAGGTCCCCAAGTGACAGTTAAGTTGAACTAACGAGGTCCGATTGCACAGACAGCTAGGATGTTGGCTTGGAAGCAGCCATTCATTTAAAGAGTGCGTAACAGCTCACTAGTCGAGCGATCGGGCATGGATAATAAACGGGCATTAAACTGTTCACCGAAGCTATGGGATTGAAATATATCGGTAGGGGAGCATTCTATATGCAGCGAAGGTATCTGGTAATGGGTGCTGGAGCGTATAGAAAAGCAAATGTAGGCATAAGTAACGATAAGGCGGGAGAGAAACCCGCCCACCGAAAGGATAAGGTTTCCTGATCAACGCTAATCGGATCAGGGTCAGTCGGGACCTAAGGAGAACCCGAAGGGGAAATTCGATGGACAACTGGTTAATATTCCAGTACTTTTTATAACTGCGATGTGGGGACGGAGTAGTGACACTGCCGCGATCTGACGGAATAGATCGTTAAAGACAGTAGGTATTAGAACGGTAGGCAAATCCGCCGATCTAGCTGAAAGTCGATAGTACCGCGAGCCTTCGGGTAAGCGGATAGCGCAGGTAATCAGACTTCCAAGAAAAACCGCTAAGCTTCAGGTTATAAAAACCCGTACCGCAAACCGACACAGGTATCCGGGAAGAGGATTCTAAGGTGCTCGAGTGAATCATGGCTAAGGAACTCGGCAAAATGGCCCTGTAACTTCGGGAGAAGGGGCGCTTGCAGCAATGTAAGCCGCAGTGAAAAGGCCCAGGCGACTGTTTAACAAAAACACATGGCTTTGCAAAATCGAAAGATGAGGTATAAGGCCTGACACCTGCCCGGTGCTGGAAGGTTAAGAGGGGATGTCATCGTAAGAGAAGCATTGAATCGAAGCCCCAGTAAACGGCGGCCGTAACTATAACGGTCCTAAGGTAGCGAAATTCCTTGTCGGGTAAGTTCCGACCTGCACGAATGGTGTAACGATCTGGGCGCTGTCTCAGCCATGAGCTCGGTGAAATTGTGGTCCCGGTGAAGACGCCGGGTACCCGCAACGGGACGGAAAGACCCCATGCACCTTCACTACAATTTAACATTGACATTGGATACAGGATGTGTAGGATAGGTGGGAGGCTTTGAAGCGGCGTCGCTAGGCGTCGTGGAGCCAACGTTGAAATACCACCCTTTCTGTATTCGGTGTCTAATCCCGATCATTCGGGAGACATTGTTTGATGGGTAGTTTGACTGGGGTGGTCGCCTCCAAAAAGGTAACGGAGGCTTTCAAAGGTAAGCTCAGTACGCTTGGTAACCGTACGCGGAGTGCAATAGCATAAGCTTGCTTGACTGTGAGACAGACAAGTCGATCAGGGTCGAAAGACGGATATAGTGATCCGGTGGTTCTGCATGGAAGGGCCATCGCTCAAAGGATAAAAGGTACGCTGGGGATAACAGGCTGATCTCCCCCAAGAGCTCATATCGACGGGGAGGTTTGGCACCTCGATGTCGGCTCGTCACATCCTGGGGCTGGAGAAGGTCCCAAGGGTTCGGCTGTTCGCCGATTAAAGTGGCACGCGAGCTGGGTTCAGAACGTCGCGAGACAGTTCGGTCCCTATCTGTTGTGGGCGTAGGAATTTTGAGTGGGGCTGACCTTAGTACGAGAGGACCGGGTTGGACCAGCCTCTAGTGAATCTGTTGTTCCGCCAGGGGCATTGCAGAGTAGCTACGCTGGGAATAGATAAGCGCTGAAAGCATCTAAGTGCGAAACTAGCCACGAGATGAGAATTCCATATAGGACCGTAGAAGACTACTACGTTGATAGGCTACAGATGTAAAGCTGGTGACAGCACAGTCGAGTAGTACTAATCATCCGAAGCTTTCAAAGCAAACAGACTGTTGTTTGTTCTTCATAATAACTTCTTTCAATACTGTTTAAGGTTTAAGGCGAAAGGCTTAAGGTTCAGGGTTTCCCTCCACCTTTACACCCTCCACCTTCTACCTCAATAAAATATTTAGGTGCCTATATCGGTGGTGTCCACCTCTTCCCATTCCGAACAGAGAAGTTAAGCCCACCAGAGCCGATGGTACTGCGGTAACACGTGGGAGAGTAGGTCGGTGCCAAATCTTAAAAGAAACCCTTCAGCAGAAATGCTGAAGGGTTTTCTTCGTTTATGGCAGTCCTATCAGCATTTCTGATTTTTCTTCCCGGCATGAAGAAGCACTATGTTGGCATGGAAACCCTTTCTTTATTTACCTCAATTTCTAAATAGTAAGAAGGCTGTTTCCTACAGATTATGCAGATCTCCGCAGATTTTTTTTTATCACCATTAAGAATGGTAAGCAAGATTAAGGTATTATATCGTAACAAATTTTTCTTAATGACCTTAATAAAGGTTTTTTGGTGATTATGTATAGTATTGTAGGTTTCGCTTTTTATCTAGCATTAAGAAGTTAGGTATAGTATTAAAACGTATCTCTAAAGCTACATTGTAATGAAGATGGATTTTCACTAGTAAGGATGAAAGGCTAAAAGAAATCAATTTTCCTGCTACTTACACGAATTGCAATCTGGGAATATAATTATGAAGATTATGCTTTTTGCCTCAGATGAACTTTGCGTTAAAGATTTTCAATGAATATTAATGATTTAGGTCACATTTAAAACTACTTTCATGCTAAATATGTTAATATCACAAGGTTTGCCGTAATATTTGGTTATCTTTGTTGTTAACAATATATAAACAAAAGTAATGAGTTTTTTTGCAGATAAAAGAAGGGAAGTAATGGTGCATATTGAAAAGTATATGCTGGAGATGATGGATACCTATCTTAAACCAATTGATACTAACTGGCAACCGTCTGATTTTCTTCCCGATTCTACTAGTGATACATTTTATCAAGATATCAGAATATTAAGGGATAATGCAAAGGACCTTTCTTATGACCTTGTGGCTGTATTGATCGGTGATACCATTACTGAAGAAGCTTTACCTACTTACGAATCGTGGTTAGCAATGGTACAAGGTCCAAGTATGAAGGAAGATGGTGGATGGATGAAATGGAACCGTCATTGGACTGCAGAGGAGAACCGTCATGGTGATTTGTTGAATAAATATTTGTATTTATCTGGTCGCGTTGATATGCGCCAAATGGAAATTTCTACTCAATACCTTATTGCTGATGGTTTCGATATTGGAACTGGTCATGATCCATACCGTAACTTTATTTACACTTCTTTTCAGGAGATGGCAACAAACATCTCGCACAGAAGGGTAGCCTCTTTAGCTAAAAAAGATGGCGATACTTTATTGTCTAGAATGTGTGGTGTGATTGCTTCTGATGAAGCGAGACACGCAAAAGCCTATAAAGATTTTATGAACCGTATTTTTGAGGTTGATCCTAATGAAGCAATGTTAGCTTTTGAAGATATGATGCGCCAGAAAATTGTGATGCCAGCACATTTTTTACGTGAGGTAGGCTTAAAAATTGGTCAAACATTTGGTCACTTTACCGATGCTGCACAACGTTTAGGCGTTTATACTGCAATTGATTATGTTGAAATTATGCAACAGTTAATTGTTGACTGGAAAATTGAGGGGATGCGCGATTTAAATGAAGCTGGTGAAAAAGCCCGTGATTACATCATGGCTTTACCTTCTCGTTTATTACGTGTGGCAGAAAGAATGAAAACGCCAACTATTGATTATAAATTTAGCTGGATTGCTGGTTAACAGTAATCATTAAGATATGAAAGCCTCCCGATATTACATCGAGGGGCTTTTTATTTTTGTTGTAATTTTTGATGAGTTAATTTTGATTCACGACTTGATAAAGCATTGTGATTAAAAATTAACGTTACATGTTTCTTCTGTATTGCCCACCCACTTCGTAAAGTGCTTTACTGATTTGGCCCAATGAACAGATTTTACAGATTTCCATCAATTGTTCGAAGATATTATCGCCTGCTATAGCTGACTTTTGAAGTTGTTTTAAGAGATCTGTAGAACGGTCGGCATTACGATCCTGAAACTTTTGCAATGCTAAAATCTGGTATTGTTTTTCATCCTCAGTAGCGCGGATTACTTCGCCAGGAACAATAGTAGGCGATCCATTTTTATTTAAAAATGTATTTACTCCTACAATCGGATATTCACCAGTATGTTTCAGCGTTTCATAATACAAACTTTCTTCCTGAATTTTTCCACGTTGATACATCGTTTCCATTGCTCCTAAAACGCCCCCACGATCGTTAATGCGTTTAAACTCGGCAAGAACAGCATCTTCAACTAAATCGGTTAATTCTTCGATGATAAAAGCACCTTGTAGAGGATTTTCATTTTTTGCCAGTCCTAATTCTCTGTTAATGATCAATTGGATGGCCATTGCTCTCCTTACCGATTCTTCAGTAGGTGTGGTAATGGCTTCATCATAAGCATTGGTATGCAACGAATTGCAGTTGTCATAAATGGCGTAAAGTGCCTGTAAAGTCGTACGGATATCATTAAAATCAATTTCCTGGGCATGTAAAGAACGACCAGATGTTTGGATATGGTATTTTAGTTTCTGTGAACGGTCATTACCCTTATATTTGTTTTTAATGGCCTTAGCCCAGATTCTTCTTGCTACGCGCCCAATAACTGCATATTCAGGGTCGATTCCATTAGAAAAGAAAAAGGATAAGTTAGGAGCAAAATCGTCGATATGCATGCCTCTGCTTAAGTAATATTCTACAAAAGTGAAACCGTTACTTAGCGTAAAAGCAAGTTGAGAAATGGGATTTGCCCCAGCTTCGGCGATGTGATAGCCCGAAATAGAGACTGAATAAAAATTTCTTACTTTCTCATCTATAAAATATTTCTGAATATCGCCCATCATGCGTAAGGCAAATTCAGTTGAAAATATACAGGTATTTTGTGCCTGATCTTCTTTTAAAATATCAGCCTGAACGGTTCCTCTAACCGAACTGATTGCTTTGGCTCTAATCTGGGCATAAACATCCGCTGGCAAAACCTGATCTCCTGTAACGCCTAAAAGCATTAATCCTAAGCCATTGTTTCCCTCAGGAAGTGCACCGTTGTAGGTTGGTTTTTCAATGTTTTTCGTTTTATAGATCGCATCGATTTTTGCCTTAATTTCTTCGGTCAAACCGTTTTCAATAATGTATTTTTCACATTGCTGATCGATTGCCGCATTCATGAAAAAGCCCAGTAACATCGGTGCCGGTCCATTAATAGTCATGGATACAGAAGTTGAAGGTGCACAAAGATCAAACCCTGAATAGAGTTTTTTGGCATCATCCAAAGTTGCAATGCTTACGCCTGAATTACCGATTTTCCCATAAATGTCGGGCCGGATGTGCGGATCTTCGCCATAAAGGGTAACCGAATCGAAGGCGGTAGATAAGCGGTGTGCAGGCTGACCCAAAGAAACATAGTGAAAACGTTTATTTGTTCTTTCGGGGCCACCTTCTCCTGCAAACATTCTTGTTGGATCTTCACCTTCTCTTTTTAACGGAAATACACCTGCTGCATAAGGGAATTCGCCTGGAAGGTTCTCGGTTAAAAGCCACCTTAAAATATCGCCCCAATCTTCATATCTCGGCAAAGAGACTTTAGGAATGTTCAGCTTGGAAAGGGATTCGTAAAATAAGGGTTGTTTGATCTCTTTATCACGAACTTTATAGATAAAGAATTCTTCTTTATAAACCCTTTTGGTATCTGGCCACTGGCGCAATAAGCGTCTGCATTCGCCATCTAACTGCTCCTCGAAGAAATTGTAAGTTGTACTTAAACTCTTAGATAGCTCATCCTGCTGAAAACCATTTGGTAGAGGGGAATTGTTATCGCCCAATAGATTGATTACTCCTTTGAGTTGGTAGATTTTACGCGCGATTGTGGCTTGTTTATCAACCCATTCGTTGTATAGCTGACTTGATTCAGCAATCTCTGCCAAGTAACGGATGCGATCGGGTGGGATGATATAGATTTTTTCAGACTGATCGGAGGTGAGTTCCATTTTGGCCTTAAAATCAGTTCCGGTTTTTAGTTTAATCTGATCCATTAAGGCAACAAACAGATTATTCATCCCCGGATCATTAAATTGCGAGGCCATGGTGCCATAAACAGGTATTTCATCGTCTTTAGCGTCGAAAATGTTATGGTTACGCTTGTATTGCTTACGCACGTCCCGCAAAGCATCCAAAGCGCCTCTTTTATCAAATTTATTAATGGCTACCAGATCGGCAAAATCAAGCATATCGATTTTTTCCAATTGGGTAGCGGCACCAAATTCTGGCGTCATTACATAGAGTGAAACATCACAATGTTCAGTAATTTCGGTGTCTGATTGTCCAATACCCGAGGTTTCTACAATAATTAGATCGTAGCCGGCAGCTTTACAGATGTCGATACTTTCTTGCACATTTTTAGAGAGCGCAAGGTTGGCCTGCCTGGTGGCTAACGAACGCATGTAAACCCTTGGATTATTAATGGCATTCATCCTAATCCTGTCGCCCAATAAAGCGCCACCTGTTTTTCTTTTTGAAGGATCAACGGAGATGATGGCTAGCGTTTTATCTTTCACTTCTACGAGGAAACGACGTACGAGTTCATCTACCAAAGATGATTTTCCTGCTCCACCGGTTCCTGTAATACCTAAAATAGGGGCAGTATTATTTTTTGAAAGTTTTTTTAATTCATCAACAAACTTTTGAGCGCCTTCGGGATCATTTTCTGCAACGGTAATGGCACCAGCAATGGCTTTGACATCTTTTGTTGGAATGGTTTCGAGTTCGTTGGTGATATTTGCTTTGGTAACGAAATCAGTTTGGATCAGCATGTCGTTAATCATTCCCTGTAAACCCATTTTCCTGCCGTCATCAGGAGAGTAGATTTTTGAGATACCATAGGCTTGTAATTCTTCAATTTCTGAAGGTAAAATTACCCCGCCACCACCTGCAAATATTTTAATATGGCTTGATCCTCTTTCCTGCAAAAGATCGTACATGTATTTAAAATATTCGATATGTCCGCCCTGATAAGAAGTCATTGCTATGCCCTGAACATCTTCCTGAATGGCACAATTTACCACTTCATCTACAGATCTGTTGTGGCCAAGATGGATCACTTCGGCACCTGAAGATTGTAGAATACGGCGCATGATATTTATGGTTGCATCATGTCCGTCGAAAAGGGAGGCAGCGGTTACGAAACGAATTTTATTTTTAGGCTTATAGATTTCTACTTGTTGCATACTATGGGATTTTTAAGATCGGGATGCGCTATTGACCGATCCTTGTTTCCAAAAATATTTGGTATGCAAATGTACTAAATTAAGCAGTTTAAAGCGCGCATACCCTATACCGTTATGGCTTTTGGTTCAGTTATAAATCCTACCCAATTACTGTAAACAGCCACTATTATCGTAAATGCAAACTTCCCTCATGTTGTAATAAAATCTCAATTGGATAACAGATACATGATTTATACATAAAAATCATTGAGATAGGAGAGGAACTTAAAGGGAATGGATCTCCTTCAGGTTGCCGTTGTTGCTGGCACGAAGCAATCTTAATGCACTCGCTGGTAGCGATAGTTGTAGAAATTGCCTAGTCCGTTCCTCCTCGCAATCAAAATACTTTTTAAGGACCTATCACTGTTGGGTTAAACAAAAAAAACTATGCTGGTGGGCATAGTTTTTAGAATTATTTATTTGTTATCTCTGTAATCGGCTCCCCTACGGTTCCGTTTGGTGTTTGAATGTGGAGCAGAGCAGCCAGGGTAGGTGTAATGTCTGTCATGTAGTGCATTTTGTTTGTTGCACCAGCTTTAATTCCCCATCCCATAAAAACCAATGGAATGTGTGAATCGTATGGATTCCAGTTTCCGTGAGTTGTTCCTGTACTGCTACCGTTAAACCAGTTTGGCTGTAATACGTAATAGATATCGCCGCTTCTACGGGCATTGTATCCATTGGTGATCATTTTTTTCTGAATTTCCTGCAAAGTAGACTGTGATATTTTAGCAATATCAACTGCATTTTGAAAACCATCTAATCTTTTTAAGAATTCTACAGAAGCTGATTTGATTACATCGAAGCTAACATCGCCTTTATCGGTTTTTTCGTGATCAAAAATAATTTGATTGTTCTGAGATTTCAAAACGACGTTGTTTACCTTAAATTTATCGTTCAGATATGTATTTAGCTTTGTTGCAACATCCCTGTCGCTCACCACACCTGAAGGTAATTTGTTCTCTTGCATAAATCCGGGTACATGTGCTGCACCATGATCGGCAGTTAAAAATACAGTATAGTTTCCTTTACCAACTTTTTTATCCAGGTAGTTAAAGAACTCTTCAAAATCTTTGTCTAAACGCAAATACGTATCTTCAGCTTCTATCGAATTCGGACCATAAGCATGACCTACATAATCGGTTGAGGAGCAACTTACCGCAAGGAAATCGGTAATGTTGTCCTGACCTAAATCTTCAGAAAGGATGGCCAGTTTAGCTAAATCCAAAGTGATGGTATTGCCATACGGCGTGCTTCTGATGGCATCATAGTTTTTATCAATATTTTGGGTAAGCTGATGTGGAAAAGTGCTCATTTTACCTTCATAAGCTTTCTCATCAGCTGTACTGTTTACGTAGGTGTTAATTGGATAAAGTGTTTCCCAGTTTTTTGCATAAAACTTATTCGCTAATTTTAGCTTGTTGTAATCTGCAATCCAGGTTGGTACTTCTTTCATGTAATAAGTGCTTGTAATCCAGTTTCCGGTGCTGCCCTGATACCAGTATGCCGCATTTGCTGCATGCCCGGCAGGAAGAATTGAGCCTCGATCTTTTAATGAAATGCCTATTACCTTTCCTCTAAAATTTGTGGCTAACCTCAATTCATCGGTAATGGTTGTTGTTAACATATTTTTAGGAGACATATTTCCTTCTGATGAAGGTGTACTGCCCACGGTTGATACTGAAGAATCTTCCGTACAATAAACATTCTTTTTGGTTTCCGGATCGTACCAATCGTTACCAATAATGCCATGTACCGCAGGCACTGAACCGGTGTAAATACAGGTATGGCCGCAGGCGGTGTAGGTTGGAGTATAAGGAATAAATGTATTTTCTACAGAAAAACCTTCATTAATTAATCTTTTAAAACCTCCGTTGGTATATCGGTTATAATAACGGTAAAGGTAATCCCAACGCATTTGATCAACCACCAGGCCAACCACTAATTTTGGGCGTGAAACTTCTGCAGGAAATGCCTTAGGCTGTGCTGAAATGGTCTTTTTAGTTTGGGCTGAGGTGAAAGCGATTGAAAAAATAGAAATGGAAAAGATTAGACAAGATATTTTCTTCATTGTGTTTTTGTTAAACGGCTAAAGTAATAAATTTAGGTAAAGCTACTTTGAAGTTTATGTAAAGATTTTATATCGCTTCGGCCACTACAAATGTGCTTCCGCCAATAAAAACCAGGTCATTAACTCCGGCAGATTGAATCGCAGTTTCTTTTGCTTTAACTACTGATGGATAACTGTTTCCTTCCAGATTAAATGAATTTGCCTGTTTTTTTAGTTCGTCAGCTGCCAAACCCCTTTCTAAATCTGGTTTGCAAAAATAATAAGTGGCATGTTTAGGCATCAGCGATAAAACTTTGGAAATGTCTTTATCGTTTACCATCCCGAAAACAATGTGCAGGTTTTGATAAGGCGTTTGATTTATATTTTTGATTACTTCTGTTATGCCGGCTTCATTGTGCCCGGTATCGCAAATAACCAATGGATTTTTACCTAAAGTTTGCCAGCGGCCTTGCAGACCGGTTTGTTTTTTAACCTGAATGATTCCTTTATAAATCGCGTTCTGATCGGTTTTAATATCAGTTTCATTATTAAGTACTGCGAGGGTTTCTAAAACGGTTAAAATGTTTTTATGCTGGTAAACGCCGGTAAGATCACTTTGCAGGTTTTTGTATTTGATATTATTTCCCTGATAGATGGATAAGGTTAGTTTATTGTGCTTTATTTTAAAATCTTTTGCACTTAATATCGCGTCGGCAAAAACGATTGGTGCACTCAATTCTTTTGCTTTGGTAATGAATACCGGAGCTGATTCTTCCTGTGTTTCGCCAATAACAACTGGAATATTTTTTTTGATAATTCCTGCTTTTTCACCTGCAATTTCGATGAGTGTATTGCCAAGCATATTCATATGATCGAGGCTAATGTTGGTAATAACCGAAATTTCGGGCGTGATGATATTGGTAGAATCCAACCTTCCGCCTAAACCCACTTCAATTATGGCTACATCTACCTCGTGTTTTGCAAAATGATCGAATGCCATGGCAACGGTTACTTCGAAGAATGAAGGTTCGGTCTTCTCGATTAGTTTTTGTTGTACTTTAACAAATGATACGACTTCTGTTTTGCTAATCATTTTTCCATTAATGCGGATGCGCTCACGGAAATCTTTTAAATGCGGAGAAGTGTATAGTCCGGTTTTATAGCCTTGCGATTGTAGTACTGAAGCCAACATGTGGGAGGTTGATCCCTTTCCATTTGTACCAGCCACATGGATGCTTTTAAATTTATGCTGAGGGTTACCCAAAGCTTCGCAAAGAATTATGGTATTGGTTAAATCTTTTTTGAATGCAGATGCGCCAACGCGGGTAAACATGGGAAGTTTACTGTATAAAAAATAAAGCGTTTGTTGGTAGTTCATAATAGGTGTCAAATATAAGTCGACTGGAGTTATTATGGAACGAATTGGGAAGATTTTGTTAATATATAATAATGGTCTGTGGGGACACAGACCAAGGATATGATATAAGCGATCATCTTGCTGAATTTATTTCAGCATCTTTAGGAATAAAAAATGGTCTGTGGGGACACAGACCATGGATGTGTTTGCAAGCTATCGTGTTGCTGAATTTATTTCAGCATCTTTAGGAATAAAAAATGGTCTGTGGAGATACAGACCATGGGTATATTTTGTAAGCTATCATCTTGCCGAATTTGTTTCAGCATTATTTTACCTCACCTTGAAGTTAAACATTACAATTCCGGTTTGCACATCGGGTGCCGATTCTAATTTATTTAAACTAGCTCCCAATACCGCCTGTTCGCATTTCCGCCATAGTGCTAAATCAGATAGGGTAGTACCTTTTGCCCCTGCACGGGCCTGAACCACTTTACCATTTTTATCTACACGGATTTGAACGGCAATTTTTCCTGCACTTTGTCCATCATCCTGTATCCTGGGGATATCAATAAATTTTCTACTGGCCAACGAAAGCTGAACATTTCCATTTCCGGAGCCGCCTTCGCCATAATTAGATGCTAATGGATCACCATCTTTATCGCCCTGGTTACCTGGCGTTTTTCCGGTTCCATCACCCTGGCCCTGGCCTGTGTTCTTTTTACCCTTGTAAAGCGCATTCTGGTTAATTACGGGTTTGGCAGGTTTATCTTCGGTTATCGGTGTTGGTGCAGCCTTAGTTGGTTGTTTTGTAGGCTTGGTATTTACGGCTATCGCATCTTCGGTATTTTGTGTTTGCACTTCTTTATCGCTACTTTCGGTAGAGGTGGTTGGTATAACTTTTTCTTCAGGCGTTACTTTTTCAGGTGGTTTTCCATTCGCGTTCGGATCTGCTGATGGCTCTTCAATACTGGTGTAATCATCGCCCATACCTTCTGCTGAAGTTCCATAATTTACAACCATTCCGCCCATACCCACTTCTTCAGGTGGCTGGAAAGAACCAATCACGATAAAAAAGCTGATCAACAATAAAAAGCCCATAATTCCGCTTGCTATTGCAATGGCTTTTGGGTAATTATTTTCCTCGTTAGGTATTTGTGCTTTGTAGTTCATTATTTTTTAGGCTCAACGGCTACAACAAGTTTCAACTTTAATTTATTGGCAATATCGTTTACCACAAATCCATCCTGATAAGTCACATTGCGCGAAACATATAAAAGGATCGTCATATCAGGTGCCAGTTTTTGGTACGATGCCAATGTAGGCTCTAATTCTTCAATACTAACTGGTTTCTTTTCAACGAAATATTTAAGGTTTTCGTCTATGGTAACCGTTACTGCTTTTTTGGCGGTAGATTGTTGTCCGCTTGAAGATTGTGGCAACAATAGTTTAACTACTGTAGGATTTACCACAGCTGAGGCCAATAAGAAAAACAGCATCAGGAAGAACATAATATCGTTCAACGCTGAAGTATGTACTTCTACCGATCCTTTTGTTCTCTTGCGTAAATTCATTATTTGCCTGGTTCTTCTAGTAAATCAATAAAATCAATTGCATCGGTTTCCATTTTAAGAATGATTTTTTCAACCATAATGTTTAAAATGTGGTACAATACGTATGCGATGATACCGATAATCAATCCAGTTGCCGAGGTAATCATTTTGGTATATAAACCGCCCGAGATGGTACCGATTTCGATAGCACCTTTTATTGATACCTGGTGGAAAATGGTAATTACCCCCACAATTGTTCCTACGAAACCAAGCATTGGTGCAATACCCGCAACAATACCCAATATGCTAATGTTTTTTTCCAATTTTGAAACTTCCAATTTACCTACATTTTCAATTGCACCTTCAATATCTTTAATCGGGCGGCCAATGCGTTTTAAACCTTTTTGCAACATGCGCGAAAGGGGTGAATTGTTGTTTCTTAAAAGTGACATTGCACCATCTAAATTTCCCGATTGGATATAAGACCTGATCTGTCCCATTAGGTTTGATTCGTCTTTAGTTGCTTTTTTAATGGTTAAATAACGTTCAACAAAGATGATTAGGGCTAAAAAAGCTAGAAAAGCCAGTGGAATCATTACCCAACCGCCTTTAAAAAGCAGATCTATAAAATGAAGTTCTGGCTGTGGTTGTGTTACTGCTTGGTTAACCGCATTTGCTGTGTCTTGTAATGCTTGTGTGGTGTCCTGAATTAATAAAGTTATCATTATGGTTGTGTGTTGTTAGATTCTTGTTGTACGAAATACCCTTTTCCCTTTAATTTTTTCTGTAAAATTTCCTTTTGTTCTTTCGCTTCTTTTTCTGTTTTGTAACTGGCTATACTTACTTTTTTTAAACGGCCAGGTACTTTTGCAATTTCGGCTTTTAAACCGATTTTTTCCATTTGTTTAATAAACACAAGTGCTTTTTTCTCCGATTGGAAAGAGGCTGCAATAACGTAGAACGTAGAAGGACCTGGGTTTGGTACAATTTTATTTTCTTTTGGTGTTTCAACAGGTAGAGCCGTTACTGGTTTTTCAACTGTTTTAACGTTAGTTTTTTTTACGGTATCTGCTTTTTGCTGAACCTGATTGGCCTTTAAAATACTGTCGGTTTTAGCTATCGAATCTTGCTTTGCCTTTAAAGTATCTACAGCAACTTTTGGCGAATCTACAACAGTTTGTGCCGGTTTTGCAGGCTCAGCAATTTGACTGGAGAATAATTCGGGTTTAACCAGATAAGTTATCGCTGCTATAACTGCCAAAGCTAAAATTGCAATGGTGATCATTAACCAGGTAGACATGCCTTGCCTCGTATCACCTCCATGTTCAATCGGATCATGGCTAAAACGGTTTGGGTGTTCGGCATGTTGTTCTTTGATAAAGGCAGGGGCTTCAATTACAGGTTCTTCTTCCTTGGTTTCTTCATCTAAATTGATATAAGTTTTAGGCTCCTCTGTTTCTGAGCGAAGTGAAAAACGGCTTGGCGTATCTTTTGGTGCAAGAATTGTTTCTATTACTTCAGGATATTCATCATGCTGTGCATTGTCTGATTCAGGTGTTTCAATTATATGATGCGTTGCTGCAATATTTTCTACCTCAGATTCTGGTGTATGCCCAAAACGGTTCGGGTGTTCTTCATGCTGAATTATAATAGATTCTGGTACTTCTACTTCTTCAGTATCACTGGTTGCCTCAACTGTATTTTCAATCTCAGTTATTTCATTTTCTGCATTTGTAGGAACAATATTTTCTACCTCCGATTCTGGAGTATGACCAAAACGGTTTGGATGTTCCTCATGCTGATTTACAATCGACTCCGGAACCTCAACTTCATCAGTATGTTCTGCATTGTTCTGATCCTCAGTAGTTTCAATAGCATGGTGTTCTGCGGCAATATTTTCTGATTCCGATTCTGGCCTATGACCAAAACGGTTGGGGTGTTCTTCGTGTTGTTCTTTTATAAATTCTGGTGCCTCAACAACCTCTTCCGTATGTTTTAAGGTGTTTTTAAGGTCATCTTTAACTTCATCAAGTTCGATATTCTCGATAACAGGGGGTTGATAAGATTTATTTCCAAAAGGTGAAGGGGCAACGGGTGCTTCGGCAATTTCGTCGTAAACTTCTTCATCTTTTTTAGGTAAACTGGTAGTTACTTCATCAGTAGCGGTTTCTGCCAATGATGGTAGTCCATAAAATTCAGAACCATAGTTCATGTTTTTTACCGGTTCGAAACCTATTCCCTGTTCGGTGAAAAATAATCGTCCGGTATATTCAAGTTCGGCTTCGTGGTTTAATTCCAGTTTCTGATTTACTTCCTCAACAAACTGTTCGATATAGTATTTGGCACTATCGGTTGAGATATTTCTTTTTGCAGAGATGAAATCAGCTAAGGCTGCTTCTTCAGTTAAATCCGTAGCAAACTGCAGGGTATATCCAGGAGGTAAAAACGTTTGTTTTTCCTTATCGTATCTTCCTGGGTATTTCTTCTTATAGAAGGTGCCCAAGCCGGTAATACCAACTTCTTTGCGTTGCTGCAAGAGTTCTAACAGGTATGATAAGATATCCATTCGGGTAAAATTAAGCGTTTTAAAATTAAAAAATATATTCTACCTTCAAATAGTGTCTATTGATGTTGTTACGCACCATATTCCAAAAAGGGGACAAAAACGGTTACAGTTTTATTGTTATAATCATGAAGTTTCATAGTTTTTATAACCTCTTAGCTGTATCCGTGCAAAGATAACGGTTACAAAGATAGAAATGGTATGCTAGTAAGCAAATGGCTAAATCGATATAATGCCGAATGGCATGGTACGCAATAAGATGGGGGGAATAAAAAAGTAGGACAGCTTATGCCGCCCTACTGCTTGTATTTATAGCGATTACTGATTTATTAAATTATCTCTCTTACTTATAAGTATAAGGATTTACCTGTTAAGGTGTGTATGTAGTGGTTTTGCCACCATATAAGTTGCTTGATATGCTTGATAAATAAGTATGCACATCGCTGTTGGGTAAATTATAATAAAGGTAAATTCCATAACCATTATTTACGGTTTGGGTGGCTAAAGATGCTGCTGTAGATGAACTGGTAGCCTGAATATCTATTGCTGCCGGGCCAAGATTTGCTTTTGCCAATCCGGGTACATTTGGAACAGAATAACTTCCGTAAATGGCATTCCAGCTATAGTTTACTTTAGATCCTACGGTAACTCCGTTATATGATAATCTTGAAGCAGCCGGGCCATAGAAGTAAAATGAAATGATTTTATTCGGCAGTAGTGATCTTAATGCTGTTACCAGGTATACAAATGAACTGAAGTTTGGCTGGCCTGTACCATTGTTGCCCATATTCTGCATATTCATCATCAAAATCAATACCATCAAGGCCATAAGTGTTAACAGCATTTGCCAATTGTTGCGCAAAGGCCTGTGCCGAGGCTTGTGATGTGAAATTACAAAAACCTGCACCCTGGTGGTTACCCAAAATGGAAAGCAACACTTTTATGCCTTTGTCTTGTAAAGGTTTAATGTAGGTTGTTTTATTGTTCAAAACATTGGAAACATTTGTGTTAAAAAACAATTCAGCTTTTTGAGTTGAGGTGTTGTAATTGATGTTGGCAGCAAAAATAATCGCAATATCGAACAACTGTTGCCCGGTAGAAAGTTTGTATTTTCCTACGTTTCGGATATCGGCATTGTTTACTTCTACATAACATACACCTTTTGGACCGGTTACACCGATTGCCGATGGTGATGCGGTTGATTCTTTTTTAGCCGGACCAGTTAAGGTTTCATCTTGGGTAATGTCTTTTTTCTTACAGCCGCTGATAGAAACGGTTAAAAAGAATGCAATGGCTAGTGCAGCATTTTTGCATGTTAACAATTTGGTAGTTGTCATAATTTTTGTTTTAAATTGGTTAGAAATTGATTGTAATCGCTACAAACAGGTTTTTATGAAGGAGAGATATTTATTTTTACTGATATTCATCCCATAACATAGGTTTTTGAAGGATGGATTTGCTTTTTCAGTGCAATTAAATAAATGTAAATGTGTAAGTAAGGGGGAATTGAGTTTACAGCAGTACGCCGAAAACAGTAAGTTTTCTCATAGGTTTAAAAATTTTGGTTAGAAATTGGTTTGATATAAAAAAGGTAGGATAACTTTCGTCATCCTACCTGGTATTGTTTGTGTGTTAAAAATTGCCTTTGTTTACATCCCACCATAATCTTGGTGCCACCATTATCAGGGCCACCAAGCAAAGTAACGGCTTTACGTACCTCATCTTTGTTTCCGTTTCCAAATTCTGCCGTTGGGTATGGCAACCTGCGAATCTGTACTTGGGTATTAATTGTACCGCCGCTGTTGTTGTTGGCTACTGTAAACAGTTTTGGATAGCCAGTTCTGCGGAAATCAGCCCAAGCCTCAGCTCGCGTCAGGAAAAGTAGCTAACCATTTTTGTGTAATAATGCGTTCTAATTTTACTTCATTAGATGCAGTTCCATCCCATTTAACAGTAATGGTACTTGCTGCAGCCGCATTGTTAGCCGGGTTTTTTGGATCTACATAATCAGTTGGTTTACCTGTGCTATTGTTTAGGTAGTTGCTGATGTTGGCATTCCATTGTTGCATTGATGTAGTAATACCGGTTTCATAATTGGTCTGTGCATCTCCGGCACCTGTCCAGCCGCGTAAAGCAGCCTCAGCTTTTAAAAACCAAACTTCGGCAGCCGTCATTAATATTTGCGGTGCTTTTTGTCCGATAGGTGCTTTTGAGTTATCTGGAGTAGAAGAATTCAAACTTGAATAGGTTTTATAACCAGCTTTACCTAAACCATTAAAAGAGGTATTGGCTCCTGATCTGATTCCTACAAACTGCCTAGCAAACAGTGGATCAGTTGCTGGCGTACAGTATATCGGTAATCGAGGATCAGTATAACCAACCATATATGATTGTAATGCAGCACCCATTGCGTTATCTCCATCGTAATTTACCGTTACATTCCAAAGGTCGTTGTTTCTATTACCCGATTGGGCAACTGCGGCATTATCAGCTGGTACGGTCATTAATCCACCTGTTGCAGCCATTGCTTTTTCTGCCTGCAACTTTGCTGTAGCCGGATCAACTTTAACAATGCGCATGGCCAAACGTAACCTTAACGAATTGGCCAATTTAAGCCATTTGGCAACATCGCCACCATAAACTAGATCGCCAGTGTCGTAATATGCTTTCTTACCCGGATTGGCTGTGATAAAAGCTTGAAGATTATTTGCCGCTGTATCAATCTGTTTAAAAAATTCGGTATAAACCGTTTTCTGGTCGTCGTAAGGTTGAGAAATTAACGATTTACCTGCTTGTGTATACGGAATTGGGCCAAATTTATCAGTTACCCTATCCATTGCAATTACCTGTACCAAAAGAGATATTCCCCATGATTCAGGCGAGGTTGTTTTCAACGGAGATATGGCAATTTTAGAAATCGGCGCCATTACATTGGTGTATTGGTCGTTAAAACCTGTTTCATTCCATCCGTTATTAAGCGAATAGTTCATGTTGTTAATACCTCCACCAAATGGTGTTGGAGGCATCATATAACCACTAAACACATCAGAACTTAAATTCTGAGCAATTTGATAGTTGGAAAATATATTTTGCTGGATGGGGCCGATTGCCGATCGCAATAATGCTAAACTCTGCTCGGTTGTTGGTAAATTATCGTTGGTGTTAAAACTTTCGAAGTTTTTCTTACAGCCCTGGTTTAAACCTGCTACGGCTAAAAGTAAAATTAAAGACAAGCCTTTAATTTTATGTTGTGATAAATGATATATCGATTTCATGTTTGTTGTAATTAAAATATAACATTAAGGTTAAAACCAAAACTTCTGGTAACCGGTTGGTTAAAAACATCTATTCCTGATAAACCATTACCGGTAGACATGGTTACTTCTGGATCGTATGGGGCTTTTTTGTAGAAGTAAAACAGGTTTCTACCAATTAGCGAAAGACGCATGCTTTTAAATGTTCCTTTCAAAGGTAAGTTGTAACCTATTGAAGCTTCGCGCAAACGAACCACGGTAGCACTGTAAACATATTCTCCGGTTACACCGTTTCTATCACCTAAGAAAGAATAATAGCTTTGGGGATTAATGGTAGCCGAAACTGCTTTTCCGCTGGCATCTACACCATCAATTTTAACACCACCTTGCGCGCGCGCATCGCCTGATGCTTTTGAAGCACCAGCCTGATCCATCAATGCTTCGGTTAGCGAAAGAACTTTACCGCCATATTTACCATCTACCAGAAAGCTTAAGCTGAAATCCTTATAATTAAAACTGTTGTTCCAACCCAACTGAAATTTAGGGTTTGCATTTGCAATCAGACTATAATCATTGCTTTTAACCGGAAAGTAAGAACTTGCAGTTGTTCCATCGCCACTTAATAGGATACGGCCATTTGCATCTCTTTGTAAAGTATAGCCATAAATGTCGCCATAAGATCCACCGGCTGCAATGCGAGAGATATACGCATTGTTGCCACCACCTGTTAAATCAATCGAATTTAGACCTTGTGAAGCAGCAACATCAATAATTTTGTTTCTGTTTAGTGATCCGTTTATAGCGGTATTCCAGTTCAGGCCATCTCCTTTTAATACATCTGCCTCCTAAAGTAAACTGTATACCCTGATTTTGAACATCGCCTGCATTTAAATAGCCCGTAGCTACCAGGCCAGAAGGTGCTGGTTTAACCGGTATATATTGATTTTTAGTGTTTGTTTTATAATAGGTAAAGCTAAAGTTTAAGCGGTTGGCCAGAAAACGCATGTCAGTACCAATCTCAAATGATTTTGTTCTTTCTGGTTTTAACTCAGCAAATGCCCTGTTGGTGTTAATGTTAAGTGCACCGCCATTACCCAAAGTATTTTGAATAAAGGTTAAATAAGGTGGCACGGTATTACCCACTTCGGCATAAGTACCCCTAATTTTGGCATAGGTAATAGCTTCTGGCAGTTTAACCATTTGTGATACAATAAATGATAAGCCTACCGATGGATAGAAATAAGAACTATTTGGTGTATAGGCAAGGTTTGATGACCAGTCGTTTCTACCTGTTAAAGTTAAAAAAGCCCAATCTTTGTACGATAAGTTGGCATTTGCAAATACAGCTTGCAACTGGCTGTGGAAAGCATCATTTGCTTTAGTGGTATTTAATACATCTGAAGTGTAAGTACCTGCATTTGCTACAATAGTATTATTTGGTGTAAATAAATCAACAGCAGATAAATCGCCTGCTAAAGATAATCCATTTGTTTTCTGATCGTTGATGCTACCACCAATTAATCCGTTAATTTTGAAGTCTGATCCTTTTAATGGCACAGTAACATTTAATATCGCGTCGGCATATTTTTGAACATAAGTTTGCGTGTTCTGCGATAAGTATCCTTTACCGTTTGAGTTAAAGTTTCCGTTGATACCAGAATAACGTCTGTTCTCGAAATCATCAGTAGTACGGTCTATATTTCCCCTTACCTGAAGGTTTAACCATGGTGTAAACTCATATTTCATATTTCCACTTAATAAGAAGCGGTTTCTGATGGCTGTATTTGGGTTTAAATTGGTTAAAAACCATGGGTTCTGACTTAAATCTGTCGAACCACCTAACCAGTTCTGGCGTGCTGTACCCACATTGCCGGCAAGCAGATAATTATCTTTGTAAGGTGTAATGTCGACACCTCTAGGGAAAAGATACAATCCAACCAATGGGTTGTTGTACAAACCAATTGATGGGCTATTGTTGATGCGTTGGTTAATATAACTCACATTTCCATCAACAGTTAATTTATTGTTTAGAAACTTGGCAGTTTCGCGCAGGTTAATATTATGCCTGTTTAACTTGTTACCTTCTTGTATACCGCTTGCATAAGTATTGGCATAAGAAAAGTAAGTTTGTGCGATTTCAGACCCGCCAGAAAAATTGATTGAATTGGTTGCATTTGTTCCCGTTTGGAAAAACTGATCAAGGTTATCAGTCGCATTGCTGATTGCACCTCCCCAGCTGTCGCGTGTTTTGTCAGATGCAGGGCCATAACTGTTTTGGAATTCGGGTTTGTACGCAATTTTATCAAAAGTTAAACTCGATGAAAAACCAATCTGCGTTTTACCTGCTTTACCTTGTTTAGTGGTAATTAAAATTACACCATTTTGCGCTTGGCTACCATAAAGGGCCGCAGCCGATGCACCTTCAAGCACGGTTAAGCTTTCAATATCATCAGGATTTAGGTTCGATATACCATCACCACCATCCTGGCCACCACCAAAAACACTGTTCTGTTGTGCATTGGCATTACCGTTATTGCTGATGGGTACCCCATCAATTACATATAAAGGCTGGTTATTACCGCTTACTGAACGGCTTCCCCTTAAAATTACTTTAGCCGAACCACCAACACCTGAAGAACTCGGACTAATCGTCATCCCGGCAACTTTACCATTTAACGAATTTACCAGGTTGGGGCTTTTCACTTTATTCCATTCTTCTCCAGATACCTGTTGAGTGGTATAAGTTAAAGATTTCTCTGATCTTTTAATCCCTAATGCTGTAACCACAACGGTTTCAAGATTTTTAGAATCCGGGGTTAAAGATACATCAAGAGTGCTTTGCGTGCCAACGGTAACTTCTTTGCTCTGGTAACCGATAAATGAAAACACTAACACATCGCCTGTTTTAGCTGCAATGCTATATTGGCCTGATGTATTGGTTTGTGTTCCACCTTGTGCGCCTTTAACGGTAATGGTTGCACCCGGTACCGGATTTCCGGCTTCATCTTTTACTGTTCCTTTAATTACATCCTGATAAACGGAATGATAAGAAACTGCACGTTTAAAATGATCTGCTGGTGTAGCTGCATACAGACCTGCCGATGCATAAAGCAACAAGCATGTGAGCTGTAAAGATTTTTTCATATTCATTATGAATAAATTTGAATAAGTATTTGGTTAATTGTTTGCCGCCCTCCGAATTTCCATTCTTAGGGTTTTATAGTGAAGAGCATTTTGTTTGCACAAATTGCCTACAAGGAAATTGAATTATTTTAAAATAAATTTTTGTCATGGTTTTTCAACTGTTTCTTTAGCCTGGGCGGCCCAACAACCTGCCGCGCCAAGCAGCGCTGCATCTTCATTCAGTTTAGAAATATGGATTGGAACATTTATTCCCTGCGATAGAAGATATTTAAGTACATGGGGTATAAAACGATCGGAAGCATTGGCAATGTTGCCACCTATAACTATTGCTTCTGCGGCATTTTTCTGTTGAAAATCTTTAAGGAAAAGACCCAGGTTATGGCCAAATTCATTAAATATTTTCCTGATGGTTTGGCTGTCACTGTAAAGCAGCGTGAGCTCGCGAACGTTTAAAATGTTTAGTCCGGTAAGTTCATAATAGCGTTTTAAAAACCAACGGGTAGAAAGATAATCTTCTGCCATCCCGTCTAAAAAAGGCGAACACCAGAGGTTGGCATCGTTAACTTTCCCTTCGGTATATACTGCACTTCCTAAACCCGTACCCAGTGTAATGCCAATAAGGTTCTGATAAGATCTTGCTTCGCCTGCAAATATTTCGCCTGCTAAAAAGCATGAAGCATCATTGCTCATCAAAATCTGCTTGCGGTTAATCTGGAGTTCACTGGCCAGCATTTCTTTTACATCAAGGCCATAAAAAGCAGCATATTTATCATTCCCGGCGATATAAGAAATTCCGTTTTCATAATCAAAGGGCCCTGGCATGGCAATGCCCAGGGTGCCGATTTCCATATTAACTTTTTTATAGGCCAGTTTAATTGCCGTGCACCAGGTATGTATAATCTGTTCGGTTGTACCATGAGAATCAACACGCTCGCGGGTAAAGGAGTTTTTAAGGATATTGCGCTGCTGCATATCAATTACTGCCGCTGTAATGTGCGAGCCGCCGATATCAATGCCCAGTACATATTTATTTTTATTCATTGTATTCTGCTTATATAGATCTATAAATGGCTGGTGCCAGAGTACTGCACCACTAATAAGAATCCTTTTTAATGTTGAATTGCCTACAGCTGGAACATTTTTTTATGAAATATTTTTTATTACCTTACATTTGATTCTAAAACTAACCAAGTTGAAAGCAGGGAAGCCAGATCTAGTCGTTTTATGGAATAAGATTTGCCTCGAAGATGACCTTAAATCTTTTGAGCAGCTTTACCGCTTCCTCTACAGCAGGCTATTAAAGTTTTCTGTTTACTATGTGGTTGATAAGCAGGCAGCAGAAGATCTGGTTACCGAAGTATTTGTAAAATGCTGGGAAAACCGTGCAACAAGCACCCATGTGCTTAACCCTGAAAGTTATTTCTTTATTGCAGTTAAAAATCAATCGCTTAAATACATTAAAAAAAATTCTTCTGTTACGTTTATCGATTTAGTAGATGCTGAAGACGATTTGCAGGTGAGTATGGAAACGCCAGTTTACCTCATGGAAACCAAAGAACTGCATAAACAGCTCGATAAGGCAATTGCAGGTTTAGCACCGCAGGCTGCAACCGTTTTCAGGTTGATTAAGGAAAGTGGAATGAAATATAAGGAAGTGGCAGAGCTGCTTAATATTTCGCCACGTACAGTGCAAACCCAATTGTTCAGGGCCATTGCAAAGTTACGGTTGGTGTTACAACCTTTGCACGAGAAAGGAAATGATGAAAAGAAGCTCGGAAAATTAATCTCACTGATTATATTAGGGGGTACTTTATCTTTTTTATATTTTTTGTAGGCAATTTTAACATAAAAAGGAACATACAATAAAGGACGGAAAAAAAATGACAGATCAAAGATTTACAGAATTGCTTGGAAAACAATTGGCTGATGAAATATCATCAGATGAATCTGTTGAACTGAAAACTATTTTAGCAGAAAGTACTGCGCACCGATCTGAATATGAAAAGTTGCAAAGCTATTTCGATGCCGTAAGTACTACAGATGAAAATATGGATTCTGTTTTTGAAAAGATTAAAGCGCAAATTCATGTTCCTGCAGAGGCTGGTTTAAATGTTGTTAAGCGTAATAGTTACAGCATCTGGCTTAAAGTAGCTGCTGTAGCGGCCATTGTTTTGGCAGGCTTACTGGTATACAATAAAGCAGCTGTTTTTTTTAATCATAACAATTTACCAACCTTAACACAAACAACAACCAAGGCTGCTGAGGTAAAAACGATTGTACTTGCCGATGGTTCTACCGTTAAAATAAACTCGGGCAGCAGTTTGAAATATCCTGCACATTTTACTGGCAATACCAGGAATGTTTACCTTTCGGGAGAGGCTTTTTTCGATGTAAAAAAAGATCCTAAACATCCTTTTATTGTACACACCGAGCAACTTGCGGTAAAAGTACTGGGCACTGCATTTGATGTTAAAGCGTACCGGGATGATGCCTTTACCGAAACTACATTAATCAGGGGAAGGATTTCCATCACACTTAAGCACAATAGCACAACAAGTTTTATATTAAAGCCAAACGATAAATTTACCTTTGCAAATGGGAAAGCAAATATGAGTAAGCTTAGCCATTACGATGGAACAGGAGCAAACCGGGTAATAGAAACGGCGTGGACAAACCACGAGCTGATTTATAAAAATAACCGTTTCGATGAAATAGCCAAACTTTTCGAGCGTTGGTATGGCATTAATATATCTTTTAAAGAACCTGAACTGAAAACGGTGAGATTTACCGGCTATGTAGATAAAGAAACTCTTGATGAAGCGTTGAATGTTTTAAAATCGATTGAAAACTTCAATTATTCGATAAAAGGTAAAAATGTGTACATCTATCGCTAGCACAATAAGTTAAGCCGCGTATATTTGTAGCCATGAATTTTGCGCAGCGGCTTATATTGTTAATTGGATTGATTTTTCCGCTGGGTGTACAGGCGCAAACCAAGGTTACCTTAAACTTTACCAATGCCAGTTTTGAACAGGTAATTGAAGAAATACAGCAACAAACAGTTTATCATTTCGCTTACGGCGAATCTAAAATTCCAAAACACCAGGTAAGTATTAAGGTCGAAGAGGAAGAGGCCGTAAAGGTAATCGATCAGCTGCTGTTTGGGAGTGGTTATACTTATTCCGTTTTGCCCAACAACCTGATAGTGATCAGAAAGTATACAGAGGGCAAGGCTGGAGATAGCGTACGTTTTTTAAAAGAAGTGGTAATTACTGCTTTGGGCATAGAAAAAGATAACCAGAAAGTGGGCTTTGCTTTAACCACGATTAAAGGCTCATCCATTGCCAAAGCGCGCGAAAGTAATATGATTATGGCCTTGCAGGGTAGGGTAGCAGGTTTAAATATTACCGGGGTAAACGGTGGTCCCGGTTCTGCTGCGCGTGTACTGATCCGTGGGGTTTCGAGTATGACAGCTGCTTCGCCATTATTTATTGTAAATGGTGTACCAATTGATAACAGCATCAGAGGGAGTGCAAACGAATATGGTGGTGCCGATTATGGTGATGGTATCAGCAACATCAATCCCGATGACATTGAAACGATAACGATTTTAAAAGGTTCTGCGGCTTCAGCACTATATGGTGCCAGGGCTGCAAATGGGGTAATACTCATTAACCTTAAAAGTGGTGGCGAAAATGCTGAGCCGAAGCTCGAATACAATGCCAACCTCTCTTTCGATATTCCGGTAAATGCTACTGATTTCCAATATATTTATGGTCAGGGAATGCAGAATAAACGTCCGGCCGATTTATACAATGCCATTTCTACAGGTTTGTTGAGCTGGGGTGAAATGATGGATGGTAAATTAACGCCCCAGGTAGATGGTTCAATGCGGCCTTATTCGCCGGTAAAAAATAACATCCAAACTTTCTACCGTACTGCCTCCTGCTTTCATTAACACGCTTTCTGTTGTGGGCGGAAATACAAGGAACAATTACCGGGTTTCGGTTTCCAACCTGGATTACAATTCTGTTTTAAGCAACGGTGCACTAAACCGTAAAACGTTTAACCTTTACGGTACAGTGGCCCTAAGTAAGCATTTATCGCTAAGCCTTACAGGGAATTACATCTACGAAAGAAACAAAAATAAGAGCTACCTGAGCGATGGTCCTTTAAACCCCAATTATGGTATTTCAGCATTGGCAACCAGTTTGGATCAATCCATCCTGGCACCTGGCTTCGATGCCGTAACAGGTTTCGAAACTCGTTGGAATGCAGATGAATACAAAACAAATCCTTATTTTTTGATGAATAAACAGGCCGATTATGCCAATCGGAACCGCTACATCACATCTGCTGTGTTAAAATATCAGCTGGCCAGTTGGGCATCACTTCAGGGGCGGATTGGTTATGATTCGAGCAAGGATGAAGTGGTGAGTATTTTACCTACAGGCACAGCTTTCTCCATCAACAGGCAAGGGGGAATTAATGCATACGATCAAAACCATACTTCAGAACTTAACAGTGATGTTTTGTTCAGTGCCAGCCAAAACTTAAGCGATAAACTTAACGTAGAACTTTCAATGGGTGCCAACTACCGCGAAAGAAAAGGGAACAGTGAAAAGTTAAAAGGCTCTCAATTCAAGGTTCCTTATCTGTATGTTCCCGAAAACCTGATTACCAGTACCAAAACCCTCGCCATTTCGAGGATTGTAACAGAATCGGCTTATTACACGGCAGATTTGAGTTATAATCGTATCCTCAATTTATCGGTTACGGGGCGTTATGATATTTATTCTACCCTGCCGGCCAATAACCGCGGTATTTTTGTGCCAGGTATATCGGGCAGTTTTATATTTTCAGACTTATTGAAAATGAAAGGTTTGGATTTTGGTAAACTGCGGATTGATTTTGCCAAAACCAGTGGCGAACCCATTGTTCCTTATACTACGCAGATCTATTATACGGTAGATAACCAGGTTAATGGTATTCCTATTGGTGGCTTTTCGGGCGATTTGCCCAATTATAATTTAAAGCCTTTTACACTGAATGAGATAGAAGCCGGCCTCGACCTTAAGTTTTTTAACAGCAGGCTTGATGTAGATTTTACATATTTCAACCGGCTTACGCACAACGAAATCATCAATGCCAAACAATCAGTTACTACAGGTTTTACTTCTGCTTACGTTAACCTTGGCGAAACCCGCAATGCTGGCATAGAGGTGGCTTTGGGTTACTCACCAGTGCTAACCTCGAACAGTAAATGGCAGATTAACTTAAATGTAACCAAGGTAAAAAATACCTTACGCGCTATCGATGGCAATAGTAATTATACACTTACCGGTACATACAGGCCATTAAATGCCAATACCGCATTGGTAGTGGGCAAACCGATTACGCAAATTATGGCTTACGATTACCAGCGCGATGACAGCGGGAACATAATTATTGGCTCTGATGGGATACCCAAGCGTGGCAATTTTATCCCCATGGGTGGTACCATGCCTACTTTGTATGGCGGTATAACCAATAGCTTCAGTTATAAACAGTTTAATTTTTCATTCCTGATTGATTACCGTTTTGGAAATAAAATTTTATCGGCAACAGAATATTATAGCTATGTACTTGGTTTAAACAAGGCCACTTTAATTGGCAGGGAAACTGGTATTGTTGCTGATGGTGTGTTGGAAAATGGCCAGAAGAATAATATAAATGTTCCGGCTTATGCTTACTACCCTGAACTGGCCACCAATATTTCGGCACTGGCGGTGCTTAACGGAAGTTTTATTAAGTTAAGACAGGCCACATTGGGCTATACTTTCAGCAATAATTTTTTAAAAAGAACACCTTTCAGCAGTATTGGGATTGATCTTGTGGCGCGCAACGTACTTACTTTGCTTAAATACACCAAAAATATAGATCCTGAATCGCAATTTTCACCAACACTTGGCTATGCTGGTATTGAGGGGGCTTCGTTGCCTGCCACACGTAGCTTTGGGATTAATTTTAACTTTAAATTTAAATAATGATGAGCAGGATAAGGATCTATTTTATTGGTTTGCTATTATTATTTTTAGCTAGCAGTTGTTCTAAAGAAAAGCTTGATGAAATTAATACCGACCCCACCAAACTTACTGAAAACAATTACGATCCGAACAGCCTGCTGGCCCAGGCACAACTTAAATATGCTAACCTGGGTTATTACCAGCTGCTGTACCAAAGTACCATGATGCAGTTACTGGCATCAAGTTATTACTATTATAATAATGGCGATAAATACATCAATGTTGGCAGCTTTACCGATTACCAGGGGCGAATTTTCGACGAGGGTTATGCCGATGCTTCCTACATCAGGGAAATGCAGCGACTGGCAAAACTTAAAGATCCGGCAGCTTATCAAAACCTGATTGCGATAGGTGATATTATGTATGTGCTGGTTTTGCAAAGGATTACCGATACCTATGGAGATGTGCCGTATTCGCAAGCGGTTAAAGCGATGCAGGGCATAAAATACCCAATCTACGACCGTGAGGAAGATATTTACACCCAAATGCTCAACGATCTTGAAGTCGCTACCGCCCAACTTGATGCTGATAAGCCTGCCCCAAGCGCAGATCTTTTTTATAAAGGCGATATTGTAAAGTGGAAAAAATTTGGTTATTCTTTAATGCTCAGGGTTGCAATGCGGTTAACAAAAGCTGATGCGGCTAAGGCTAAATTATGGGCAGAAAAAGCTGCGGGCAAAACCTTTGGCAGCATAAACGATAATGCAATTCTGTTAACTGATGCTTCTTCTTTTAACAGCCAGAATGGTACATCCCTTGCCTTAAGAACGTATTCGGATTACCTGGAAGTACGTTGGAGCAAAACGCTGATAGATCAGCTAAAAAATACAAACGACCCAAGGTTGGGCATAATTGGTGAGGTGCCGAAAGATGGATTGGCCAAAAATGCAGATCAGAACCTGAGCGGCAACACAGATCCGGCTGTTCAGTTGGGGATGCCAAACGGATATGATCTGCAGGGTGGGGCTACAGACATTAGTCATTCTCCTGATTATCCTGGTGGAACGGGAAATGGGAGTGATTTTGCACCACTGGGTAAATATTCGAGACCGCGTACCGAAATGTACCTGAAACTTGGAGGTCCGATTTTTATTTTGAGCTTTGCCGAAACAGAGTTTTTGCTTGCCGAAGCAAAGGTGAGGGGTTGGAATATTGACGGGACAGCAAAATTGCATTATACGAATGGATTAACGGGAGCGATACAGTCGCTTGCCCAACTTGATCCTTTAGCTGCGGTTGATGCCAATAAAATTACCGCATTTGTAACCCAGAACCCGCTTGATGAAAGCAATAGCGAAAAAGCTTTAGGTACCATTAATACGCAATATTGGGTAGCTACAGGTACTAATTTTAATTTTATAGAAGCTTGGTTAAATTGGAAAAGGAGCGATTATCCTAAACTTATTCCTACAAATTACAAAGGCAACGTTACCAATGCGACCATTCCACGCCGGATGATATACCTATCAACAGAGGTACTGAACAACCCTCAGAATTATAAAGATGCTGTGGCCAGGATAGCGGGAGGAGACGTGCTTACCGCTAGGGTTTGGTGGGATAAGTGATAAATTAACTGACACTTCAAAACTAGCTACTGCAACTTAAAAACTATATGTAATATATAGTTCTCGTTTATAATGAGAAGTGAGGAGATTTGCATTTCTAATGCGATAAGATAATTTCTCGTGTAAGATTTTTCTATTGGTCGTGTCTCACCGACCAAGAAAGAAAAGTTAAGACGTGAACACGCGTAGAGATTTAGTGAGTAAAGATCTAGCTAATGCATTACGATTCCCGCATGCGCGAGAATGACGACCGCAAGTTAAAACTGAAAAGATTGCTTCAGCTCGCTCTCCCCCAGCTTCGCATTGACGGATTTAACGCATTCCCTGCATCATGCTATTTAAACCCCCGCTATCTGCTCCCTGCATTCCGGCATAGGAAATGATGGATGGAGAAAACGTTAAAGCTTTATCAATACCTTTCCTTGCATCGTTGCATTAAGGCAGCACACACTTTCCGCCCCCTTCGGCGGAACTTTTGCTGACGACCAAAAAGCTTTAACGAATTTATCCGACATCAGTTCCAAGCCTTGATTTTTGGTTACCTTTTTATCAAGAAAAAGGTAAAAGCCCTTCGGTGGCCAACCGAGGCAAGCCAGAGCGGAGCGAAAACATTACGATTTCCGCATGCGCGAGAATGACGACCGCAAGTTAAAACTGAAAAGATTGCTTCAGCTCGCTCTCCCCCAGCTTCGCAATGACGGATTTAACGCATTCCCTGCATCATGCTATTTAAACCCCCGCTATCTGCACCCTGCTTTCTGCTCCCTGTTATCCGGCCTAGGAAATGATGGAAGGATAAAACGTTAAAGCTTTATCAATACCTTTCCCTCCATCGTTGCATTGAGGCAGCACACACTTTCCGCCCCCTTCGGCGGAACTTGTGCTGACGACCAAAAAAGCTTTAATGAATTTATCCGACATCAGTTCCAAGCCTTGGGTTTTTGTTACTTATGGGCCAAGCCAAAAGTAAGAGCCCCTCGGTAGCGGTGAACCGAGGCAAGCCCGAGCGGAGCGAAAACATTAAGGGTTCCCTCATTTGCGAGAATGACGAATTTATATTGTCCCACAACATTTTAAACAGCAGGAAAGGTGCTGAAATAAATTCAGCATGACGATCGCCTTAGGCATAGCGGGCAAACATGTTTGTAAAACATAGCTACGGCATTACGATTCCCGCATGCGCGAGAATGACGATAGTTAGTAGACGATCGCCTTAGGGGTAGCGGCAAATATGTTTGTGAAAATAGCGAATGCATTCAGGATTCCCGCATGCGCGAGAATGACGACCGCAAGTTAAAACTGAAAAGATTGCTTCAGCTCGCTCTCCCCCAGCTTCGCAATGACGGATTTAACGCATTCCCTGCATCATGCTATTTAAACCCCCGCTATCTGCACCCTGCTTTCTGCTCCCTGTTATCCGGCCTAGGAAATGATGGAAGGAGAAAACGTTAAAGCTTTATCGTTACCTATTCCTTCATCACTGCATTGAGGCAGCACACACTTTTCGCCCCTTCGGCGGAACTTGTGCTGACGACCAAAAAGCTTTAACGAATTTATTCGACATCAGTTCCAAGCCTTGATTTTTGGTTACCTTTTTATCAAGAAAAAGGTAAAAGCCCTTCGGTGGCCAACCGAGGCAAGCCCGAGCGGAGCGAAAACATTAAGATTTCCGCATGCGCGAGAATGACGACAGTATTTCATCAAATTAAAAATCCCTTTAAACAAAAAATGCCTTCCGAATTTGGAAGGCATTTTATTATGATTTGGAAGTCTATTATTTTAGAAAGAATAAGTCAAACCGCCGAAAATGTTAAATCCATTTGCCTGGTAAAATAAGTACCTGCTGTAATTGGTATTTAAGATATTATTTGCTTTGGCAAAAACAGAGAATTTTTTATTAATCCTGTAATCAGCACCCAGACCTAAATCTACATATCCTTTAACAGTTTCAATTAATTCAATATTGGTGTTTGGGATCACGTATTGTGAGGCAGGAACAGGTGTACCGGTATACACTTTAGCTTTTACATCATCCTGTATAACAACCGCTGCATTAAAGCTTAATTTCTTATTTAAGGTATACATAAAATTCGAACTTACTTTTAAGCCGGGTTTAAACCATGAGTAAGTTTCAGAAGCAGGTTTCCAATCATCAAGGTTCAGTTTACCGGTCCATTTTAATGCATCGCTTACCTGTATCGAGATTTCACCTTCCAGTCCTGTCAATTTTGTTTTACCAAAATCGTAAATTACATCAAACTTGTTAAAATCAGTAAAGTTGTTTACAAACAATGGCATATCATCAAATTGTTTTACATAGATACGCGCCTTGTAACCAAAGCCAGGTCCGCCAGTACCTTTAATACCCGCACTGAAACTTAATTTCTCTACTGTGTTTTTAACTAAGATGTTGCTGTTTAACCAAGGGTTTTCATCAGTAAAGCCTTTTAACGAATTTCTGTTTACATCACCCTTAACCTCTCCAAAAACCTGTAAATAATCAGGAATTAAAGTAAAGTCGGCAGTAACAGCGGGGAATATTTTAGAGCTGCTGTAGGCACCAAACTCCTGTACAAAGTTAATTCCCGCAGTTATTTTAGCTCCTTTAACCTGTAAACGGATGTATGGATTTAAGCGCAAAAGGTTATTGCCAACGCTGGTTAAAGCATCTTTTGTATTCCCAAATTCGGTTGAAGCAGCCAAGCCCAGGTTTAAAGAATTAATACGTTTGTTAACATAGCCGTTTAGGCTCAGGTAGTTTTCTTTTGCACTAAACTTATCATTCCAGATGTAGCCATTCGCTTTTAAGGCATAACTAAAAGCATCTTCATCTTCGGTAAAGTTTTTTACCAGTTCACCTTCCAGTTCAATTGTGGTGAGTGCCTGTTTATCAGGATTAGGGTTTAACGTTGGGCGGGCATCATCTATACCATAAAAATACGTGCCATTACGTTCAAAGTTAATGCGGCCACTAACGGTATTCTGGTCTAAAATACTGCGACCAAAAACACTCAACTGCTGGTTGCTGCTGTTCTGTTTGTTCAGCTTTCCTTCCTGACTAAAGTGTTTAAAATAACCACCAACCTGTAAACCTTCATCTTTACCGGTGTTAAAATAAGCTTCGCCCAAAAGGGTAGCCAGTGAACCGAATGCACCTTTTACATAATTGTTAACCAAAATGCTTTCTTTTTCTTCAGCCAGGGCCTGTGCCTGTAACTTCTGAATATCACTGTTCAATTCCAGCTTCCTATCCAGAATGCTGTAGTTCAGTTTTGCCTTATAGGTTTTAACATCGTCTAAATTCGGACTTCTTCTCAGCTTTACAGCCTCTGCCAAAATTGGTTTATAAGGGCGTACTACCTCAATTTCTTCATTTACAACACCTTTTTCTTCAGGCTTTTTATCCTGCGCCTGTGCAGTCATTAATCCAGCAGCTAACAAAAACAGTGAACTATATATATATTTAATTGATTTCATAATGCTACTTCTTCTGGTTTAGTTTTTCAAGTTTTTCTTTGGCTGTAGGGATGATATCATCCTTGCCTTCGTAATTATCAATTATACTGAGAAGTGTGCTTTTTGCCTGTAAATTATCTTTCAGTGCCACGTAGTTATCAGATAAAAGTATAAAAGCTTTTGCTACCCAATAATCGTAAGAAGCCATGTTATTGATCAGATCGAAACAGGTTTTAGATGAAGTTTTGAAATCACCTTTATCGTATTCTAATAAAGCCAGATTGTATTTTGCTTCTGCTGCAGCAATGGTTTTTGTTTTAGCCACTACATTTTTAAATTCTTTTACCGCAGTAGTGGTATCGCCTTTTAGCAAATAAGCTTTACCAGAGTATAGACTAGAGCTGTTTTTTTCTTCCTCAGAAGCCTTTTCAGATTCTTTGGTAAGCTGGGCATATTTAAGCATGTCATCAGGCATATTTAAAGCCGTATAAGCTTTTAACAGGTTATTGATGGCAAAGCTATAGTGCGATTTGTAATCGGTTGTGGTTTCTAATCTTTTCAGGTAAACTATTGCCTCATTGTATTTCTTTTGATTTAAAAACAAGGTCGAAATACTCACCAATGAGCGTTCCGTATAATCACTTGTCCAATCGTTTAAAATAAATTCGTAATCAGGAATGGCTTCGTCAGGGCGACCAAGTTTAACGAGCGATTCTGCCCTGATAAATTTAGCTTCCTTCTCATGGTTTGCCTTCGGAAATTTATCAAAATAAGCATTAACAGCCTGAAATGCACCGTTGGCATCGCCTTTTAAATAAGTATTGTTGGCGGCAGCAAAAACGATATTATCCTGTTCAGAGCCAGAGTAGTTACCAAGAGGGGTAGTGGCTGCATAAGTAATAAAACCGTTTGCATCGCCTCGGTCTACATAAATATTTTTGATCGACTCCATAGCTTGTTTGGCTTCATCAGCAGTAGGGTAATCGCGGATTACCTTTTTAAATGATTCTAAAGCAGCATCGTCCTGGTCCTGGTTGTACTGTACCAAACCAATGGTTACCAAAGCCTTTGCCACATAACTGCTGCGTGGGTATTTGGCTACAAGCGCTACAAGATCTGATTTAGATTTATCAAAATCGCCTTTATTGAAATAAGTATAAGCCGTTTCGAAACCAGCATCATCAGCATAGTTTGAATTTGGAAAAGTATTTAACAAACTCTGCATGGTTGCAATTTTTGCATCATACTGGTTTTCCAACCCCTGGATCATTCCTTTCTGGAAAGTGGCATAATCTTCTGAAGTGGTTTTGCGACTGATGATCTTATTGTAATTTGCCATTGCATCGCCGTAACTTTTATTCACAAAATACGAATCGGCTAAACGGATGGTGGCATCATCAATTGTTTTTTGGTCTTTATCATTTCCTGAAAGGAATTTTTCGAAGTAGGTAGCTGCTTTGCTATATTTCTCATCTTCGAAAGCCGCATAAGCCAGGGCATAATTTGCAAAATTGTAAACGCCGGTTTTATCAGCATCAGGCATTTTCAAAAACTTTTCAAAAGTACTTACTGCTTCACCAAATTTGCGCAATTCGTACATCGATTCAGCTTTCCAATAAGTATTTAAAGCATTGATTTCATTGTCTTCAGGAAACTTTTCTGACCGTAAAAACATTGATAATGCATTCGGGAATGCTCTTTCGTTATAAAACTCCAGTCCACGGAAATACGTAACCTTTTGATAAGCTTCTTTAGCCTCTAAATTTTTATCCGGAATGGGTTCGAGGATATCAACTGCTGCCTGATAATTTTTGGTTGTTAATAAAACCTCACCCAATAAAGTTTTGGCTTCATTAATCTTACGCGATTTAGGGAAAGTTTTTAAGAAACCTTGTGTTGCTTCTAAAGCCTGCTGGTGAAATTCCAATTCGTAACTTAATTTGGCATAGTTTAACCATGCTTCTTCCTGTATACCCTTATCAAAACTTAAACGCGAAGCCCTGAAAAAGGCACTCTGCGCTTTTTGTTTATTGCCCAGCTGGATAAAGGCTTTACCCAGGGTATGCATACCGTTTTGCAGGTATATATCGTCGTTATTCAGTTTTTCTAAAACTGCAACAGATTCTTTGTACTTTTTATTCTGGAATAAGGAGTAACCGTATTGATAAATGAAAAGGTTGTTTTTAGTCTCACTTTTATCCTTTGCATAATATTCAGCAAAATATTTTTCTGCATTTTTAAATTCAGATTTTGCAAAGTAAGATGCTGCAATCAAACTTAACATTTCTGGTTCAAACTGCTGCTTTGTTTTTTGAATAGAAGCCAAAGCATAGCTGATTACATCATCGTAACGCTCATCAAGATAGTACATCGAAGTGATGTAATACGGATAGCTTGCCTCATAAGTAGGGGAGCCCTTTAACTTTTCGAAATTGGCTAATGCTGTTTTATACTCTTTATTTAAGTAGTTGATGTAAGCAAAATAGTAAGTGGCGCTTTCCTGAAAATCGCCCTCATCTTTTTTAACTTTTTCGAATAATGGTTCTGCTTTATCATATTCTTTCAATTCGAAGTAAGCATAACCCTGTTTAAACTGGTATTCGTTTCTTTGCTTACCTGAAAGCGTAGAAGGATCTGTTTTTTCGAACCACTCTAACGCTTTTTTATAGTTTTTCTGGTTGAAATAAGTTTTTCCAACGTAGAAATAAGCCAGTTTAGTGTTCGGGTTTAACGGGTAATCACGGATAAATGCCTGAAATAAACTTTCGGCATCAGCATTGGTTAACTCCAGTGCGCAAACAGCAGCATAGAATTTTGCATTTTCTTTAAGTAAAGATAACTCGGCATTACTTTCAGTTTGGGTAGAAGGTTTATAACGTTGCAGCTCAACTAGTTTAAACTGTTGTGCAGCCGCAGTGTATTTCTCTTTGTCTAATAATTCTAAGCCCGTTTGATAGTTTTTGTTGAGGTTCTGCACAGCGCTAACCTGAGCGTAGGTGCTAAAACTTCCAGCTAAAAATAGCGGAATTAGTAAGTATTTTTTCTGCATTGGTTTCAAATATGGTTGGTACTAAATTATAAATAGTATCAAAGCTTATCAACAGAAGTAATTAACATCTGTTAATAACACAAATTAACGACGGGATTTTTGGTTTGGTATTGAAGGGTATACGAATGTGGAAAAGTTGAATGGTTCATTGTTTTAATGGTTGGTTACCTACGGATGATGGTTTGATAGTTCATAATTGATGGCCAAGTGGTTAAACTAACAGTTTATGAGTAGGTTGCCAGTGTTTATGGTTCAAAGCTTACTGGGTAATCCGTTATCGCTATCTAGCTATTTACCATGAACTATTAACCAAAACTTTATGGATTGGCGTAGTTTACCATCCACTAATGAACGTTAAGACTCAGGAATAATGACTTCGCACTGAGGACTCCAAACTCCAAACTCCCCACTCGAAACTAACCCTGGCTTGCCAACAAATACAGCACGGCCATTCGTACGGCAACACCATTTTCTACCTGTTCTAAAATGATCGATTGTTTACTATCGGCAACATCACTGGTAATCTCTACGCCGCGGTTAATCGGGCCTGGGTGCATTACAATGATTTCTTTATCAAGGTTATCTAAAATCTGTTTGTTTAAGCCGTACATCATGGCATATTCTCTTAATGAAGGAAAATATTTAATGTCTTGCCGTTCCAGTTGAATACGCAGCATGTTGGCCACATCGCACCAGTTTAAGGCCTTAATTAAGTTGTGCTCTACTTTTACACCCAATTGATGAATGTGTTTTGGAATTAATGTTGTTGGTCCGCAAACCATTACCTCAGCACCTAAACGCTGCAGGCAGAGGATGTTTGAAATGGCTACGCGAGAGTGCAGGATATCGCCAACAATTACCACTTTTTTACCTGCAACATCGCCCAGTTTCTGGCGGATGGAGAAAGCATCCAGTAGTGCCTGCGTTGGGTGTTCGTGCGCACCATCGCCTGCATTTACAATCTGTGCTTTAACATGTTTACTTAAAAACTGACCAGCACCAGCGTAAGGATGTCGCATTACCACCATGTCAACCTTCATGGAAAGGATATTGTTTACCGTATCGATAAGGGTTTCGCCTTTACTTACTGATGAAGAAGAAGCAGCGAAATTCACTACATCGGCCGAAAGCCTTTTTTCTGCAAGTTCGAACGAAAGTTTGGTACGGGTTGAGTTTTCGAAGAAAATATTGGCAATTGTAATGTCGCGGAGCGATGGAACCTTTTTAATCGGTCGGTTAATCACTTCCTTAAAATTATCTGCAGTTTCGAAAATCAATTCGATATCATTCCGGTTAATATCTTTAATGCCTAAAAGATGTCGGGTTGATAGTTTTTCTGCTGCCATTTTTATTTATTGTTTTCCGATATTAAAATCACTTTATCTTCACTTCCTTCACTCGCCCAGGTTACTTTTACCTGTTGCGAATTTAAGCTATCTACCTTTTGTCCGATATAATCGGGTTCGATAGGTAAATGCCTGCTAAACCTGCGGTCTATTAAAACCAAAAGTTCTACTTTCTCCGGGCGGCCATATGCAAGCAAGGCATCAAGCGCCGCTCTGATGGTTCTGCCTGTCCAAAGTACATCGTCAATTAAAATTACTTTTTTGCCTTCAATTATAAAATCGATAGAATTGCTGCTCGCCGTAACCAAACCGTCTTTACGACGGAAATCATCTCTAAAAAAGGTAATATCAAGGTTTCCCTTTAATATTTTCTTGCTTTTAAGAATCTGTTCAAGTTCCTGGTGAATACGGTCTGCCAAAAAAATACCCCTCGGCTGGATGCCAATTAAAACGGTATTTGCGAAATCGTCGTGGTTTTCAATTAATTGATGGCAAAGCCTCTTAATTGTAATCTGAATTTTTTGTCCGTCAAGAAGTGTTTTCTTTTGCATTGAAGAAGGATTGGGCAAATATATAAAAATGTTTCAAGGTAGGAAAGTTGAAATCGGATTGTTTTAATTTTGATTGCTAAAAGGTTCTATTCCAGTATTAAAAATTCGATCCAGTCTGTGTTTTCTTTCATTAGACGTTTAGATGCACTTCTTTTACCAGATTATAAAATTGGTTGAAGTAATCCTGGATAAAAATAGGATTATGGTTATTTGTTTTTAGTAATTATTAGAAAATTATATGCTTGTTAAACCTTGGTAATTGATGATTATTGCACACCGTTATCCCTCTTATTGCCAATAAGGCAATTAAAATAAATTGGAATTATACATAAAGCTGATTTTTATTGCTGCGTTAATGGCTAACTTTATTTAATGGGGCAACCGGTAATTTTTTTTGATGGTGTTTGTAATTTATGCAATGCATCCGTGCAGTTTGTCATCGGACATGATGTAAAAAACCAGTTTCATTTTTCGGCATTACAGGGAGATTATGCTAAAGAAATCTTGGCGAAATTTAACGTAAATCCAGAAAAGCTTAATACAATTTTATTATTGGAGGGTGATAAAGTATATACCAAATCGTCAGCGGCAATAAGAATTGCTAAAAAACTCAATGGATTTATTCCTGTGCTTTCTGTATTTCTGATTGTTCCAAAATTTATCCGCGATTGGTTTTACGATATCATTGCCAAAAACCGTTACCGTTGGTGGGGAAAAGAAGAAAAGCTGCTGGGTGCCTACTCCTGAACTGAAAAGCAAGTTTTACTGATTGTTTTTCTTCCTGCCGGGAGACCATAACCAAAGCGACAGGAGAATAAGTGGTATGCAGATACTTAAAGAAATTACAATTAAAATCGGACGCTGCTTCATCATGTCTGCCTCATGAGATAAGAAAACATATACCGCTTCTTTGATGGCAAACAAGGTAATGATGGTAGAAAGGACGGCAAATAGTTTACGCATGATTTTGTTTTGAATGCAAAGATTGCATTTATTTTTAAAATTTAAGCAGGTATTCATTGGGAGTTAACTGCAAACATATACTTTATATGTATTCTCCTGCTAACTGAAGCGTAGCGCAAAGCTGGGCATTAATTTATTCTGCATCTATCGTGCCTGGACCCTGAAAAAATTCAAGGTGAGGTAATAAAAACAAAAAGGCCAGCCGGATTGCTCCAAACTGACCTCTATTTAAACTAACTAACTAAAACTATTCTGCCGTTTTTACAGGAACTAAATTATCCAACTCTTCTGCTGTAAATAAACGGTAATGAATCTTGAACGTTTTTTGAAGGGGCGTTTCCAGCGAGAAGCCGCCAACACCAAATCCATCCAATACATCCAATGTAAAATGAGAGAATTTCCAGTACTCAAATAAATCCCTGTCTACCCAAAATTCACAGCCTTCTACTTCTCCCAAACAAACATCACGCATGCGCAGGTAATAGCCACCTTTTTCGAAACATTGTGGTTGTGTTCCTTCGCAACATCCGCCTGCCTGATAGAACATGAGTGCTCCGTGTTTTTCTTTTAGTACTTCAATCAGTTCTTTCGCTTTTTCCGTACTGTCTATTCGCTCGATCATGATTATTTATCGTTAAGGGTTAATAGTTTCATGGTTGATAGCCATGCTGCCTGTTTCATGTCTGTTTTCTAATCTGCTAAGCTACTGTAATAACTCATAAGCCATGAACCACTAGGTTGTTACCGTAAACGATAAGCTATTAACCAACAAACCATCAACTATTATTTACTAAAAGAAACCTAATTTATTTTTATCATAAGAAATCAGCATGTTTTTAGTTTGGCGATAATGCCCCAACATCATTTTATGGTTTTCTCTTCCTACACCCGATTGCTTGTAGCCACCAAAAGGGACCTGCAGGGTAAGCGTGGTATTGGTTTACCCAAACCCGGCCAGCCTGGATAGCTCTCGGAACCTGATACAGCTCGTGGGCATCACGAGTCCATACGCCGGCACCCAAACCATATAAAGTATCGTTTGCAATTTCAATAGCTTCTTCAACGGTTTTAAAGGTGGTTACAGCCAATACAGGACCGAAAATTTCTTCCTGAAAAATCCGCATTTTATTGTGGCCTTTAAAAATGGTTGGTTTAATGTAGTAACCACCGCCCAGTTCGCCAGGCAGTTCGTTTACTTCTCCGCCAGTTAAAATTTCTGCACCTTCTTCTTTTCCCAATTTAATGTACTGAGCAATTTTTTCGTATTGAATTTTCGAAGCCTGTGCACCCATCATTACTGTTCTATCCAAAGGACTGCCAATTTTAATGGCTTCAGTTCTTTCAATAACTTTGGCGATAAATTTTTCATAAATATCTTCCTGGATCAATAACCTTGATGGGCATGTACAAATTTCGCCCTGGTTTAAGGCAAACATTACCGCTCCTTCTACCGCTTTATCTAAAAAGGCATCATCTTCGGCCATTACCGAACTAAAAAATACATTTGGCGATTTTCCACCAAGTTCCAGTGTAACCGGGATAATATTTTCGGTAGCATATTGCATCACCAAACGGCCGGTAGGGGTAGAGCCTGTAAATGCGGCCTTAGAAACTTTGGGGTTGGTTACCAATGCCCGGCCTAGTTCTGCACCAAATCCGTTTACCACATTTACCACTCCCGGAGGCAATAAATCGCCAATTAATTCCATTAAAACCATAATCGAAATTGGTGTACTTTCTGCTGGTTTTAACACCACGCAATTGCCGGCGGCAAGGGCAGGAGCCAGTTTCCAGATGCCCATTAATAATGGAAAGTTCCACGGAATAATTTGTGCCACTACGCCAATTGGTTCATGTACAATAAGCGAAACGGTATTGTGGTCGAGTTCTGATAACGAACCCTCTTCGGCACGAATTACACCAGCAAAATACCTGAAATGGTCTATACCCAAAGGTAAATCTGCAGCCAATGTTTCTCTAACCGCTTTGCCATTATCAATGGTTTCTACCGTGGCCAGGTATTCCAAATTGTCTTCCATCCGTTGGGCAATCTTATTTAAAATAATGCTTCTTTCGGTTGAAGAGGTTTTGCTCCAGGTTTTAAAAGCCTCATGCGCGGCATCAACGGCTAATGCTAAATCTTCTTTGGTAGAGTGTGCGGCTTTGGTAAAAACTTTACCATCAATGGGTGAAATGTTATCGAAATAAGCACCTTTAACAGGAGCTACAAATTTCCCGCCGATATAATTATCGTAATGGGACTTGAATGATGGTTTCTCAATTAAATTTTCCATAATTATTATTGATTATTTGTACTTAAAAAGCCATTATGAGCAAATTGTAACAAGAAATTTTAATTGATTGCTCATAATGATTTTTGCGGTAATTAGATTTGGTTAATACAAACCTAATGGCAATGCCAATGGTGCAGATAGTACAATCGAATCAATTGGTAGCACTATTATTTCAGCTGTTGTAACCAATTTGAAACCATAGTGATAGGAGAGCGTTATAGGCAACATTAAGGTAGAATTATATAGGTTGCTTATAATTTGCGACTGCAATTTGCTGATTGAAATAGTTATATTTGATTTAAGTAAAACATATCTAACCAAATTTTCTCGGTTTATGCAACATACATTAGATCAGGTGAAACTAAGTGCTTCGGAAACGTTGCAAACTTTGGTAGAAAACAGAACATCCTATACCCTGGAGCGGTGCGAATTGAATGTTTTTGAAACCTATACCCAATCGTACAAGGTACCGCTTACTTTTAACGATTTTGTAATTACCAGTATGCTGAGGGGTAAAAAAGTAATGCATTTATTCGATAAAAAAGGTTTTGATTACTTTCCCGGTCAAACCGTGATTGTTCCGCCTGCCGTTACCATGGAAATAGATTTTCCTGAAGCCACAAACATTAATCCTACCCAATGTATTGCCCTTGCTATTGATCAGGAACAGATTCAGAAAACAATTGTTTATTTGAACGAATTTTTTCCAAAAGATGGAAGTAACGAAAAGTGGTTGCTTAATTATGATGAATACCATTTTTATAACAACGAAGAAATTGCCTACCTCATTAATAAAGTAATCAGAATCTGTTCCGAACGGACAAAAGAAAAGGATGTTTTGGCAGATTTAACTTTAAAAGAACTGTTGGTACGCATTATGCAAACTCAAAACCTTAAAACCATTAGCGATGAAGGCTATAACCTGAATCAAAATCCATTGGCTTTTGTGTTGAATTATATTAAAACAAACCTCAGTGAGAAAATTAGTATCAACAGTTTGAGTGATAAGGCCTGCATGAGCAAAGCTACTTTTTACAGGCTGTTTAAGCGGGAATTGGGGATCAGTCCAAACGATTTTATTTTAACAGAAAAAATTAATAAAGCTAAAATTTTACTCGCACAGCCTGGCACAAAAGTCGCGTCCATTAGTTATGAGCTGGGTTTTGGTGATGCCAACTATTTCATCAGGGCTTTTAAAAAGGTAGTAGGCATTACCCCCGGGGCTTATCAGCTTCAGATTGCTAAACAATTGATTCACTAATTTTCCAGGTACCGTTTGGAGTAGGTAATTCCCATTAAATCGTAGCGTTTAAACTGTGTTTTCAACCTTTTTTGGAAATCCGGATAATTCCGTTTTTCTTTTGGACTCCACAAAATTTCGCTCAAGGCATCTAATCTTGGGAATAATAAATACTGCACCTTTTCCGGGCTGTTAATGTACTCGCTCCACAAACATCCTTGTCCGCCCCAAATATATGTAGCCTGTTCTGCCGTGAGTTCAGCAGGTACAGGTTCATAATTGTACACATCAATTAATGGCGAAAACTTATTTGCTGTAAGGCTATCTTCTTTTATAAATTGAGCGTGATTGAAATACATTTTATCTTCAGGCGTCATAATGGCTTTGTGTTTCTGCTTGGCCGCATCAACACCACCTTTTTCCCCCTGCCAGCTCATTACGATTGCATTTGGTGCCAATCCTCCCTGTAAAATTTCGTTCCAGCCAATAATCGTTTTACCTTTACTGTTTACAAATTTTTCCATTCGACGGATAAAATAACTCTGAAGTTCGCTTTCATTTTTTAAACCGTTTGCGCTCATTATTTCCTGAGAAACGGCAGATTGTTTCCACCATATTTTAGAAGCTTCATCTCCACCAAGGTGAATGTATTGCGACGGGAATAAAGCCATTACTTCTGTTAATACATTTTCCAGAAATTTAAAAGTGGTATCTGATGCCTGAAGTACATTATTGTATTTGTTCATCATCCCCCAGGTTTGGGCAACTTCATACTTTTTATTTGGTTCGGTACCCAATTCAGGGTAAGCAGCCAATAAAGCCATACTGTGCGCGGGCATTTCAATTTCAGGTATAATCGTGATGTAGCGTTTGGCAGCGTAATCAATCACATCCTTAATCTCGTTCTGGGTGTAAAACCCACCGTGTTTAATACCATCAGTTTTGAGTACCGCATCATTTGGTGTAATCTTCACTGTTTTTGGCAATACCTGATATTTTATATTCTCGTTTCCTTTTCCAGGCCATAAGCCAATAATACTTCCATCTCGCCAGGCACCAATCTCGGTAAGTTTTGGGTATTTTTTAATTTCAATCCGCCAGCCATGGTCATCAGTTAAATGCCAATGGAAATAATTCATTTTATGTAATGCTAAATAATCGATGTACTGTTTTACAAAATCTACATTAAAAAAATGGCGACTAACATCGAGGTGCATGCCACGGTAACCAAAGCGGGGATAATCGATAATATCTACTGATGGAATACTGATTTCTTTATCAGTATTTGTTGGTAATAACTGTATAATGGTTTGAACTGCGTAAAATAAACCCTGTGGAGAAGAAGCACCTGCATTAACTGTGGAAGATGATACAGATACAAAGTATTTATCGGAGTTTTTATACAATTGATCTGAAATAATGAGATTAATGGCATTTCCCTTAGTTCCCACTAGATTATTACTTACTTTTAAGTTAAGATTGTAATGATTGGCAATATAATTTTTAAGAAAGATAGCAGCGTTCACCGCTGTAGAATCCAATATTCTGATCGTGGTACTATTGTTAATTTTGAATTTATCTGACGGAAAAGCTCCGGGCCTTAATTCTACGGGTTGGGGAATTATATTCACTTCCTGTGCAGAAAGTTTAAACGAAATAATTGATAAAAACAAAAAGATAAATTTCTTCATTACAAGGGATTTTCCTTTTCAAAAATAATAATTATAGACGGATGAAAGGAAAAGGTTTGGTAGAACGAACTACTATGTTACATAAACCCGATAGGATGAATGCCGTTTTTTACGGCAGAAAGTAAAGCGGGGCTGTATTTACCGATGAGCACTAGCTTTCCTTTTCTAATCATTATTATTTAATATATCAGGATTTAAGAAAATATAAGCTCCTGCGTTCTTCTCAATTGCATTAATGAGATTGCTTCGGCAGCTGAAAAGCCTTCCTGTATCCGGTAGCTATCGGGTGACGATTCATAGGAGGAAGTCCGTGCGTGCTGTGTTTCCGTGGCAAAAGCATGATCAAAAAAAAATCCCGATAACTTTCGCTATCGGGATTAATATAATCAGTTAAAAAGAACTAGCCTTTTTTAGCTTTGCTTTCTTCGCCTTCTAATTGCGATTTCAATTGAGCCAATACGTCTAAGTCTCCTAAAGTAGATTTCTCTACAGAATCTTTAACTTTTTTAACCGCAGTTACAGCAGCCTTAGCTTCTTTTTTCTTAGCATTTCTTTCTTCTGCTACAGCTTCAGCTTTAACCTCTTCCCAAATACGGGCGTGAGATACTACAATGCGTTTTGCTTCTTTGTTGAATTCAATGATTTTGAAGTCATTGGTTTCTTCAGCTTTAACTGAAGTACCATCTTCTTTAACCATGTGTTTAGTTGGTACGAAACCTTCTACACCATATGGTAAAGCAATAACAGCACCTTTATCAGTTACTTTAACAACAGTACCTTGGTGAACCGAATCTAAAGTGAAGATCGTTTCGAAAGTATCCCAAGGGTTTTCTTCCAATTGTTTGTGACCTAAACTTAATTTACGGTTATCAACATCAAGTTCTAAAACAACAACGTCTAATACATCACCAACTTTAGTGAATTCATTAGGGTGGTTTACTTTTTTAGACCATGATAAATCAGAGATGTGGATTAAACCATCAATACCTTCTTCGATTTCAACAAAAACACCGAAGTTAGTCATGTTTTTAACAGTTGCTTTGTGCTTGCTTCCAACTGGGAATTTAGCAGCAACTTCTTGCCATGGATCGTTAGATAATTGTTTAATACCCAAGCTCATTTTGCGCTCGTCTCTATCTAAAGTTAAAACTTCAGCTTCGATCTCATCACCAACTTTTAAGAATTCTTGTGGATTTCTTAAGTTTTGCGACCAGCTCATTTCAGAAACGTGGATTAAACCTTCAACACCTGGGATGATTTCTAAGAAAGCACCATAATCTGCAACAGTTACGATTTTTCCTTTACTTTAGAACCAACTTGAATGTCAGTACTTAAGTTTTCCCAAGGGTGTGGAGTTAATTGTTTTAAGCCTAAAGCGATACGTTTTTTCTCATCATCGAAATCTAAAACAACAACGTTGATTTTCTCATCTAATGATAATACTTCTTTTGGATCCTCTATGCGGCCCCAGAGAAATATCAGTAATGTGAAGTAAACCATCAACACCACCTAAATCGATGAACACACCGAAATCAGTAATGTTTTTAACAGTACCTTCAAGTACCTGACCTTTTTCTAATTTAGAAACGATCTCTACTTTTTGGCTTTCTAAATCGTCTTCAATTAACACTTTATGAGAAACTACTACGTTTTTAAACTCATGGTTAATTTTAACAACTTTGAATTCCATTGTTTTACCCACGTATACATCGTAATCGCGGATAGGTTTAATATCAATTTGAGATCCTGGTAAGAAAGCTTCAACGCCCATGATATCAACAATTAAACCACCTTTAGTACGGCTCTTAACGAAACCGTTGATGATTCTATCATTTTCAAGAGCCTCGTTAATCGCTTCCCATGATCTTTGGGTTTTTGCTCTTTTGCGAGAAAGGATCAATTGACCGTTAGCATCTTCTGGTGCTTCAACGAAAACGTCAACTGAATCGCCGATTTTAAGATCTGGTGTATCACGGAATTCTGAAGTAGAAACTAAACCGTCTGATTTAAAACCTACGTTTAATACTACATCTTTGTTGTTGATTGAAACAACAATACCACTGATAATTTCACCTTTAGTGATCTGATTGAATGTTCCAGCATACATATCTTCAAACTTTTTACGGTCTGCATCATTGTAATTACCGAAGACTTTTTCATCTGCATCCCAATCGAAATCTTCCGATGGTGTAGCCAATGATGATTTGATCGATTCGATCGAAACTGAATCAGCTTCTGATTCAATAGTTTCTTTTTCAGTTAGGCGTCCGCCTTCTCTCCTGAAGTTCAGCTGTTTTTGCTGCTAATTCTTTTTCTGCTACTTGTTTTTTAGCCATTAATTAATTTTCTCCTTTTTTCCCTATTTAGGGACTGCAAAGGTAAAAATATTTTAATTAATAGGAAAGATTTTTTTAATAAATCTTGCTGATTTTTAGCGCTTTATAATTCTCCTCCAATGGAGGGGTGCCTCACAGGCGAGGTGGTCTTTTTCTTTTGCGCAGTCTTTATGATGAAAAATGAATGCTTTTTAGCAAAAATTCGCGTTTTTTCATACTATTTTGAAAATGGCCAATAACAAAATTATTGGCTACCCAGCAAGCGTCCCGATGGGACGACTCGTTGCGTAACAATAAAGGTTGCGGTCGAAAAGATTAATTATTAAAATCAAAGTAAGTGACACATTTGAAGGAAATAAATCCACTCATTGTTTGCAGTACACTACGTTCAAACTCCAGATCAATAAATCAATCTTCTATTTTTTCGTAAACGTACCTCTTGTAAAACCTTCGCCTATTAACGTTTTTTCATCTCTGATTAAGAGCATGATCGTATTTTGCTGATCATACAATTTAATCATATCCCCATCAATTACATATTTGGATGCGAATATCGAATCCTTATAAGCATCGGCTACAGTTACCGAATCTTTAGATTTAAAATCAAAGGTTTTATATTGTATATCTTCATTGCTCGCAAATGTGCCAGAAACTACCTTTTTTGGATAAAAGTAATGTAGCAGAAATACCCGGTAACAAGAATAATTACCACCGAGAAACCAATCAGGGCCTTATTGCCACTCGCATATTTAATTGAGAAATATAAAATGGCAATCAGAATTAAGGCAACTATAACAAAAAAAACAACGTTTGTATAATCTTTATTTTCGTGTGGTACCGATGCAGCAACAGTTCCTTTATTTGCAGCAGGCTTATTTATTGGCGAAATCCGCACTAAAAATTCTTTGCTCACCCAGCCTTCACCATTGGTCACTTTTATTTTATAGAAACTTGCATCTGATGAATCGATAACAGCTACATTTTCATTTTTCGGCAGGTGTCCAACAATTTTACTTTTGGCATCAGCTTTTTCTCTAACCCGTAAATCATCGGTAGTAGTGCGGTACATGTCAACATTTGTTGCTGCCTGGGCGGTGGTACCAGGTTGTGCAGCACTTGGTTGCACTGCATTCGGTTGCGTGGCGGCTGGTTTAGCCACAGGAGCAATTTTTTCAACGAAATCTTTGCTCACCCATCCCTCTTTGTTCTTAAACTTTACTTTATAGAATTTGGCATTGCTGGCATCTGTAACCGTTATATTTTCGCTTTGAGCAATATTACCAATAACTTTGCTTTTCGGATCGCTTGATGCCCTAACGCGTAATTTATCTGCTTTTACACGGTAAATATCCTGCGCATTTAAAGTGATCGAAAAAGTAATGAAGGCAATAAGAATAAATAAGATTCTGGTCATGTTGTTTTTTTATAGATGCTTTAACAGAGCGTTAACTGCAAAAAAAGCATCAATGTTAAGATGCCTGGCGAGCCATTATTATGCCAAAAATAGAAATTCTTTTAGTAAAGCTTCCAGAAGATTTAAAAGATTTTTCAGTGTGCCAGTTAAACAACACTAAAACTGAACCTAAAATAGCTGCAAAAACTATTTTCTTTTGATTACGTACAGTCCATTTGCACCACGATCGCCAATATTCGTTCCATAAGAAAGGATAATAAAGGCAACCTCCGATTTATTTTCAAATGCTTTTGGTACCTTATATAAATCCACACTAATTATCGGTTCGGTAAAAAAAACAACGTCTTTTATTGCAATTTCCTTAAAGCAAATTTCTTCATTTTTATGTTTTACTGTGAGGTAAGCATCTCCTCCCCATGTTTGGGGAAAGCCGCTGTAAGGCGCCCTGCCTTGCAAACGTTCTTTTTTAAAATATTTTAGCACAACCGGATTTGTATTGTCCTTCCAATTGTAACTGAGTTTTTCCTCATTGTTGCGGTTTTTGTAGCTCAACAATGGGTATTTTCCATCAATATTGCTTTTTAAGGGAATAAATCTATTGCCTTTAACCGGAAAACCTTTAAAATCCAACTCGTTATCTGATCCTGTATCCTGGTAAATTCTATTATCATTCTTTTGAGTATTCATGGCCATCCATCCATAGGCCGTTTTAAAGTAGAAGGTTAAATAATCCCAATCTTTACCGGGTTTATACGTAACCGCTAAAGCATTTTTGTAATTGCGCTCAAAATTTTCTTCCCATGCTTTCCCTTCCATTTTAAAATCTTTGTTTAAAAAATTGAGAAAAGGTTGCTTGTTTTTGTTGCCAGAGGTATACCAATCAATAAAATAGTTTGCGCCAAAAACAACACCTTCATTGTGGAAAGTATGTATCGCAGTGGTATCGTTAATTAAAGAGTCCGTTACATTCCCCTTTGCATCAAGTTTATGGTAAACTTCAAAATCCTCGTTTACATGAGCGGTGGTGATGATAAAACCACCGGTTTTGGTATCATAATCAATATTTGCAGGATCAAAAAACAGGTATTCAACTTCGAAATTTGCTGATCCAGCACGATTGTTTAAATATGGATAATTTTTAAGTGCATTTGGGAAGAAGATATTCGATAGTGATATATTAATGGTTGTAAATTTAATAAGGTAAACTATTAATAGTGTGGCCAATACAGCTAAAAAAATCAACATCCTTTTCTTTGTCATAAAATTAGTTACCAGCTACCCCCGGTACCACCGCCACTGCTGCTGCCACCACCCCAGCTACTGCTAGAGGATGAAGATGATGAACTGCCGCCTGATGATGAGCTTGATGAAGAACTGGATTCCACCAACATCGCAAGAGTGATCCATTTAATAAATTCTGTTTTTTTACAGAAACTGCATTCATTAATCAGTTTTGCCTGTCCGTCGTGGCTATATGTAGCTTGCTTAACCGTTACCTGTTTATTTAATTTATAAGTTCTAAAAGCACACTCAGGGCATTCAATATAGCTACTGTATTTTTCTGCCGGCCAGGCTTTAATGATGTGTTCTTTATGGTCAGCACTTTCCCATATATCATAATCGTAAGCTAAAACAACTTCTTCTTTTCGTTGTCCTTCAGTTAAAAATGGTTTGCCTTCAATATTAATATCACGGTCAATACGCGTCATCGGATTGTTTTTACTGTCCATAACCGGTTTAAAACGATCAACTGTTTTGGCGCGTTTTATGAAATGGAGAACAATAGCAAAGAGTATAATTGGCGAAAAAAGTATTAACCACCAGTTTTTCTTATGGAAAACCAAAACAGAATCGAAGAAATTTTTATCATCCTGATGAGCTTTCCGTAGGGCAGAAATGCAGAAGAGGTACCTGAAAAAAAGACCGATGGCTAAAACAGCGAATAAGATATAAGGTATATGTGCACCCCTTATGTTGCTGAAAATATTAAAAGAGCCTGAAAAAACAAAGATAAATACCGAAACAAATACAATAAATATAATTACTCCACAGCCTTTTGCTATGGTAGTATCCCTACTGTTATTCCTGTCAAAACCTTCTATATATAAACCGTTTTTACCTTGCCTGTTTAAAATTTTAAATACACTAAAAAAGACCAGTAATATGGCAATGGATGGCAGCCACCAACTATTTAGCGCATTGCTACCATCGTGCTGGGTAAAAAGCTGGTTTAGTTCCGATTTATTTTCTGGATTTAAAATAATTTCACCAGTTGCATTAATGGTGTTCGTAATACCGGTACTGAAATCATTTTTCCTAAAAGCCGGCAGGAGCTGCTGCTCGGCAATGTGTTTGAGCTTTACATCTGGCAATACACCTTCAATTCCAGTACCGGTAATGAAACGGTATTTTTTCCTGTCTTTGGCAATAAAAAGGAGTAAGCCATTGTTACTGGTTTTGGAGCCAATGCCCCAGGTTTTAAACAGCTCATATGCAAAATCAAAGTCTTCTTGATCAGGGTCAAAATCGTTAACAATTACCACCGCCACCTGAACATTGGTTTCTTGTTCAAAGTGGGCGATAGTGCTGTTCAACGAAGAAATTGCACCTTCATCCAAAATTTTATCAGGATCGCTTACATAACCGCCGCCATTTTTCTTGGGATCAGGAATATCTGCAACCTTATAAGCGGTTTGAGCAAAAGAAATATTAACAGCAAAAAGGAAAAATAATAAGGAAAGCGATTTAAATAGATGAAGTTTGAGCATCGTACAAATTTAGGTGTAAGGTTTTACATCATCTTTTAACAGCTAAGTGCGAATATGGTTTACTCTTTTAAGATTTTTGCCAAAACCTTGTCCAGTTTAGTTTTTATCTTTCATATAAGCTTCCAAATCGTAAAGCTGCACCGTTTTAAACTCTATCGGATGGCTTTCGCTTTGTAATGAAATATAACCTGAGGTTAATGGTTTTCCATCTATTTTAACCTTCGGATCAAAATTGGAAACGCTACCACCACCAATTTGAGGCTTTGTATACTCCAACACCACTTCACCTGCTATAATGTGTTTTATTACCGAATCGCCTAAAACTAAAAATTCTGCGGTTACCCATTGGTCGCCAGCGTACGTTTTAGATTTTGAATCTAAACAGTGGGGGGTAAACAATTTGCCATTGTAATTAATTAAGGTGCCTGGAGTACATACATTGCTGGTATGGCGTTCATGTTCACCATCACCGCCAAGAATTTGACCTTCAATAGAAATCGGGAAATCCTGATTTTTTGACGTGGTTGCCGGATCCTGACAATGCAACATCGCACCGCTATTTCTTGTGGCCCAGCCTTCGCCACCTTTAGCCTGATCGCCAACAAAACGGTATGTTACTTTTAAAAGGTAAGCAGAAAAAGGCTTTTTATAGAAAATATGGCCGTATTGCTGGTCAAATTCTGAGTATCCGTCGTAACTTACTTTCATTACTCCGTTTTCTACCCGAAAAGTATTGGCATAATTCTCTTTGTAGTCGTGTTTTGCAATTTTAATGTTCCAATCTTTGAGATCTTTTCCATTAAAAAGATTGATCCAGCCTTTTTGGGCACTGGCGTTTGAGATTATTAGGGATAAAAATAATACTGAAAGGTAAATTGATTTTAATTTCATGGTTAGCATTTGGGTTAGGTGCTAAAAGTATGAAATTTTTTCGTTTCAGGAAACAAGAGTGAGTTAGGAGTTAAAGCCTATATAGACAAGTTGATAGTTTATCCTTGGAGCATACAGATCAAAAAGAGGTTTTCAGTTTTCAGTTTACAACAGGCAATTTTTAATTAATCAATTACAACAGTTAACCAAAACTTAATGAGCTAAAAAAGGCTGAACTCTTTCCAATGCAAATGCCAGTTGTTCTTCTTGTGTAAGATCAGTATTATCTAAAATAACCGCATCATCTGCCCTAACCAAAGGACTTTCCTTTCTGGTGGTATCAGCGTAATCGCGGTGTGCAAGATTTTCAAAAACTTCTTCTAAAGTGGTTTTATTATTGCCTTTACTTTCAAGTTCCTTAAATCTACGTTCGGCCCTTATTTTTGGATCAGCCGTCATAAAGAATTTTACAGGCACATGCGGGAAAACGGTTGTGCCGATATCGCGACCGTCCATTACTATGTTTTTTGATTTGCCCATGCGCTGTTGTTGTTTCACCATCTCATGGCGTACAATTTTATGTGCAGAAACCTCACTTACATTTTCTGAAACAGGCATTAAACGGATTTCATCAGAAACTTCTTCGCCGTTTAAGGTAATGTGCGATTCGTAATCGCGTGAGTGAAAATTCAATTCGATGTGTTGTAATGCATCTACAACTTTGGCATCATCAGTAACATCAATGTTGTTTCTTAAAAAATATAGTGTAACGGCACGGTACATCGCCCCGCTATCTACATAGATGAAGCCTAATTTTTTTGCTAATGCCTTTGCTAATGTGCTTTTTCCGCAAGATGAGTAGCCATCAATTGCGATTACAAGGTTTTTCTTCATCGTAGCGCAAAGGTAAAAAATAGAAACAGAATGCTCAATTTTTAGCAGTATAAAGATAAAATCTGATAAAATTTTTAATAAATGAATGGTTTGGCAGCTGATAATTAATTAAATAAAATACAAAATTGTAAGTTGAGGTGAATGGGGGAAGGGCCAAAATTTGTTTCAAATTCCTATTTTTGGTACATGTTACCTACAAGAGATGAAATTTTACGGTCTGTTACTTTCAAAACTTCCAGAAGCGGGGGGAAAGGCGGGCAGAATGTGAATAAGGTTTCGAAGGCAAGGTAGAACTGATCTTTGATATTGATGCCAATGAAAGTTTAAGTGATAACGAGAAAACTCTTTTAAAAGAAAAATTATCGAATCGCCTGGATAGTGAAGGCCTGTTGCATATTGTTTCGCAGGAGGATAGGAGCCAGCTTTTAAATAAAGAGAAAACGATTGCTAAATTGATCGATTTGTTAAAACGGTCACTTATTGTGCAGAAAAAGAGAAAACCAACTAAAATTCCTAAAGGAGTTATCGAAAAGAGGTTGAAAAATAAAGCCTCCACAGCAGAAAAGAAAAAAAACCGGAAAATAACTGATTTTTGAAATGAGATGTCAGATGAAAATATTTGCCACTACGTTTAAATAGTTATTCTTAGTAACGTCACCCTGAATTTATTTCAGGGTCTTTAGCGCAGGAGAGATGAATAAGCTTAGCAATGAATGCCAAACAATATAGGAATTCTAACTCTTCCCAAACCTGTAGTACAAGCTTAAGCCACCGTAATTCTGTGCCTTAGCTACACTTTTTACTTCTTTAGTTTTAAAAATTACATTAAAATCAGCTGTAAACCTTTTCGAACTATAATTTACACCAAATTGCTGCTCAAAAACAATCGGTTTAACACCAAAGGTAACCGGGCTATTGTTGTTAAAAAGACTGCCCTGAATCGTGGCATCATAAGCTACAAAATTAAGCTGTGGTTTTACATAAAAGAAAAATTCTGAATTGTGTAAGCTTTTCGTTTTGGCATTTCCGATTACTGCATTATGATATGCGCTATTGAATAATTGGTTTACCTTACCAATTCTGAATAAAAGCGATGTTCCCAAGCCAGAAAATGTTGTACCCAAATTGGCATAACCCTGGGCACTGATATCCACAATCGGATCTTCCGGCCGGAAAAGCAATTTGCTATAATTTGCAGCAAGATTTATGGCTAATTCATTTTTAATCTGATAATCCCAACCTGCGGGCGTATAAAAACCAACTGTTTTATGTAAAAAACGTTGTGCTGTTTGAAGCGAGCGAATTTGGCCCAACCGTTCCTAATTCTACACTGGTTTTTAAAACACTTTCGTTTTTGTAAAAAATAGAATAAGCACCGCCAGCATACAGATAACCTGCAAAAGGCCGGTCTTGATCTTCCTTGTTTGCTACCATGCCCCAATAAGGCGTATACATTTTCTGGCCCGCAGAAATTTCATAAGTCTTTTTCTCAACTTTATCCGATAGTTTTTCGGTATTTATAGCATGGCGGAAGTAAATAAACAACCCATTTGTGTAATAGCGGTCGTTTAACGTAGCCAAATAAGCATCGTTTTCGGTTTTAAAACCAAATTCGTTTTTAAACGACTGCGCAAAACTGGTTGAAGCAACCAAACAAAAAACTATGGCAAATAAAAATGATTTCATAAAAAAGCCCGGGCAATTACCCAGGCTATAAAAGTATTTATTGTTATTGGATTTTTGATGATAATCCAAAAGAATTACAATTTAGTTAACAATTGGCGCAATTTTAACGCTCAAATCCAATGGTTTTTTAACCTTGTTTTTGGTTAAAGCCAGCTCAATTACTTCACTCATTTCGGTTACATAATGGAATTTTAAATCCTTGATGTAACTTTCTTTAATTTCCAAAATATCTTTGCGGTTGCTTTTGCAAAGAATAATCTCTTTAATATTAGCACGCTTGGCAGCAAGTATTTTTTCTTTTATTCCGCCCACAGGAAGCACTTTTCCGCGTAAGGTAATTTCTCCCGTCATGGCCAGGTGCTGTTTTACTTTACGTTGTGTAAATGCAGAAGTTAATGCGGTAAGCATGGTTACTCCTGCCGATGGACCATCTTTTGGTGTAGCACCTGCAGGCACGTGAACGTGAACATCCCAATTGTCAAACAATGAATAATCGATGTCGAATTCTGCAGCATGCGCACGTAAATAGGCCAGGGCAATAACCGCCGATTCTTTCATTACATCGCCGAGGTTACCCGTTAGCGTTAATTTTCCTTTACCCGGACTTAAACTCGATTCGATAAATAAAATGTCACCGCCAACGCTTGTCCAGGCTAAACCCGTAACAACACCAGCCACTTCGTTACCTTCATATAAATCTTTATCGTAAATCGGTGCGCCTAAAATACGTTCAACATCATCATTGCTTAAGTTGGCATCATAGGTTTCTTCCATGGCAATTTTTGTAGCAACACCACGCACCAATGAACCTATTTTTTTCTCTAAGCCACGAACCCCCGATTCTCTGGTATAATCTTCGATCACTTTCTCAATCAATGCAGTTTTTAGGCTGATATCTTTCGTTTGTAAACCATGATTTTCCTTCTGTTTTGGCAACAGGTATTTTTTGGCAATTTCTATTTTTTCTTCAATGGTATAGCCGTTTACCTCAATAATTTCCATGCGATCTAACAAAGCAGGTTGTATGGTACTTAAAGAGTTCGCGGTTGCAATGAACAGAATATTTGATAAATCGTAATCTACCTCTACATAATGATCGTAGAAAGCATTGTTCTGTTCAGGATCTAAAACCTCAAGCAATGCTGATGATGGATCGCCACGGTGGTCAGTTCCTACTTTATCAATCTCATCCAATACAAAAACAGGATTATCTGCACCGGCTTTTTTAATGGAAGAAATAATACGGCCTGGCATAGCACCAATATAAGTTTTACGGTGACCGCGAATTTCTGCCTCATCGCGGATGCCACCCAAAGCCATACGCACATATTTACGGCCCAATGCCTTTGCAATTGACTTTCCTAATGAAGTTTTACCAACTCCCGGTGGGCCAACCAAACATAAAATTGGCGCTTTCATATTGCGCTTTAATTTTAATACAGCCAAGTATTCGATAATGCGCTGCTTAACTTTTTCTAAACCGAAATGATCTTTGTCTAAAATCCGCTGTGCTCTTTTTAGGTCGAAATTATCTTTGGTAAATTCACTCCAGGGCAAATCCAAAAGTAACTCCAGGTAATTTAACTGTACCGAATAATCAGGTGCAGCCGGATTCATTCTGCCCAGCTTATCAAGTTCTTTATCAAAATGATCTGCAACAGTTTGGGCCCATTTTTTCTTTTTGGCTTTTTCCTGTAAAGCATCAAATTCTAAATCGGCAGAATTGCCACCCAGTTCTTCCTGAATGGTTTTTAATTGCTGATTTAAGAAATAATCACGTTGTTGCTTATCTAAATCAGTACGTACTTTCGATTGAATCTGATTTCTCAATTCGAGCATCTGCAATTCAACCATCAAAAGTTCCATTACCTTTTGTGCCCTTTCCTGCAATTTATCCATTTCCAGGATTTTTTGCTTATCGGACATTTCGGCATTCATGTTTGACGAAATGAAATTAATCAGAAATGAATTGCTCTCTATGTTTTTAAGTGCAATACTAGCTTCACTCGGTATATTTGGAGAAAGCTGTATAATCTGAGCTGACATTTCGCGGATAGATGCAATCAGCGTTTTAAACTCTTTATCTGCTTTATGTTTCTGCTCTTCGAATTTTTTTACAACCGCTTTAATGTAAGGCTCGTTCTGCACTTCTTCAATCAGGCTGAAACGTTGCTTACCCTGAATAATTACCGTAGTATTACCATCAGGCATTTGCAAAAGCTTAATGATGTTTGCAACCGTACCAACAGTGTTAAGTTGCTCAAAAGTAGGGTCTTCGATAGAAACATCCTTCTGAGAAACAACACCGATGATTTTATTTCCTTTGTAAGCTTCTTTAATTAATTTAATTGATTTATCTCTTCCAACCGTGATGGGAATCACCACACCTGGAAATAAAACTGTGTTTCGCAAAGGCAATATCGCCAATGTATCCTGGTGTTTCCTCATTGTTCATTTCCTCCTCGTCTTGTTGAGACATTAAAGGGAAAAATTCGGTATCCTCATTTATAATTGGCATTGCTGTATGGAAATCAAATATATCTTGTTTACTCATTATCACATTTTCCGCTAACGACAAACTGGCAGTTTAATCGTATTCACTTTGTTTAATTTTGGTATTAAGTTAATAAATTCAACTCTTGTGCCAAACTGAAAATAACATTAATCTTATGTTAAAAAGGCAGAGTAACATAAATATTTCAGCCACTATCATATAAAGCATATTTTAGCGTTTAAGCTAATGTTTAGGACAGTTGGTTTTAAATGAAAGATAATTAAAAACTTTTAAATTATCAGAATAGGATTATATTGCAAAAAATTTCTCCTATAAAATTACGTTAGGCGTTTGATTTGTTAAACTTATTACTCATACATGAACTATTTTAAAAAGGCTATTTTAGGATTAATTATTTTTTCATCAACCAGTAGTTTTGCCCAAAGCAGTTACGAAAGAAGTATGCAGGCCATGATGAAAGGTGATTATAAAACTGCCGCCGCTCAATTAGAAAAAGCCGATACCAAAACCCCTGATAATGCCAATGTATTAAAAATGCTTGGTTATTCTTATTTTCAGAACCATGAGTATGAGAAATGCATTGCAACTTATAGCCGCTTATTAACCATAAAGCCTACCGAAGTTACTGCCTATTATTACCGGGGAATAGCAAGGTTGAAAATAGCCAATGATCCTAAAGAATCATTAAATACCATGCGCGAAAATTTTTACCTGGCCTCACTTAAAGATTTTACCAAAGCCATCGAAAATAAATGGTGATGAAGATGCCCAGATGTTTCAAAACCGTGGATTAGCCTACAAAGATTACGCAATTTTTAAATCTTTTAAGGCAAAGAAAAAGGACGAAAAGGCTGCTTGCGTAGCTCTATTTAATAATTCTATAGTCGATTTTCAAAAGGTATTAACGTTGCAACCGCTAAGAAAAGATATTATTGACTGGGTAACGTATGATAAAGCGCAAATTGCTAGTTTAAAATAGAATAGTACTTAAAAAGAAAAGGGGACTTGAATATTTTCGAGTCCCCTTTTTTTATTTTAATTTACCAACTATCGAATATTTCTTCTCATTTAACAACCTGATTTTCTGCTGCTTTTTGATCGAATACAAACTATCCGGGAAATAAGTTAAAGTATCCAGCGATCGGTATAAGATATTTTTATTATCAACGATGATCTCTATTTTATCGGCTTTCTCACCTTTCCATGTTATAGAAACCTTTTTGATCGGGATTTTTTTATTATCGGAAATATAACTATCTACTCCGTTTTGTTCTTTTATTTTAAAACTTCCTTTCCACGAAGTTTTATTAATGTCGGCATTAACAAAAATGGCCAGCTCTTTTGTCCAGTCGGCTATTTTGGCTGTTTTATTTTCTGCCGCGCCATTTATGCTAACTGTTTTGTTTACTTCAGGATTTAACTTTTGAAGGCGGTTAATTTCCTTTTCGAAATATCCTTTAACATCAAAATACAATAAATCAGTATTTGCTTCGGCTTCTTTCCGCTGGTTGCAGGAAAACAAGGCCAAAGCAAATACCAGAAAATACAGTTTCTTAACCATTATACTAAAACATTTCCTGTCATTTCTTCTGGAATGGCAACACCTAATATTTTTAAAACAGTAGGTGCAATGTCGCCTAGTTTCCCATCAGCAATGGTTTTATAATCTTTATCGATTAAAATACATGGAACAAGATTGGTGGTGTGTGCAGTATTAGCAGATCCATCTCCGTTAACCATAAACTCCGAATTACCATGATCGGCTAAAAGAATAAATGAATAACCATGAGCTAAACCTGTGTTTACCACAGTTTCTGCACATTTATCAGCGGTTTCTACTGCTTTTATTACGGCTTCAAAAACACCTGTATGTCCAACCATATCAGGATTGGCAAAATTTAAGCAGATAAAATCAGCCCAACCAGTTTCCATTTCTTTGGTAATGGCTTCCGTAATTCCTGCTGCGCTCATCTCTGGCTGAAGATCGTAAGTAGCCACTTTTGGCGAAGGAATTAAAAGTCGCTTTTCATTTTTAAACTCAGCTTCCCTTCCTCCTGAGAAAAAGAAAGTTACGTGAGGGTATTTTTCCGTTTCTGCAATGCGGATCTGGTTTTTGTTGTTATTGGCCAATACTTCGCCAATGGTTTGGATTAAATCATCTTTAGTAAAAATTACATTAACCCTTTCAAAACTTTCGTCGTAAGTAGTCATTGTAACATAATACAACGGTAATTTGTGCATTTGTTGCTCTGGAAAATCCTTTTGAGTTAGAGCTGTTGTTATTTCACGGCCTCTATCAGTACGGAAATTGAAACAGATCACCACATCATCGTTTTGAATAGTGGCTACCGGAACACCATCAGCTTGCGTTAAAACTATTGGTTTTAAAAATTCGTCGGTTACGCCCTCTGCATACGATTTTTTGATCGCTGCCAAAGCATCCTAGTTTTCTCGCCAACTCCATTAACCATCACATCATAAGCCTGTTTAACGCGTTCCCAGCGGTTATCGCGGTCCATAGCGTAATAACGCCCAACCATAGTTGCTAATTTAGCATTGGTATGCTGAATGTGGTTTTCGAGGTCGGTTATAAAACCCAATCCAGAATTTGGATCAGTATCGCGGCCATCTAAAAATGCGTGTATAAAAGTGTTTGGTACTTGCGCTTCATTAGCGGCATCGCACAAAGCTTTTAAATGTTCAATGTGGGCATGTACGCCACCATTAGAAACAAGGCCTATAAAATGAACAGCTTTATTATTTTGTTTTGCATAATCGAATGCGTTTAACAAAATAGGGTTGGTGTGCAATTCTCTGTCGGTAATTGATTTGTTTATTCTTCCAAGCTCCTGGTAAACTACCCGGCCAGCACCTAAATTCATGTGCCCAACTTCAGAATTACCCATTTGCCCGGCTGGTAAACCTACTGCTTCACCAGATGCTTCGAGCTTAGAGTTTGGATAGTTTTTTAATAACGAATCGAAAAAAGGAGTATTTGCAGCATAGGCGGCATCGGAATTATCTTGTTTTCCGTAGCCCCAACCATCTAAAATTATTAGCGCGAGTTTTTTATCGTTTACCATCTTTATAGAAAAATTTATTGATCCACATTAAAACATTTTCATGTATAACATGTTTTAGTGTTTTGTTAATATCGCAAATATAGCTTTATTGAAGCTTATACAAATTAAGAAATCCTTTTTTTGATGTGCTAATGGCATAATTTTAGCTAGAGGGTTCTGTATAAAATACAGAAATGATCCGGAGCTTATTTTTATTCATTATCAGTTTATCTTCATTATATGGTCCAACAGTTATCCAGGCTGATATAATTGATGATTTATCCTCGTATTTTAAGTCTGCAAACTCAAAAGAAATAGCCAAAAATTTTGCCTCAACTATCGAACTTATCATTATTGATGAAGAAGATGTATACTCAAAAGCACAGGGTGAACAAATTTTGAGAGATTTTTTTATCAAACACCCCCCAGTTAAAACAAGTATTTTTCATAAAATTAACACCAATCCAAACTACCGCTTTGGTGTAATCATCCTGAATACCGCAAAGGAAACTTTCAGGATTTCCATCACAATGAAAAAATTCAATACCAGTTTTTCAATTACTGAATTACGGATCGAACCGGCAAAAGATTAATTGGCCCAAAGCCATTATAAATTTTACCATCGCTTTGCTTTTTGCCGACTCCCCAAGTTGTAAAGACGATTATATAAACTTCTGAAGTTAACAGATCACTTTAAAGCTTCAGTAAATTGTCTGCTAATAAATATTTCTTATTTTTGCGGCATAAAATCTACATTTTGGATATTCAGCTTATACATCAGTTCATAAAAAATGCCCTTACCGAAGATGTTGGTGATGGCGATCATACTTCACTTTCAACCATTCCCTCAGGAACACAGGGAAAAGCAAAACTGATCATCAAAGAGGATGGTATTTTAGCCGGAATCGAACTGGCCATTGAAATTTTTAAGGAAGTAGATGCCAATTTGAAAGTTGATGTTTTATTGCATGATGGGGCGGAGGTAAAAGTAGGTGATATTGCATTAACAGTTGAGGGCAGTACCCATGCTATTTTAATTGCCGAACGTTTAGTTTTAAACTGTATGCAGCGCATGAGTGGCATTGCAACAAAAACGCATCGGATTGTTTCATTGCTAAAAACAACTAAAACTAAAATTTTAGATACCCGTAAAACTACTCCAGGACTTCGTTATTTGGAAAAATGGGCGGTTAGAATTGGTGGAGGTGTAAATCACCGCATTGGTTTGTACGATATGATTTTGATTAAGGATAACCATGTAGATTATGCCGGAGGAATTTCGAATGCGATAAATGCGGCTCATCAATATCTGTCAAATCAAAATAAAGCGCTTCAGATTGAAATAGAAGTAAGAAATTTAAAAGAACTGGCTCAGGTTTTGGCTATTGGTGGTGTAGATCGCATTATGTTGGATAATTTTAGCTTTGAAAATTTAAAGGCTGCGGTTTCATTAATCGATGGTAAATTTATTACAGAAGCTTCTGGTGGAATTACAGAAGAAAATGTTGCAGAATATGCTGCTTGTGGTGTTGATTATATTTCGATGGGGGCGCTTACACATTCTGTAAAAAGCCTGGATATGAGTTTAAAAGCATACTAAAGTGAATTGCTATAAAATTAAAAGCTTATTTTTTGTATCATTGTAGGCTATGGTTACGGTTTATTCTCTCAGCGCACTATTAATTGCCTACCTTTTTGGATCTATACCAACAGCTGTATGGCTTGGTCAGGCCTTTTATGGGGTTGATGTAAGAGAATATGGAAGTGGCAATGCCGGTGCAACCAATACTTTTAGGGTATTAGGTAAAAAAGCCGGAATAGCTGTAATGATCATCGATATAGCAAAAGGTTATACCGCAACCAATCTGGCCTATTTTATCGGCATGTCGGTAACCGGACCACAAAACTCAGTTGTTTTTGTTAATTATCAGCTCGCCCTAGGGGTAACCGCAGTAATGGGGCATTTATTCCCTGTTTTTGCAGGTTTTAGGGGAGGAAAAGGAGTGGCTACACTTTTTGGAATGATTTTGGCAGTTAACTTCGAGGCATCTATGCTTTGTGTTCTGGTTTTTGTGGTGGTATTGTTGTTAACTAAATACGTTTCATTAAGCTCTATCTGTGCAGGATTTACCTTTCCGCTCAGCGTTGTGTTTTTATTTCAGGTTTCCATTAAATCTGAAGTATTATACGGGATGGTAGTTTGTGTTCTTATCTTGGTTACCCACCAAAAAAACCTCGAAAGATTGCTGAAAGGCAAAGAATCTAAAGTGTATTTGTTTAGGAAGAAAACTAATTAATTAACAAAACACATTTCACTAAAACATATTTATAGGCTTGCTGTTTAATCATCGGTTTTGCTTATCAGTATTTACTAATCATTTAAAATCGTATTATGAAAAAGTTATTTTTAACAGCAAGCGTTGCTGGGATCTTATTATTTAACTCCTGCTCTACCGTTCCTTTAACAGGGCGCAGCCGGTTTGATTTAGTGAGTAACGATCAGGTTTTGCCGATGGCCTTTCAGGCTTACAGTACGTTTTTAACAGAAAATAAATCAACTGTTTTACCAGCCTCAAATGCACAGGCTTTAAAAGTGAAAACCATTGGAAGCAGGTTAATTACAGCTGTAAAATCTTACATGAACAGCAATAATTATGGTAACTTGATTGCAGATTACCAATGGGAAGTTAATGTTGTTCAAAATAACGAGAAAAACGCATGGTGTATGCCCGGTGGAAAAATTGTAGTTTATACTGGTATTTTACCAGTAACACAGGATGATGCAGGTTTAGCTACCGTAATGGGCCACGAGATTGCCCATGCCATTGCAGGTCACTCAGCAGAACGTATGTCGCAAGAGATGGTTGCACAGGGAGTTGGTGCGGCAGCAGGCGTAGCATTATCTAAAAACCCTAAAACACAGTCTATTTTCAATACGCTTTATGGCGTTGGTACACCGGTTGCAATGCTAAAATTCAGCCGTAATCAGGAGTTGGAAGCAGATCGTTTGGGTTTGATTTTCATGGCTATGGCCGGATATAATCCTCAAAGTGCTACTGCTTTCTGGAATAGAATGTCGGCTGCTTCTGCAGGTGCACAAAAACCAGCGGAGTTTTTAAGTACGCACCCTAGTGATGCCACGCGTATTGCACAGATTCAAAAGTATTTGCCTGAAGCGCAACAGTATTATAAGAAATAAGGTTAGAAGCCAGAAGGTATAAAGGTGGAAGGTTTTTGCGTCATGTAGAAATTTTCCACCTTTTTTGTTTTCGTAAACTTCATACTATCCTTAAGCTTCGGGATCAGCATATTCCTTGCTATAAGATCCTGAAATAAATCCGATAGCTATCGGATCAGGATGATGGATTTCTATTCGTTAAGTTGGAGCCAGGCGTTACGATCAAATTATAATCAATTACTTAATAAACCAATGCTGAAATCAACTAACTAGCCAAAACCTTCAAAATTGCACTGGCTTTTAATAAACATTCTTCATATTCTGAAACGGCATCGCTTTGATACGTAATTGCACCACCAACCTGAAAAGATAGGTATTTGGATGTTGCGTTGTATAAAATACTTCTGATCACAACATTAAAATCGAAATCTCCATCCGGACTGATGCAGCCAAATGAGCCTGAATAAATGCCTCTTTTGGTTACTTCATATTCTTCAATCAGTTTCATGGCTTTAACTTTAGGCGCGCCTGTCATGGAGCCCATTGGAAATGCATTTTTAATGGCATCTATAGCATTAACCCCGGGATCTAACTCACAGCTGACGGTAGAAATCATCTGATGTACCTGCGGAAAGCTGTAGATACCAAATAACTCATCCACCATAACAGAACCCTTAACAGCCGATTTGGTAAGGTCGTGACGCACTAAATCAACAATCATAACGTTTTCTGCTTGTTCTTTAATACTGTTCCTGAGCTGCATTTTTATATGCTCGTCTTCAATTGGATTTAAGCTTCTTTTTGCGGTACCTTTAATGGGCTGAGAGGTCAATTTCGATCCTCGTTTGCAAAGAAACCTCTCTGGTGTAGCGGATAGAATATATTTATCGTAAACTTTAAAATAGCCAGCAAAAGGGGTGGGGGATAATTGATTTAGTGCCTCAAAAGTTTCAACCGGGTGTATTTTTGCATTTTTAGCGAAAAATTCCTGGCAAAAATTAACTTCGTAAATATCGCCCCTAATAATATGATCTCTTAAAGCTTCTACTTTATTAATATATTGATCTTTCGATAATCTTTGTGCAATTGTTATTGCGTGGGCGAGTTTTTTTCCTGGTAAGTTAAAAGTCTCTATTTCTAATAGTATGGATTGATCTCCAAGCAAAACCTCTGCTTTGCCGTTTTTAAATGCAATTAAATATTTTGGCACAAAAAAGTAAAGATCAGGAAAATTTAAGTGGTCTGGATTATTAGAATGGACTGCTTCAATCTCATTTTTTAAATCATAGCTAAAGAAGCCAAAAACCCATTGTTTATGTGCAGCATAAAAGCTTTTCATCTGCTGAAAGGCATTGCCTGATGTGCATTTAAGTTCATGATGTGCATCGGCAGCTAAAATAAAATCATAGGCAGAATAGGCGTCTTTGTAATCATTTGAATCTAAAATGCAACACACTTCAAATTGGTTGGCCCAATGCAATGCTTTTTGTTTAAAATTAGATATGTTTTGTGTGGTTTTCAAGCTTCGGCAAAGGTAAAAATAGCGTTGATAATTGTAAGAAATTAATTTTTATCTTTTGGAACGGCTTATTGATTTTCTCATGCCAATTCATTGAGATAGATCGTCATTTCGAGCGGAGTGCAACGCAGTCGAGAAATCTGTTTAGATAGATCTCTCCGCTTTGGTCGAGATGAAATTTCGGGTAGATAGAGAGCCCTGGAGTCTATTGCATTAAGATTCCCGCCTGCGCGGGAATGACGATTTTTTTATAATAATTAACTAAAAAACAAAAAAGCAACCCGGTTGTGGGTTGCCTTTTCTTTTATGAACCGTCAACCTGAATTTATTTCTAGACGACGGAATCTTATGTTTTAACGTAATTCAAGCGTTTGTGCTTCTATCTGGTCCTACTGAAAGGAATTTAATCGGCACTTCTAACTCTTTCTCTAGGAAAGCTATATAATCGTTCAATTTAGCAGGAATTTCATCCACAGAAGTAATTTTGGTTACATCAGTAGCCCAACCATCAATTGCTTTTAATACTGGTTTTGGCTCGATTGAAATAATATCATATGGCATATAATCGATCGTTTCACCATTGTATTCGTAGTGTGTACAAGCATAGATCGTATCGAAAGTATCCAAAACATCAGCTTTCATCATAATTAACTCGGTTACACCGTTTAACATGATGGCATATTTTAATGCAGGAAGATCAATCCAGCCACAACGACGGGCACGGCCTGTTGTTGCACCAAATTCGTGACCTAAAGCCCTTAAATTTTCGCCAACTTCATTATCCAGTTCGGTAGGGAAAGGCCCGCCACCAACACGTGTGCAATATGCTTTGAAGATACCATAAACGGCACCCACCTTATTTGGCGCAATACCTAAACCAGTACAGGCACCAGCAGTGGTAGTATTGCTTGAAGTTACAAAAGGGTATGAACCGAAATCCACATCCAATAATGTTCCTTGCGCACCTTCTGCTAAAACTGCTTTTCCTTCTCTTAAGAAACCATTCACATAATGTTCGCTATCTACATGAGGAATCGTTTTTAAGAATTCGATTGCTTCAAAGAATGAAGCTTCTTTTTCTGCCAGTTCGTATTCAAAACCTTCATAATGAGAAAGGATTTCAGTGTGTTTTTCTACCAATTTAGCATAACGCTCTTTAAAATCAGGTAGTGTAGTATCACCAACCCGTAAACCGTTACGGCCGGTTTTATCCATATAAGTTGGACCAATACCTTTTAAGGTTGATCCAATCTTATTTTTACCCATGCGTGCTTCATTAGCAGCATCCAATAACTGGTGGGTTGGTAAAATTAAGTGTGCTTTACGGGCAATTACCAGTTTGCCATCTGCAACAGGGTCATGACCAGCTTTTTTTAAATTATCTAACTCTCTTTTAAGGATAATTGGGTCGATTACTACGCCATTACCGATAAGATTCATGGTTTTTTCGTTAAAAATTCCTGAGGGGATTGTATTTAAAACGAATTTTTTGCCATCGAACTCTAAAGTATGTCCGGCATTTGGGCCACCCTGAAAACGGGCAATAAGATCATATTTTGGACTTAGTACATCAACGATTTTTCCCTTTCCTTCGTCGCCCCATTGCAGGCCGAGAAGTACATCTACTTGCGTCATTATTTAATAAATTAAGCTGGTTTTATTTGTATTATGATTTAATTTCTTCGATTTTTTCAGCTGATGCTGCACTTTCGCTAACTTTTCTGGCCATACTGCAATCAGAGCAGAAACCATAAAGGTTTAACGAATGGTGTTTTACATCAAATTTTAAAAGATCTCCAACCATGGTTTGGATCTGGTGAATTCGTGGATCGCAGAATTCTACTACTTTACCACATTCTATACAGATTACATGATCGTGCTGGCGGTAACCATAAGATTTTTCGAATTGCGCCATGTTTTTACCAAACTGGTGTTTGGTAACCAAATCGCACGAAACCAATAACTCCAATGTATTGTAAACCGTAGCACGACTTACGCGGTACTTTTGGTTTTTCATATGGATATAAAGGGTTTCTACGTCAAAGTGGTCGTTTCTAGAATATATTTCTTCCAATATAGCGAAACGCTCTGGTGTTTTACGTAGATTTTTGTTTTCTAAATAAGCCTCAAAAATCTTGCGAACGAGCTCATTTGTTTTTTGTTCAGACATAGTTTTTAAACTCCATTCAAAGGTAGGTAAATTGTTTTGAAAAATGATTACACCGATGAAATGATTACACAGATTTGTAATTAGTTAGTGGGCCGTGGCCGGAATTTAGAAGTTCAAATTGCAAATAACATCCGGCATCTAATTTCAAAATAACTAAGCATCAAACCTCGTTACCCCGGTAACACCTCTTACTTTCAATAAATTTTTAATCAGGTTTTCCAGGTGCTCGGTATCGTTTACAAAAATCATAATCGAACCATCAAAAATGCCTTCATTGGTATCTACCGTAATCGACCGCATGTTTACTTTAAAGTCGGTAGAAATAACCCTGGTAATATTATTAATTAAACCTACATCATCAATGCCTACAATGCGTAAGCCGGTTAAGAAAGTTAATTCCTGTTGTTTGTTCCATTTGGCTTTCACCACGCGATAACCATAATTTGCCATCAGCTGGGCAGCGTTAGGGCAATTGGTACGGTGTATTTTAATGCCTTCGCTCACGGTAATAAAACCAAAAACATCATCTCCGGGAATTGGGTTACAACAGGCTGCAAGGGTATAATCAATGCGCTGCATGTCTTCTCCGATCAGTAAAATGTCAGATTCTCCGCCTTTAATTTTACTTTTTATGCCATCAACTGAGAGATTTTCAGGGCGTTCTGGTCCGCGGTTTTCAACTTCTTTTTCGCTCGAAAGGTATTCTTTAATATCTTTCAGTTCGATTTTTCCAAGGGCTACATTAACAAAAAGCTCCTGCGTAGAAGGGAGTTTAAAGAAATAACTGAGTTTTTGTAAATTATCGGTATTGTAGGTGATTTTTAACGATTTAAGCTTTCTTTCCAGAATTTCCTTACCATTTTCGGCAATTTTCCGCTTTTCTTCTTTTAAAGATGATTTAATTTTTGATTTGGCTTTCGCCGTAACCACTACATTAAGCCAATCTTCTTTTGGTGTTTGTTTGCTTGAAGTGATAATCTCTACCTGATCGCCATTTTGCAGTTTATACGAAATTGGAACAAGTTTGTGGTTTACTTTAGCACCAATACAGGTTGCACCCACATCGGTATGAATTTCGAAAGCAAAATCAAGGGCGGTAGCACCCAATGGCAATTGAATTAATGCGCCTTTTGGGGTAAAAATGAAAATCTCATCAGAGAAAAGGTTCATTTTAAAATCATCAAGAAAATCCAAAGCATTGGCTTCGGGGTTACTCAGCATTTCGCGCACTTTCTGAATCCATTGATCCAAACCGTTATCATTGCTCGATTCCTTGTACTTCCAGTGCGCAGCAAAACCTTTTTCTGCAATTTCATTCATGCGTTGTGTACGAATCTGTACCTCAACCCATTGGCCGCGAGGCCCCATCACTGTGGTGTGCAAACTTTCGTAGCCATTTCCTTTTGGCGAAGAAACCCAATCGCGTAATCGATCGGGATTAGGGCGGTATAAATCGGTAACAATAGAGTAGGCTTTCCAACAATCGGCTTTCTCATTTTCGGGCGCAGAATCCAAAATAATCCGGATGGCAAAAAGATCATAAACCTCTTCGAAAGGAATATTTTTCTTTTTCATTTTATTCCAGATGGAGTGAATTGATTTCGGCCTGCCATATACATCGGCCACTAAACCCTGTTCATGAACGATTTCATCAATCGGCTCCACGAATTTTTTAATAAAAAGCGCACGCTCGGCTTTTTTCTCGTTTAATTTCTTTGCGATAAATTTATAGGTGTCAGGGTCAAGATATTTCATAGAAAGATCTTCCAACTCTGATTTTATGGCATATAAACCCAATCTATGGGCCAGTGGAGCGTATAAGTAAATGGTTTCTGATGCGATTTTAAGTTGCTTGTGGCGCGGCATGAAATCCATTGTACGCATATTGTGCAAACGATCGGCAAGTTTGATCAGAATTACCCGAACATCATCGGCCAGGGTAAGCAGCATTTTACGGAAATTTTCGGCCTGTAAAGAGCTGTTGGTATCGAAAACCCCAGATATTTTGGTTAATCCATCGATAATTTTAGCAGTTTTTTTGCCGAATTCGCGTTCAATATCTTCTAAAGTTATATCGGTATCTTCTACAACATCATGCAGCAAAGCGCAAACAATAGAGGTTGTTCCAAGCCCAATTTCTTCGGCCGCAATTTGCGCTACTGCTATGGGGTGATAAATATAAGGTTCGCCAGATTTTCGGCGCATATCTTTATGGCTTTCCAGCGCCATATCAAAAGCTTTCCTGATTTCTTTTTTATCGCCTTTTTGTAAAGTAGATTTGCTTGCCCGTAATAATGCCCTATATCTTTTTAGAATTTCTTGCTTTTCCGCCTCTAAATCAATCACTAACTCTGTTTTCATTTGTATTTTTTGCGTAAAAATTGCGTCTTATTTATGAATAAAACTTATATTAGTTTTGTGAAACACCTAATATATGAAATAACACCTAACTTTGTAAAAGTATAAATTTATGAAATTTAAAGGGCTCTTTTTTCTTTGTATTGTAATGATTTGTAGCTTTTCGCTACGGGCTCAGGATTCAAATGCCCCTATGTTTCCTAAAATGGGGAAAAGTGATACAATAAGAGTAGCCTCTACAAATGATAATGGTGTAATGATTCCATGGATGCAGTTGCAGGATGTAAGTATCTATGCTGCACGAATCTGGAAATCGCCGGCAGAGCAAGCGGCTTACAACCGTTTAAGGTACAATGTGTTAAAAGTAATGCCTTATGCATTGTTTGCAAAGCGGAGATATGAGCAACTGGAGCAGGATATTGCAAAAACACCAGAAAAAAAGGAACAAAAACAGTTGGTTAAACAATGTGATAAGGAAATTAAAGACATGTTTAACCGCGAAATAAAAGATTTAACGATTACCCAAGGTCAGATTTTAACGAAACTGATCGACCGTGAAGTGGGCAGAACAACTTATGAAATTGTGAAACAGACCAAAGGTGGTTTTGCTGCATTTTCATACCAGATTGTTGCGCGTGTAGTGGGCCATAATTTAAAAAGCACTTACGATCCGAACGAGGATAAGGATATAGAATCCATTATCCGTACCTCGGGATTTTATCAATAACATAATGCAGGAACGCATTCCGAATATTTATTCATTTAAGGTAAAGAAAATTAATGGCGAAGAACAGCCGTTATCTGCCTACCGAAATAAAGTTGTTTTAATTGTAAATACAGCTTCAGAATGTGGTTTTACACCACAATTAAAAGAACTGCAACAGCTTAAAGATGAGGTTGATAACCCTGATTTTGAAATTTTAGGTTTTCCTACCAACGATTTTGGTAAACAGGAACCTTTAAACGGGACTGATATTGCCTCTTCTGCGAAATTAACCATGGCGTAAAATTCCCGGTGTTTGATAAAATTATGGTGCGTGGCGAACATGCGCATCCGCTTTACCAGTTTTTGAGCGATAAAAAGCAAAACTCAAAATTAAGTTCCAAACCCCGTTGGAACTTTCATAAATATATTGTGAACAAAAATGGTGAACTGGAAGATTATTTTCTACCGTTTACCAAACCATTGAGTTCGAAAATTAAAAAGAAAATTCAGCAATTGCTGAATCAAAATGCCCAATAATTACATCATGAAGTTAGATATTTTAGTTATAGCCGTGCATCCTGATGATGCTGAGCTTTGCTGTTCAGGTACTATTTTGAAACACATTGCGCTTGGTAAAAAAGTTGGAATTGTAGATTTAACCCGTGGCGAGCTGGGTACACGTGGTACAGCAGAAACCAGAGATGAAGAAGCTGCCGACTCTGCAAAAATTTTGGGTTTACATGCCCGCGAAAATTTGAGGTTAAGGGATGGGTTTTTTCAAAATGATGAATTTCACCGCCTGGAAGTAATTAAGGCAATCCGAAAATACCAGCCCGAAATAATATTGAGCAATGCGCTCGAAGATCGCCACCCCGATCATGGCAGAGCTGGCGATTTGGTATATGATTCAGTTTTTTTATCTGGTTTACCAAAAATAGAAACTGCTATAGATGGTATCAGCCAGGAAGCACACCGCCCAAGGTTATTGTTGCAATACATCCAGGATCGGTACTTAAAGCCTGATATTATTGTTGATATATCTGATCATATGGATAAAAAAATTGAATCGATAAAGGCTTTTAAAACGCAGTTTTATAATCCTGATGTTGAAGGTTTACAAACCTATATTTCTTCACCAGAATTTTTTGAAACTGTAATCGGCCGATCGAGGGAATTTGGCAAAAGCATTGGTGCAACTTTCGGCGAAGGTTTTACTTCAAGGAAATTGCTAGGGGTTGATAATCTGTTTGATTTAAAATAAAAACAGTTTTTTAACAAATTAAAAGCGCATGCCTGTATTATCAGGCATGCGCTTTTGTTATAAATAACTATTATTTGTTTGCCTCAAAATTTCCCTTTATCTCACCAGCTTTAAAGGCAGCTTGTGTTTTTAGGTCATCGGTTTTATCAGCAGCTTTTTCGGCCAAATCACTAGCCTTGTCTTTTAAATTTTCGCCTGTTGTTTCGGCTTCACCTTTGGCTTCTCCGGCAGCAAACGCGCCTTTCGTTTTCAGTTCATCATATTTATCTTCAGCTTTATCTTTTAAATCTTCGGCTTTGTCCTTTACATCTTCCCAAACATCTTCAGCTTTATCTTTTGCATCGTCCCAGGCATCCTCAGCTTTATCTTTTAAGTCGCTTAATTTACTCTTGGCCTTATCAAAGAAACTTTGTTCTTCTTCAGGTAATTGATTTTCTGTGCTCATACAATTAAATTTAAATTAGAACGATAGAACAGCGCTTTGTTGATAATGTTTTATGTTACACTTTTTGGTTGTGAAGTTACAAGATAACGTAACCGATCTAGGTCGTCGCCCAACAAAACAACCCTTCATTTGTTACTCTCAAAACGAATAATAATGGCGAACATATTCTCTTCTCTTAAAAACGCATACAATCTTTTCAAACACGTAGATTTTGATAAGTTAGAAGCTTTGTCGAAAAAAGTAGACCTGCCAAAAATGGTCGAAACTATATCCAGTTTAGATGATAAACAGATACAGGGCATGATGAAAATGATGGGTGGCTCTGGTAAAAAGAGAGAATTACCTCCTATAGAAGGTGATTTTTATCATTTGGGTGATGAAGCCTTAAAAGAGGAAGACCGTGAACTTCAGTTAAAAGTACGCGCTTTTTTAGAAAAAGAAGTAAAACCCATAGTGAACCATTATTGGAACAAAGCAGAATTCCCTTTCGAGATTATTCCAAAACTTGCCGAACTTAATATCTGTGGATTAACTTATAAAGGTTATGGCTGTCCGGGCAAGTCGAATTTAATGGAAGGGATTTTAGCAATGGAAATGGCCCGGATTGATACCTCTATTTCTACGTTTTTTGGTGTTCAAAGTGGTTTGGCCATGGGATCAATTTATTTATGTGGATCTGAAGAACAAAAACAACAATGGTTGCCGCTTATGCAGCAATTTAAAATTATAGGTGCATTTGGATTAACAGAACCCGAAGTTGGCTCTGCTGCTGCGGGTGGTTTAACAACAACGTGTAAAAAAGTAGACGGCAAATGGGTATTGAACGGGCAGAAAAAGTGGATTGGCAATGCAACTTTTGCCGATATTTTAATTATTTGGGCGCGTGATGAAGATAGTGGCGAGGTGAAGGGTTTTATTGTGAAAAAAGATAATCCTGGCTTTGCGGTAGAAAAAATGCTGGATAAAATGGCCTTGAGAATTGTGCAAAATGGAATTATCACCTTAACAAACTGTGAGGTAGATGAAGCAGACCGTTTACAAAATGCGAATTCTTTTAAAGATACTGCTAAAGTATTGCAAATGACGAGGGCAGGAGTGGCCTGGCAAGCGGTAGGTTGTGCACGTGGTGCTTATGAAAATGCTTTAGCATATACACGCACCAGGAAACAGTTTGGAAAACCAATTGCTTCTTTTCAATTGATTCAGAACCACTTGGTAGAAATGCTATCCAATTTAACCGCTATGCAAACGCTTTGTTTCCGTTTATCTCAATTGCAGGATCAAGGATTATTAAAAGATGAACATGCCTCGCTGGCAAAGGTATTCTGTTCGTTAAGAACACGCGATGTGGTGAGTAAAGCACGGGAAGTTATGGGCGGAAATGGAATTCTGCTTGAATATAATGTAGCAAGATTTGTGGCCGATGCAGAAGCCATTTATTCATACGAAGGCACAAAGGAAATTAATACGTTGATTGTTGGCCGGGCGATAACCGGATTTTCAGCATTTGTTTAAGTTGGGGAAACCTCGCTTGTTTAAGCGTAGCATGTGCTAAATCATATAAGATATTTTTCAGTCTGAACTACATCGTCCTCGTTTGTAACGAGGATGTACGAGTAAAGCGATTTTATCGCTCTTAAAAGAATTATTTTCGCATTTCAAATGCGTATCTCAAAAATCCTCGTTATAAACGAGGACTAGTTAAGAAATTTAACTACAGATTTACACAGAAAACAGTTTTTGCTACGGAAACACAGAAAGTACGGAGAATTTATAGATGATCATCTACATCGTCTTCGTTTAAAACGAGGATGTACGAGTAAAGCGATTTTATCGCTCTTAAAGGAATTATTTTCGCATTGCAAATGCGTACCTCTAAAATCCTCGTTACAAACGAGGACTATTTAACTAGTTAAGATTTTAGGTTTAGGAAACGAATGTCAGCATTTCATAGGTGCTGTAGTCCTGCCATTTGCTTTATCCTGATGAAGAATCGGGATGCTCGCTGCTGTCAGGTTTAGAAACAAAGGTAGTGCGCCTTTTAACCCAATGCCATTAAGCTAAGCCATATAAAAAGACAATTCTACTTTAAACACAGGTAAAAAGGATATACACAGGTATAAAGATCCGTGTTTATCAGTGTCTATCTGTGGTTAACAATTTTTAACTTAATAAAATTGAGTATTATCCAAAAGCAACGAAGTATGATACAGCGAAGCGTGTAAGCGTAAAACGGGAAGAAACTTAATTTTTTGGACAGATCTTGGGCTTCTTAAGAAAATTTATGTTTTGAAATGAGGCGTTTGTAGCCCTGCCTTAATCATTTAAATCGCTTTTAACACCCAGGTTTCGCGGATTCTCCCAACTTTATTTGACTGCTCTTTTATTTTTTTGATTAACGCTGCATCAATATATTTTAGCGATGAGAGTTGATGCCAAACAGAGGTTGCTTTGGTGATCAGTTTGAAACCTTGTGCCAGGAAGAACTGTTCTGCTTGCTCAAAACTTTCAAACTTATTATCTTCTACATGATGTGCGGCTAAAAACTGAGAAAAATGATCTTCATTGTCATTTTCAAGGTCTGGGCGTTTAATGTAAACATCAGCGGTAATCCAATAACCACCTCTTAGTTTTAGTGATTTGTGGATCGTTTTACAAAGCGATATCTTCTCTTCGGTATTTAAATACACCAATAAACCTTCGTTAATAATACTTACAGGGCCAAGCGGCATTTGATTTATGGCATTTAAAAAAGCATCCTCGTCCAAGGCATTTAAGGCCTCAATTTTGAGTTTTCCTTTTAATGATAACTTTTCTTCAACTATTAATCTGTTAACCAAATCTTTCTTAATGTCGATTACACCCGGTAAATCGGTATCCAGGTAATAAATGGTTGGGTGCCTTAAAACAAGATCAAGCCCTCTAAACGAGTAACCGGAAGAAATTTCAAGAATATTTAGGGAGCCCGAAGCAAAAAGTAAACTATCCAGCGATAAATACCTGCTTTCGAAATGCACCAGACGTTTTAAAAATACCTCATCAAAATCTTTAGTGTACAAATTTTCAAGGTCGTGGTTACCATAAATTAATTTAACAGCATCAGCAACAAAGGGGATATTGGTTAAACTTTTGGCAAGTAGCAAAGATTTCGCTGAAGGACTTATCGAACTATAATCACGATTCATTTGTAATTATAACAAAAAAAATCTGCGTTTAAAACGGATGTTTATTAAATGCCACCTGGCTCATCGCACTTTTTTCAAATAGTGCGATGCAAGATTTATTGTATTGAGGATCAAAGTTCACTTCTCCAGGTTCTAATGTTTTTGGTACATTGGTATGCTCCATAAAGAAGTAAACTTTTGTATTTCCATATTTGGTATGCGGCATTAAATTGCCATAATCTTCCATCTCTTTCCATACCGAATCTTTAACGGTAACAACATAAATGCGTTGCACAGGGCCAGTATTATTGGCGTTTCTGTATTTGGCTATTTCTGTAAAACCAGCTTTCATATCTTCAACTCCCTTTTGATTCAGCGTATCCTTCACAATGAAGAAAGTTAGGATTACAACAGCAGCCAGTATAATATAGGTAAGCGAATTTTTCTTCATGCTTACAATAAAGGCAATATTTTTTCCATTACCGTCAGCCCTTCGTCAATATGCTTTTGTTCGATACATAGCGCGGGCCTGAAACGGATTGTTTTTTCTCCGCATCCTAAAAACATTACGTTGTTTTCCAGTCCTTTACTAATAAAATTGTTCCGTATTTCTTTGTTAGGGAAATCGAAAGAGCAGAGTAGGCCTCTGCCGCGTACATTGCTCATTTGATCAAATTTGTGCGAAAGTTGTGTCAGCTGATCTTTTAAATATCCACCAACTTTAGCTGCATTTTCGCAAAGTTGATCTTCTTCTACAATTTGTAAAATCTGGGTAGAACGTACCATATCTACAAGGTTTCCTCCCCAGGTAGAATTAATCCGGCTTGGAACCTTAAACACATTTGTTTCAATTTCATCTACCTTGTTGCCAACAAGAATACCGCAAACCTGCATTTTTTTACCAAAAGCGATAATATCTGGTTGTGCCTTTTCACTAAAGTGCTGATGACACCAGAATTTACCTGTTAAACCAACGCCGGTTTGTACTTCATCATAAATTAAAAAGGCTTCATTTTCATCAGCTAAAGTTTTAAGCTGGATCAGAAACTCTTCCCTTAAATGGTTGTCGCCCCCTTCAGATTGGATTGGCTCTACAATTATTGCACAGATATCATCTTTATTATCGGCAAAAGCCTTTTTGATTTGTGCCAACGAAGTTTCTTCAGTTTGAATGGCGTTATTTAAATTATCATTTACAAGTGGAAACTTAACCTCAGGAACAGAAACTCTCGGCCAGTCGAATTTGGCAAACCATTTGGTTTTATCAGGTAGTGTATTGGTTAAACTTAAAGTATAGCCTGTTCTGCCATGAAAAGCCCTTTCGAAGTGCAATACTTTAAAGCCTTTTTCTTCGGTATACCCTTTTGCAAAATTCTTCTGTACTTTCCAGTCCATGGCCACCTTAATTGCATTTTCAACGGCTAAGCCACCGCCGGCAATAAAAAAAGCATGAGGAAGGTAAGCTGGAATACCAACGTTAGAAAATGTTTCTACAAACTGTGCGTATTGCTGGGTATATACATCCGAATTGGAAGGGTTTGCTAAAGCCGCTTGAAAAAGATTTTTCTTAAACTCTTCATCATTGATCATTTTGGGATGATTATAACCCAATGGAACGGAAGCGAAACAGGTAAAAAAATCGAGTAAAGTTCTATTGTATTTAGAATCGTAAATGTACGCTCCATTACTTTTTTCCATGTCGTAAGTCAGGTCGAAACCATCAGCCAAAATGTGCTTACTTAACGATTCGCTAACGCGATTTGCAGGTACTGTTAATTGATACATAAACTTGATTTTGGTATATTTCAAATTTAGTTAAATGTGCCTGAAATCAAAATTTGAGCACTTTTTGTGCATTTTAGTTAAAAAATAGGTTTAAACAGTTTAAAGTTAGATTATAGACAAATTCAGGTTTTGGACTTCACAGGTGTGGAAAACTTTTTGATGATAATCTGCCTAATAACATGCCGTTTTACTAACTATTTGCTTGCGTATGGATATTTGAGTCGCTAATATTTTATTATATCGCGACATTTTAAGCCACCGCTTTAAGTATCATAATTTGAACACTTAAAAGGATCACATTAACCCTTTTATTTGAATTAACATTAACTTAATACGAATCATGTTCTTTTGTTAAAGATTGCAATGGTGATCATAATGACATGTTAAAATCCGTTATCCTCCTCCTCATCTCTTTAAGTTTTATTTCATTTACCAAAGCGCAAGACGAAAAGTTTGAGTCTATAATTTCTGTTAACCAAAGAAACCCAACGCAGGCATTGGTTGAGCTGAAGAAAATTTATGCACAGGCAATTGATGGAAATGATGAACTTTTAGAAGGAAAGTGTTTACAGCAAATGGGTAAGGTATGCTATACCCAAGGGCATTTTAGCCAATCGCTGGAGTTTTTTTTAAAAGCCGATCATATCTTCAACAATGCAGAAAAGCCATTATTAATAGCAGCTAATTTAGCCGATGTGGGTATTTTGTACTATTACATGAAACAGCACGATAAAGCCACGAATGCCTATCGGAAAGCATTGAATATTTACAAGCAGCACGACGATTTAAAAGGGGAGGCTGCTGTTTTTGGTAACATAGGGCAGCTTTACGAAAAGCGGCAAAATTATGATAGTGCCTTTTATTACCAGAATTTGGCCTTAAAAATAAACGAACGGATCAATGATAAAAGTGGTGCTGCTAAAATTTACGAGAACCTGGGAAGCATCTATGAAGATCAGGAGAAATACGACCTCGCTTATGTGAATTTCAAACAGTCGCTAAATCTTTACAAGCTCGATCATAACAATTTGGGAAGCATCGAAGTCATTAACAATTTAGGTGATATTTTGCGTAAAACCGGCCGTTATCGAGAAAGCATTAAACAAACTGCTGCGGCGATGAAGCTGGCTGGCGATTTGGGCAATATCTACCAACTGGCCTCTTGTTGCCGCGATCTGGGTAAAGCTTATGAGTTATTAAACCAAATGGACAGTGCCTATTATTATGTTAAACTTGGCTATAAATATACAATCGATCTCTACTCACAGGATGGGGCCAAACAAGTGGCTTTTTTACAGGTATTATACGATATCAATAAAAAAACTACCGAAATAAATAAGCTGGAAAATGATAGAAAAGTTAATAAAATAATTGCTTTTGCTTCAACCATAGTCATTATATTATTGGTTGTATTGGGTTTGGTCGTTTTCAGCAGGCAAAGGTTTAAACTTAAAGATCAGCAAACTTTGGCCAGGCAAAAGGATATTGAACACGATATGACGAGTTTGGCGTTAAAAAATCTACAACTGGAAGAGCACAACCTAAAGCAATTGCTCGAGGTTAAAAGTAGAGAACTTTCTACCCATACTTTAAACCTGATTAAACACAACCAGTTTTTGGAAAACCTTCGTAGAACTTTACAGGCAATGGTAAAAGATGATAAACGCGATCAGAAAAAGCAGATGAACCAAATTTTGGCCGAGATTAACCAGAGTTTTAACCACGAACGCAACTGGAAGGAATTTACTGTTGCTTTTGAACAGGTGCATCACCAGTTTCTCGAAGGGCTAAAAAAATATAGCAACGAACTTACTTCTGCTGATATGCGCTTAATTGCATTGCTCAAAATGAATCTTGATTCAGGAGACATTTCAACCTTACTTGGCATCTCTACCGATAGCTTAAGGGTATCGAGATACCGGCTCCGTAAAAAGCTCAACCTGGTGCAAGGCGACAATCTATCTGCATTTATACAGGCATTGTAACCGTTACATTTATAGCAAAATATCATCTTTTTTAAGCGGTTTTTAAGGCTTAACAATTTGTTAATGTAACGGTAATAAAAGCATAACGGCGTTTTTTAAGGTGATTAAGTGTCTGATAATTAGTTTTTTAATTATTGATGTTGCCTTTTGATATATGCCTCATGTAACGCTGTTGCCTTTATGTAACCCCCATAATTTCTTTGTGTAAAATGGTGTATACACCTTTGCCCGTCGATAAATAAAAAAGACATTACCAAACACAATGAATAAACCATTACAAATTCTGTTTTTACTTCTTTTTTGTGCAGGCACAGCCAATGCCACAAAACTGAAGGGGCACGTTTATGATAAGCAAACTGGAGAGGCTATAGTTGGTGCTACAGTTGTTTTAGATAACCCACGGCGTATTACCAACACCGGCCTCGATGGAACCTTTGAATTTAAAGATGTAAAAGTTGGGGCTACTACAATTAGTGTAAGTTACATTACCTACAAAACAATTGTAAAAACTGTAACTGTGGTGAAAGAGGATAACGATCATTTAAAGTTTTATATGGAAAGTGATTCCCAAAGCCTTGATGACATCACCATTAAAACCAATGCAGTAAGTTCTACCGATCAGGGGGCAAGGCGATTGGAAAAAAATGCCACACAACTGATGAATATCGTATCAGGCAAATCCATAGAGATTTCACCAGATTTAACTGTTGCAAATGTAATGCAGCGCGTTTCTGGCGTATCTATAGAACGTAACAGCAATGGCGACGGACAGTATGCCATATTGAGGGGGATGGATAAACGTTACAATTATACATTGGTAAACGGGGTTAAAATTCCTAGTCCGGATAATAAATACCGTTACGTTCCGCTTGATCTTTTTCCTGCCGACATTCTCGATCGCTTAGAAGTATATAAAACACTTACACCAAATTTAGAGGGTGATGCCATTGGAGGAGCCATAAACATGGTGATGAAAAATGCGCCCCGTCAGTTACAGGTAAATGCAAATGTATCTACCGGTTACAGCCAGTTGTTTTTCGATCGTAAATTTACCAGCTATAATGCTTCAGGTATTCAATATAAATCGCCTTACGAGTTAAACGGTAAAAACTATACTGCAACACAAAACGATTTTACAAAAGGCACACTCGATTATAAATTTAAAAATCCGGCACCAAATTTAATCGGAAGCTTATCTATAGGAAAGCGTTTCTTCGATGATAAGCTGGGCGTAATTTTGGCCGGAAGCTATCAAAACACTTACCGCGGCAGCAACAGTACTTTTTATAACAATTCTGTAGTTGGCACCAATGCATTTGCTTCAATTACCAGTAAAAGTTACCGCGAATTTTCTGAACAGCAGCAACGTACCGGTTTACATGGTAAAATTGATTACGTATTTAACAAAGATCACCAAATCAGCTTTTACAATGTGTATGTTAACCTTAAAAACCAACAGGTTAGAGATGCAGTATTCACTACTTATAACGGCGTGTATAATCCTACCGCAGGAAATGCAGAGTTGGTTTACGATACCCGTAGCCGTTTAACCGAACAGCAGATTTACAACAGTACATTGCATGGCGATCATCATTTTTTTGATAATAAATTTAAGGTACAATGGTCGGCGGTATATTCTTCAGCTAAAAATGATGTACCCGAAAACACAAGTATCATTCTGAATGGTGTAGAACAGAATTTCCAGCGCAAACGCACCACTTTGGTCAATACCAATCCGGTTACACGCAGGTGGGAGCGCAATACCGACGAAGATTTAGCAGGATATCTCGACTTAACCTACCACCTTTTAACCGGAACTGATAAACTGGATATTATGGCAGGAGGATTGTACCGTGATAAGCAAAGAAGCAGTTTTTTTAACAACTACAATATGGCTCCAAGTGCAGCGAATGCATTTGATGTTTATAGCATTAATTTCCAGAATTATACTGATTTGAATTTGGTTGTGAGTAACCCAACCGGTGCAGTAGCCAATTCGCTTACCTATGATGCAACTGAAAAAATTGGTGCAGGTTATGGGATGTTTAAATACGCATCAGCTAAGTTGGAAATAGTGGGAGGGGCAAGGGTAGAACACACCAATCAGGGCTATAACCTGCTTTTCGCCGCAGGAGAATCTTTCCCGAAAGGAAACCAGGTTTATACAGATGTGTTGCCAAGTTTAATGGCCAAATATTTTCTAACAGAAAAGACCCAGTTGCACGCCTCTTATTACAAAGCGTTAAACCGTCCTGGTTTTTATGAAATTGCACCCGGAAAAGTAATAAATGAAGAGTTTCAGGAACGTGGTAACCCGAATTTGCAACGTGCCCTGGCAGATAATTATGATTTAAGGTATGAGCTTTTTCCAGGCGCATCAGAACAGTTGTTGATTGGTGCTTTTTACAAGAAAATCAAAAATCCGATTGAGTACACTTTCCAGGCTGATGCCACCCGCGGACAGGACATTTATTATACCCCAAAAAACTTTGGAACAGCCAATAACTATGGTGCAGAGGTAGATTATATCAAGTATTTCAGCAAAATCGGTTTAAAAGCCAATTATACCTATACACATTCGCGCATTGTTACCACTAAAACAACAAGAACCATTAACGCTACCACCGGAGATATCCAGGCACTATCTGTTGATCAGGAACGCCCGCTTTATGGCCAGTCAGCACATATTGCCAACCTCTCTTTGTTATTTAAGGATACTAAAAAAGGTTGGGATGCGCAAATTGCAGGGGCATATACAGGTCCACGCATCAACACGGTTTCTCAGTTTTTAAATAACGACTTATGGCAGAAAGGAGTTATCCAGATGGATGCATCAGCTGAGAAACGTTTTAAAGGGGGGATGAGTGTGTTTATAAAAGCAAATAACATTTTAAATACGCCAACTAAATTATTTATTAAAGGTACCAATCCGGAAAACGAAAAGATTAATGAAGACCTGGTTAAAAACGGAAATACATTAATCAGAAGTGATTACTATGGCCAAAACTACCTTGTTGGCTTCAGATATAAGTTTAATTAAATAGAATTTAAAGATACAAAGACATGAAATCGAATCAGATTTTTAAATTATTAATCCTTCTTGTGGTGGCCCTTGCAGGATGTGAAAAAGCCAATATCGATGTAGATACCACTGCTGTGAATGGCTCGGCAACCGGAGAAATTTCTGGTGTGTGGGCAAAAGGCAGCACACAGGTAATTAAAGGTGATGTAATTATCCCTGAAGGTAAAACCTTAACCATTGAAGAAGGGGTTACGATTTTAATGGATACAGTTGCTAAACCCGAGTTTATTGTAAAAGGCAATCTGTATGCACTTGGAACAACAGAAAATCCAATTAAATTTACCGTGAATGAGTTTTATAAAACGCCAACAACTAAGTTCGGCAAGCTTTGGGGTGGTATTTTAGCCGGACCAACCTGCGAGGAATTGGTGCTTGATCATGTGATTATTGAATATGGAGGTGCTAAAACTTCCGATGCCTCAACATCTGTCAAAATGGGACTTTACAAGGCTGTTGCCGGCGAAAGTTTGCCCGCACTTTGGTTCGCTAATGCAAAAGGCAAACTTGTTGTTCAAAACACTATTTTTAGAAACCTTCAGGAGGATTGCACTTATATTGAAGGCGGAAAAATTATTTTTGCAAACAATGTTTTTTATACCACAGGTGTTACCGGGGGAGAAGCCATGAATTTTAAATCAGGCTGCCTGGCAGATATAGCCTATAATTTAGTGTATAGCACCAATACCAATGCCTTAAAATTATCCAATACCGGCGATAAAACACCGCAAACTTATATCATTGCCTATAACAATACCATGGTAAATACCGGCTGGAGAAGGCCTACCGCCAAAGGTGGATCGATTTGGTTAGAAAGTAACGTACGTGCCGATCTTTACAATAACCTTTTTGCCAATACCCGCTTTGGGGTGAAAAGAGATCCTAAAAAGCCCGAAGACAGCCGCTCTGCTTACAGCAATAACTGGTATTATGGTTTCGATCAAACCACTGTAAACCAGTTTCAGCCAACAGGCGATATTGTAGGCGGTAAAAATGATGTGATCAGCAATGTAGCAGGTGCCAACGACCCTAAATTTGTAAATTATCCGGTAAATACTGCCGTAAACAATGCCGATTTTAATACAGCCTGGGATTTTCACCTGCAAGGAAACTCTCCTGCATTAGGCAAAGGAACAACAAACTTTACCCGCCACCATCAGGCAGGTATCATTATGAAAAACGGAATTACCTATACCTCACCACAGCCATCTACCTTTGTTGGCGCTTATGGAACTAAATTGTAAAATGAAGAAAAATAATATTTTAAACCTCGCTATACTTGCTGTTTTAAGCATAACCGTAGCTTGTAATAACAATACAACAAAAAATAATACCAATACAGCTGAAGTAAAACCATTGTACATTTCAGACCCTGTAGATTTTGATACCGATGATCCGGCAATATGGGTAAACCCTGCCAATGCAGCACAATCGCTTGTGGTTGGAACCGATAAAGATGAAAATGGTGGTTTGTATGTATTTGACCTTAAGGGGAAGATTATTAAAACTAAAACCGTTAAAGGCTTAAAAAGACCTGATAATGTAGATATTGCTTATGGCCTAACCTTAGCCGGAAAACCGACCGATATTGCAGTTACTACAGAACGGTTGACGCATAAGCTCAGAATCTTCTCCATGCCTGATATGAAGCCGGTAGACAATGGCGGAATTGAGGTTTTTGTTGGAGAAACCGGCACTGAGTTTCGCGATTTGATGGGCATTTCGATGTATAAGAATAAAGTAGGACAAATTTATGCCATAGTTGGTCGTAAAAGCGGACCAAAAGAAGGATCTTATCTTTGGCAATACCTGTTAACTGATGATGGAAAGGGAAACGTTAAAGCAGAATTGGTACGGAAATTCGGTAAATATAGCGGCAAAAAAGAAATTGAAGCCATTGCTGTTGATAATGAATTGGGTTATGTGTATTACTGTGATGAACAGGTAGGCATACGCAAATATTATGCAGATCCGGAGAAAGGAAACCAGGAACTTTCATTTTTCGGTCAGGGAGATTTTGCTGTAGATAATGAAGGGGTTGCGATATACAAATCCTCAGCAGATAAAGGTTATATTCTCGTTTCCGATCAAGGTGCAAAACAACTTAAAGTGTACAATAGAGTGGCCGATCAGAAGGATGGTGTTTTTACACATCCATTATTAACCACAATTAAGTATTCGGCAAACCAAACGGATGGAATTGATGTGGTATCTGTACCGTTAAATGCTGATTTTAAACATGGTTTGCTCGTAGCCATGAGTGATGATAAAACTTTTCATTATTACAGATGGGAAGATATTGCTGGCAAAAAACTTACTGTAAATTAAGGTGATTGCAGATGGTTGATTGTAACCATTTACAATGAGGCTAGTCCTTGATTTGTCAGTCTGAGTGGAGTCGAAGACGATTTGTAATGAAAAAGGTTCTTCGATTACGCTCAGTGTGACTGGTTTATTGAAAAGGCTTGGGCCATGAGCCATTAAGATTGCTTCGTCGGCTGAAAAAGCCTTCTCGCAATGACGAATGCGGTACCAGAGGTAACTGGTTTTATTGAAATGATCGTCGTTTCGAACAGAGTACAACGCAGTTGAGAAATTTGATTTGTAGTTACCTATTTGAGATGCTTTAAAAGAAAGATCCTGAAACAAGTTCAGGAAGACGTAAGAATGGGACTTAAATGATTTAAGGCACTTCGACTACGCTAAAGGTAACAGGTTTATTGAAAAAGCGTGGGCCATAAGCCATTAAGATTGCTTCGTCGGCTGAAAAAGCCTTCTCGCAATGACGAAAGCGGTACTAGGGTGTCAGTTTGAACGGAGTCGAAGACCATTAGTGATTTAATAGAAAAAATGCAGCGTGTGCTACTATCGTTAAGATTGCTTCCTTTACTTCCCATCCAATACTTTCTTAAATACCCTCACCAAACTTTCTGCAATTACTTTGTTTCCTTTATCAGATGGGTGCAAACCATCATAGGTCATCCTCATGGCATCAATCGGGTAGGGGTAATCATCACGTTTAGGATCGAATGGGATTGTTGAGGATTCAGGATAGCTATAATTTTGGTAATTACCTGATGAAGGATTTTTAAGCCGTTTAAACTTAACCAATTTTTCGAGTTTAAGCTTTTTGTTGTGGTATAGATCAACCACAACAAAATTTTCATACTTACCGATTGCGGTTATTGCATTCGCGAAGCTTTCTAAAGTTTGACCGTTTTTTTCTTTGTAAGATCCATACGCATTGTTGTTTGCATTGGCTATATATACAAAGTCGTTTCGCTGCATGGGTGTAATCAGCACTATTTTAGCTTTTGGGTTAATACTCCTGATTTTATTAACTATTTTACGGTAAGCACCACAGCTGGTTGCTGTGCCGGTATCATTAATGTAATCGTTAATAGATCCTACAGGAATACCCGCCCACCAATCATTCGTGCCTAGAAAAATAGAATAAAGTTCCGATTCCTCAATGCCTAATTTATCAATCGCTTTGGCTATGCCAACAGTTGTCCAGCCGTTATGCCCCTGGTTAATGTAATTGATGTTTGGCAAACGTTCTTTAACCCTATCCAAATATCCTTTTTTTGTCCGGTTGCCAGTTTCATCCAGATAATTATTCAGATAAGTTATAGAGTCACCAATGGCTGTCCACTTCACTTCTTTAACGGGTATAAATGAGAAATTGATAATTATAATAGCAAGTAATAATATGCTAAAGCGTGTAAAGGATCGTTTGTTCATAAAATAGCATTTTAAATTCATTTCCTTTGCCATAAACCAATTATCAGCAATTCGGCTAAAAGTAAATGATCGGCAATGAATTTAAGGAGATTTCCATTAGTTTTTAGCAAAATTTCTTTATTGGTAAAACAGATGTGTATCTAAGGCTACCTTACATCTATTATTTAATGCCATTGCTCTATTTTAATTTCTTTAAGAAACCTTGCGCAATACATTTACATTAAGAATCAAATCATCGGGACGGTTTAGAAATCTTATTGGGGTTCCTCAGCAATGAGGGCCCTTTTTTTATTCCATGCCCATAATGTTCATCATAAAATTGATTGCATCTGTACTATGGAGTGCTGCGGTAGATTGCATAGTGATATCTGCCGTTTCTGAAGCCCTTTTTAACATCTGTTTTTCATAGGCGAAAATGGCTTCCCCGCTATTGTTGTAACGCGGATCTTTAAAACAATTGCTAAGTTCCAATGCATCCAGCATGGCCATATTAACACCCTCACCAGCATAAGGCGGCATTAAATGGGCTGCATCACCCAGCATGGTTAAATTTGGTAGCGACAGCCAGTTTTGATCCAGCGGCATACAATACTGAGGGCGGGGAACAAAACCAGTTGAAGCATTTTCGAACAACTCCAGCCAGATCGGATCCCAATCTGAAAACTCATTTTTAAACCAGTTAATTACCTGCAGTTTATCAGAAAAGTTTATGCCCGATTCTTTAACCCAATTTTCTGTGGTATTGCATCCTGTATAAAATACCAGGCTGCCATCACCTTTTGAGCTCACAATTAGCGATTTTTCACAACCTAGTGAAAATATTTTGCCGCCGTTTAGCAATTTATGCATTTCCGGACTTGAAGTTGCTGATGCATAAACAGCACCTTCCACAATGGTTACGCCAGCGTAAAAAGGTTTAATTGGGGTAATGTACGGGCGGATTTTTGAGTTTGCACCATCTGCTGCGATTACAATATCAGCCGCTACCAATTTGCCGTTTTTAAATTCAATCAGCCACGAATCTCCGTTTGTTTTAAGCCCTTCAAAATGGCTGTTCCAGATTACAGTTTCTGGTTTTAAAGAATCCAAAAGGATTTTTTGTAGTGGGCCACGGTCAATTTCAGGACGGAAATCTCCTCTGTTTTGATTATCGTTGTCTTCAAATATAATTTTGCCATGTTGATCAATGATGCGGGTTCGATCTAGCTTCCGGGGCGATAGTTCGCTTTAAAAGCATCCATTAAACCAGCTTCGCGAAGTGCGGCTAAACCCGATTCATCATGTAAATCTAAAGTTGCACCTTTTGGCCTGGCATTTTCGTCAACATCGCGTTCATAAACATTCACCTCAAAACCATTCATTTGTAACAGTCGTGCAAGTGTTAAGCCTCCGGGGCCGGCCCCAATAATGGCAATTTTTTTATTTTTTATCTGTTTCATTTTTATGTAGTTATTCCTTTAATCACGGTTTCACAGCAGGTTAAAATCATTTCTTCAGTAATAATCTGAATTGGCCGATCTGCATGGTCAAAATATTCTGCCACCAGATCATGCACAGGCGAAAAAAGTAACGCCTTGTATACATCCAGGGGTAAATCAGGTATCAAGCCTGCCTCAACATTTGTTTTTAAAAAGATAGGAATGGGCGCAAAAAATTCACCTTGTTTGATGTTTTTTTCCTGATAAGCTTTATTTAAAAGGGGAGATGATTTGCCGTGTTGGAGCAGGGAAAAAGAAGGTTTGTGGTTTTTAAGGTAATGGAAAGTATTTAACCATAACCTTTTCATCCCTTCCCTGAAATCCATTTTTGGATCAAAATTTTCAAGGATGGCTTTTTCATATCCACCAAGTACTTCCTCTATAAAAAGCTTAATTAAAAGATCTTCTTTGTTTTCATATTTGATGTAGATGGTTCGGGGAGAAATATTGGCCGCTTTAGCCAGTTTCTGCATACTCAGATTCTCCAATCCTTCCTCAGAAATAATTTGTAATGCAATCGATCGGATAGCATCTTCCTTTATTAAATTTTTTGGCCGCATATGTTAATGTTTCAATGTGGATCAAAAGTAAGTAAACGTTTGTTTACTTATGATGTTTTTTGAAAATATTAACTTTAACTGACAATTCCATAACGGTATTCCAATTGCAATTACCTTCCCTAAGCTACTTATTAGGCCCGGTGCCGAACCTTTTTCACCCTCATTGATACTTAATAGGCCCGGTGCCGACCCTTTTTCACTCTCGTTGGTACTTAATAGGCCTGGTGCCGACCCTTTTACACCCTCGTTGGTACTTAATAGGCTCGGTGCCGACCCTTTTTCACCCTCATTGGTACTTAATAGGCCCGGTGCCGACCTTATTAGGTCCGAAAATGAATTTTTCGATTGTCAGTTTGAGATTATTCTGCTCCCCAGGTAGTAAAAAGCTTTGTTTTGGCGGTTTTTATTAAGGTGAGATAACTGAAGTTTATAGTTTTAAGCTAATGTTGATCTGGAGATATCTTTTTTGGTACTAAATTCTATTATTTCGTTAGTTTGAAGCTGATAATAGTTGGTTTAAGGCACTTGAATTGGGGAAATAATAAATATTGTTTTCCTTAGGCATCTGGTTGATGTTTAAAACTTATCCTTCATGCCAAAAAGCCCCATCAATCCCCCGGTATGAATAGCCAGGATGCGTTCATTACTACCGATAACTTGTTTTTGTTGTAAATCATCAATGGCGAAAAACATTTTTGCGGTATAAACAGGATCTAAAAGTAAGCCGGTTCGACTTGTAAAAGCCTTAATAAAATCAATTAACTCAGGTGTGGTTTTCGCATATCCACCAAAATGATAATCAAGATGGAGTTCGAGGTGATTGGAAAGGGGTGTATATTTTGCTATCTCATCGCTAATAAACGAGCCACCTTTTAACACCGGGATAATATGGAGTTTGGTATGCAATCCATTTTGTTGAATGCCCCTTAACAGTCCGGCTGCAGTAGTTCCTGTGCCTGCCGCACAAAAAATGTGGTCGTATGTTTCTGTAAGTTCATTAATGATTTCTGCACAACCGATGGTGGCTTCTAAGGATGCACCACCTTCATCAATAAAATAGGCTTCAGGATCATCAGCAAAATGTTGTTTAAACAACTCAGGCTTGTTTCGATAGCTTTCGCGGTCGGTAAACAACAGTTTCATGCCAAATAAACTGCACAGTAACAACATTTCATTTTTTACTTCTTCACCGCGCACAAAGGCTGTTGCTTTTAAACCCGATCTTGATGCAGCTGCGGCTGTGGCCACCAGATGGTTAGAATAAGCACCTCCAAAAGTAACCAGGTGTGTTTTGTTTCCTGCTTTGGCCTTTGCTAAAATGTATTTAAGTTTCCGCCATTTGTTTCCAGAAATATAAGGATCAATCAGGTCGTCTCTTTTAACGAAAAGCTGGTTAAAGGAGGCAAATTTTATCTGTTGTATTGGGCTATATATTTCTTTAAACACGCGTAAAAATAAATAAAGAATGGTTGATAAAATCGATTTCTTTAAGAATTTGTAATGATGCTCCTTTTCCGATTTATAGGAAAGGAGCATAGAAATACTTTACAGGATTTTTTTATGATGATGCGGTCGGCATCTCCTGATGCAGCAAAACGAGCGATCTGTGTGTTAAAATAAAATTGCAAGGCAGATTTCCCTGTTGCGTTTCACCACGCTCAAAATAATGTAATTTACTATTTACCAATACCTAAGCCTATACCTGCATTAACCATACTGTATTTAGCTGCGGTATAAGAACCATAAAATTTAAAGAAACCGAATTTCAGCTGAAACCCTAAACTACCCCTCACGCCATCAATATCTGTCTGTTTAACCGAAATCGGATCAACATAAGTTGCACTATTAATACCATCTTCAAATTTATATGTTCCTAAAGCTTTTAAATTGGTTTTAGAAGTTTGGTAACCTATGCTGGCGAATGGCGTAAAAAACAGGATGCTTTTAGAAACGATGGCATCAAAATTAACACCATTAAATTTCGCATCAATACGCTGATCTGAATTTTGTGTATTATTCACATTCAAAGGCAGGTTGTATTTATACTGCGTAAATCCTCCGGCAACGGCAATATCTACCGGGATCAGTTTTTCTGTTGTAGAACCCATAAATAGTGGCAAAAGTTCAACCTTTGCGCCAAAACCGATCATTGATAAGTCACCAAGATCGCTGCCTATCCCAACTTTAGGCATTGCCCTTAAGGTAACTTCAATATTTTTAGGTAAACCCAAAGTAGCCTGAATCTGCGCTGAAGGTACCACATGGAAACCCACGCCCTGAGGTAGGTTGAAGAATTTTCCTGTAGGAATTCCGCCGCTGGTGTATACTTGCATTTTACCACCTTCATGGTCATCGCCAAAGGCAGTTGGCCCTATAGAAGAAGCACCGGGAGCTGGTTTAATGGTGCTTAAGCCCAAAGTATTTACATCATAACTTCTGGCCGATTGTGGTACAAATGCTGCTGATACAGATACCCTTACATCAAATTTTAAAAATCCTTTCGATTTTGCGGTATTGGTCCACCCATCTGTTAAACCTAGGCCCAAACCTTTGTATAAAGGATCGAAATAGGCGTTAACCAATTTGGTTGCATCTGCTGGTCCACCCACAAATAAACCTCCAACATCTTTTTGAGCATTTGCTTTTTGCGATATTACCAATAAAAATAAGGCCCCTAAAGCCTTTAAAGAGTAGCATTTTTTCATATAAATAATTTAGAATGTTTTGATTAAGGGTAAAGATAATGCTGTTTTATCGAAAACTGTAATCATTAAAAAATTCTTGAAGTTAAAAGTTTATTTTTGCGCCATGGAAAATGTGGTCGAATTGCAGGAATCAGAGGAGCAGGAATTATATGAACACCTCAAAATAATTGTAGATAAGGGGCAATCTTTGCTTCGGATCGATAAATTTTTGATGGTGCGTGTAGAAAATGCCTCGCGTAACCGTATTCAGAATGCAATTGATGCAGGCAATGTATTGGTTAATCAAAAACAGATAAAATCAAGCTATAAGGTTAAACCTTTTGATGAAATCTCTATTGTTTTGCCTCATCCACCACGCGATACGGAGGTTTACCCGGAAGATTTGCCGCTTGATATTATTTATGAAGATAGCGATCTGCTAGTGGTAAATAAAGCCGCCGGAATGGTAGTGCACCCTGGCTTTAACAATTATACAGGAACCCTGGTTAATGCTTTGGCCTTCCATTTTGAACAACTTCCCCAGCTACCGGGTAATGATGGCCGGCCAGGTTTGGTACACCGGATTGATAAAGATACCTCAGGTTTATTGCTCATCAGTAAAAATGAAAAGTCGATTACGCATTTGGCCAGGCAGTTTTTTGATCACAGCATTACCCGTAAATATATTGCGCTGGTTTGGGGCGATATCGAAAATGACGGCACGGTAACGGGCTACATCGGACGAAGTGTGAAAGATCGCCGTGTGATGGATATTTACGATGATGAAGAAAAAGGAAAATGGTCTGTAACGCATTATAAAGTGTTAAAACGTCTGGGTTACGTAACCTTGGTTAGTTGCGAGCTGGAAACTGGTCGCACACACCAGATCAGGGCGCACATGCAACACATCGGCCATCCTTTATTTAACGATGCCATGTATGGTGGCGATAAGATTTTAAAGGGAACTACGTTTAACAAATACAAGCAGTTTGTAGATAATTGTTTTGAATTATTGCCCCGCCAGGCATTACATGCACAAAGTTTAGGTTTTATCCACCCAACCACAAAAGAATACATGTACTTCGAATCCCCTTTGCCACCCGATTTTAAAGCTGGTTTAACCAAATGGGAAAATTATATCGTTACATCATAACATATGCTTAACGAGTACCTTATATTTAATGATGAATTTCATGCGGCAGACGCTCCGGTTCTGACAGCTTCGAACAGAAGTTTCAAATTTGGAGACGGGCTGTTCGAAAGTATGCGCATGATTAATAATAAACTGCAATTTGCCGATTTGCACGCCGATAGGCTTACAGCAGGAATGAAAGCGTTGAAAATTGATGGTCATGCCCTTATGGACGATTATTTTTTGCGTCAGAAAACTGCCGATCTTACCAAAAGAAACAAATGGAACGGCAATGTACGCTTTCGCCTTTCGGTTTACAGGGGCGGAGCAGGGGTTTATACACCCGAAATTAATAAAGCAGGATACGTTTTGGAGGGAATTCCTTTAAAAGCATCCACATATGAGTTAAACAGCAAAGGTTTGATCATTGATGTGTTCGACGAGATAACCAAACCCGTGAACAAGCTCTCCAATTTTAAAACATCCAATGCGCTGCTTTATGTAATGGCCGGAATTTTTAAAAGTCAAAACCGTTTGGATGAAGCAATGATTTTAAACCAATATGGTTTTCTTTGCGAAAGCATCAGTGCCAATGTTTTTGTGGTGTATAATAAACAGATTTATACCCCATCATTGGCTGAAGGTTGCGTAAGTGGAGTGATGCGTACCGCCATTATGCAATTGTGTAAAATGAACGATATGCCTTTGGTAGAAGCACAGATTAATCCAGAAATTTTAAAAGAAGCAGAAGAAGTTTTTATTACTAATGCTACACAAGGCATTCAATGGGTGATGGGCTACGGCAGGAAACGTTATTTCAATGAGGTTTCGAAGTTCTTAATCGAAAAGCTGAATGGCATTTAGTTATTTGGTTCATTAGTGGTTGCTCTTCTACTTCGCTACCATTAACAGGCTTTAGTAAAGCGCTCGTCATTGTGAGGGATGAAGCAATCTTTCATGCTAGTGAGCCTTGCCATAAAGATTGCTTCGTCGGCTGAAAAGCCTTCTCGCAATGACGATACCTCAAATAGTCCTCGTTTGTAACGAGGATTTTAGAGGTACGCATTTGCAATGCGAAAATATTCCTTTAGGAGCGATAGAATCGCTTTACTCGTACATCCTCGTTACAAACGAGGACGATATAGCCTAAAAAAGCCTTCTTGCAATGACGATACCGTTAGGATACCATTAACAGGCTTTAGTAAAGCGCTCGTCATTGCGAGGTACGAAGCAATCTTTCATGCTAGTGAGCCTTGCCATAAAGATTGCTTCGTCGGCTGAAAAGCCTTCTCAGCAATGACGTTACCCAAAGGATATTCATTTCCTTAAAATCATGTTACCTCCGTGATTTCTGTGTTTCCGTGGCAAACTGAGCTGTAAATCTGTGGTTAAAATCCTTCCATTTCGCTACCATTAACAGGCTTTAGTAAAGCGCTCGCTTAAATAGTCTTCGTTTGTAACGAGGATTTTAGAGGAACGCATTTGCAATGCGAAAATATTCCTTTAGGAGCGATAGAATCGCTTTACTCGTACATCCTCGTTACAAACGAGGACGATATAGCCTAAAAAAGCCTTCTTGCAATGACGATACCGTTAGGATACCATTAACAGGCTTTAGTAAAGCGCTCGTCATTGCGAGGTACGAAGCAATCTTTCAGGCTAGTGAGCCTTGCCATAAAGATTGCTTCGTCGCCTGAAAAAGCCTTCTCGCAATGACGATACGCATAGAAGATTCATTTCCTTAAAATCATGTCACCTCCGTAATATCTGTGTTTCTGTGGCAAAACTGATCTCTGTGTAAATCTGTGGTTAAAATCCTTCGAATGCCAAATACCTTTACAACCGCATTCCCCTTTAAAAAATCCTCAATCAACATCCGTTTCTTACCTTCGTACTGAATATCCAGAAGCTTTATAAAACCATCTTTTGCAGCAAACTTAAGGTAAGTTTTACCATCTGTTAAAAAGCCACCGGCAGCAATTCCAGGTTCTTTATCTTCTATTTCTGCTTTAAATACCTTTAAGTTTTTATCGTTTAATAAAGTAAAAGCCGTAGGGTAAGGACTTAAACCACGAATTAAATTATGGATGCGCTGTGCAGTATTGTTCCAATCAATTTTGCAGTCTTCTTTGAAAATTTTAGGTGCATGTTTTAGTTCACCGCTTTGTGGTTGCGGCTGTTCGTTTACCTCGCCTGCTTCAATGGCATGTAGGGTTTTTACTAAAAGTTTAGCTCCAATAACCATCAGTTTATCGTGTAAATCGCCAGCGGTATCATTATCTGCAATAGCAACACTGTCGCTAAGGATAATATCACCGGTATCAATTTCCTCCTTAAGAAAAAAGGTAGTTACACCACTTTCTTTTTCACCATTTATAATGGCATGGTTAATTGGTGCAGCCCCTCTATATTGAGGTAACAATGAACCATGTAAATTTATGGTGCCTTTAGCAGGCATGCTCCATACCACTACAGGCAACATTCTAAAGGCAACCACCACTTGTAAATCGGCTTGATATGACCTTAATTCTTCAATAAACTCAGGGTTTTTAAGTTTTTCTGGTTGCAGAACAGGAATCCCTTTTTCTACAGCATATTTTTTTACAGCACTTTCATTCAGTTTCTGTCCGCGGCCGGCAGGTTTATCTGGAGCAGTAACCACTGCAACTACATCGAAATTGGCTTGAACTAAAGCATCTAAAGAAGCTACAGCGAAATCGGGCGTACCCATAAAAACTATTTTCATATGAAAGTGTTGTGTTTCTAAAAATAACGTGGCTATCCGCGTTAAAGTTTTGCAAAATAACTAAAAATAAACCCATACTTACAGGCAAAAATGGTACAAGGCAAAGATGTTGTTAAAGCAAGTGGATTGGTATATGTAACTGATACTATGCCTGGGATTTACCGGAAAGGGAAACCGGGAAAATTCCATTACGAAGATAAGAATGGCAATAAAATCACTGATGAAAAACACCTCGACAGAATTAAAGCACTCGTTATTCCGCCTGCATGGCAAAATGTATGGATAGCCAATAAACCCAATGCCTACTTACAGGTTACGGGGATTGATGCTGCGGGCAGAAAGCAGTATAGGTACCATGCAAAATGGACCAGCCGCAGATCGGAAGATAAGTATTTTAGATTGCTTGAATTTGGAAAAGCATTGCCCAATGCACGTAAAAACCTGGAAAAAGACCTCCGCAGAAAAGATTTCGACGAGCGCAAAGTTTTGGCGATCTCGGTAGATGTACTTCAAAAAACGTTAATCCGAGTAGGTAACGAGAGTTACAAGCAGCTTTATGGCTCATTCGGTCTTACAACCCTTCGCGATAAGCACGTTAAAATAGAAGGCAGTAAAATAACGATGGATTTTGTGGGTAAAAAAGGGGTACAGCAAAAGGTGGAACTGAATGATAGATCGCTGGCCAAAATGGTGAAAAAATGCAGGGATATTCCTGGTCAGGAGCTTTTTCAGTTTTACTCAAACGGTAAAGAACATAAAAGCATTGATTCTGGCAAAATAAACGCCTACATTAAAGAAATTACCGGAGATGATTTTACCGCTAAAGATTTTAGAACCTGGGGAGGTACTCTTGAGGCTTTACGCCAATTTTCCAAATGCAGTATAGACGAGCATTTAAGTTTGAATTCGAAAAAAGCTATTGTTTCTGTTTTGGATTGTGTGGCCAAAAAACTGGGAAATACAAGAGCCGTATGTAAAAGTTCATACGTATATCCTTTACTGCTTACCGCTTACGAAAATAATGAGCTTGGTAAATACATGAAAAAAATGAATAACAATAAAGAACTGGGTAAATTAGGTTTAGCACATGATGAAAAAGTTTTATTGTCGTTTTTAAAATCAAATACTAAATAGAAAACCCATTATATTTGTTTTTTTATCCCCCATATGCAAATTAACCTTGACGATAACGCTACTATTTTTTACACCTTAATTGAAGAATCTCCGATGCCAATTGGCCTTTATATCGGAGAAAAGATGGTTATAAAAGTAGCCAACAAGGCAATTCTTAAAGCGTGGGGGCGAGAGCGTGATGTTATAGGGCAAGAACTTGCCATTGCTTTGCCAGAGCTGGAAGGTCAGCCTTTTTTAAAGATTTTGCAAAATGTTCGCCAAACCGGGATTGCTTACGAAACAAAAGAAGACCGCGTACTGCTGATCATTAACGGCATACTCCAAACTTTTTACTTCGATTTTATTTACAAACCTTTAAAAGATGAAGAAGGCAATGTTTGGGGCATTCTTAATAATGCTACAGATGTTACCGAATTGGTAAATGCCAGGTTAAAAGTAAAAGCAAGTGAAGAACTGTTTCGCAAAATGATTTTGGATGCGCCCGTTGCCATTGGAATTTTAAAGGGCGAAAACTTTGTTATTGAGCAGGCAAATGCAGACCTACTAAAATTGTGGGGCAAAACGGAAGAGGTAATCAGTAAAGATTTAATAGATGGTTTGCCCGAACTTAAAGGGCAGCCTTTTCATGATTTGCTTACCAATGTTTACACTACCGGGGTTGCCCACTATGGTTACGAAACCATGGCGAGGATAGAGCGTGAGGGCACCTTACAAGATTGTTATTTCAATTTTGTTTATGATCCTATCCGCGATCAGAACAATACTGTTACCGGAATTATGGTGGTGGCCAATGAAATTACCTCCCTGGTAACTTCGCGGATGGAGATGGCTAAAAGTGAAGCGCGTTTTAGAAATTTATTGCTCGATACACCAATGGCCACAGGTTATTACGAAACCGAAGATATTATTATTTCTTTAGCCAATGATGAAATGCTACAGTTTTGGGGTAAAGATAAAAGTGTACTTGGAAAACCGATGGAAGAAGCTATTCCTGAATTAAAAGGGCAGCCCTTTATCGGTATTTTAAAAGAAGTCTATCGAACCGGTATCCCTTACCACGCTGATCAGCAGGAAGCGCTATTACCCGTGAACGGTAAATTGGAAAAGGTATGGTTTAATTTTACCTACAAACCATTACGAAATGCGGATGGTGAAGTTTACGCCATTTTACATGCCGCAATGGACGTAACCAAACAGGTGCAGCTTCAGCAACAGAAAGATGAGTTTTTAGGTATTGCAAGCCATGAGTTAAAAACACCCGTTACCAGTATTAAAGCCTATACCCAGGTGTTGGAAAAAATGATCAGAAATGAAGGTGATGATAAAAAGGCCGCAATGGTGCACAAAATGGACCTTCAGTTAAACCGCTTAACTGGTTTAATTGGTGATTTGCTTGATGTAACCAAAATTCAATCCGGTAAAATGACCTTTAATCCTACTAAATTCGATTTCGATCAGGCGGTGACAGAGATTGTTGATGAAATGCAGCACATTACTTCCAAACACCGTATTACCGTCGATTTAAAAAGTAATGGTATAGTTTACTATGATCGCGAACGTATTGGTCAGGTAATTACCAACTTGTTATCCAATGCCATTAAATATTCTACAGATGCCAACCAGATTGATGTAAATACCTATACGCAGCATAATGAAGTGATTTTAAGTGTGCGCGATTATGGTATCGGAATTTCCAAAGCACTACAACACCTGGTTTTCGATCAGTTTTATCGCGTAGGCGGTAATCTACAACATACCTACCCGGGCTTAGGCCTTGGATTGTATATTTCTTCAGAAATCATTAAAAACGAAGGTGGCAGAATTTGGGTGGAGAGCGAAGAAGGTAAAGGTTCTACTTTTTCTTTTGCATTGAAAATTTAAGTAGAACCATAAATTATTCTTTTGGTGCTTTTTTTATTGGATGAACAGGTTGCTCTTCCAGTTCTCGCTGCTTAGCAGGATTATTGGTTTTAGGTGCCTTATTTGGCGTACTGTCGTTTTCTTTTCTAACCGTTTTATGGTCAACTGGTTCTCTGCCTTTTGGCACCTCTTCCTGGTAATTGCTTCCAGGTTTATCACTTTTAACTTTCGGACCGCTCATAACTAAAATTATTGAGTTTAAATGATTGAATGGCACAGTGCCTATCAATTATCTATAACAACAAACCTCTTTCCGTTAAGTTTGAAAAGAATTGCCAGCGCAATTTAAGGATTACTTCTTCTGCCATTCAAGCTCTCAAACATTCAACTCTTAATCATAAAGTAAATATTTTTTACGCATGGTTTTGTAAGCGCTTAAGCCAGGTTCCCAGCTTGCCCTGATTTCTTCCTCGCTTTTTCCATCAATCACCTGTTGCCTAAAATCGGCCACACCAACCAATCTCTCAATAGTTCCCATCTCTTTACTCAGTTTGCTGTTAAAGAAATCTTCTTTTCTTGGCGATGCATTATACAATTCAATTAACCAACTGATGTTTACCTGCTTTGATTTTACAAGTATTGAAGTATCGTAATTTCTTAAATCCAGGCCATAACACACCTGATCCTGAAATAATGGGGTTTCCGACATGCCTTTTATGCTTTTTGGCGTAAAACTGAAATCGAATTTACCTTTTAAATAAGGTGCGCCAACCACAGTAAATGGAAACATTGTTCCGCGGCCATGGTTTAAATAAGTGCCCTCAAATAAACAGGTAGAAGGATAAAGCAAAATAGATTGCTGTGTGTTTAAGTTTGGAGAAGGTTTAACAGGCAAAGTATATTCCATGTCGTGGTTATAATTGGCATTTTTGATGATCGTGATTTTACATTTCACTTTATCTTTTAACCAGCCTTCGCCATTCAACATTTGTGCATATTCGCCCACAGTTAAGCCGTGTGCAATTGGAATGGGTTGTACGCCGATACCTGATTTAAATTTAGGATCTAATATTGGGCCATCAATTAAATAGCCGTTCGGATTTGGGCGATCTAATATCAATAAGGTTTTATTGTTTACCGCGCAGGCTTCCATTACGTGCTGCAAAGTATTTATGTACGTGTAAAAGCGTACGCCCACATCCTGAATATCAAAAACCATTATATCAATATCAGCCAAATCCTCCGCCGTAGGGGTACTGTGCTTACCATAAAGCGAAATGGCTTTTATGCCTGTTTTGGTATCTACATCGTCATTAACGGTAACACCTGCGCTTGCATTGCCCCTAAACCCATGTTCAGGGCCAAATATTTTCTGAATTTTTACGCCAAGTTTCAATAGGCTGTCAACCGAAGTTTCTGTGCCGATAACCGAGGTTGGATTTACCACCATGCCAACCCGCTTTCCTTTTAAAATAGAGAGGTATTTTTCGGTTTGTTCGGCACCTGTTTTTAGGGTTGATGGAAGCTTAACACTCCTGATCATCAATTTCCTGTTTTCAGGGCTTTTTTTGCCAAGCACTTCCTCCTCCAGTGGTTTTGGCTGTCCGCAGGCCGATAATGCAATTAAACTGGTTAAAGCAAAGCTGATGTAGTTTTTCATTTTCAGTATTTCTTATCTTTCGGTATTATAACAAAACAATTTACCCAATATTTTGATTGATGCTATGGTACCGGCTCATTATAACTTGATGAGTGATCTTTAAAGTTGGTTATTTATTTTTTAAAATGCCATTTTTTAAAAGGAATTGAGCATTTTTGTTACTTAACAAATAGATTAAATTGAATTTCGAATATTTCATAGCAGGGCGGATAGCCATTAAATCTGAACGTACTTTTTCAAAACTGATTGTTCGCATTGCAATAGCAGGGGTAATGTTGAGTTTGGCTGTTATGATTCTTTCAATCGCCATTATTAAAGGTTTTAAAACAGAAATTCAGGATAAGGTGAGGGGCTATTTGGGCGATGTGCAGATTACCCGCTATGATTTGAATAATTCTTTTGAACATTCGCCTTTTGTGCTTGATGCCGAAACGCAGAAAATGCTTAAAACCAATAGTGATATTGAATATTATTATCCTTTTGCTACAAAACCAGCCATCCTTTCGGCCAATAATGAAATAGAAGGGATTAATTTTAAAGGTGTAGATAAAAATTACAAGTGGGATTACATTAAACAGCACATCATCAGCGGCACAATTATCGATTTTGCAGATAGTACCGCTGCCATGCAGGAACTTTTAATCTCCAATTATACAGCCAACCGGCTAAAGCTCAAAACTGGCGATGATTTTATCATGTATTTTGTTCAGAATCAGTTACGCCCGCGTAAATTTAAAATTGTAGGCATTTATGATATTGGTGTAGAAGATATCGACAAGGGTTTTGTACTGGGCAACCTGAATATAATTAAACGCTTAAATAATTGGAAAGCCAACGAAATTGGCGGCATAGAGATCAGGATTAAAGATTTTAACAGACTTAAACCCATTGCTGATCAAATTTACGAAGGGCTACCGCGTAATTTACGTTCTTATTCTATTGAAGAAAATTTCCCTAATATTTTTACCTGGTTAGGATTACTGGATGTAAATACCAATGTGCTACTAATCTTAATGCTTATTGTTGGCGTAATTAACATGGTAACGGCATTACTCATCATGATTTTAGAGAAAACAAATATGATTGGTATGTTAAAATCTTTTGGGGCTACTAATTGGAGCATCATGAAGATTTTTCTCTACAATGCAGCTTATCTAATTGGTATAGGCCTTTTGCTTGGTAATATATTAGGCTTAGGCCTTGGTTTTTTACAGCAATCAACACATATTTTCAAACTTAACCAGGCCTCTTATTTTCTGGCTTACGCACCAATAGAATTTCATTTTATTGATGTGCTGTTGCTTAATGTGGTTACAGTGGTGGTGTGTTTAACTGTTTTGATCATTCCTTCACTATTAATAAGTAAGGTTTCTCCATTAAAGGCCATCAGGTTTAAATAGCGTGAAGTAAAAAACTTGGGTCATCGAACAGATCAATTTTCGATGCCCAAGCAAACCTAAACCTAAAATCTTGTCAACTCAACCTTTACCGTCTGTGCAGTATTCTCTTGTCGAAAACTAACTTCTATTAATTTGATTACGTAATTCACTCCGTTAATTTTCAATTTGGCTGTAGCACCTATGGTACCGCAATCTCCTTTACATAAAATGATCTCCTGTTCAGTATTACCTGATTTCAGCTTGAAATAGGTTTGCGTAGAACTAGGTCCAATACAAAAAGCACTTAGTGTACAACGGCTATCGTTTATTTTTGTCAATATTAAATTGGCTTCATCAATCTGCTTTGAGGTATTTATTTCAAAAGAATAACCAGTGGTGGTTCCTTCCGTTTTCTTTTTACAACCAAAAGCTAATGCCGAGAGGATAATGAGGGAGAGTATTAAATTTTTCATATATAAGAGTTTAATTTGTTCTTTTTAAAATGTATTCGTATTCCATCGTAGCATAAGATGTAGCCGGAGATAAATCTGTTTTTGTTTTACTTTTTCTTCTGAGCGTTAAATCTACGCCACTGCTTCTGATATCGTATTCGCCATTTAAAATCATGTTCCAATCGAAATCTGCTGTCCAAATGCCTTCATCAGTAAAATAACCCGTTCCATTTTCGAAAGTATAAGTTCCTTTGCCTCCGTAGGGTTTAAGATTCGAATTAGCGTTAGGCATGATGTTAAACCTGCCATCTTTTAAGGTAATTGAAATCGGTCGGGTTTCAGGTACAGATTTTACGCTGTTGGTAATAACTAAAACACCTGTATAATGGCCATCCAATAGCACATCGACTGTTGTTGTTTTTTTACAGCCAAAAGATAGCAGTGCAAGGGCAAATAAAAGAATACAGATTTGGACTTTCATACCCTTTAAACGTGGGCCGAAGTAAAAACGCTACAGTTAAAGTAAAATCCACTGTGTTGCCTCGCCGTGGATAAACTCTGTACGGGGTGCTAAATTGAGGTAAGGATACGTAACTTTAGAAAGGTACAACCCTGTAGGGTGGGCGGGTAATGATAGTTTAGCAGCCTTTAACGTAACCAGCTCACTTTCAAATTCATCAAAACTTAGTTCTCCTTTACCAACCATTAATAATTTGCCCATTATAATGCGGATCATTTTACCTAAAAAGCGGTTGCTCGCAATATGAAACCTGAACCTATCACCTTTTGGATTTACAAATAAAGCAGCTTCCATTACATTACAAATGGTATGTTCGTATTTATCAGGATGGGTGCAAAAAGCCCTGTAATCTTTGTACTTAGGCAAAAGTGCTACAACAGCTTTCATTTTATCAAAATCGAGATTATTAACTTGATAAAATGAACTTTGTGTGCTGAGGAAAGGATCTTTATAAGTATGAACAAAATAGTCGTATTTCCGTTGAACGGCATCGAAGCGGGCATGAGGTTTACCTTCCATTTTTATAATGTCGAACACGGCAATGTTATATGGCAATGCTTTGTTCAGGATATAAAGCAGATCGAAAGTGATTTCTTTTTCTATATCAGCATGAAAGAAAAACTGACTGGCATGCACATGCGCATCGGTGCGCCCGCAACCATTAATAGCAATCGGCGTTTTTAAAATTTTTGAAAGTGTTTGTTCAATAACTTCCTGAACGCTTTTAACCCCTGGCTGTTTTTGCCATCCACTAAAATACTGACCCTGATAGGCGATGTGAAAGAAATACCTCATTTTTCTGCTGCAATTTTACGGAAATTTTAGCAGCTGGAATATTAAATCCTATTTTTGCCTCTTAAATTTTAATCATGGATGTAATAACCTGTCCCTGTGGGAGTGGATTAACCTTTAAGCAATGTTGCCAGCCTTATCATTTAAAAATGAAACCAGCGCCCACGGCAGAGGCTTTAATGCGCTCAAGGTATTCGGCATTTGTGGTGGCCGATGCGGATTATCTTTTCCAAACTACGCATGAAAGTAAAAGGAAAAATCATTCGAAAAACGCATATTTAAACAGCGCAAAAAATACCAGATGGCTTAAACTCGAAATTGTATTTTCGGACTTTGATGTGGTTGAGTTTAAAGCTTTTTACCTGAATAAGAAGTTTGAAACTGAGGTATTGCACGAAAAATCGAATTTCAGACTGGAAGATGGAAAATGGTATTATGTAGATGGTGAATATTACTCATAACAAGAACTCGCTAATATTATCTGGCGTAATTACTTTGGTATCTACATTTTCATAAGCACCTAAAAATGTTTTCGGAAACTTTACAGTAGATTTTGGATTCCACTTAATTTCGTAAGCATTCATTAGCCCGTTTCTTTCTTCAATATAATCTATTTCCTGTTGTGCATGAGTGCGCCAAAAATATTGGTTGCAGTTAATCTGTTTGTATGCAAGAAACTTAACCCTTTCGCTAATTACAAAGTTTTCCCAAAGTGCACCAATGTCCTGTCGTAATACTGCAGGACTGAATTGATTAATTACCGCATTTCTGATTCCATTATCGTAAAAGTATATTTTTCTGCTTTTCTTTAACTCGTTCCTTAAATTACGGCTTAAAGATCCCAATCTGAATACAATAAATGCTTTTTCAAGCAGGTCGATATATTTTTCAGTTGTTTGGTTATCCAATCCTGCCAATTGGCCTAACTCGTTATATGATACCTCATTTCCCACCTGAAAAGCCAGTGCCTGAATTAATCTTTCCATTTTATCGGGTTTTTGTATTTTTTCCCAGATTAAAATATCCTTATAAAGGTAACTATCTGATAATTGCTTCAACCTGATTTCTTCTCCACCCGGATTATTTACAATTTCAGGATAGTAGCCATAAACAAGGCGGTGATTTAACAGTCTTTTTTCAGTTAGTAAGCCATGTTCTTCTACCATTTCTCCAAATGAAAAGGGAAACATATGGTATTCCCATTTTCTTCCAGTAAGCGGTTCATTAATATGGTTGGCAAGTTCAAATGCTGATGAACCTGTGGCGATTACTTTTACATCTTTAAGCTGGTCGATAATTAATTTAATCGATATACCAATATTATCAATCCTTTGTGCCTCATCTATTACCAGTGTTTTTGATTTCCCTAAAAGCGCACGTAATGAAGTAGAGGTGGTATTGGTTAGTATTGTTCTAACATCTGCATCATCTCCATTCCACCACATAATCGGTTTAGCAAATTTTGGCGACAATTGATGAAGCAACGTGCTTTTTCCAACTTGCCTGGGGCCTAAAAGGATGATCGCTTTTTCATCTTTTAGGTGTTTTTCTATCGAATCCGAAATTACTCTTGAAATCATAATCGCAAATTTAATATAAATTTTGCGATTCCATTCGCAAAATTCATATGAATTTTGCAATTTACTCTTTTTAGCTATAATTTCTTGGCTTCATTCCAATATATGTCCATTTCTGCAAGCGTCATATCGGCCAGCGCTTTTCCGTTTTCTTTGGCTTTGGTTTCGAGGTATTGAAAACGTTTAATGAATTTTTTATTGGTTTTTTCAAGGGCATTTTCAGGGTTAATATTAATGAAGCGTGCATAATTGATTAAAGAGAATAAAACATCTCCAAATTCTGATTCTGCTTTTTCTACATCAATAGCGGTATTGTCGGCTACATTAAATTCAGCTTTAAATTCTTGCAGTTCTTCTTCAACTTTTTCCCAAACCTGGTTTTTATCTTCCCAATCGAAACCCACTCCGCGGGCTTTCTCTTGTATCCGGGCGGCCTTAACCAATGCCGGCAATGAAGAAGGCACTCCTGCCAATACTGATTTATTGCCTTCTTTTAATTTAATCTGCTCCCAATTGCGTTTTACATCTTCCTCATTCTGTACCTCAACATCTCCATAAATGTGTGGATGCCGGTTTACCAGTTTGTCACAAACCCCGTTTAAAACATCAGTAATACCAAAGTGATTGGTTTCTGAAGCAATCCGCGAATAGAAAACCAAATGCATCATTACATCGCCAAGTTCCTTTTTAATTTCATCTAAATCACCTTCCAAAATCGCATCACTTAGCTCGTAGGTTTCTTCGATAGTAAGGTGCCGAAGGGTTTCCATTGTTTGTTTTTTATCCCAGGGGCATTGCGTACGTAAGGTATCCAATACAGTAAGTAAACGTGTAAAAGCATCGGCTGGATTATTGGCACTGGCAGGAATCGGGTTGTTGGGCATGTTGTAGATTTAAGCTAAAATTATCTGACGCTAAAGTACCAAACCCAGGCGATTAAGAAAAGCTGAAAAGGAATTCTGAACCATAAATATTTTGGCCCGGGCCCGGGTTTGTACAAATCTTCATAGTTGATGCTGTGTTTGGCTGCGTAAATATTGGTAGGTAAAATGGCGATGAAGAAAACAATCAAGGCTATTCCGGTATAATAACGGGCATTATCGATGGCTAAACCAATCGCAAATAAAATTTCAAGCACCCCTGTAAAAAGTACAATTTCTACCTTTTTAGGAATGAATAAAGGTATCATGGCGGCCATGCTGGTTTTAAACTTAAAATGGCCAATTGCCGTAAAAAGCAACATTACGCCCATGGCAATATTGCCTGCAAAAATATTTCCCTTATCAAATGTAGTATGACCGCCAAAGGCTAATAAGGCAACATATACTATAACTAATACAAATAAAGGTTTCATGACTGAATATCCTATTTTATCAGGTTAAAAGCAATTAATATAGTGGCTACAAATAAGATTACCAAACCAGAAAGAAAAACAAAATCGGCTACTTTTTCTAACCTTTGACTTGCTGTTTTTACTCTTCTCATCGAAACAAAAGATAAAATACAGCTCGTCATAAAAAACATTACTGCAGCCACAGCAAATTCATCAATTAAAGAGCCATCGGTAAGGGCAAGTTTTTTTAAGGAGGTAAGCACAATAAAACAGATGCCTAACAGGTTGGCAGAAGTGCTTAAAATATGTGGCGATCTATTTTCGGCCATTTTTAATCTTTTTCCTCTAATTTAATCTTTTTTGTAATGCGGTAAATGCGTTTCTTTTTGTCGGGTTTATGTTCTTCGCCCATTAAAATGCCCCAGGGTTTCAGGTTATCAACGCGGTCGAAAATTATTTTAAGCATGGCTAGGTACGGAATACATAAAAACATACCCGAAATGCCCCAGATCATTTCGCCAACTACAATGCCAATAAAAGCAAACAAGGCATTAATTTTAACTTTTGAGCCTACTACAAGTGGCATCAGCACATTTCCATCAATTGCATGTACGCCAACAAAAGCAATTAATACCAAAAGTACTTTACCCGCTCCGGCAGTGGCAAAAGTAATTAAACAGCTAACCAGCAAGGCAAAGAATATTCCTAAATAAGGTACAACATTAAAAATACCAGCCACCAAGCCTAGTAAAACAGCATATTTAACGCCGAGTAAACTAAGTACGGTGATCATTAACACGGTAACAATCAGCATTTGTAAGAAAAGACCAATGATGTATTTTTTTATGATGTATTGAATCTGACCAACAATTTCGGTAACCTTTTCTTTATGTTCTTTACTGAAAACGGAGGTCAAAAAAGTAAATAATACCCGTCTGTAATTTAATATGAAGAACGTAAATAATAGAGTAAAGCCCAAAAACAACAAGGTAGAAGATAAGGTAGCTAAAGTTGTGGCTACAATGGCCGCACTTGTGGCCAATGCTTTTTCGGTACTATCATTCAAATAATCCAACTGTTTTTGAGAATTTACGCCAAAGGTATGCGAAATCCATTTTTGCAATTCATGGTATGAAACGTTGGCTTTTTCTTTAAGCAAAGGCCAATCGGCCCATAAATCACTCAATTGGTTACCAAAGAAATATATAATACCCCCAATTATGGCAATCATCAGAATAACTGAAACCAAGGTAGACAGGCCTCTCTTGAATTTTAAACGCCGCTCCAAAAAATTACCCACTGGTAATAATAAAATGGCCATTAAAAAGGAGAAAAGTAAGGGAGCAAGTAACGATTGCCCTAAAATAGCTATGTAGGTTAGGCTTATTAAACAGAAAAGAACCAATGCAAGCTTTGGTAGAAATGATAATTTGTCTTTCATATATTTTAAATCCTGTTTAATACAAAATGCCCGATTAATTGTTTCATTAATCGGGCATTTAAATATAAGGGATTATTTTTAATAGATACTTGCTTTATCTAAAAGAGAAATATCTTCGGGTGTTAGTTTCAGGTTTGCAGCTTCAACAAATGATTTAAGCTGGCTTAAATCGGTAACGCTGGCAATTGGGGCGGTTATTGATGGATGGTAAATTAACCAGGCCAATGCTACTGATGCCTGCGCTACTTGATGCTGTTCAGCAACCTGATCCAATGCATCCAATATTTTGTAACCCCGCTCATTCAAGAATTTTTTTACGCCTCCACCGCGCTGGCTCTTCTTCAGGTCATCTTCGCTGCGGTATTTTCCTGTTAAAAATCCGCTAGCTAACGAATAATAAGTTACCACACCAAGACCATGATCTAAACAGATTTTTTCATGTTCCTGTTCAAAATCAGCTCTATCATAAAGGTTATATCCTGGCTGATAAACTTCGTAACGTGGCAGGTTATGTTCGGTAGAATAAATCAGCGATTCTTTTAACCGGTCAGCAGAGAAGTTTGAAGCACCGATCCAACGTACCTTTCCGGCTTTAATTAATGTTTCGTAAGCACTTAAAGTTTCCTCTACGGGGGTGGTCTCATCATCAAAATGAGAAAAATATAGATCAATATAATCCGTTTGCAGTCGCGTTAAAGAATGTTCTACCTGGTTGATGATGTAATCTTTTTTAAGTGATTTACCCTGCCCCATGTCTGAGCCTACCTTGGTTGCAATAATTACATCGTGGCGTTTATTGTGTTGTTTTAACCAGTTGCCAATAATTGTTTCTGATTCTCCACCTTTATTTCCTGGTACCCAACGCGAGTATACATCGGCTGTATCGATAAAATTGAAGCCGCTTTCTACAAAATGATCCAGTATTTCAAATGATTTTTGCTCATCAATCGTCCAGCCAAAAACGTTTCCTCCAAATACAATGGGCGCAATATTTAAATCGGTTTTTCCTAAAGTTCTTTTTTCCATGATATGAATGTTAATCTAATGCTAACAATTTTTGGAAGTTGTGGTTTTTCCAGAAGATCAAATTTGCATTAAAATGAGATGGGCATGTTTTACCTGGAAAGCAACCTGCTATTTCAATTATCGTCAGTCCTGTTTTACGCTATAGCTCCTTAGAAAAAACGGAGGCTGCCGCTGCACCCAGGTTTAGGTAAATAAATCCTTTGCTGCTATGTGTGTTTTCCGGTAAAATGCCCAAAAACTTAAGCGGTCTCAATCTCTCTAGACTTTATCGCCCTCAGCATTTCCCTTTTTCCAGGTGCTCCAGGTAATTTCTCTATGGTAAAACCACAGGCTTTAACTGCTCTTTTCAGTTTCCCAGTAATGGCATAGGTTACAAAAGTACCTCCAGCTTTTAAGAAACTGCAGGCATGGGCAATTATCTCGTCGCTCCACATTTCTGGTTGATGTTGAACCGAAAAAGCATCGTAATAAATTACATCAAACTTTTTATCATTATGGTATTCGGCAAGTGTTGTATGGGGAATTTCTAACGTACAAAGTGAGGAAGAATTTTTGTTCAGATTTTAGCGCATTAGCATAATTGGTGGTAAATTGAGCCCAAATCTCATCCGGAACATAAGCCGAATAACCGGTTTGTTTCAATTACTTCGCTGGTTAGCGGAAAAGCTTCAATGCTGGTGTAATTAAGGTTAATGTTGTTTGCTTCACAATATTCGAAGCTTAAAATAAAATTAAGTCCGGTACCAAAGCCAATTTCTAAAATGGAAATCTGAGGTTGGTTGGCAGATGCAAATTTCAATCCTGCATCAATAAAAACATGTTTACTTTCTTGCAATGCGCCATGCTTACTGTGGTAATGTTCGCCAATTGTTTCATTGTAAAGTGTATTCGAACCATCAGCAGTAGGGGTTATAATATTCATGCGCTAGGATTTGGATTGATTATTTTAAGATTGCAAATATAGGAATAGGATAGAAAGGATCAGGATAAAAAAGGATCAGGATAAAAAGGATTATAGGATTATAGGATCTAACAGGAATAGGATAAGAAAGATTTTAAGATTTCAGGATAATCTGCTTCATGCTTTGCCTGGCCGAAGAGGCATTGGACTACTGGCTCTCAACTCCGGACATTTTCCCTTTCAGCTTTAAACTTTTGTTATTAGCTTTGGTTTCACCCTAAACCCTAAACCCTAAACCCTAAACCCTAAACCCTAAACCCTAAACCCTAAATATGGATATCGAATCTTTCAGAGAATATTGTTTGAGTTTGCCAGGCACAACCGAGGGCATGAAATGGGAACATCTTTGTTTTATGATAGAGGAGAAAATATACATTATCATTGCGATTGATGAGGGAAATAGCTTTTCTATTAAATGCAATCCTGATGAGTTTGATGAACTTGCTGCAAGAGATGGTATTGCGCAGGCGTATCACATGGCGAAAAGGCAATGGATACAGATTGAAAACTTGGATGTTTTAAACGATAAAGAACTTAAAAGTAGGGTAGCAGAATCTAGAGCGATGGTTCTGGCCAAATTACCAAAGAAAATACAAGCCAAATACATTTAAATTTTACGAGGTTTTTTATACCAGCTTCTTTAAAGCCATAATGTAACCAATATGCATCCCTTCATGAAAGGGAATAAAATTTATGGCATCTTCTATGGAGTTTAGTTTCATGCCATAGCGTTTGTCCCAGGGATCGAAATTTTTGAAAATACCTTGCGTATAATCTTCCATTAAGCGATCTATACTATTTAATAATGCGCTGAAAATAGCATCAATTGCTTCTTTATCAATGAAAGTATCAGGCTTTGTTCCACTTAAAAAAGGGGCAAAATGATTTTCTTCGGAACAGTGATTGCCAAACCCGACCTCACATAACACATATTTTGTTGTGCAGCGGTTAAATGCGCTATATTCCAGATAATGTTGTTGTTAAAACCTGTAGGAATTTTGTTCAATGCCTCAATACTTAAATCTTTCACCAGTTCTAGAATGAAAAGCCTGGTATTTTTAATTTGTGTAATGGTAGCGGTTGTATTCAACATTTAATTGTTTTTACGGGCAATAATCGGTATTACTGCTCAGTTTTGGTTTCTTCCTTTTTACTCTCGTCTTTTTTAATGCCTTTATCAGCATTAAGCTCCTTCGATTTCATAATGTTGAAACGGTACATATCTTCAATGCCCACAAGTTTTCTGGTACATTTTTCAATATCTGTACCTTCCTGCCATAAATACGGTCGGAAACTATAGGTTTTGGTGCCATCTAAATTTCCAATAAACTGGTTCCAGTTATTCCAACGCAGGCCTTTGTAAAATTTAGAGAGATCACTGTCGAAACAAAAAACAAGAAACTCACCATAACCAGCACCCAATGGCTGCCAGGTTAAAGTATTTGGTTCGAGGTAGTACACATTTTTAATGTCTTTCCCTAAACCGCCATAGTTAATAGCGAAAAAGCCACCAACGGCATCATCAGCAATTAAAAGGTAAGGGATATTGTCGCCATACTCTTTAATTGTTTTTCCCTTGTTCCATTCGGCTATATTTCTTGTTAATCTCTCACTTCCCGAGCCTAAAATTCTTATCCATCCGTTATCAATCATAATACCACCGGTATTGTAAATAACAGAGCCAAGTGTGGCATAGGTTGTCATTTGGGCATTGTATAAAACCTCTTTTGCTTTGGCAGAGTCTACAGGTAAAACCTCAACCTTGTTTTTGGCAGAATCAATCCATTTCTTTACCAAAGGCCATGCAGGGTCTGTTTTATTTACTAATGCCTCAAGGCTTATTAATTTATTGTCTTGAGCAAAAACTGTTGCAGAAAATAAGGTTAAAGCGAGGATAAAGATAGTTCTGGATGCACTTTTCATGAAAAGGTGATTATGTTTTTTCAAAGATAGGATGATAATTAAGAATTGCCGAAAGGAGTTGGATATTTTTGATTGTTCAGAAGGAATATTGAGCAAGGGGTAATTGTTGATTCGTGAAAACATGAATCAAGGTCGCATGAATAATCTTACAGATGTTGCCATCTTATGGATTTGTTAGATACCAATTGGAAATTAACTAACCAACTAAAAGGAATTAATCATTGCAGCCAAAATGTATAACGGTATTATCTTACACCAGGAATAAAACAAAACGCCCCGAATAATCCGGAGCGTTTGTAATATAGGGATACTATTGAGTTTAAGCTAGACTGTGAAATGAAAAAGCGTTTAGCCCTTCACCTTCCAAAGCTTTCGCCTCATATTACCACATTCTAATCCTATCTTCAGGTTTTTTATATAATTTATCGCCAGGTTTAACATCAAATGCATTGTACCAGGCATCCATATTTACAGGCGCGCCAATGGTACGGTACGGACCTGGAGAATGCGGATCGGTTTTAATTAACTGTGCCGCGCTTTCTGGTAAAATATTACCTCTCCAAACTTGTGCCCAGGCTAAAAAGAAACGTTGATCTGGAGTAAAACCATCTATCTTTTCGTTACTCTGGCCTTGTTTTGTCATTTTAAAAGCAGTATAGGCTGCATTTAAACCACCTAAATCGCCAATGTTTTCACCCATGGTTAATTTACCAATCACATGAACAGTATCTAGTACGGTATAACCATCAAATTGCTCACCTAATGCCTTGGTTTTAGCATCAAATTTAGCTTTGTCCTCAGCTGTCCACCAGTTTTTTAAATTTCCTGCAGCATCGTACTGACTGCCGCTATCATCAAAACCATGGCTCATTTCATGGCCGATTACCGCACCAATTCCGCCGTAATTTACCGCATCATCTGCATTTGGATCAAAGAAAGGGAATTGTAAAATTCCGGCAGGAAAAACAATTTCGTTTAAAGTTGGGCTGTAATAAGCATTAACTGTTGGTGGCGTCATGCCAAAACGCTTACGGTCAACCGGTTTACCCAATTGATCAACCATTTCATTATATCCCCAAACACTTGCATTACGTAAATTCTGGAAATAAGTACCTTTATTAATTGTTAAACCATCATAGTTTTTCCATTTTTCAGGATAACCAACCTTTGGTGTAAATGCATGTAGTTTAGCCAGTGCTTTTTGTTTGGTTTCAGCACTCATCCATTCTAAACCATTGATTCTGATTTCGAACGCTTTGCGTAAGTTTACAATCATCTGGTTCATGCGTTCTTTTGCTTCAGGCTTAAAGTACTTGGCTACATAAAGCTGGCCAAGCAATTCGCCTATGGTACCATCTGTTAAGGATGACATGCGCTGCCAGCGTGGTGTTTGTACTTTTTGCCCGGTTTGTGCCTGTGTAAAAGCGAAACTTGCCTTAACAAACGGAGAACTTAAGCTTGAGGCAGAGCCTTTTAATATGTTCCATTCTAAATAGGTTTTCCAATCTTCTACAGGAACCGATTTTAGCATTCCATCCAAACTTGCCATAAACTTAGGCGAAGAAACCAGAACGGTATCCTGGTTTTTGATTTTGAATTTAGGCAGATAGGTAGTCCAGTTAATATCAGGAGTCTTTTTGTTCAGTTCGGCAACAGTAAGTTTGTTGTAAGTAGCGTAAGGATCACGCATTTCTAAACGGCTCATTTGCGCCTCTGCAAATTGCTTTTCAATCTTATAAACAGTTGCAGCTTTTTGTTTTGCTTCTTCGGCAGTACTTCCGGTTAGCGTAAATAAAGTAACCATGTAAGTATTGTACGCCTCGCGGATTTTTACGCTGCGGGCATCATCTTTCAGGTAATAATCACGGTCGGGCAGGGTAGTGCCACCTTGACCAATGTTTACCATATATTTATTTACGTTTTTGCGGTCTTGGCCAACACCCAACCCAAACATGCCACCACCAAGGCCGTTGGTGCGCATATACGCTACCTGATCTAAAACGCCCTGAACATTTTTGATTTGCTTAACTTTTTCTAAATCTGATTTTATGGGTGTGTAACCTAGCTTTTCAATTGTTGCGCTGTCCATTGCAGCAGTAAAAAAATCGCCTACTCTGCGTTTTACCGAGCCTGCCGGAGCAGCTTTATCTGCGGCTGCATCTTCTACTAAAGATTTTACTGCGTTAATGTTAAAATCACGCAGTTCGTTAAATGAACCCCAGCGTGTTTCTTTAGCGGGAACAGGATTGTTTTTTACCCAAGAACCACTTGCGTAGGTGTAAAAATCGTCGCCTGGTTTAACGGAAAGATCCATGTTGGCAGGGTCGATAAACTTTTTGGTTTGTGCATTTGCAGAAAAGCCAGCAGCAATAATACCCAGTGCCGCAAAATATCTTTTCAAATTTTGGTATTTCATTCGCTTAATAAGTTAGTATTTGAAGCGAAATTTATGAAATACAAATTAAATACTGAAACAATATACTAATAATATTACTTGTTAAACCAGTAGTAAATTTTTGCTAAACCCAAACGTCTGATAAGTTCGGATGCTGAAAATTGGATTTTAATAGATTTCATAATTTTAAATCTTTTATACACTATTAACATTTTTTAACAAAATTTATTGTGTGCTTGTAAAAATTATTGCTATCAAGAATGATTCAGCATAAAGCATTTTATTTTCCATAAATTTGAAATACTTATCCAAAACCCCACAGGTTATAAAACCCGCAAGGTTTAGCGGTAAATAAAAACTAATGTATTTGTATACAATATATAATGAGCCATACTCACGATAAAGAAGATAGCTGTTGCAGCACCAAAGTACATCCGGCACCAAAAAATAACCATCAACATGATCACGATCACGAAGAAGGTGATGAGCACGACCACGATCATGGAGGCGATCCATCGGCGTTTAAAACTTACTTACCGGCCCTTGTAACCCTGGTTATGTTATTGATCGGAATTGCTTTCGATAATATTTTTAAAGTTCCTGCCTTTCAAACCATAAGGCCTTATTGGTATATTGTAGCTTATCTGCCTGTTGGTATTCCGGTTTTACGCGAGGTTTGGGAGACTTTTAAAGCCAAAGATTTTTTTACCGAATTTTCACTGATGTCAATTGCTACAATAGGGGCTTTTGGTATTGGTCAATACCCTGAAGGTGTAACCGTGATGCTTTTTTATACCATTGGCGAGCTGTTTCAAATGGCAGCGGTAAACAGGGCCAAAAGAAATATTAAAGCTTTGCTTGATGTACGTGCCGATGTAGCGCACGTTTTACGCAATGGAAAATATGAGGATGTTAACCCCGAAAATGTAGCCATTGGCGAAACGATACAAATTAAAGCCGGTGAGAAAATTCCGTTGGATGGAGCATTGATGAGTGATAAAAGCAGTTTTAATACCGCTGCACTTACCGGAGAAAGCAAACCCCGTACAATTAATAAGGGTGAGCCGATTTTAGCTGGTATGCTTAATTTAGATAAAGTAATAGAAGTACAGGTAAGCAAGGCTTTTGCCGATAGTGCACTGTCGCGGATACTCGAAATGGTACAAAATGCCACTACACGTAAAGCTAAAACCGAGCTTTTTATACGCAAGTTTGCTAAAGTATATACGCCAATTGTTTTCTTTTTGGCTTTAGCCCTCGTTACCATTCCGATGTTGGTTTTAGGGAGCGATTATCATTTTCAAACCTGGTTATACCGTTCGCTTGTTTTCCTGGTGATATCCTGTCCTTGTGCATTGGTTATTTCCATCCCACTCGGTTATTTTGGCGGAATTGGTGCTGCATCCTCAAACGGAATTCTTTTTAAAGGTTCTAATTTTCTTGATCTGATTACCAAACTGAATACGGTAGTGATGGACAAAACCGGAACTTTAACAAAAGGCGTTTTTAATGTTCAGAAAGTAGAAAGTGTAATCGATGAAAAGGAGCTTTTGAACTTATTAACTGCTGTAGAAGCAAAATCAACGCATCCCATAGCCAAAGCGATTGTTGCCTATGTTGGTAATCAGGAAATCCATCCGGTAGAAAATATAGCCGAAATTGCAGGGATGGGCTTAAAGGGAGTGGTAAATGGTAAAGAGGTTTTAGCTGGTAATGTAAAACTTTTAGAAAAATTTAATATTGAATTTGATACCCGCATTGCAGCAATTGAAGAAAGTATTGTGGTTGTAGCTGTTGATCAGAAATACGCAGGTTATGTGCTCATTGCCGATGAGATAAAAGAAGATGCTGGCGAAGCCGTTAAACAGCTCCATGAAATTGGAATAAAACAGGTGGTAATGCTGAGTGGAGATAAAACATCGATTGTTAAAAAAGTTGCAACCGGCTTAGGTATTGATGCTTACTATGGTGATTTATTACCAGAGGATAAGGTGGCGAAACTGGAAGAAATTAAAAAGGATACAACCAAAGTAGTTGCCTTTGTTGGCGATGGAATAAACGATACCCCGGTTTTGGCCATTAGCGATATAGGTATTGCGATGGGCGCAATGGGCAGCGATGCCGCAATTGAAACAGCAGATGTTGTAATTCAGACGGATCAGCCTTCTAAAATTGTAACAGCGGTTAAAATTGGTAAGGCAACTAAAAATGTGGTAATCCAGAATATTGTATTGGCATTTGCAGTAAAAGCATTGGTGTTAATTTTGGGTGCAGGCGGTATTGCCACCATGTGGGAAGCCGTTTTTGCCGATGTTGGTGTTGCACTTCTGGCCATTTTAAATGCAGTTAGGATTCAGAAAATGAAGTTTTAATACCTTAAACTATTGCCATTAAGAAGTTAAGGTAATTAAGAATGTACTTAAAACTTAATTTATTAATTGTGAGTGAGGTATGCTAAAAACAAGAAGATAAACAAAGCTAAAAACCTGTCCATTCAGTAACCATTAATCGTAATTAATACCAATTTAAAGCTATACTCAAATCTCATGCTTTCCTATTTCATGGTGCAGCCACCTTTTTAAAAGAAAAGAAAATTTAAACCCATAAGTATGCCATTTGGCTTATGCTCCTTTGGTCTTTCAGCTTAAATAGCTATTTTTGAGCTTTTAATATCATTCATGAGCATATCCACCAAGTACAATCCTGCAGAAACAGAAGATAAATGGTATAGCTATTGGCTATCAAAGAAATTTTTTCACTCCGAACCCGATGAGCGCGAGCCTTACACCATTGTAATTCCGCCGCCCAATGTTACGGGAGTACTGCACATGGGGCACATGCTAAACAATACCATTCAGGATGTGTTAATCCGTAAGGCCCGTATGCAAGGCAAAAATGCTTGCTGGGTACCTGGTACCGATCATGCCTCTATTGCTACCGAAGCAAAAGTAGTGGCAATGTTAAAGGAAAAAGGGATCAATAAAAAAGACCTTTCCCGCGAAGAATTTTTAAAGTATGCCTGGGAGTGGAAAGAGAAATACGGCGGCATTATCTTAGATCAGTTAAAGAAATTGGGTGCAAGTTGCGATTGGGACCGTACCCGTTTCACCATGGAAGAAGATCTTTCCGAAGCGGTTATCGATTCGTTTATCCATTTGTATAAAAAAGGGTGGATTTATCGCGGTATCCGTATGGTTAACTGGGATCCTGCTGGTAAAACAGCTGTTTCTGATGAAGAAGTAATCCGCAAGGAAGTAAACCAGAAACTCTATTACATTAAATACCTGATTTCGGGAACAGAAGATCAGTTTTTAACAATAGCCACCACGCGGCCTGAAACAATTATGGCCGATGCCGCAATCTGTATCAACCCGAACGATGAACGTTTTACGCACTTAAAGGGTAAAAAAGTTTTCGTTCCGCTGGTTAACCACGAAATTCCGGTTATTGAGGATGAATATGTGGATATTGAATTTGGAACAGGCTGTTTAAAAGTTACGCCAGCGCACGATTTAAATGATTATGAACTGGGTGTTAAACACAATTTGCCAGTTACGGATATTTTAAACGATGATGGTACCTTAAATGAACTGGCAGTTATTTTAGTTGGCGAAGACAGGTTTGTTGCCCGTAAAAAAATTGCCAAAATGCTCGAAGAAGCTGGTCATTTAGATAAAGTAGAAGATTATAAATCTCAGGTTGGTTTCTCAGAACGTACCGATGCCGCTATCGAACCTAAACTTTCGATGCAATGGTTTGTGAAAATGAAAGAAATGGCACAGCCTGCTTTGGATGATGTATTAAATGGTGAGGTAAACCTGATTCCGAATAAATTTGAGAATACTTACCGCCATTGGATGGAGAATGTTCGGGATTGGAACATCAGTCGCCAGTTGTGGTGGGGACAGCGAATTCCGGCCTGGTATGATGACAAAGGAAACTGGGTGGTTGCCAAAACTAAAGATGAGGCATTAGAAGAATTCTGGAAGAAAAAACACTTGGATGAAAGCTGCTCAGAGACTGAAAAAGCTGGATTTAAGCATCAGCTAGAGCCTTTTTTAAGGCAGGATGATGATGTAATGGATACCTGGTTCTCATCGTGGTTGTGGCCAATTTCTGTTTTCGATGGTTTTAAAAACCCTGAAAATAAAGACATCAATTATTATTATCCAACCAACGATCTGGTTACTGCACCCGAAATATTATTTTTCTGGGTGGCACGTATGATTATGGCCGGACATGAGTTTATGGGCAAAAAGCCATTTACCAATGTATATTTAACAGGTATTGTGCGCGATAAATTAGGCCGTAAAATGTCTAAATCGTTGGGTAATTCACCTGATCCTATTGGGTTGATCGAGAAATATGGTGCTGATGCAGTACGTGTAGGAATGCTAATGTCATCGCCTGCTGGTAACGATTTAATGTTTGATGAAAGTTACTGTGAACAAGGACGTAATTTCGCCAGTAAAATATGGAATGCTTTCCGTTTGGTAAAAGGATGGGAAGTTGACGAAAACTTAGCGAACCCGAATACCCAGGCCATATCCTGGTTCGAAAACCGCTTTAATGAGGCTTTGGTAGAAATTGAGGCAAACTTTAAGCAATACCGCTTATCAGAAGCATTAATGATCACTTACAAACTCGTTTGGGATGATTTCTGTGCCTGGTATTTAGAAATGGTTAAACCCGCTTACCAACAGCCAATAGATGCTGAGAGTTACAAAGCCACAATAGGATTTTTCGAAAATATAATTAAATTATTGCATCCTAATATGCCTTTCCTTACGGAAGAATTATGGCATGATGATCTGTTTGCCGAACGTGGAGAAATGGATTGCTGTATTGTAGCCGAATTTCCGAAAGGCGGAGCATTTGATGAGAAATTATTAAAAGATGCTGAGGTAATTAAAACTGTTGTTGCCGAAATTAGAAATGTAAGAAATCAAAAACAGATTTCACCAAAGGAAGCATTGCCTTTAAATATTAAGGTAAACTCTGATCTTGATTATGAGAAATGGCTAAACATTGTTTTCAAATTGGCCAATGTATCAGAAGCTGAAATTGTTAATGATAAAATTGTTGGCGCAACTGCTTTTATGGCGGGTAAAGATGAGTTTTTTATTCCTTTAACCGAGAGTATAGATGTAGAAGCAGAACGCGAACGCCTAAATGCCGATTTAGTATATTTACAGGGCTTTTTAAAGTCGGTTGATTCGAAACTGAGCAACGAACGTTTTGTACAAAATGCAAAACCCGAAATTATTGCCAATGAGCGCAATAAAAAAGCCGATGCTGAAGCGAAAATCAAAATTATTGAAGAAAGCCTGGCGGTTTTAGGATAATTGTAAATTATCAGCCGTTGCAACCGTCATACCGCCCCGAATGATAGGGGCAGGATAGCAAGTCTTATTATAAAGCCTTTCAGATTATTTTTCTGAAAGGCTTTTTCGTTATTTTAAGGAAAAGGAATAAATTATTTCAAACGTTTTCCTTATCGCGATAGAAATGCATTATCCGTTTAAAAAGGGTTTCTTGGCCATTTATTTTAGGTTACTGCAATAGTTAGCCATTATTTTAATTTAAGGTTTCAAAAATATTACTTGCAAAAACTTAAGGTTTGTTTTTATTAACCATATTTTAGATTTTGTTAAAACGGTTTACCAAACCGTTAACTATTTAAGTGATAATCTAACCTAATATCCTCGAATGGAAAATTCCAGAAGAAAATTCATTAAACAATCTGCAATATTTGCTGCGGCAACCTATGCGGGTACAATGGGCATGAGTGCCAAAAGTTATGGGCGCATTATTGGTGCAAACGATAGGGTTCGTGTAGGTGTTGTTGGATTTTCTGATCGTTTTAAAGACACGCTTTTACCTTGTTTCCTGAACCACAACAAGGAGCTGAATTTTGATATTGTTGGCCTTTCTGATTTGTGGAACTACCGCAGAGATTTGGGAATTGCCCATTTAAAAGCAAAATTTGGTCACGATATTAAAGCCTGCCGCAACAATGATGAGCTTTATGCCACTAAAGATCTTGATGCGGTAATTATCAGTACCGCCGATTTTCAGCACGCCTTACATACCATCGAGGCTGTAAAAGCCAGTTGTGATGCTTATGTGGAAAAACCTTTTGCCGAAACTATGGACGATGCCAAAGCAGCATTTAAGGCAGTTAAAGCAAGCAAACAAATTGTACAAATTGGCTCGCAAAGAAGGAGTGGAGAAAATTATACCAATGCGGCAAAATTTATTCAGGATGGTAAATTCGGACCGATAACCGCCGTAGATTTAGTTTGGAATGTAAACCAACCCGGCCGGTGGCGCAGACCGGATTTGGTAGCGAAACTCAAAGAAGAAGATATCGATTGGAAACGCTTTTTGCTCAATAGGCCCAATGAAGCTTTTGATCCAAGAAAATATTTAGAATACAGGTTGTTCTGGCCTTATTCATCAGGCATGCCAGGCCAGTGGATGTCGCACCAGATTGATACTGTACATTGGTTTACCAATTTAAAACACCCACGGAGTGTAGTAGCAAACGGAGGTATTTACACCTGGAAAGATGGTCGCAGAAACTGGGATTCGATGGTTGCCGTGTTTGATTACGGTCAGCCCGATACCACAGATGGTTTTCAGGTTACCTTTACCTCCCGGATGCAAAACAGTGTTGGCGATGTAGGTGAGGTATATTATTCAAACGGTGGTGAGTTAAATTTAATTACCAATAAAGTCTCACCAAAAGGTGGGTTAAGGCAACAAGAAGCAGCAGCGATGGGTTTAAAAGCCAATCTTTTACCTGAATTTGATTTAAGTAAAACCGAAGTTAAGGCCGCTACAGGTGCAAATATGGGGGGCGATGCATTAACCTCCGGCCACATGCGCAACTGGATGGAATGTGTACGCAGCCGTAAAACACCAAATGCACCGGTAGAAGCAGGTTATTCGCATTCTATTGCCAATATCATGACAAATGCCGCAGTAAGAACCGGAGCAAAAGCAGTTTTTGATGAAGGCAAGCAAGAAGTAATTGCAAACGGAAAAGTATTTAAATATTAATCAATATATCGTCGGTAGGAGGTAAAGTAATCGATCCCGCAAGAAAGATTGCTTCGACATTCTTCCTCGCAATGACGGAAAGAAAAATCTAATCATGTTAAACATTAAAAAATATAGTATCCTTGCCCTCTCCCTGATCAGTTTATCAGCAGCAGCGCAAAAAGCAAAACCATTATTTGATGGCAAAACCCTAACCGGATGGAAAGCCGTTGCAGGTGCCGCTCCATACAAAGTTGAAAATGGAATGATAGTGGGTGCAATGACCAAAGGCACACCAAATTCATTTTTGATTACTGAAAAAGAATATGGCGACTTTGTATTGGAACTGGATGTGAAATTAGAAGGTGAAACCACCAACTCAGGCATTCAAACCCGTAGCCATATTAAACCGGAAGGAAATAATGGCAAAGGATTGGTTTTTGGCAGGCAGGTGGAAATAGACCCTACTCCTAGGGCATGGACAGGCGGAATTTATGATGAAGCCAGAAGATTGTGGTTATATCCTTTGGAGCTTAATCCATCAGCAAAACCTTTGTATAAAAAGAACGAATTTAACCATTATAAAATTGAGTGCATTGGTAATGAAACCAAAACCTGGGTTAACGGAACTCCAGTAGCTTATGTGATTGATACCCTTGATAAAACTGGTTTTATCGGTTTACAGGTGCATGGCATAGGTAGCAATTTAGAAAACGATGGCAAGAAAGTTTATTTCAAAAACATCAATATCCAAACCGAAGGCTTAAAAACCAAAACCTTTCCTAAAGGGATTTATACAGTTAATTTAACACCAAATACATTATCTGCCTACGAAAAATCAGAAGGATATAAACTTTTGTTCGATGGTAAAAGCAATGCCGGTTGGATTGGTGCCTATAAAAGTACCTTCCCTGCAAAGGGCTGGAAAATAGCCGATGGAGTAATCAGCGTAGAGCCATCAGGCGGAGCCGAATCAACCAATGGGGGCGATATTGTAACCAAAGATGAATATGCTGCTTTCGATATGTCGTTCGAGTTTAAACTTACCCCTGGGGCAAATAGCGGGGTTAAATACTTTGTTACCCTGAGCGAAAAAAATACAGGTTCAGCCATTGGGCTCGAATACCAGGTTCTTGATGATGTATTGCACCCCGATGCCAAATTGGGCAGGGATGGAAACCGCACGCTGGCCTCTTTATACGATTTAATGACGGCTAAGAAAGAAGCACGTTACCTGCGCCCAATTGGTAGCTGGAACAACGGCCGCTTGGTAGTTTACCCCAACAACAAAGTAGAGCATTATTTAAATGGTGTAAAAGTGTTGGAATATACACGCGGATCAGAAGAATTTAAAAAACTGGTTGCCATCAGTAAATATAAAGATTGGAAAAACTTTGGCGAAGCACCAAAAGGACATATCCTGCTGCAAGATCATGGCAATAAGGTAGATTTCAGAACAATTAAAATCAAGAATTTATAAACTGAGTTCGATTAATATTTATGCGTTTTGATTTGTTTTAGCCTAATTTCTAAACGCGATCGTTATGCTGATCCGATAGCTATCGGATCAGGGTGACCAATTTTGGTTTTCTGTATTAATCTATGGTTAAATATATTTACGAATAAAGAAATAAAATATTAATATAAACATGCATCGTCGATCTTTTGTAAAACATACTACTTTGTTAGGCTCTGGTTTGCTTCTGGGTAATCAGGGCTTTGCCAGTTTAATGGCTGATGAGATTATTAATGTGGCCATGATTGGTTGTGGCGATAGGGGCAAAGGGGTGCTGTCTGTAATTAAATCCATGCCTGCTAAGTATAACATTAAAGCCTATTGTGATGTACTCGATTTTAGATTAAAAGAAACCGAAAAGTATGTACCTGCAGATGCAAAAGCAGTAAAAGATTACCATAAGGTTTTGGATGATAAAACCATTGAAGCGGTTTTTATTGCCACGCCTTTAAGCGAGCATTTTAAAATTGCTAAAGATGCAGTGCTTGCAGGCAAACATGTGTATGTAGAAAAAACCATGACATACAATATTGCCCAGGCACTAGAGCTTAAAAAGCTGGTAAAGCAATATCCAAATCAGGTTTTTCAGGTGGGCTATCAATACCGTTATTCGCCTTTGTATTTTAAGGTGAAAGATATGATTCAGAGTGGTTATTTGGGTAAGGTTAGTCAGATAGATTGCCGTTGGGACCGTAATGGCAACTGGCGCAGGGCCGTGCCAGAGCCTGCTTTGGAGCGTAAAATCAATTGGCGGATGTATAAAGAATATTCTGGCGGGTTGGCTGCCGAACTGCTCTCCCATCAAATTGATTTTATCAACTGGGCTTTCGAAACACAGCCTGATGAAATTATGGGATCAGGCGGGATTGATGTTTTTAAAGATGGGCGCGAAACCTATGATAATATACAGGCCATTTTGCGATACAAAGAAAAGGGGATGATCGGAAATTTTGGTGCCACTTGTGGCAATGCCCATGATGGTTACCTCTTTAAAATAAAAGGTACCAACGGATCGGTTTCCCTGCTTACCAACACCGGTTTGTTTTACCCCGAAGAGCGCACCAAAAAAGAATTAGGTATAGTTGATGGCGTAACGGGAGCAACAAAAATTGTGGTGAATAAAGATGGCGGAATCCCGATTTTGGATAAAGCCACTTTAGATGGCACCAATTATGCCCTTGATGAATTTTATAAGTCGGTAATTACCAAACAAGAACCAGCATCGAATATCAATACCGGCACCCAGGCCGCCATATGTGTAGCCATGTGTAATGAAGCGATTTATAGCGGCAATAAGCAACTTTGGAAGAAAGAGTATAGTGTTTAGGTAAGTGCTACCCCGAGCTATGTTTCTGTTGGTGAAACACAAGTTGATAAGTGAGAGGATTTTTAACCACAGATGGACACAGATAAACACGGATTTTAATATCTGTGTTCATCCTTTTTATCTGTGGTAAAATTATTATAATCGGTCGTTATTGTTGCGAGACATTGTCATTCCTAACTCGATTGGGAATCGTAATGCGAACGTTTTAAGATTCCCGCCTGCGCGGGAATGACTACCGTGCTAATGGATGCTGTCTATTGTAGCGTATTCAAAAACCTTTCAATAAATCGTCATTTCGACTGAAGCTCACCGATTTTTCATCGGTAGCGCAATGGAGAAATCTTTAAACTTTGCTCTGCTGGTCGGTGTCTCACCGACCAGCATTATAATGCGGTCGTCATTCCCAACTCGATTGGGAATCGTAATGCGAACGTTTTAAGATTCCCGCCTGCGCGGGAATGACGACCGTTATTATTATAGTTCCAGATATTCAGGCATTTCCTGTACGAAGTTAAACTTGCCTTTCTGCAAGTCCATTTTTGCATAAACATGCTGTAAGCCGTTGGTTAGTACAATCCATTTGGCTTGATGAATAGAGTTATAACGTGATGCCTGATCGAAAACCGATTGCGTAATCTTAACCTTTGGGGCTTTACATTCAATCAACATCAGCTTTTCGCCAGCTGTATTGTACACTAAAATATCGCTCCGTTTTTGTAATTGGTTCAGCACCAAACCACCTTCAATCTGGATCAGGGTGCGCGGAAATTTCTTTTCTAAAATCAGGTTCTGTATAAAATGTTGTCGCACCCACTCCTCAGGGGTAAGCACCAGGTGTTTCTTTCTCAGCTCATCGAAAATAAAAACCACTTCATCCTTTTGGGTAATTTTAAATGGATACGGAGGGAGGTTTAGCGGAGTAGGGTTAAACATTTTTCAGTTGGCAGTAATCAGTTTTCAGTTAACAGTTGGAAGTTATCCGTTAAAAATGGAACAATCTATCAATTATTATTGTGCCAAAGTTAAATTAATTCTAAGATATGCAAGGAAATCTTCTGTCTCAAATCTCATATCTCCCGTCGAAAATCTCACATCTTTAATTATAAACATTTATCCAAATCCTTAAACCTAAATCGTAATTTTACGGGCAATGACTGCTGCCGAAATTATTAAAGATCTTAAAGCCCGAAAGTTTAAACCTGTGTACCTTTTACATGGTGAAGAATCTTTCTATATCGATCAGGTAACCGATTATATAGAAGATAAACTGTTAAATGATGCCGAAAAAGGTTTCAACCAAACGGTTTTGTACGGGAAAGATACCGATATGGCTACAGTGCTGGGTGCTGCAAAACGCTACCCGATGATGGCTGATTACCAGGTGGTAATTGTAAAAGAGGCACAGGATTTAAAGTGGGGCAAAGAAGATTCGGGAAGTAAAGAGGGAGAGTTTGTACTCAACTATTTCGAGAAACCTTTGCCGAGTACTATTTTGGTATTGGCTTATAAATATGCCAATTTCGATAAGCGTAAAAAAATCTACAAAGCCATTAATAAAAGCGGATTGATTTTTCAGTCTGATCCGGTTCGCGATTATAAACTCGTGCCCTGGATTGAAGATTTTATTAAAGAAAAAGGCTATAAGGTTGATCAGCAGGCATCGGCATTAATGGCCGAATATTTAGGAACAGATCTATCCAAAATAGCCAACGAAATCGAAAAGTTGATGCTCAATGTTCCGAAAGAGGTAACCATTACTACCGATCTTGTTCAGAAAAATATTGGCATAAGTAAAGAGTATAATGTTTTTGAGTTGCAGAAAGCCCTAGCCATCCGCGATGTATTGAAATGCAATAAAATAATCAATTACTTCGCAAGCAATCCGAAAGCAAATCCAACGGTTATGGTACTGGCCAATTTAGGGGGGTATTTTACCAAACTTTTAAAATATCACTATATTCCGAACAAGGCCGATGCTGCATCTGCCCTGGGGGTGCCACCCTTTTTTATTAAAGATTATGAAGTTGCTGCCAGAAACTATAATACGGGTAAAGTTTTCCAGGTAATCAGTTTGCTGCGCGAGTATGATTTAAAAAGTAAAGGTTTGGATAGTACGGGCAATGTTGAAGATGGGGAACTCCTGAAAGAACTTGTTTTTAAAATTGTTCACTAATCTTTCTTAAACAAAAACCTCCGCTATATTCACCATCAAACGTTTGCGTAATTTTTAAGTGTTTTATTGTAATTTAATATCATTATTTTAGAATTCGATAGCTATCATGAGCACTCGTTTTTCTGAAACCAAATGAAAACTAAAATTACAATCATCCTGTTGCTGCTTTGCCTTTATCTGCCGGGCTACACACAAACATTAACGCCTTATAATCTTTCTTTTACTAAACTTGCCGATAAATGGGATGAAGCCATGCCTTTGGGCAATGGGATGTTGGGGGCTTTAATCTGGGAGAAAAACAATAAACTCCGCCTTTCTTTAGATCGGGCAGATTTATGGGATGAACGCAAGGCACTCGATATGTCGAAACTTACCTTTAAATGGGTAGAAGAACAGGTGCATAAAAATAACTATGCTGCTGTTCAAAAAATAGGCGATGAGCCTTATGATACCAGTCCTTACCCCACCAAGTTACCTGCTGCGGCAATGGAGTTCGACATTTCAAAATTCGGTAAAGTGGTAGCTAATGTGCTGGATATTGAAACGGCCTTAAATACCGTGAAGTTCGAAAACGGAACTGTTTTTAACTGTTATATTCATGCTGCCCAGCAACAGGGTTATTTCAGTTTAGAAAACCTTAAATCTACCGCGATATTACCAGCACTAATTGTTCACAATTATAACAACACCCAAACTGAAAAAGGCGACAACAGCCATGCTGGCGAAGGCTTGCAAAAACTGGGTTATGCCAAAGGTAAAGTAACCAACACGGCCAATAGTATCCGGTACCATCAGCCTACTTATCAAGGCCATTATTACGAAGTTTTGGTGCAGTGGAAAAAGTTAGCAAAGGGCAAGGTAATCGGTTCATGGACAATCAGCAACGATAAAGTAGCAAGCTTACCAAGCATTACAGCTAATGCGAAAGAGCCAACAGGCTGGGATACACATACCAAATGGTGGAAAACATTTTGGGCAAAATCGAACATTTCCGTTCCGGATACTACCATTCAAAAACAATATTTTTTAGAAATGTATAAGCTGGGCTGCGTAGCCAGAAAGGGTGCACCAGCCATTACCCTGCAAGCGGTGTGGACAGCTGATAACGGTAGTTTGCCACCCTGGAAAGGTGATTTCCACAATGATTTAAATACCCAGCTAAGCTATTGGCCAACCTATACTGCAAACCACCTGGCCGAAGGTGCTACTTTTACCGATTGGTTGTGGAAAATCAGGAACAAGAACCTGAGTTATACCAAACAGTATTTTGGTGTTGAGGGTTTAAACGTACCAGGGGTAATTACCTTAAATGGCGATCCGATGGGGGGATGGATCCAGTATTCACTTTCGCCTACTGTTAGCGCATGGACTTCGCAGCATTTTTATTGGCAATGGAAATACAGTATGGATGATGGTTTCCTCAAAGCAAGGGCTTATCCTTATATCCACGATGCGGCAACCTACCTGGAAAATATAACCCGCTTAAAAAACGGCAAACGAACATTACCGCTAAGCTCTAGTCCTGAATATAATGATAACAGCATTAAAGCCTGGTTTTTAAACTGGAGCAATTTCGATTTATCCCTGGCCAAATTTTTGTTTAAAGCAGCGGCTGAAGTAAGTAAAGCAAATGGCAAAACTGAAGAAAATAAACACTGGCTGGCTGTATTAAATGAGCTGCCCGATTATGAGATAAATGAAACGGGCTTTACCATAGCACCGGGTTCAAATTTAACAAGTTCGCATAGGCACATGTCGCAATATATGGCCATTTACCCTCTCAATTTATTGGATGCAAACCATCCGGATGATAAAACTATTATCGATAACTCTTTAAAACGTTTGGAAGAGATTGGAACAAGGGCATGGTGCGGATATTCTTTTAGCTGGATGGCTTCTTTATATGCAAGGGCATACCAGGCCGATAAAGCGGTAAAACAACTGGAGATCTTTGCTGCTAATTTCTGTTCGCCGAACAGCTTTCATTTAAATGGCGATCAGAAAGGCGGTCAGTATTCGGGTTTTACCTATCGCCCTTTTACATTGGAAGGTAATTTCGCTTTTGCACAGGGTGTTCACGAATTATTGGTGCAGAGTAGAAATGGATACATCCAGGTTTTTCCGGCAGTACCCCAAAATTGGAAAGATGTTTCATTTAATAATCTGCGTACCGAAGGCGCCTTTATTGTAAGTGCAAAAAAAGAAAATGGTGTTCCAACGTGGGTCAAAATCTCTGCTGAACAAGGAGGTGTTTTAAGGATTAAATTGCCTTTTAAAACTTTTGTAGTAAAAGATTTCCCTGCGGGTACAGTTAAAATGGGGGATGATGGGGTTGCTGTAGTGAGTTTGAAAAAGCAACAGGTGATTGTTTTTGAAAATGGTTATGAGTAGTTTAATTTTAATGTTTTCGCTCCGCTTGGGCTTGCCATTCTCGCAGTCTTGCCTCGGTTCACCGCCACCGAGGAGGCTCTTACCTTTTTCTTGATAAAAAGGTAACCAAAAATCAAGGCTTGGAACTGATGTCGGATAAATTCGTTAAAGCTTTTTGGTCGTCAGCACAAGTTCCGCCGAAGGGGGCGGAAAGTGTGTGCTGCCTCAATGCAACGATGGAAGGAAAGGTAATGCTAAAGCTTTAACGTTTTCTCCTTCCATCATTTCCTATGCCCTATAGCAGGGAGCATATAGCGATGTGCAGATACTCTTAGCCACCCTGCTTAAGGCGATCGTCATGCTGAATTTATTTCAGCACCTTTCCTGTTGTTTAAAACTATGAGGGAATGCGTTAACTCCGTCATTGCGAAGCTGGGGAGAGCGAGCTGAAGCAATCTTTTAAGTTTTTAACTCGCGGCCGTCATTCCCGCGCATGCGGGAATCGTAATGCTTTCGCTCCGCTCGGGCTTGCCTCGGTTCACCGCCACCGAGGGGGCTCTTACCTTTTTCTTGATAAAAAGGTAACCAAAAATCAAGGCTTGGAACTGATGTCGGATAAATTCGTTAAAGCTTTTTGGTCGTCAGCACAAGTTCCGCCGAAGGGGGCGGAAAGTGTGCGCTGCCTCAATGCAACTATGGAAGGAAGGTAATGCTAAAGCTTTAACGTTTTATCCATCCATCATTTCCTATGCCGGAAAGCAGGGAGCATATAGCAATTTGCTGATACTGTTAGCCACCCTGCTTAAGGCGATCGTCATGCTGAATTTATTTCAGCACCTTTCCTGTTGTTTAAAACTATGAGGGAACGCATAAAATCCGTCATTGCGAAGCTGGGGGAGAGCGAGCTGAAGCAATCTTTGTTGTAAGTTTCTAACACGGCCGTCATTCCCGCACATGCAGAAACCAGGCAATTAGGCGTATTTGTTTTAGCAGCCAGAATTTTTAAATATATTTGGATATGGAAACCTCTGAAAAAACAAAAAACATTCACCTTGGCCGAAAAATTAGCCGCATTCGCGAGTTACGTGGAATGAAGCAAGAAGCGCTTGCAACCGCATTGGGCATTAGCCAGCAGGCCATTAGCAAATTAGAGCAGAGCGAAGAAATTGAGGATACCACGCTCGAAAAAGTTGCAAATGCCTTAGGAGTTACTGCCGACGCCATTAAAAACTATTCTGATGAAGCTGTGATCAATAATATTCAAAATAACTACGAAGGGTCAAACAACCAAGGTGCTAATAACATCAATAATTATAACTGTACTTTCAATCCGCTTGATGAACTCCTTAAAGCCCTGAATGAGAACAAAGAACTTTACGAAAGGTTATTGGCAAGTGAGCGTGAAAAGGTAGAGTTATTGAAGAATAAATAGATTAATTAATTGCTAAATTTTTAGTAATGTTTCTAACACGGCCGTCATTCCCGCGCATGCGGGAATCTTAATGCTTTCGCTGTGTTTTCTCTTCGCTCGGGCTTGCCATTCTCGCAGTCTTGCCTCGGTTACCGATATAAAATCGGTACAGATCAGCCGCCACCGAGGGGGCTCTTACTTTTGGCTTGGCCCAAAAGTAACAAAAACCCAAGGCTTGGAACTGATGTCGGATAAATTCGTTAAAGCTTTTTGGTCGTCAGCACAAGTTCCGCCGAAGGGGGCGGAAAGTGTGTGCTGCCTCGATGCAACGATGGAAGGAAAGGTACTGATAAAGCTTTAACGTTTTCTCCTTCCATCATTTCCTATGCCACAGCAGGGAGCAGATAGCATAATTCAAATAGCGAGGTGCAAATAGCATGATGCAGGGAATGCGTTAAATCCGTCATTGCGAAGCTGGGGGAGAGCGAGCTGAAGCAATCTTTGTTGTAAGTTTCTAACACGGCCGTCATTCTCGCGCATGCGGGAATCTTAATGCGATCGCTATGTTTACTAACTTTTTAGCCACGCTGCTTAAGGCGATCGTCCTGCTGATCCGATAGCTATCGGATTTATTTCAGAACATTTCCTGTTATTTAAAACGCTGCGGGGCTGCATAAATCCGTCATTACTTCAACTTCGCATTTCTTCCACAAGTCTCCGCATGCTTTCAAATAAAGGCTCAAATAATGGTTTGATTACGAAAAATTGGACACTTAATTTTATTCCCTAAAAAAATAGTTAACAAAATATTCTTTCCTTTTCATCCATTAGTCTATATTTAAAGCAGCGCAATTGCCCCCGTGCTACAACCATTATCTCACCAGCAATCCCATGGTAAATGGTTAATTCATCCCTATTATTTTTTAAAGGAGTGCAAATTAACTTGAATTTTTATATTTAAATCATTTATCAATGAGCTTAAGCAACAGGATTTCATCAGAAATCACACCAGAACAATCAGCGGCAATCGTAGCTGCAATCGAACAGTTTAAAACGGCATTAACGCCAGTTTTATTAATCAATTTAACCGCAGATGAGCGAAATTCGACCCTTAAGATGGGCGATAAGACAATTGCCTTTGTGAGCAAAACACTCGAATATGCCAGCCAGAATCCAGCCTTAGTACCCGGCTATGTAGATTTGACCGAAGCCAAAAAAGACAATAAACTGGCTTCCGATATCTATATCATTTTTCAACAGATTAGTACATTACTACGTGGTTTAGAAGATACTGGCATGGTAGCAGGCAGCGAGGCTTACGAAGCTGCTTTATTGATTTATCATTCGATTAAAGGAGCAAGCCGCTCTAATGTTCCAGGTACTCAAATTATGCACGATGATTTGAAACAGCGTTTTCCAAGGTCGGGTAAAAGAGTTGATCCGTTATTGTAAACGTAAAAAGGCTTGTATTAAATACCCTCGGTTTCAATATCACCGGGGGTATTTTTTTGTTTAAGGATCAACGTTATATGATTAGGTTCGGAAGCTAAATACCTGAGCTTTTAAGTTGAAAGATTCGCCTTTTTGGATTTAATATTAAGTGTTTTAGGCCAAACAATAAGTTCAAAGCTCCTACGATTAGGGGCGGGGGCTTAATAATTTAGGTCGGAGGTCAAATGATTATGGTTAAAGGGCAAACGATTGGGGTCGGAGGGCAAACGATTGGGGTCAGAGGTCAAACGATTGGGGTCAGAGGTCAAACGATTGGGGTCAGAGGTCAAACGATTGGGGTCAGAGGTCAAACGATTGGGGTCAGAGGTCAAACGATTGGGGCCAGAGGTCAAACGATTGGGGCCAGAGGTCAAACGATTGGGGCCAGAGGTCAAACGATTAGGGTCAGAGGTCAAACGATTAGGGTCAGAGGGCAAATGATTGGGGTCGGAGGGCAAACGATTGGGGTCAGAGGGCAAACGATTAGGGTCGGAGGGCAAACGATTGGGGTCAGAGGTCAAACGATTGGGGTCAGAGGTCAAACGATTGGGGTCAGAGGTCAAACGATTGGGGCCAGAGGTCAAACGATTGGGGCCAGAGGTCAAACGATTGGTGTCGGAGGTCAAACGATTGGGGTCGGAGGTCAAACGATTGGGGTCTGATGAATTATTTAGTGAAACTATCGTGCTTTCAACCTGTTAAAATACTGCAAAGTCATATTTAAGCTAATTATGTAAGATAATGATTTAGCTATGCTCAACGCTGACGAGATCATTGAGTTAGCATTCGTTGTTACAAATAACTTATACTATCAGCACGTAAATATCATAAATATATGTTAGCAATAAATACTAACCACTCCATAAAGTTTAATCTTTGTTTACCTTCTTTTACAAATGCATATCTTTTACTTGCATTACGATAAAATTATCGTCCGGTAAGGATAAGTAACAATTTCTGAAAGGATATTTGGGCAACAAATTATTAATAAAAATAGTCGAAAACGTGCTTTAGAAGCTGATTTTAAGCACTTATCCTGTAAAACGTGAATATTTAAAATACTGGTAACTGTATATATCATTAAGAGTGTTAATTGCTAAAAATAAATTAATATATTATATATAATAGCGATTATTATTAAATGCTCACCCTACGCGGGCTGAAAAATCTGTGAGGACTGATTTATTATTTTAAACACTCTACTGCTAGCATTGAATAATGATTAAAAAAATTATCTGATATTTTCTCTTCAAAAAATAATTGTATGTTCGAACCTGAATTAAAATTAACGCAATGATTGAAAAAATAACTAATGTCAGTCCTGATAAAATTAAGGAAATAAGGGATAGGCAATTTAAATCCGAGCTGGAAGATTTGGATTATAAGGAAGTATTTAAGATTTCCGACAAAAAGTCTAAAGTTGAATTTATCAAAGACGTTGTTGCATTTGCTAACTCAAAAGGAGGATATCTTATTTTTGGAGTTAATAACGATGGAGAATGGATTGGACTGGATGAAAGAAGTGACTCCAATTTTGATACGGCTAATATCGATAACATTATTGATGATTACGTAAATGGGCAAATTGATTATGTCGCCAATACGGTTATACTAGAAGAAAATCCATTTATTGTTTTCTTCATAAACCCCTCAAAGGAAATATTAACATTCAAAAAAGATGGTTTTTATAATAAAACTGGATGGGGATCCGCTAAGCAGGTAAGTGTTAATGCATTTAAAGCCAATGATGTTTATTGCAGAAGAGGAACTCGTTCAATAAAAGCAGATAAACTTTTTTACAGACAAAAGCATAATGGATTTAAAACAATCGAGAATGTTTTAAGCCAAGGCAATTTGTACAATGAATTTATAGGAAGAAAGCAGCATCTTATAGAACTATCCAATAAACTTAATAATGAAAATAATCGAATAATTCAAGTCGACGGGATTGGCGGAATTGGAAAAACAAGTTTTGTTCACTACTTCTGTAAACAATTAATTTTAGAAAGCGAAACAAACAAACATTTTGACTTTATTATCTGGACCAGTTCAAAGCAAAACAAGATATACTTCCAGCTGGTATCAAAGCTATTCAAGACTTTATTTCTAATTATGCTGATCTAATTCAGGATATTCATAAGTTTTTAGAATCGAACGGACTGATCGAGGATTATGAACAAAAGGAAAAAGAAGAAGTTGTAAAAGATTTTTTTAATAATAATAAGGTCTTATTAGTTGTCGATAATCTTGAAACTTTAAATGACCAGGACTTAATTTCGTTTTTGGAAAATCTATCTAAAAATACTAAAGCAATTTTAACGACAAGAGAGACCTTAGGTGATTTTTATATGGCTCGAATAAATTTGAATGGATTTTCAGAGGAAGAGGAATTTCCTGATTTTTTGAACTCTCAATTCAAGATTTTCTCAGGCAAAGACGCACTATTTACCGATATTTTTGCGAAATATTTGAAAGAACTATATTCTTACACTAAAGGCATGCCATTAGCAGGACAATTGGTTGCGCATCAGCTTGCCAAAGCCACACCAATTACACTTGTACTTGAAAACCTTAAAAGTGGAGATGCTTATCATGATATTTTAAAGTTTTGTTTTCAAGGTTCAATAGAAAAACTCTCAGAGGTTGAAAAAAAAGTTCTATATATTCTGTCATTGTCTGAAAAAGAAGAATTACTTACTGCAGATGATCTTTGTTATATATCTGAATTTAATAACGATGAAATTGGTTATCAAGCTTTACCACAGTTATCAACCATTTCTTTGTGTTATTCTCAGAAAACCGATAACGGGGAGATTGGATATAACGTACCACATTTAGCTAAAATATATAGTAAAAACTTTTTGAACTTACCTGATGAAAAACATTTAATCAGTAGATATGAAGTTTTTATGCAGGAGAGAAAGACCTTTTCTGACAGTGGTTTTAATAATGCCCAGTACCGTTCAAATGCAGGAAATCATAAGGAACGTGTTGCATCAGAAAAAGCTGTCAAAACTCTTGCAATGTCAAATTGGAATTATGATTATGCGATTGAATTAATTGATGAACTAATTAAGCTAAATAGTCAATTTGCCTTTTTGTATCTTATTAAAGGTAAAATTCAGGAGAATAGTTTTTTCGTAAACCATTATGAGCTAGCTAAAAAGGAATTTTCAATGGCTATTGAGTTGGATAGTCAATTACTTGAAGCGTTAATTGAAATGGGTTTTCTGGAACTCAAGAATAGAACGGGGAAAAGTAAAAATTCGAAGGAATTAATCAAAGAAAGCATCAAATATTTTGAAAGAGCTTTAGCAATTGATTCAAACAATCAACGTGTCAATCTAGGTTTAGGTCAAGCATATGCCGCCCAATCAAAAGATATTATGTATCATCAAAATCGAATCGGTAAGCATGAGAAAGCAAATTTGGCTAATAAGCATTTTGAAAAAGCCTACTACCCTGGTGAAAATTTGACAAAGACTCAAATTCACGTAAATTCTATAACAGCTGTTAATCAAGCACTAAACTATAAAGTAAATCTTCGAGATAATCAAAAAGCTTATCATTATTGTTCGATAGCTCTAAACCTTGAACCAAAAAACCTGAAAATACAGCAAATGCATGACGAATTGAATTATTATCTTAACCCGAAAGAATATTCTGTTGAAAAATTATCTGAAAAAGGATGGCTTAAAGAACGCGTAAAGAAAGGCTCAGCTCGTTCGAACTGAGAAAATGTGTGAGGACTGGTAATTGCAGAGTAAAGAGGTACGATTTATGTTTTAACACAAATGACTGGGGTTTATTAAAAGCCATTAACATTTGCCTCAAATAACTGAAATACTCCTCAGTGTTGTCGATTTACGAAAACCGCAATTTAACTAGCTCCGTATTTATTAAAGTACATCTGGAACTAACTGATGTATAATTTAGGTTGCCCTTAGTTAATAGCTTAAGGAAAATAACATGACGCACTATCACTTTTAACACACAATGGTAAAAGCGAATTATAAGCAGATGCATTAATTTGTATCTGCTTTCTTATTATGATAAGAGGGGGTTACTAGTCAAAAGGTATGTATGGAGCGAGGGTCGTTGCAGTAAAGTTCTTAATAATGACGCGATATTATAGTTTGAAGTAGATAAAACAAAACCTTAGTTGATTTTAGTTATTTCACTTTTAAGTATCTGAGAGCTAAAATTTGACGTAGCCTTTATCTTGTATGTGTTTCTACTGTAACTGATTATATTAACGGTAATAAGTGCGTTTTTAGGGGCATTTGGGAACCTCTTATAGTTATCTGCATCAGGTTTCAAGGTATATGAACAATTGCTAATCCATTCAATACTATAAGAATTCGGAACGGTCAGAACCATCATAATATTCATATTGATGGGTCGCATCGCGTTTTATTACTAATAACTTTCCGTTATACATCATATTAAACTTCCCCTGTTTGAATTTTAGACAGTCAGAGATTTGTGCTTTTAAACTATTGAAAAAGGAGAGTCCAATTATTGTGAGAACGAGATATTTAAGAGTCATGATATCTATGATTTAGATGTAAAACAAATATATGCTATTAATACACTTGTACAAGCGCTCACCGCCTGCGAACTGAGAATATGTGCTAAATCATCAGCTGCAAAGCAACATGATTCGCCCTTATTTTAACACAAGCGGAGTACAGCATTTTCGATTACATAAGATACGCTGAATTTGAATCCTTCCCACTCGCTGGCGCACGTGTCCCGCGTGTGCGAAATTCTCCAACCTATTTTCTAATCCATTCCGTTTTGTTAGTTTTGGGCTTTTAAATAAAGACACACAGATGAACCATTGGTTAGTAAAATCAGAGCCTTTTAAATACAGTTGGGAAAAATTTAATCAGGATGGCCGTACCTTTTGGGATGGCGTGCGTAACTATCAGGCCCGGAATAACCTCAAAGCCATGAAAGAGGGCGATTTAGTGCTTTTTTACCACAGTAACGAAGGCAAGAACGTTGTTGGAATTGCAAAGGTTGTAAAAGAATTTTATCAGGATCCTACCACCGATGATGCAAATTGGGTAGTGGTTGATTTATCACCTGTGGAGAGTCTGAAAAATCCGGTATCATTAGAGCAGATTAAAGCTGAGCCAAGTTTAACTGATATTTCTTTGGTGCGCCAGGGCCGTTTATCGGTAATGCCCTTAAAGGCAGCAGAATTTGATAAGATTTTAGAAATGGGGAGTTAGGTTCCAGTCAATAATCTAAAATCCAGGGTTGATTAACTAAAGGTGCTTATCCTGGGTAGTCTTATAAAATAAATCTTTACATTTTGCAATACTTTGGTGGAGGTGAAGCCCCCTCAACTGCCCGCTGGTAATAATAGCGTAGCGGAATGCGATTACTTATATTCCGAGTGATGAAATTATTTAGACTACGTCATTTTCATCAGCATTTTGGATTAATTTAGTAAGTAAAAAATTAGTAATCCAGTAGAAACCTTACTATATTGATTCACCTTAAAACATCAATATGAAAACGCTCTATTTTACATTCGTCTTTTTCCTGTTTGCCAATTTTGCAATGGCTCAAATTATAAAACCACATATTGCCATTCTTAAAACCCAAAACGGCAAGTATAAAGGGATTTTGTACAAAGTAGATTCGCTTGATGTTGTTTTAAACCACGATGGCGAATATATAAATGTCCCTATTAAAGAAATTAAAACAGTACAGATCAGAACCATTAAAAAAGGATATAAAGGCACAAGTTTTTTAAAGGTTGGCGATGAACACCGGAACGGAATACAAAACCGATTCGCGGGGCAAAATGATAGATCAATGGGGGCACGAACAGCCAGATTTAGCGGGATACGCTTCAAAAACCATTATTTCGGTAGTGTTTAACGCACTTGTAAATACCCTTGCACTTCCCATTCATGCCATTAATCCCAATATCGCCCGCTTTAATTTCAAACAGCATCCAGGTAATCAATTAAACGAGCTCAGCTACTATTCCATTTATTATCAGGCTAACCCAAATGTTTTGGCAGAGCTGCGCCAAATGAAAGATATTTCATCTACGTTTAAACCATAGGTGATTTATTTTCATTAGCCGATTACCTCGGATTCATCCCAAGGATCATCTTGCGTGAAAAAAGACATTTGAGTGGAGATGACAGATGCAGAAAACCGACTTTAAACCACATTGCAGAAAGCTTTTAATTCCAATAAGATATTTTAAAAGATCTCTCCATTCCGCGTGGCTTCGTTCACCTACGATCTTGTGATTGGGTTGTTCAATAAAAACAATTGAGTGCCCAAATCAATCAACAAATCAACCTTTTTTTGTACTCAAGGTAATCCCTAAGGTCATTACAATGCTCGATCCGAGTACAACAAGGAACAAAAATGGTGTACCCACTTGCTGTATTTTTAAACTTGCCGGTAAATTGAAATAGAGTAAAATACTGATCAGCCCGCGGGGTGCAATGTATAAAATCGAGGTAAGGCTTTCCTTTTTAAATACCTTAAGAAAGAAAATCCTGATGGTGTATATAGAGGCCAGAATGAAAAAGCCGTTGGCCAGCACAATTTTATTGTTCAGGTCGTTAATATTCATGGTAAAACCAAAAATAACAAAGAAAAAGGTGCGTAAAATAAAGGCACTCTCTGCCGATAACTGATAAAGCTGCGATAAATCGGCAGTTAAGTTTTTATATAAAAATATACTTCTGAACCATACATTGCGGATGGTATCGGCATTGTTGAGAAAAAGCCCTGTACTGAGGATCAGAACCAGTGAAGAAAGGTGATACGATTGGCCGATGGCATACACAAGGATCAGTATGGCAATAATTAAAAAGAACTTAATATGGTGTACCAAACGCCCCATAATATACAACAGTACCACACAGGCAATGGCAGATAATAACAGAATTAAAAATGTACTCAGCCCAAGCCCAATAAATGCCGAAGGTGGTAATGGAGTGGTTTGTAATTGCGAAATTGAAGATAATGATCCCTAAAATATCAGAAAACGAAGATTCATAAATCACAAATTCTTTGTCTTTATTACTTAAAGCTGCAGCAGAAGGTATGGCAATTGCAGAGCTGATTACACTAAAAGGAATGGCATTTGCAATACAGGTATAGAGGTTTTGATGGCTAATTTGATAAATTATAATTGTGATTACCGAAATGGTACCCAATAATATGGTTAAGGCAGATAGAAAGGCACTTTTAATGATCTTATTTTTATGTTGATCGTATTTGAGTTCGAGCGAGCCTTCAAAAACGATTAAAATTAAGCCAACCGTACCCAGCGTTGGTAAAATGGAAAGAAAATTAAAGGTTTGTATTTTAAGGTAGTCTACTAAAAAACGTAATCCAATGCCCAACAACAGCAGCAATAAAACCGATGGTATTTTAGTTTTACTCGCCACTAAATCAAACAGATAAGAGAAAATTACTAATCCGCTTAAAATAATAAGAATGGTATAAGTTGTCATATTTTTCACGTATGAAGCGGCGCACGAAAAACGCGAAAGCGTTTCACGATAAATGCGAAAACCAGTGGTGTTAGCGAGGTAGACCTGGTTAGATCGGGTGGCTGAATAACCGAACCAGTAGATATGCAAAACA